>JAWXCK010000144.1:0-26647 GCA_034408855.1 Pirellulaceae bacterium
GACTCGAGCCCGCTGCTGCGCCACTCCAACCGGTAAAGACTGAGCCAGCGGCAGGCGTCGCAGTTAGCGTGACTTCCGTTCCGTCTGCGAAGTTAGCTGAACTGTTTCCGATAGAAGAGTCGATCCCGTCCGGACTGCTCGTTATTTTTCCGCTGCCTGATCGAGTAACGCTTAAACCATATGAACCACCGTCGTAACGGGCGATAGCTGCATTCGATCCAGACGGATTACGATCGGCTCGTCCGGCAAGGATGATTTTCCCCTGCGGATCCAAGGAAATAGCATACGCTTCATCGAAGCGGCCGCTCCCAGCGACGTCCGTATTAACTAAGACGCCACTGTTAAACGACGCATCCAAATCTCCATCGGCTGTGAATCGAGACAATGCAAAATTTGTATTGCTCGAAGTATTGGTTGGCAAAACGGAACCGGCCACGACAATTCTGCCTATTGCGTCCAATTGCATCGCCAACGCAAGTTGTCGGTTACCGCTTGCATTCTGATACCTGACTTCCCCTGTCCGTGTTGTCCCTGTCAGTGTCAATTCTCCGAAGCTCGTATCCAGGGCACCGTTGTCTAGTAGACGCGAGACACGGAATCCCAAGAAGGAGTTTGAAGCTACGATGATTTTCCCGGATGAATTAACTGCCACTGCATGGCCGGATACCGCGCCTTCGAAAAGGGTCGGATGATTCGCAAGTAAGACGGTGCCAGCGTTGCCAGCGATGCCGAAAGATGTATCGGGAATCCCATCTGTTAAAAAACGCGCGATTTCAATTTGATATATTGCCTGGGGGGTGCTAGGATTTAGCTCCTTGTAGCCGACAGCGACGATTCGATCCTGGTTATCGACCGTGACATCAAATGCATAATCCCGTTTGACAGGGAAATTGAAACTGAGCGTATCGAATTGCAGACCATCGCCGCTGAAGTTGTTGTCAAGACTGCCGTTGGAATTGAAACGAGCGACCAGGATACTTCCGCTGAGAAAACCGTCGGCAACCCATCCGCCAACGACGATCCTGTTTTGCGAGTCGACTGTAACCGAGCGAACGGATGGAATGTAGGACGGAATTGACGCGGTCGCCAATCCATCGCCATCAAAGCTTGTATCAAGCGAACCGTTGTCGTTGTAACGAACTAAAGTAATTGCGACAGCGCCAGATGTTAATTGCGTTGTTCCTGCCACGATGATTTTCGATGCACCAGCTACATTCATCGTTGCCAAGAAAACGTTCTCGCCGACAACGCTAAAGTTCGAAGAGGTATAAATTGCTTTGCCGTCGCCATCAAATGTTGAGTCGACGGAGCCGTCGTTATTGAATCGAGCCACCCCGAACGCGTTTTCGACGCTCCCCACCGCAACAATCTTGCCATTCACCGATTTTACATCGGTCGCATATGCGGATGTGTTGGCTGAATCAAACGAAAACGTAAGCTTGCCATCGGAGTCAAACGTTAAATCCAAGTCACCAACGGCCAAGAGCCGTCGTTCTTCGAGCGATTCGATCGCTAATTGGCGACGGAATTTTTCCCGGCGAGTTCTCGTGGAACGTGTGGTGAGAGCACGCGAGGAAAGCGTAATTCGCTCGAAAATACTTGTCGTTCTGCCTACGGGTCGCATCGGAATCACCTCAAGCCTCTGGACGGAATTGCGAAGATGGTTATCTAAACCGTAACGACGGCAATTGGGATCGCTATCCCTAATTCCGGGAATACCGAGCAAAATTGTTGTTCCCCCCTCGTTTCCCGTTCTAGCCGAAGGCGTAAGCGTTGAACGTAAGCGTTGAACGTAAGCGTTGAACGTAAGCGTTGAACGTAAGCGTTGAACGTAAGCGTTGAACGTAAGCAGATGGCTTAAGCGTGGTTGCCCGTTGAGTACAGAGTGCTGCTGCGAAGAAGTGACGAGATTCGTTAGGTTTATTGAATTGTTGCGTGTTTTTTGAGCTCCACGCTTACGCCTTCGGCTAGAACGGGAAACGAGGGGGAAAGGGCGGAAAATGACTGGCGGATGGGTGTTGGGGTTCGTAGAATGGGACTCGAATGTGGCGATATCACTTTTATTAATATGACTGTCGGAGGGCTGGCGATGGTTCATGGATATCATCTGATCTTGTCGATGTATGGCTATTGGCTTCCCAATGATCCGCGCGGTGCTTGGTCGGAATTCGTTCGTAAATGGGAACTGGCTCGCTTTAGTGTGCAGTCCGATCGCTTCGAAAAACGGTCGCTTGACCAGCTTTCCCCCGATGAACTCCAACGTCGTGAGGAAGCTCGTCATTCGCTCGAGTTTCCACCGGTTTCTATCGATGGCTTGCAAGCCGAGAGTATTGCTCGTGGTTTTGGCAAACATTGTCTTAAGAACGACTATACAGTTTGGGCGTGCGCGATTCTTCCAGAACATGTTCATCTGGTGATTGCTCGACATCGTTTCAAGGTCGAGCAGATGGCGAATTTGCTCAAAGGGGCAGCCACTCGCCAGTTAGTAGCCGATGGCCTTCATCCTTTGAAGGACTATCGAATGAAAAATGGCAAGTTACCTTCGCCGTGGTCGATGCGTGCGTGGAAGTGTTACTTGGATTCGGAAGAGGCGATAGAAAATGCGATGGCCTATGTCATCGAGAATCCGATAAAGGAGGGGAAGGAAAAACAATCTTGGGAATTCGTGACACCCTTTGCAGGCTTGCCAAAAAACGCTTGGACCACCTACCATTAACACGGTCTTTCGTTTCATTCGTTTCCCGTTCTAGCCGAAGGCGTAAGCGTTGGATGTATTCCGAAGGCGTAAGTGCGGCTTCGTCGTGAAAGCACGAACACGGCGAAGATGACAATATTCGAATATTAAGATTGGATAGTGGGGATTCGATGTTGGGATGGGTTGAAGGTTTGGGGTCATTTTTGATGGCGAGCTTACGCCTTCGGCTAGAACGGGAAACGAATAGACGATTTCATTTGTTTCGCAAGAAAAATGCGGATAGTTCCATGGCGGAGTTGACTTTGAAATGTCGGAAAATGCTTTTGATGTGATCTCCAACCGTGGCTTCGGCAATGTTGAGATGCGTCGCGATCATCTTGCGTGAAAAACCGTCGAGCAACAAAAGGGTTACGAGTCGCTGTTTGTCGGTAAGCCCTTCTAACGCCTCCGAGGGGAGCCCTTCACTCGCCGTCGCATGCAACCAAGCAATCGACTGCATCGCAAGATCGAGGATTATCACATCGTTTGCGGTGAACTCGGAATCGCCAAGACGGCGAATCAGGCACATGTTCGACCATACGCCTCTCGATTGATGGCGCAAGGCATGGATCCACTCGTCGGCCTGCATTTCTTGCAAGTAATCTCGCATTTTTGATTGCGACCAGTCGAGATCCGCAAAAATATCGCGACGAATAACCGTCGAATGGCTACTTCCTTTCATACGATCCCAAATCGGTCTTCGGAACAATCGCTCGCTTTCGGGGTCGAGCCCCATCCGACAAAAAACCACCATTTCATCTTGGCTATAACCCGAAGTTAGCATCGCAATCGGTTGAATTTCCGTACCAGTGAGATCACCGTAGCCCCATGACCAGGTAGCGAATTTTGCTCCAAGAATCTTGAGCAATAAATCCAAGACCGCTTGCCGGCGATCGACCAATGTGGCGTGCACGTGAGCGATTCGAACGATACCCTGGATTAAATGGGATGCAGTATCGACGGGGATAGTGGCGCTTTCCGGTTTGAAAATCGGGGAATTCGTCATCTGGTCGATTGGGACGTTCACTTTCGAGAATCGGTTTTGTGTTATGGACATGGAAAAGCCTTTAACGCGGCCTGGGAAAAACTTCTTGCCACACAGTTCATGCCGTTTTTTTTCAGGCAAAGCCTCGAAAGCCAAAAGATTTTCGAATTTACTTCGTAGCCACGGTTGCCTATACCTTGGGAAGTCGGATGCGAAAAAGATATTGGTTGGCGCTAAGATGTCAACTTGCATTTAGCCACCCACTTTCTGGCGAACAAGGCAACGAAAGGCGAACGTGGCGGCGAAAGGCGAAAATGAATGCGCAGGGAGCAATTGGTTTTTGCCATCGCTTCGTGTATTCTGCTAGGATGCCAAAACGGTGCTAGGGCTGTGATCAAAACGGATTCAGCGGAATCCGAAAGGGATGATAATGCTGTTCAGAGTGCACAGGTGAAAGTAATATGGGCTCACATCATCTCGAAGAAGAGCAACTCAACCGACTTCTACTCGGTCAACTCGGCGATGCTGAGCAAGTCGCCGTCGAGTCGCATTTGGATGAGTGCGATTCATGCCTCGAACGAGCTGCAGCGACTACTCCGCATGATTCAGTTGTCGAGCTCTTATCAGCGAACGAATCGCTATCCGACGCGGCTTCGAGCCTTGAGGTCAATCATGATCGCTGCCAACAGAGCGATCAACGAACCTATGTTCGAAAAGTCGATTCGACATCCGTTGATAAAGTCGATGCGAAGAATTCGAATGTCGAAAGTAATGTCGACTCGGATCGCAGCTCGATCTCGCGGCTTACGAAACTTTTCCGTCTGCCGAAGGAGCTCGAAAATCATCCTCGCTATCGAATCCTTCGTCCACTTGGTCGAGGTGGGATGGGAACGGTTTGGTTAGCACAGCATCTAGTCATGGACCGGCTGGTTGCGATCAAAGTTATCCGCTCGGAACGAATACTTCAAGCAGATGCGATGGAGCGATTTCGTCGCGAGATTCAGGCGATTGCGAAACTTCAACATCCCAATATCGTTGCGGCCTACGATGCAGAATACATTGGCGACACGCTGTTTCTCGTTGTCGAATACATTGATGGCGAAACTCTTTCCGAACGACTGACGTCTGGGCCTCTGCCAATCGAAGATGCCTGTCAATCCATTTGCGACGCCGCACGCGGTCTCGAACAAGCTCATCGAGCAGGGATTGTTCATCGCGATGTCAAGCCCGGAAACTTGATCCAAACACGCGACCATGTGGTCAAAATCTTGGATTTTGGATTGGTGGTGATGCCGAGCGCAGAATCCTCTATCACCGGTGAAAATATGGTCGTCGGTACGCCTGATTACGTCGCGCCTGAACAAGCCGAAGATGCACGCAAAGCCGATCATCGGTCGGATATCTATAGCTTAGGCTGTACCTTGTACCACTTACTCTCAGGCCGTCCACCATTCGCGATGATGGGGATCTTAGGAAAACTAGATTCTCACCGCTATGAATCGCCGCCGCCGATCAACGATATCCCTGACGACTTGCAGGAGATCGTCGTCAAGATGATGGCCAAGCGACCTGACAATCGATTCGCATCGGCATCCGAAGTGATAACCGCACTGTCGAGATTCGGCGAGCGGACGGACCATTCAACTTCAGAATTAGCGGAGCACTCAGCGAAATTTGCGTTTGACCGACGACTTGCGATTGCCGGCGGTATGGGTGTGATCAGCCTTGCGGGATGGTCGCTATGGAAATTCGGATTTCTCGGAGCAAATTTAAATGAGTCATCCAACAAAAAGGAGGCTATCGCCGATGTTTCTTCGAAGACAGATTCGACGTTATCCACCAAAGTAGAAGGAGAAGGAATTGTTCATCCACTTCTTATCCCGACAACGATCGGAGACGGCTCTCGCAAGAATTTCTCGGTCGAGGGAAACACCCTGCATATGGATGCGATGGGTCGAAACTATCAAATCTGGCTAAATTTTAAACATTTTCAAGCCAGAAAATTTACGATCCGAGCAGACGTTCGTTTTGTCGAACTCGGCAAACTTTCGTACTTCAAAGTTTCACTCCTTTCAGACGACGGACCCGAGTACAATATCCAGCTCAAACGTGAAACTTCCAGCGATTGGATCTTCGTCATGAAAGCTGCCAATAGGGTAGAGAAGCTTGTTTCGAACTATCAAATCAAGGATTCATTGAACAAGGAATGGACAAATCTAGAAATAGTTCTGGATCATAGCCGGTTGGCTGTTTTGGTCGACCAACTTGAAGTACTCGCCTGCGTCTGCGATCCTGTTGTAAGTCGTTACCCTGCGATCGCAGTGCTCGGTTGCAGCGTCGACATCCTGAATCCCACGGCCATACAGTTCGATTGACAGGAATCGAAAAGTAAAGGAGTAACTGTGGGCAACGACTTAGAAACCTCGATCACGTGGCTAGACCGATTGGTAAGGTCACCGCAAGACTCCGAATGGAAGACCTTGGTCGAGATTTACTCGCCATTAATCGCTCGTTGGTGCCAGCGAGCTGGGATTCCTTCGGTCGATGCCGAAGATCTAACGCAAGATGTTTTGATGGTGGTCGTTCGCCGAGTTCACGAATTCAAACACCAGCATGTCGGTGCCTTTCGCGGTTGGTTGCGATCGATACTTGCCAACCACCTTAAACGCTATTTTCGCGAGCATGCTGAGCAGGCTTGCTTGATCGAACTTGACGACGTTCGCGATTCTAATAGTCATTTGTCACACGCCTTTGATCGAGAGCACGATGAGTACCTAGTGCGTCGTGCCATGAAAATTGCAAGCACCGACTTTAGTGAAACGACTTGGACGGCTTTCCACGAGCAAGTTGTATTCGGAAAAGAGCCTCGACAAGTCGCCGAGCAGCTTCAAATCACGATCAATGCGGTGATCAAAGCAAGGTCAAGGGTCTTGAAGCGAATTCGAAAAGAGTTGCAGCACCTGTTCTGAACTTCTGAACTAAGTAATGATCGATAAATAATCGTACGGTACCTATACACAAAAGGCATGAGACTCGCCCTCAGCGTTGTACTCATGTTCTTGCCAGGTCTTGATTTGAGTGGCCGAGCAGGTGCTCTTTCGGTTGACGGTATTTGCGGCCAGCATTGGCGTTGGCGATTTTGTTATCACCAACCTTAAGGAGGACGTCCGGCTTATTGAATTGCGAAACTGTGCGGATTGCGTTCGTTTCCCGTCTTGCCGAAGGCGTAAGTGTCGTTGTCGGGATTCGCTTACGCCTTCGGCTAGAACGGGAAACGAAGTGCCACAAAGAACTGAGTGAAATAGGTCCCGATGAATTGGTTCAGTGCGTTCGATACAGCATTGACGATAACTGGTCGCAACTATTTCTGTTACGAGAAATTAGCCAGCAACCCGTTTCCGCACAAGATCGGCCGTTAGTTGATTTGGCAATGACTAGCATTGTTTGGCTGCATGCTACGGCGGACGAAACTTTTCCATCTGTTTTCGGACCACGCGGTGTGATGGTCGCTGTTAGATATCGTTCGGCTCGGCACGAGATTTACGCACTTGATCCTCTTTAAAAAACGAAAAAGCGTTTGCTGGAAAACCAGCAAACGCTTATTAGACTTCGACTTTTCGATCCCAAAGAATCGACTTAGTACATATCGTGGTCGCCGCCGTGGCCACCCTTCTTACCGTGATCGTCCTTGGGCTTTTCAGCGATCAACGCATCGCTCGTAAGGAGCAAAACCGCAACTGAAGCCGCGTTGCTCAACGCGGTTCGCGTTACCTTGGTCGGGTCGATGACGCCAGCTTTGACCATGTCTTCATAGACGTTCGTCAGTGCGTTATAGCCATGATTGCCTTTAGCTTCCGAAACTCTTTCACAGACGATACCACCATCTTGGCCAGCGTTCGCCGCGATCATAGTCAACGGTGCGCGGCAAGAGCGGACGATAATGTTGTAGCCGACTTTTTCGTCTTGAGTGAGGTCTTCGCTTGGCTTAACCGAAGTCGACGCACGCAGCAAAGCGACGCCACCGCCAGGAAGAATGCCTTCTTCAATCGCAGCGCGGGTTGCATGCAAAGCGTCTTCGACGCGGGCTTTCTTTTCTTTCATTTCGCTTTCGGTCGCAGCACCAACGTTTACCTTGGCGACACCACCGGCGAGCTTCGCAAGTCGCTCTTCGAGCTTCTCACTATCGTAGTCACTGGTCGTGTTTTCGATTTCACGTCGAATCTGATCGATACGAGCCTTAATGTCGGCACTCTTGCCAGCACCTTCGATGATCGTCGTATTGTCCTTGTCGATAATGACCTTCTTCGCCTTGCCGAGGTCGGCCAAGGTCAAAGAATCAAGCTTACGACCAAGGGCTTCGAAAACGGGCAGCGCATGAGTCACAATACCGATGTCTTCCATCATCGACTTGCGTCGATCGCCGTATCCGGGCGCTTTGACGGCGGCAATATTCAATGTCCCACGCAGGCGGTTGATCACCAATGTTGCGAGGGCTTCGCCTTCGACATCTTCGGCAATGATCAACAAAGGCTTGCCTTGTTGGACTACTTGCTCCAAGACTGGAACCAAATCTTTAATGTTCGTGATCTTCTTTTCGCAGATCAATATGTACGGTTCTTCAAGGACCACTTCCATCGTCGCCGAATCGGTTACGAAGTAAGGCGAGAGATAGCCGCGATCGAATTGCATTCCTTCGACGAATTCAAGTTCATCCTGAAGGCTTTTGCCTTCGTCGACGGTAACCACGCCGTCTTTGCCGACCTTTTCCATCGCGTCAGCCAGCAAATTGCCGATCGATCGATCATTGTTGGCAGCGATCGCAGCGACATTGGCCATTTCGCTTTTGTCTTTGATCTTGATCGACATCTTGTGAAGTTTGTCAGTGATGTCGGAAACGGCTTTTTCGATCCCAGACTTCAACTGGATCGGATTCACGCCAGCGACAACCGCTTTGAGTCCTTCGTTGAAAATGGCTTCGGCCATGACGGTTGCGGTGGTGGTTCCATCGCCGGCAACATCGCTTGTCTTGCTAGCAACTTCGCGGACCATTCGAGCACCGATGTTTTCGTAAACATCTTCGAGGTCAATTTCTTTTGCGACGGTAACGCCGTCTTTTGTGACCGTTGGGCTACCAAAGCTCTTTTGAAGGATTACGTTGCGACCGCGAGGCCCAAGCGTAACTTTGACAGCACGGGCCAACTTGGAAACACCTCGGCGGATCGCTTCGCGCGCTTCTTGATCAAATGCGATGATCTTAGGCATATCTGATATTATTCTCCGGAAATGGGTTGTTGATTTATTTCGAGCGTGAAGGGGTGACTAGCCTAGAATTGCGAGGACTTCGCTTTCGTTCATCAGCAAATATTCGTCGCCATCGACTTCGATTTGCTCGCCAGCGTAGCTGGTAAAGAGCACTTTGTCGCCAGCTTTGACTTGGAGCGGAGCGCGTGAGCCATCGTCGAGGATGCGTCCGTCGCCAACGCTGATAATCTTTCCGCGGGTCGGCTTGTCCTTGGCTGAATCTGGCAGCAAGATCCCACCTGCCGTCTTTTCTTCAGAAACCTCCCGTTGCACAACCAACCGGTCGCCAAGTGGAACCAACTTTACTTTTGCTTTTTCTTTTACAGCCGCGGCCATTTGCCGAACCCTCCCGTGTTTGGATATCGAAAACTAGTAATGGATTGAGTGGAGCATCGAAATGCCAGGTGCGCAGACCGTGCATCGTGGGTCGGGCGTCAAAACGACATGTTCCCAACGCTTGGCTGCGGGTCTGAGCAATCGGCGTGCCGAACGGCGGGTGATGCCGGAATTCGTGGGTAAAAGCGTTGCGTATTCGTAACGAACCTCTGCTCCAAATGTGAGCAGATGGCGCTTGCCCGGACTATTCATAACCCGATGCGTTAGCAAGGATCCGAGTAAATCCCTCGCTAACGCGTCGGGTTATTATATCAACAGCCTGCTAGGCGCTGTACTACTCATTTCATCTGTCCTACCACTGCATCAGCTGTCGCTTCAAATGCATGGTGAACGCTCCTGTCAAATTGGCATCGTGGAGATTAGATTAGTGACAAGGACATAGCACTTGTTTTTTTGTGTTTGTAAGGATTCACATGCCGATACGCGTCACCTGTCGTTGTGGTCAAAGCCTTTCTGTAGCAGACGCCATGGCTGGTAAATCGGGAAAGTGCCCGAAATGCTCGGAAATCCTTCGCATTCCGTCGAGTTCGGGTGGCAGCGAAACGGCATCGTCGGCTGCAAAGGGAACTTCAAAGCCCAAAAGCGCGTCGACAACTTCGCCCATTCCAAAACCGGCGGCGGTTGCAAAGAAGTCGAGTGCGCCCAGTGACAATGCATTGGACAAGCTTTTTTCTGAAGCCGGACTCGACAAACCGAAAGGACCACAATGTCCATCCTGCAAGGCCCCGATCGATCCGAATGCGGCTCTTTGTACAAGTTGCGGATTTCATCTCGCGACGGGCCAGAAAATGAAGGGCGCCGAGATCGAAACGGCGTCGCTTGATCCAGAAGCGTTTGCCAATCGGCAGTTAAATGAAGCTAAGAAGAGCCTCAAAAAAGAGTACGATGCCGACGAAGCGGCAAAGTTTACCGGTGCACCGTGGTGGGTTGCACTGGCGCTGGTACTTGGAATGATCACCGTGATTGCGTTCGGAGTTATCTTGGTCGAAGGATTTTCCAAGGACGACGAGGGCGAAGCTATTCAGGCGGTAGAGACGTCTTTTAAAGGGAAATTGCAGCGATTACCGCTACCCAACGCGCTGGCTGTCATCGGTACCTTGGTCAGCGCGATGGTAGTCACGATGGCATGGATCGCCACCAGCGCGGCGGCTTTTCGCGATCAAGCTGCTCAGGGTTTGATGTGCATTGCCATCCCGTTCTATGCGCATTACTACTGCTTTAAAGAACGATTGACCATGAAAAGCACGATGTCGATACTTTGGGGTTGGTCTGTCGTATTGATTGTGTTGGGAACAATCGTTTTGACGACCGGATCGCTTGCCCACTTGTTAAAGAAATGATCCCCGATTTGCAATTGCTTGCAATCGGGATAAGCTTAAAGCTTACGGCCTTGATTCTAGTTGTTTATTCATTCGTCTTTCATGCAAGGCAGGGAACCGTTTTCTAATGAGTACAAAGCGTCGCATTGTGGTTGCCGAAAATGGCCCAGTTTCCGTAGTACGCTTTGTCGACAAAAAAATCGTCGATTCGGCAAGCATCGAGATGTTGGGTGAGGAGCTAAATTCACTCGTCTTGGTCGATAAGTGCTCGGTTCTTCTCCTGAATTTTGAAGGAGTCGAATTCATGTCCAGCGCGGCGCTCAACAAGCTGATATCGCTAAACTCGAAGCTCAAAGCTGTTCAAGGGCGACTAAAGTTGTGCAATCTTCGTGCAGAAATAAAGGAAGTTTTCACGATAACACGCTTGGATCGCGTCTTTGATATCCGCAAGTCGGAGATCGATGCGCTCGAAGCATTTTCGCTATAAAAGTCCGTTTTCCTTTGTGATTCCTTCTTCTCCTCTTCCTCTCCGTTGAACGAGTATTGAGGCCTGGATGCTCCCAACAGTCAATATCGATTGGGCCTGGACGCTGAGCCGCAAGTTGCCGAGCGACATGGAACAAGGCCATGTCGTCATCGAGGAACTTGTTCAGGCGCTCGAAAAGTCAGATTGGGAGGGTCGCGATCTGTTTCAAGTTCGGATGGCCGTTGAAGAAGGGATAGTCAACTCGATCGAACATGGCAATAAACGGGATACGACCAAGTTTATCCAGGTCGAATTCAAAGTTTCACCCACCTTTTGCTTTATCCGGATAACCGACGAGGGGGCAGGTTTTTGTCGATCGGCCTTAAGAGACTGCACCGACGACGACTTGCTCGAAAAGCCGCGTGGCCGAGGTGTCCATTTGATCGAAAACCTCATGAGCGAAGTTTTCTATAGCGAATGCGGGAATCAGTTGACCATGTTCCGAAAACGCAACGATCCCAAACTAGCAATCGCGAAAGATTAGTTCGTGCGATATACTGCCGCTCCGATCAAAACTTTTGATCGCAGTTTCTCAATGCAGTTTTGAATCGTAGGATTTGTATGTCAGTCTCCAATGGGCCGATTTCGAGCGTAGGCACCCTCGCCGATGAACGTGTGATCGTCTTGGATTTTGGTTCGCAATACGCCCAATTGATTGCTCGCCGGGTTCGAGAACAACACGTCTATTGCGAAATTGTTCGGCACAATATCTCGATCGCCGCGATCGAACAACGCAAGCCGTCGGCTATCATTTTGTCGGGTGGACCAAACAGCGTCTATGAAAAAGGGGCTCCCAAATGCGATCCCGCGATCTTCAAGCTCGGGATTCCCATTTTAGGGATCTGTTACGGAATGCAATTGATTTCGGAAAGTCTGGGCGGCAAGGTAACGCACAGCCCAGCTCGTGAATACGGTCGCTCTAGATTAAAGATTGGGAACATGGCGGATCTCTTTGCTGGCTTCCCACATGAAATCGATGTCTGGATGAGTCATGGCGATCAAGTGAGCAATTTAAGCGACGAATTCGAGCCTCTCGCCTCGACATCGACTTGTCCTTTTGCCGCAGTGAGTCATAAAAGCTTACCCGTCTATGGACTTCAGTTTCATCCCGAAGTTACCCATACGTCGTTGGGCGGAACGCTCATCCATAACTTTCTGTACAACATTGCCGGCTGCGAAGGACGATGGCACTTGAGCAATTTCGTTACGCAGACGATCGAGCACATCCGGAAAATTGTCGGTAAAAATCGCGTCATTTGTGGTCTCTCCGGCGGCGTCGACAGCAGCGTAACTGCCGCGCTGCTCTACAAAGCGATCGGTTCACAGTTGTCGTGTATTTTGGTCGACAATGGCCTGCTTCGCAAAGATGAGCAAACGGCGGTCATCACCGAATTCACCAAACATTTTAAAGCTGACCTGCATGTCGTCGATGGCGAAGCGCTCTTTATGAACGCGTTGGCGGGGATTAGCGAACCGCAAGAAAAACGACGTCGCATTGGCCATGCCTTTATCGAATGCTTTAAGGCAGAAGCCGCAAAAATCAAAGACGCAAAATTCCTGGCCCAAGGTACACTCTATCCCGATGTGATCGAGAGTGGCGCGGCACCGGATGGACCGGCGGCGACAATCAAGCTACACCATAACGTTGGCGGTTTGCCCGAAGAGCTTGGCTTTGAATTGATCGAACCGTTGCGCGATCTATTCAAGGACGAAGTGCGGCGGTTGGGCGCGGAACTTGGATTGCCGGAAGCCCTCGTTTGGCGACATCCTTTTCCTGGTCCAGGACTCGCCGTCCGTTGCCTTGGCGAAATCACTCGCGAAAAGTTAGCCGTGCTGCGTGAGGCCGACGAAATTGTCGTCAGCGAAATCAAGAACGCGGGACTTTATCGCCAAACGTCACAAGCTTTCGCTGTTTTGCTGCCGGTTCAAAGCGTCGGTGTGATGGGCGATGCACGGACGTATGAAAACGCCGTCGCCGTCCGCTGCGTCAATACCGACGACTTTATGACTGCCGATTGGAGCCATCTGCCCTACGATTTGCTGGCGCGGATTAGCACGCGAATCATCAACGAAGTTCGCGGCGTCAATCGCGTTTGTTATGACATCAGTAGTAAGCCTCCTGCAACCATCGAGTGGGAGTGATCGAAGTTTCCTTTAAGTCAAAGTTTTATGAGCCGACAATACATCTATCAGATCGAAGATCTCACCAAAAAGCGTGGCGCTAAGGAAGTCCTTAAAGGGATTCACCTTGCCTTTTACCCCGGCGCAAAAATCGGGGTGCTTGGTTCCAACGGGTCCGGGAAAAGCACCCTGCTGCGCATCATGGCCGGTGCCGATACTCAGTTCGATGGTTCCGCCAAGCTAGCCAAAGGATTTACCGCTGGCTATCTGGCGCAAGAACCGCAACTGGACGAGACGAAAGACGTGCAAGGAAACGTTGAAGAAGCGGTTGCCAAGCGTCGAGTGGTTCTCGATCGATACAATGAAATCTCGATGCTTCTCGGCGAAGTTACCGACGATAAACAAATGCAAAAACTTTGCGATGAAATGGCGAGACTTCAAGACGTGATCGACAGTACCAATCTTTGGGAACTGGATCGTCAGGTTGAATTGGCAATGTCAGTCATGAACCTGCCGCCAGGCGATGCGAAGGTGACCACGCTATCGGGCGGTGAACGACGTCGTGTGGCGCTGTGCCAGCTCTTGATCCAACAACCCGACTTGCTGCTGCTAGATGAACCGACGAACCATTTAGACGCCGAAGCTGTCGAATGGCTCGAACAGCATCTTGCAAAGTACCCAGGAACAGTTGTGGCCGTGACGCACGATCGCTATTTCTTGGACAATGTGGCGCAGTGGATTCTCGAGCTAGACCGAGGCCAAGGCTATCCGTTCGAAGGAAACTACTCCGCTTGGCTCGATCAAAAGCAAAAGCGTTTGGCGATCGAACAGAAACATGCGGTAGCTCGACAGAAGACGCTTGCCAAAGAACTCGAATGGATTCGCATGTCGCCCAAAGCGCGACAAGCGAAGAGCAAAGCCCGAATTGCATCGTACGAGCAGATGGCGGCGGAGCAATTCGAGGATCGACCAGAGGAATTGGAAATGCAAATTCCGCCTGGCAAGCATCTCGGTGAAGTCGTTGTTGAAGCCAATGGACTCAGCAAAGCGTTCGGTGATAAGTTGCTGATTGAAGACTTGACGTTCCGACTTCCTGCTGGAGGTATCGTCGGTGTGATCGGTCCGAATGGTGCTGGAAAGACAACGCTTTTCCGAATGATGACCGGGCAAGATACGCCTGATGCGGGGACGCTCCGAGTCGGCGAAACCGTTGAATTCGGTTACGTCGATCAGAGTCGCGATTCGCTCACGCCGACCAATACGCTCTATCAAGAGATCAGCGGTGGCAACGACTTGCTCGATATGGGCGGCAAGCGATTGAACGCGCGTGCCTACGTTTCGAAGTTCAACTTTAAAGGCACCGATCAAGAAAAGAAAGTTGGCGACTTGTCCGGTGGTGAACGCAATCGAGTACACCTCGCCAAACTTTTGCGTCGCGGTTGCAACGTGCTGTTGCTCGACGAACCGACCAACGATTTGGATATCGATACGCTACGGGCTCTCGAAGAAGCAATCACTAGCTTCGTCGGATGCGTAGTCGTCATTTCCCACGATCGTTGGTTTCTCGACCGAATCGCGACGCACATCTTAGCTTTTGAAGGCGATGGACACGTCCATTGGTGCGAAGGGAATTTTGCGACCTACGAAGATCAGCGTCGAGAGCGTTTGGGGATTAAAGACGATGAACCCAAACGATTTCGCTACAAGAAGATTACAACATAGCCAAGTGGCGTAACCTTCTACGACGGACCAGTTGTTGGGCCGATATCGCGAAGCGATTTGCCGAGTCGTTTTTTGCTGGCCGTACCTTGTCCACCGATTCGGGCGATCCCTGTCGATGATGTCGAATCGGTCGGCTGGCCACGCAGGAGCGCTGCGACGTTGGGATGCATTCCTTTGACGTCGTCGGGGGTACCGATCGTTTCGATCGCATCGCTGACACCCAGCAAAACCGATTGCTTGACACCGTCGCGAATCCAACCGAAAAAATTGATGCCGTTGTTCATTTAGTAACTCCAAAGTTTTTGGGGTGCGAGGGCGTCCCACCCGCACATTGCAAATACTGCGGGCGGGACGCCCTCGCACCAACGCCCAATCGATACACATGAATCGAAATACCAAAAGCGCCCCAAGCAAGTCCAGGTCATCCCATCGAGGTCATTCGACCTTGATCGGACAGGGAGCAAGTCCGCTAAGATAGCGTTTCCACATCGCCTCATAGGCTTTCTCGATCTTTCTGGCGAATGCCTGACCGCTAAAGAGGTCAGATTGGACAATGTTCTGAGCAAGTCGATGTCGAATTTCACTTAGGGCCGAAGGATTCTGGGCAAGACTGCAAGAAAGTCTTTCGTAGTCGGACAATCGGTGCGTAACCAGTTCGCTCATTCCAACGCTATGAAGAAGGCTACCTGCTACGCGAGCGATCATTGTTTCGCCTGCCAGAGTGATCAAGGGCAAGCCCATTTGTAGCGCATCGCTAGCTGTCGTATGCGCATTGACCGGAAATGTGTCGAGAAAAAGATCGGCTAGTCGATGTCGTGCTAGATGCTCTGGCATTGGCAACTTTGCCGCAAAGACAAGGCGTTCCGATGAAACATCGCGCTTAATCGCTTCAAGTTGCAAGTGTCTTTTTGCTAGTAGGCTTGGTTCTAAGAGCCACAAGACGCTATTGGGATTGGCGCGCAGCAGACGCATCCAAACATCAAACATCGCCGACGTAATTTTGTAGGTGTTGTTAAATGAACAAAAGACGAATGCGTCTTCCGGCAAACTGCATTCGCGGCGCGATGGGAGTACTTTTGAAATGCTACGCTGGCTATCGTTGACCTGATAACAACCGGGTAGGTGAACCAGTTGTTCAGCATAGTAGGGCTGATGTTCACAAGGCGCGATAAAATGATCGACGATCATGTAGTCAATAAAATCGGCCCCCATTGTACCGGGATAACCCAGATAGTTGACTTGAATCGGGGCAGGTCGATGGGCCAGAATCTGCGGTCGGGCTTTGCCCGTATAGCCCGTCAAATCGATGAGAATATCGACACCGTCGGAAGCGATGCGGTTTGCTGCCTCTCGAAATCCGATCGATCGAATGTCTCGAAACAAGCCAACGCCCTTGGCGATTCGATTCCGAATGGGATCGTCGTTCTCGGGTCCGTAAGAATAGCCGATGACGCGAAATCGACTTTGGTCGTAAACTTCGAATAATTCAGCCGTCAGCCAAGCCACTGGATGATTGCGAAAATCGGCAGACAAATATCCAAGCGTAAGCTGCTTTTTCTCAACAGGTACGGCAGAATGCCGAGCGCGATCTGGGTTGCTTTTACCTGACGTTACTTGCACGCGTTTTCGAGCGCAGCGAAACTGCTGTTCAAGCGTGGTCGGTATCGGCAACGTCATCCAATAAAAGGGCGATGCAAAATCGGAAGAATCATCGAGAAAGGATTTCTCGACGTTTGCAATGGCTTTTCGTGAAACGCCATCAGCCTCTCGCCAATCGCAGCATTGCTGGAGCTGATGGGCGTAGTACACGGCGATTTTGGCAGATTCTGGATTCCATCGATAGGCTTTGCGATAGTTCTCAATTGCGAGCTCGTGTTCGCCACGGAGCATGTAGATTGCTCCTAGATCGGCACACGCCTCAGAATACTCTGGTCGAATGCGAATTGCGCGCTCCATTGCATCGATTGCTGCTACATCCTGCCCCGAGGATTGAAAGGCATGCCCTAACGCATAAAAAGTTTCGGCGTGCTCCGGTCGCAATGCAACCGCTTTTAGGAGCGACTGTATCGCAGCCTGCCAATGCCCGAGTCGTTCGTAGAGAAGTCCAAGATTATAAAACGTATCTGCATGGTTAGCTTGGATCTGCGATAGCCGCAGAAAAACTTGCACCGCTTGTTCCGTTATACCGAGTTTATCAAGAGCAAAGCCTAAATGGCTGTAGGCGTCCGTGTAGTCCGGTCTTAAGTGAATGGCTTGTTGATGGGCTATTGCCGCCGCATGAAAATCTCCACGATCATCCAAGACAATGCCGAGATTATGAAATGCTTCAGGATAAATCGGTTGAAGTGCAATCGCTCGGTTGAATGCCGCGTACGCGGCTTCCAAATCTCCTTGGTTTCTCAAGATTAGTCCCAGGTTGCAGTGGAATGCTGCATGGTCAGGACGCAATAAAATTGCCTCTGAAATCATGGCGTTTGCGATTGCCAGTTCGCCCATTTGATACTTGACAACACCCAAAAGATGCAAAGCGTCCGGGTTCTGCGGTTCTCGTTGTAGGATTTGACGATAAAGAAAATCGGCGTCGGCGAGCAATCCTCGTTGGTGAAAGTCGATTGCGATGCCGAACTCGTTAGGAGGCTTCATCTGTGCTCTCGCAAAAATGCTTCGTTGGAATAGTCGTGTAAATCTGGGCCATTACTCGCGAAGCAAACGACCGACGAGATTTCCGAGGGCCTGATCTTGATGTTGGATCATTCGCAAATTGGCTTCATAGAGCCTCGAGGCTTCGATGAGTTCCATCATCGCGGTGGTTGGGACGACGGCAGATTTTTCGAGATAGCCGGAAACCACTTCGCGCTCGTTGCTTGGAACTGGATCAACCGGTGCGAGAGGTCGAAAGAGATTATCGCCAGCCCGAGAAAGATCGCCGCGCTCTTTCGGCTTTACTATCATCAGTGCTTTCGATTCGTTACCTTGCTGGATGATTCCGTCGTCACGAGCCTGAAACGGACGACTGGCATCGATTCGAATTTGGCTTCCGTCGGTGGCTAGGACAGGGTCGCCATTAGTTGTCGTTAGTACTCCAGATGCATTGAAGACAAATCCACCGGCGCGAGTCAGCAGTTGCTCTTCGCCACGCTGGACAACAAAGAACGAGTTGGGCGAGTTGATCGCAAAGTCGGTAACCCCTTTGGTTTGCTCGATCGGACCTTGATTGAGCATGGTTTGATTGGGTTTGATCTGAATACCACCGCCGATATCGTCAATTCCGCCACTGCCAGGACTGACTTCGCCGCGTTCGATCGCCTCGCTATGACGCGCTTGAAGAATGGAGAGTTGCGGCTTAAAGCCTGGCGTGTTGATATTGGCTAGGTTGTGGCTAAGTGTTTCAAGACGGTGATTCTGGGCGTTGGCACCAGCGGCTGACAAGTATATACCATAGGTCATAATGATTCCTCTTTATCCTTGGTAGAAAAATTTTGGCTCCAGCGGAATGCCAAAAAAAAATTTGCGAAATTTCGGTTCGAGTTGTAAAGCTAAGTATTCACAAGGGTTTGGGCGTTTTGGATCAATCTTGACCCGCCTTGGCGGTTGGCGTTATGTTGCGACTATCGGAAAGCTCGGTAAGCTTGGCAGGTGTGGATAACACCGAAGGTTATGCCGACTGACAGGTTCGCAAGGTTGCGAGCCATGAGATCTAGTGGATTGCCTTGTTCGGTAAAACGAACTTGGCACCGATCGTGAAGGAAGGATTGGTTCGAAACGATGTCCAATAATAATAAAACAGTATTTACAACGGGTGAAGCTGCAAAGCTTTGCAAAGTCAGTCAGCAAACGATTATTCGTTGCTTTGACAATGGGTCGCTCAAAGGATTTCGAGTACCGGGTAGTCGATTTCGACGCATCCCACGCGATCAGTTGTTCGTCTTCATGCGAGACAACGGAATTCCTACGGACGCTCTAGAAAGCGGCAAGAAGAAATTGCTGATTGTCGACGATGATCAAGACTTGGTTGACTTGATGGTCGATTGCTTCGAACGCGATGGTCGCTTCGATATTCGTACGGCCAACAATGGCTTTGACGCAGGCATGCAAGTCAAAGAATTTAGACCGGACGTTGTCGTCTTGGACGTGATGCTTCCAGATATCAACGGTCGCGAAGTTTGCACTCGAGTGCGATCGGATCGAACGATGGATATCGTTAAGATTCTGTGCATTTCCGGGATGGTCGAGATGGATCGCATCAACGATCTTCGAGTTGCCGGAGCCAACGATTTTATGCAGAAGCCTTTCACAACCGAAAAGCTTTTAGAAAAAGTCTGCGACTTGCTCGAAATCGATCGCCCAGTCGGCGTATAGCCGGAACGCAACGGGACGGTGCAAACGGGCCTTAGGGAAGGGGTCAAAAACAACTTCGGGCTTTACAAAAAAACCGGGTGGCACGCTCTGAGTCTTCGAAGGGCGTGTTTCACGCGACCACGCCCTTCGAAGACTCAGGGACGTGCCACCCAAATTTGCGGAAATTATTCTTGACGACCTCCTATCGCGGAGGCTCTACTGGAAATCGCCCGTGACTAGCGCCATCGGCTCATGGTCAATCATGTCAGTTCTTGAGGGTTATTGGATTGGCAGGTATAGCAACGCAAACTGAATTTCAAAACGTATCGGCTGAGCACATCTGGCAGCTCGCGTATTTGATTCAAAAGGCTTTGGCTGGACTTCACAACGGTCAGTTCGACGATTTCGACGAGCTGACCTCGGCAATGTCGTCCAATCCATTGCTCAGCGAATTTTTCAGTTCAATCGGCAGTTCACCCGAGACGGTGGCAATCCACAAAAGTAAGTCGACTACCAAGCCGACAGAGGTACTTCAGCGATTGCTGCTAGCGATCGAGAGCGGTGATCTTCTTTCCAACATTTCGTTTCGACGACACGCGTTGGCGATCGATAGTTTGAAAGGTTCTGTTCATCAGTTGCTGCGTGCGTCGATCGATTTCGAACTTAGGCAACAAACCATCGATCGGCAGGTACAACGCTCGATGTATAATTTTGCGTATGGATTATCGCACGAGATCAACAATCCACTCGCCAATATTTCTGCGCGCGCCACGTCGCTTTTGGGTTCTGTTGAAGGCGAACGCGAAAAGCGATCGCTGGCGACGATCGCCGACCAAGCAATGAAGGCGCATGAAATGCTGGCCGAAATGATGCTGGCGGTGCAATTGCCAAGTCTCAAGTTGGCTGCGGGCGATCTCCGACAATTGGGACTCGATCTTTCTAGAACATGGTCTGAAAATGCGACTCATCGAAGTATTGTTTGGATCGATGCGATCAGCGATGAATTCCTTTGGTCCGCATTCGACCGAGCAGCACTCTCTGAAGCCCTATCGGCAGCCATTCGCAACTCGATTGAAGCCTGCCGAGGCGGCGATTCGATATCGCTTGTCGCCGAACGGACAGAGTCACCCGAGGGGCAGTTGGAGATTCGAATCGCTATTATTGACAATGGGCCGGGGCTTTCCCAGCATGGATTTGAGCGCGCTTGGGATCTGTACTTTAGCGGACGAGAGGCAGGTCGGGGGCTAGGAATCGGTTTGGCGAAGGTGCGACGGATCATCGAATCGCACAAAGGGCGCGTTTGGCTCGACACGAAAGCCCAACAAGGCTGTACGCTGGAGATTCGGCTCCCGTGGAAAAGAGCTGTCCGGGTCGCTTGACCCGTTGACGCAATGGATAAAGTCGATTCAATTTCAACAGTTTCCATTTTGAAAATAGTTTCATTTTCGTGCACTTGAGTCGCCGCGCCATTTTCATCGCGATACTCACAAGGACTGATTGCCAGTGTCTTACTTGATTCGACACTTTCAAAATACCGATACCTTACATTTGACGCGTATTTGGAATCGGCATCATGCAACTTACAAGCGACAGGCTCATATATCGAGTTCTGTATTTGATTCGTGCGTTCTTTCAAAACCTTTTTTCTCGGCTGAAGACCTCTTCGTTTTGGAAGTCGACTCACAACCCACCGGTTTTTTGCACCTTGGCTTTGGATGTAACACCGAACGAACCGGGCTTGATTTCCGTCATGCCTTGATTGGCTGCCTATGCATCGAGCCGCATGAGAGCGAGGAAATGCTTGCGGACAGTTTGATGGCAGTTGCCGTCAAGCGGATGAGCGCGGTGGGAAGTAAAGATGCCATCGCTATTGGAGCGAATACACGGTATGCATTTTACCTTGGAATGGCACCAGGCGACGGTTTGATGGGAGTCGTTGCGGGCGACATTCGACTACAACGATGGCTTGCTCACAACGAATTCGAGCCACAGCGCCCGACCGCTTGCTGGGAGGTCGATTTGGCCAGTTTTCGGCCGCCGATGGATCGTGGCCAATTTGCGGTACGACGATCTGCTTCGGTGGTTCGAGTTCTCGACGAAAACCAGGACGACTGGTGGGATGCAGTTGTTTTAGGGCATGTCGAACAAATTCGATTTCAGCTTTGTTCGCGGCAGCAAGCGGCAATTACCGATGAAATTCTGTTTTGGTATACCGAACCTACCTGGTCGGGAATTTCGTCACAAACTGCGCGCGTTTGGCTTCCCGAATTTCCCAATGAACCAGAAGCTCGCGATCGGGTAATTTTTCTTTTATCCGAGGCTTTTCGGCAGTTGCAGGCAGAACGATTTACGACCGTTCGGGCCATCGCATCGCCCGATGAAGTTGCATGTGTTTCGGTCCTGCAGAAATTTGGGTTTCGATCCGTCGAGCACGGTTTGATATTTCAGCGAAAATTCGCGTAGACCTCCCAGCCGTTATAGTTTAACTTTCGGCATCAACACGCATGACACTTCGAGAATCAGGGAGGACGCGATAGGATGGCCAAGCGCCGCAGACCGGGAAACCAAGGAAAAGATACTAGCCCCGAAGGATCGGAAAGCGAAAAACCCAAGCGAAAGCGGGCGGCTGATCCCGATCTATTTCCCGACGAGCAAGGTATCGACGGCGTTTCGCTCCGCGATGCTGCTCAGGTTCGATACCTCAACTATTCGTTGTCGGTGATTACCAGCCGAGCTCTGCCAGATGTTCGAGACGGGCTGAAACCTGTTCAGCGACGCATCCTGTACACTATGGACCAGTTGGGGCTCGACTCGACGAGCAAGCACAGTAAGTGCGCGAAAGTCGTCGGCGATGTGATGGGTAAGTACCACCCACACGGCGATTCGGCAATCTACGATGCATTGGTGCGAATGGCCCAGTCATTCTCGCTTCGAATGCCGCTTGTGGACGGCAGCGGAAATTTCGGTTCGATCGACGGTGATAACGCCGCAGCCATGCGATATACCGAATGCCGGATGTCAGCGATCGCGTCCGAAATTCTTGCGGATCTCGGCAGTAGCACCGTGCCCTATAAACTCAATTACGACGGTAGTCGCGAAGAACCGGTGGTCTTGCCAAGCCGTGTTCCGAACCTACTGGTAAACGGCGCAACAGGAATTGCCGTCGGAATGGCGACTAATATCCCACCACACAATTTGGGCGAAGTATGTCGAGCACTTTTGAAGCTGCTCGCCGATCCCGAAATCAAAGATTATCAACTTGTCGCCAACGATGCGGTACAAGGCCCCGATTTTCCAACCGGTGGACAAATCATCAACACCAAAGATGAACTTCGCGAGCTCTATCGTACCGGGCAAGGTTCATTGAAGGTGCGAGGCACGACCGTATCCGGCGGCGAATCGAAGGGCGGTAAACTTTTGCAAATTACGGCCATACCTTACGGAGTTAACAAATCGGTTTTGGTCGAGCGCATTGCCGAAATTGTCATCGGCGGAAAAATGCCGCTGATCGAAGACGTTCGAGACGTATCGACCGAAGATATTCGAATCGACTTGCAACTTCGCAAGGATGCTGACGAAGCCAAAGTTCTCGCCTATCTCTACAAACATACGCCTTTGCAAACCAACTTTGCAGTCAACATGACGTGCTTGGTGCCTACCGAGAATCCTGAAGTCGGTGCACCAGACCGATTGGGCTTAAAAGAAATCCTCTGGTTCTTCCTTCGCTTTCGTTTAGAAGTCGTTACCAAACGACTTGAAAATGAACTGAGTGGCTTGCTGCGTCGGATGCATATTCTCGAAGGATTCATGATCATCTTCGATGCGCTCGACGAAATCATTCGCATCATCCGAAGATCCGATGGAAAGTCCGATGCAGCCGACAAAATCATGCAACGATTTCCTGCTGCCAAGGGTGGATTGGATGCCGAACAAACCGACGCGATCCTGGAATTGAAACTCTATCGACTGGCTCGTTTGGAAATCAATTTGATCCAAGAAGAGCTGAAGGTTAAACAGAAACGCGCTCGTGAGATCCAACGCTTGCTCAAAGAAAATACCGACGATACGAATAACTCGGGACGATGGCGGATTGTTCGGGATGAAATCGAAGCCATCATCGCCAACTATTCAAAAAAGAAAGAAGGCACACGTCGCACGCAAATCTTAACGATCGACGAAGAGCCCGAGTTTACCGAAGAAGATTTTATCGTTGCCGAGGATTGCCATGTTCTGTTGACTCGCGATGGTTGGGTGAAACGACAACGTCAAATCGCCGATCCAGCCAAGAGCCGATTGCGTGAAGGCGACGCGGTGCTCGCCGTAGTCGCGGGTTCGACGCGGGCGACGATCGCATTTTTCTCGTCGTTCGGCGTTTGCTATACCTCGCGTTTAATCGACATGCCGGCATCGAGCGGGCATGGCGAACCGATTCAAAAACTGTTTAAAATGAAAGACGGCGAGCGAATTGTTGCCGTCATATCGCTAGATCTTCGATCGATTGGAAAGATTCAAGACGATCCTAAGCGTCCTGATTATTGCCCCGAAGTGCACGCCTTCGCGGCGACGAGCAACGGATTCGCGATGCGATTTGGCTTGCAGCAGTTCGTCGAACCATCGACGCGAAGCGGTCGTCGATTCGCTCGTGTCGCCCCCGAACATGGAGTCATTGGCGTGGAAGCGATCCACGGTACCGAAACGATCCTGGCTATTTCCGCCGATTGTCGAGCCATGGTTTGCTCGTCTGCGGATATCAATTATCTTTCGGGCGCCGGAAAAGGCGTGACCCTTATTAAATTGGCGAAAACTGATCGCTTGCTCGGATTCAAGGCCTCTTCGGGTGACCGCGACCTACTTGTCGTTGAAACAAATCGCGGAGCTCAAAAGACGATTTCGACCGCCAAATACCGTATTACAACTCGCGGTGGACGCGGCAATGAAATTCAAAAAAATGGGAAGATATCATCGATTATTACGCCTCCTCCCACCGCTCCGGAACCACTTGAACCGACCTAAGAATTCTTTATGAGCTCTACTTCAAAATCTTACACGGCATCCGACATTGTCGCTCTCGAAGGGCTTGAGCCGGTTCGTAAGCGGCCAGGTATGTATATCGGCGGCGTCGGCGCGTCTGGCCTTCATCATTTAGTTTGGGAAGTTCTCGATAACTCGGTCGACGAGGCGATGAACGGACATGCAAGCGAGATAACTGTCACGCTTCATAAGAATGGTAGAACGGTTTCCGTTGCCGACAATGGCCGAGGAATTCCTGTCGACAAGCACGTTAAGACCGGAAAGAGTGCTCTCGAAATTGTTCTGACTGTACTGCATGCCGGAGGAAAATTCGAAGGTAAGAATTACAAAACCTCTGGTGGTTTGCATGGCGTCGGAGCGTCGGCGGTTAACGCGCTTTCAAAAGAATTGATCGCCGTCGTCCGACGTGATGGCGCTCAATACAAAATGGAATTTTCGCAAGGCAAACCGACGACGAAACTTCAAAAAGCAACCGTCGCCGTTCGTGGAACTGGGACGACTATCACCTTCACGCCAGATCCGACGATTTTCCCCAAAACAGATTTCGACGCTGAAACCATTCGCCAACGATTGGAAGTGACTAGCTTTATCCATCGAAGTGTTCGCGTCCATTGGGTCGACGAAACGTCGGGTAAGAAAGCAACCTACTTTCATGAGCAAGGGATCGTCGACTATCTCGGAAAGGTACTCGTCGAACGCAATGCTCGGGCCATTCACGACACGCCCTTTACCGTAAGAAAAGAAGGTGACGAACGCATCGAGATCGTTCTTCAGTGGACCGAATCGACCGATGAGCATGTCCGTTCGTATTGCAATGGAATTCCGACCGCCAGCGGTGGGACTCACGAGAACGGATTTCGAGCTGGCTTAGGCAAAGCAGTCCGAAATTTCTTTGAAACACACAATCTCATACCACGCGGCGTCAAGATTGGGCACGAAGATATTCGAGAAGGATTGGTAGCGATTCTTTCGGTCTTCATTGCCGATCCACAGTTTCAAGGCCAAACGAAAGACCGACTCAATAATATCGACGTTCAAGCGACCGTCGATAGCGCCATTCGTGCGGCGCTCGAACAATGGATGAACAACAATCGTTCGGTTGCCGAATCCATCGTCGCGCGAATCATCGCATCTGCCCGAGCTCGTGCTGCTTCGCGGGCTGCTTCTGATTCTGTTTCACGAAAGACGGCGACGTCGCGGGCCATGCTGCCCGGAAAGCTCAGCGATTGTCTGGCTGGCGGACGCAATAAATCCGAGCTGTTTATTGTCGAAGGCGATTCGGCAGGCGGGAGTGCAAAACAAGGACGCGATCGAAATTTTCAAGCCATCTTGCCGCTTCGTGGCAAAGTCTTGAATACCGAATCGGTTTCGCTATCGAAGGTCATGGAAAACAAAGAGCTTCAAGATCTTGTCACGGCTCTAGGGTGCGGCATCGGCAAGAACTTAGACGTTACGAAAATTCGATATGATCGTGTGATCTTGCTAGCCGACGCGGACTCCGATGGTCACCATATCACGACGCTATTGTTGACCTTTTTTTATCGCCACATGCTCTCGCTGATCAACGACGGACGCATTTTCATTTCGGTTCCGCCGTTGTTTCGAATCGATATCGGCAAAGATCGTTACTGGGCCGCTAGTGAAGAAGATCGTGAAAGAATCTTGGCCGAGCATTCCAAACGCGGCAAGCCCGAGATTATGCGATTCAAAGGACTTGGCGAGATGATGCCGAAAGATCTCTGGGATACGACGCTCAATCCCAATACGAGACGGTTGTTGCGGGTGGATATCGACGATCAATTGGAAACCGATCGCATCATGAGCGACCTCATGGGCCGCGACGCCTCCGCCCGCTTCCGCTTTATTATGGAACGAGCCGAAGACGCGCAAGAGATCGATGTGTGATCCGGACAACTATAACAAGACTCGGGGAATGAGAGCTTGCTCGGCTTCGATCTCAGCCGTGACCATTAATCATGGTTGGACAGGATGAATCGATTCTGCCTATCAAATTATCGTTTTTTCAAGGTTGGATCGGCTAAGATAGTTTTCTTGCCGACTGCATACCGTTCAAAAATCGGCTCTTCCGCAGAAACTGTGGGTGGTTTTCGTGATCCGCAATCGATTTTAGCAGTAAAATCCATGAAAAACACGAAACTGAGTGATTGCAAAAA
>JAWXCK010000145.1:0-25203 GCA_034408855.1 Pirellulaceae bacterium
GGTTTTTGCAATCACTCAGTCCAGTGTTTTCCTTGTATTTCACGGCTAAAATCGATTGCGGATCACGAAAACCACCCACAGTTTCTGCGGAAGAGCGAATCTTTTGAGTCGAGCAACACTTTTCGATTTGAATCGAAACCGTCAAACCACACTCCGTTCACTCTATATTCTGCACCACGTCCGACCGCTGAAATCTGTTCCTGGTATTCAATTCCCTTGGTGCGTTTCGGCGATCGCCCCCACACACCAGGACCTCCATCGGTCAATCCAATAACCACATCAGCATTTCGAAGCGCAACACTACGGCGTTGCAAGAAGCTACTGCTCGGTATTTCCGGAAGATTTGGAAGTTGTTCTTCAACGATTTTGTCAATCTTCTTTGCAACGCGCTCTGGAACTTTCGATCGAATTGACTTCAGAAGCGTTGAGGCTTTTTGCAAACTTTGCGGTCCAGCTTTTGCCGCGCCGCCCGGACCAACAACGGACGTTACAACATTGAAAAGGAACTCGCCCTGTCCTTCGGGGGTCGAAAGTTGTTGCTCAAAATCTGAATAAATTTTATCGATGATCGCCTGACGAGCGTTCGGATTCTTCAATTGACGAGCGAAATCGCCAAACGTTACCAAACCACTTTCGATATCCTGAATCGCACCCAACGGATCAATTAGTAGCTTTAACTGAAAGGAAGCCGCGGAGCCAATAAGCTGAACTCCACCGACAATCAGCGTCTTCGGACCCTTATAGAAATAACCGTAATAGAATCGACCTACGCTCGAAGGGTAATTATAGGCCGCACCTCCGGCTGCGCTGAAGAAATCACGCCAATACTCACTCCATTTACGATCGAAGATCGAACGCCCGGTTTCGGCTTTCCAATTGCGCGCCGCTAGATCCTCGCTTAACTCGAAGTCACCGGTTTGCACCTTATCGTAGACTTCAATTGCTAGGTCATAGCTATTGGTTTTCGGATCAGCTTTGTATTCAAGCTTATCGAATGCGACTGGTCGATCTGGTTTTCCAATACGGCGGGCGAAAAAGTCGCTTAAACTGCGTTTGTCGTCGAGACTCGATGACGATGATGATTCAGATCGCTTTTGGATGAAATGTTCGCGACCGGGGCGTTCGACTACTTCATGCGTGACGATCGAGCCTTGCTTTGCGAACAAGCTGCCAGCTTCAGGCGTAAAGTATTCAAGTTGAACTTGAACCAATCGCGGGTCGAAACTACGACCGTTCGAAACGGTTGGTATCGTAAGTTGCTGGCTGCTGCCTGAAGAATCGTTCGTACTTTGGCCAGTTCCTGAGTCTGCTGCGTTGATTGGGGCAAGGCGTTATGGCTTGCCTTAAGTTCTCAATCGCTGAAATGCATGGTTTTCCTCCAATTCGGGATAGTATTCTAGAAAATCATTCAACAATTCGGCGTAGAACTTCTTCAGAACTTCTTTGAACGGTTTGTATGGGAATTGTAGACGGAAGTTACCCCCGTTCACTTCGTAAACCTCCATTTGCTTTGCCTGCGGGTCGTACTTGAAGCTCAGGTTGTTGCTGTAGTAGTCCGGCGAAACGGCGAAAGTCTCGTGATTTCCTCGTTCGAATTGGGAAACAACACCAACTAACTGATTGGCATAGTCGAGTACCTGTGAGTCAACTGTGAAAAAGCATCGTTTCTTGTTGTCGATGACAAACAAACGTCCTTTGCCTATTCTCCTCAGGCCCTTCTCGTCGAGACTCCGTAAGTCGAACGTCTTCCGATCCGCGCGAATCGTCGTAGGTTTTATGGAATAGTCTATCGTAATCGTCGTAGTCATAGTCAGTGAACCCGGAATGCGTTTTGCCCAAATCATCAATAAAGATCTGAAGCACCTTTGTTTTGCGTCCATTCATATCTGTTCCAATGACGTCGTCGAAAACGTGCCGCACAGAGGTTTGAACACGGCTGTTAATAGAATGCTCACCTTTGGCTACAGCTTCCTGAACCAAGGATTTAACAAGACCGGGAGTACTGTTTGCGTGGCTAAACGTGCTCGACTGCTGTCATAAACGTGAATCAAAGAAATAGCCCTTGCGAATGTGGTCCATTGCAGTCTCACCATGCTCTACGACCGCTCCCCATCTCGCATTCCGAACCTTTGGTACTTTAATTGGGGCGTGGCTCTAGCTATCCAAATAGCTAGCTCGTATTTCTGTAATCCAGTACTCGTAGGTTTGGGACCCGTTGGAATTCCGACACGTTTGTGGTCAACAAGTCATAGTCATACTTCATGACTGTTGCGGCAATCCAATAGTCATGTGGGCCTATCGCAGTTCCCTTGGACGAAAGTTCTGCCACGATCCTCGCATGGATATCGGCTACGACTGAATCAATCTGGAGAACTGTAACGTACGAAAGAACTGTTGCAATAAACAGACTTCGTTTGGCACGCCGTTCGTCAGAGTTTGCACGATGAATCCCGACCTTGAGCTCGGATTCCGTTATCACGCTCACACAAGGTTCGCCAAATGACTCCCATTGCTTCAAATCGACGTCTCTTCCGTCGCGTTCCCAACGAATAAATACACCTGTATCGATTACGATTCCCATGGATCATCAAGGTCCTTCATAGATGATCGAACCTCAATCACGTCGCGTTCAAAATACTCCGCGTCATCGCCAAGTGTTGGCAGTTTGCGCAGTGCCCGATCCAAATCAGCCAACGTTTTTGGGCTTTCGATAGGGATAAGCCTTGCAACAGGAATCTGGCCCTCTGCGAGTTCGACGACTACTCTGTCGCGCACGACGTGACGGACCAAATTGGGCCAGTCGATTTTGCTTGATAAAAATTCGTGTCTTTCCATTTCCGTTCTCCCTGGACCATTATATCCCATTTCAACCTTGGTGGCTAACTTTTCACTGGCTTCAACTAACCGCGTTATGCATTTATAGACCACTGCAACAGCAAATCGTCTGCAAATTCGACATTTCGTAATTCAGGGCGCGAACGGTTACCAACAGCCAGCTACTTCAAGGTCTTATTCATTTCAAGCAAGGCATCCATGATTTTTTCGGAAGCATGCGATTCCAACTGGTTGGTTCCAGGCCACGTTTCATAGCCACCGAGTTTGAAATGCCGAGGGGTTGGCAGATAACCAAAAGATCCATGAGCCAACTCGACCATGAACGAAGAGGCAACACCGCTTCGCTGTTTAAACTCGAGTCCCGTTTCGGTGAACGTTTCGCAGGGCGAAGTGCCGATGCAAATATCGCCGATTCGGAAGACTTGTAACGGAATCTTGATCGTGGGAGTCGCTTTAGCGAGTTTCTTGATACGTGCAGCGTAGATAATCGATAGGTCGGACTTTTTCGATTGGCTAGTGATATTCGCTTCGGTCTGTTGTACCCAAGCAAGCAACTCATCGTCGATTACGCGCCGCGGAATATCGAGCTCACGGTAGGTAGCGCGAAGCTCGGCTTGATTTTTCCAAGTCAGATTTGCGAGTGCTCCGTGAACTTTGCTCGCGGCATCTTCTGCGACATACCGCATTTGTGCGTACTTAGGTTTACTGGCACGCGGCTTTAGAAAATTGATGTTATTGACATCGCCGCTCGTCCCATTGGCCATGGCGGCGACAAACGGTGGATCTTCATCGAAATTATTCTGAAGCTTCTTTAATGCTTCGCAATACATACCGTAGTAATCCGCCGAGATATGCCCTTCACCGACGCCTCCGACGTAATGGAGAGAATAAGCAGAATAGACGGATATCATCCGGCCATTGGGTTCGCGAAGGGCGATCAACGAAATGCTTGGGTCAGTCGGGCCGACTGGTTCGACAAGATTCGGACTTCCACCGGGTGGATTCATTTTGACCAAATCGATTTTGCCAAAAGGGTTGACCGGAGCCGTCCCTTCTTTCATCAACCAGCGGCGATTAAACAAATGTTCCGGAACGTCGACTGTCCCAAAAGCAATTTCGGCAGGCCGCAACAAATTTGTTGCCCGTCTAACGCCATCAGAAATTCGCTTGGCAACAAATAGTTGATACGTATCGAGTACTTGTTCTGACTCATAGTCACGTTCACCCAAAGCTGTTCCGGCCGAATGCGTGTGCGTGCAGCTTATCAAGACATTGTCAGAAGGAATCCCCGTTGCTTCTTGAATCTGCTTCCTCGCTTCGAGACTCACATTGCGATGCATTCCCAAAAGGTCGCAAACGACCAACGCGATTTTTGTTTTGCCATCATCTAGGACCAAGCATCGAGCATGCAATTCATCGTGGACATGCGTTGCAGGCGACGGAACAAAACCTCCCACAATATCGATTCCCAATTCGGGCGTAATGTTGCTGGTCGCAGCACCGGCTCGAAACACCGATGGTTCGGTTGGTGCGGCAAACGAAGGGGATGCGAAAAAAATTGTGAGACAAAATATCTTTGCAAGATAGTAACGCATGGGAGAGACAAGCTTTCTAGGTAGGGGGTGGGCGAGTACGAAAAAAGGTGAGCCGCCGGCGCTAGCCGCGGGTTCTTATGGCAACGAGTCCCGAAAGTCGGACGTTTAAGGTAGCGGCGCTACGACCAGGTCACCTCGCTACTTTACCAAATCTTGGGCCGCTGTGACTCAGCAAAATGTGACTCAGCAAAATGTGACTCAACAAAATGTGGCGATCGATCGAATCTGACACGCTTCGATGACTCCCTTCACTACGCTGCTGATAAAAAATTCCGGATGTGAGCCAATTGCCGTTTTTATACAATGGGATGCGTGGATTCGACAAGATTTTCAAATAGGGTTGTGTCAAAATAGCGGAATGGGTTACCGAACACCAAGGACTTTAATGATCAGAACCGTTTCGATCTTCGCTGTGCTTCATTGCGCATCGGTCGTTGCCCAGGCCGCGCCGCCGATCCATTTCAGTCGCGAGATCCGTCCGATCTTGTCTCAGAATTGTTTCTTTTGTCACGGCCCTGATGACGCCGTTCGCGAGGCTGATTTACGCTTCGATGTCGAGGCATCTGCAAAGGGCGATCATAGTGGCTCGGTTGCGATCGTACCTGGAAAGCCTGCGGAGAGCCTTCTCATTCAACGCATCGAATCGAAGGATCCCGACGAAGTAATGCCGCCGACAAGGTTGCACAAAACAATTTCGCGGGAGCAAATTGATCTCCTCAAAGAATGGATTCGACAAGGAGCAGTCTGGGGAAAACATTGGTCGTATGAGTCTGTCGAACGGCCAGAGGTCCCTCGTAGCGACGAACCTAATCCTATCGATGTGTTTCTTGCAGAGCGGCTTACCAAAGAGAAGTTGGCATTTTCGCCACCAGCCGACCCGTCGACGCTCATTCGACGGCTGAGTTTGGATATTGTCGGCTTGCCGCCAACACAAGAAGAAATGGAAAAACTTTCGCAGCTCAGCCATCCGCAGATTGTACAATATTTTTTCGATCAACCTACCTATGGTGAGCATTGGGCGCGGCACTGGCTTGACCTGGCGCGCTATGCCGACAGCGCTGGATATCCGAGCGATCCTGGTCGAGAGATCTGGAGTTATCGCGACTGGGTCATTCGGGCGCTCAATGGGAACATGCCATTCGATCGCTTTACCGTCATGCAACTGGCTGGCGATTTGCTACCCGCCCCGACCGATGATCACTGGATTGCAACCGCCTTCCATCGCAACACGATGACGAACAACGAAGGCGGAACGAACGACGAAGAGTTCCGAGTGGCCGCCATCATCGATCGTGTCAATACGACCTTCGCAGTATGGATGGGAACAACGATGGCTTGTGCTCAGTGTCATACTCATAAATACGACCCGATTACCAACCATGAATACTTTCAAATGGTCGACTTTTTTAATCAGAGCCAAGACGCTGATAAAAAGGACGAATCGCCGCTTCATTCGTTTGATACCGCCGAACAGATCGAACAGCGAGAGAAGCTGCGTTCGCAATTGGCGGCTTTAGAAGAGAAGTTTAATACCCCCGATGCGAAGTGGTTGAAAGGGCAAACCGCTTGGGAAGAATCTTTGCCGCTGAACGCAGAGTGGAAGCTGCTGATGCCAACAGCAGCTTACAGCGATAGCAAAACGGAGCTTCGAGTGCAAACCGATGGTCGCGTGCTCGCGGCTGCTCCGAAAGAAGCGACCGATATCTATCAAATCGAGTTTCCGCTGCCTCCCTTCGACATCAAGGCGATTCGTATCGATGTGCTCACCGATCCATCTCTTCCTCAAATGGGGCCAGGTCATGCGGGCGGAAACTTTGTGCTATCGCAAGTAAAAGCCGCGATCGTTTTCGACGATGCGAAGCTGGAACCATCGCAAGAGACCGAACAGAAGCGAGACCCAATCCAACGTGAAATCCTGTTCTCGAACGCCTTTGCCGATGTCACACAAGTCGGCTTCAAAGCCAAGGATGTTATCGCCGAAAAATCCAACAATGCCAAGGGTTGGGCGATTGCTGGTTTTACCGGGCGTGAACACGCATTGACTCTTTTGGCGAAAGGATCCGAATCCTATAGCGGACCCGGCAAGTTGTTGCTAACGCTCAGTCAAACATCGAAATACGCTCAACATACACTGGGGGCCTTTCGCGTCAGCGTTTCCGATGATGCACGTATTGCCGATCTAGTAGATATTTCTCCTGATGTACTTCTCGCGATGCGTTCGCCTGTTGAGGAACGAAGCGAATCGCAGTCGAGTATCCTTCGCGATTACTATGTGAGAAACGTCGCACATGAATCTAAAGTCGAGCGAGATCGCATTGCAGCGCTGACGAAAGAGCTCAATGCTATAAAACCTTTGACCGTTCCGGTCATGAAAGACCTCGATGAGAAGCAACATCGCGTTACGAAGGTGCAGCTTCGCGGCAATTGGCAAGCCCTGGGCGACGAAGTTACGGCGGCGACTCCGGCTGCTTTCAACCCCATGCCACGCGACGCAACACGCAATCGACTTTCCATGGCTCGATGGCTAGTCAGTCGCGACAATCCGTTGACGGCTCGAGTTGCAGTGAACCGAATGTGGGAATCGGTCTTCGGAATCGGGATCGTTCGCAGCAGCGAAGAATTCGGTAGCCAAGGCGACTTGCCAGAACACCCCGAGCTGCTGGATTGGTTAGCCGCCGAATTCATGGATAGCGGTTGGGATGTGAAGCATATCCTGGCCTTGCTCTTCAACAGTCGGGCGTATCGTCAAACATCAGCAAGTACTGCGGAATTGAATGATCGCGACCCGGACAATCGATGGCTTGCCCGCGGTCCGCGCTTTCGGCCTTCAGGCGAGCTCTTGCGAGATCAAGCATTGGCGGTAAGCAGTCTATTAAGCCTTAAAATGTTTGGACCACCCGTTCGTCCGCCAATGCCATTCCTGGGCCTCAAAACGGCGTTTGGAAAAGAGAACGATTGGGAACCCAGCAAGGGTGACGACGGACATCGACGCAGTATCTATACCGAGATACGCCGCAATAATCCCTATCCAAGTTTCAATACGTTTGATGCGCCGAACCGCGAAGTTTGCACGATTCGTCGCGGTCGTTCGAACACGCCGCTACAAGCTTTTGTGACTTTGAACGATCCAGTGTTTGTTGAAGCCCATCAAGCAATGGCGCGACGAATCGATAAAGACGGTGGCGACGATTTCGAATCTCGCGTTCGGTTTGCCTTTCGAATTTGCTTAGCGCGTGAACCGAGCGCGAACGACCTCGCATCGCTTAAGAATGTCTATGTGAAAGCTCTGGATGTGTATCGAAACGATGCGGAACTGGCGAAGAAGATGGCGACTGAACCGATGGGGCCAGTGTCCGACGCGACCGACCCAGTCGAGCTGGCGGCTTGGACAGCCGTTGCGAGTGTTGTGATGAATCTCGATGAATTTTTGATGCGACGGTAACAGTTGGAAGGGACTTAAGCGACAAAAAGGACTTAAGTGACGAAAAGCTATACTATGAATATGGACCGACGTGAACAACTATTGAATCAAACTCGACGAGCTTTTCTGCAAGATGCAGGGCAGTTCAGTTTGGGAGCGATCGCGCTTCAAGCCCTTATGCAAGCCGACTCGAATGGCGCTTCTTCCAATGTAGAGAATGCGTTGGCTCCGCGTCTTCCGCCTCAAACGGCAAAAGCCAAGCGAGTCATCTATCTTCACATGTCAGGTGGTCCGCCGAATCTGGATATTTTTGATTACAAACCGGAGCTGGTAAAACGCAACGGGCAAGCTTGCCCCGATTCGTTTCTTGAAGGGCGCGAGTTTGCATTTACTACCGGCGTTCCGAAACTGATGGGAACGCCGCGTACTTTTAAGCAGTATGGTAAAGCCGGGATATGGATGAGCGACGCAGTTCCGAACTTCCATAAAATTGCCGACGAGATCACGTTGGTTCGAGCCATGCATACCGACCAGTTCAATCACGCGCCGGCTGAGTTGCTTCTGTTTACCGGCCACGCGCGTCAAGGACGTCCCTCGATGGGTTCGTGGGTAACGTATGGCCTCGGTACCGAGAATCAGGATCTGCCGGGCTTTGTGACTCTGATATCTAGCGGCGTTCAGCCAAGCGGAGGGCAAGGATGTTGGGGAAGCGGTTTTATTCCGTCGGTATATCAAGGTGTCCAGTGCCGTAGCAAAGGCGATCCAGTTCTCTTTGCAAACGATCCTCCCGGGATGAATCGTGATCTGCGTCGCGTGACCTTGGATGCCATTCGCGATATGAATCAACATCAACAAGCCGAACTTAGACACAGCGAAACGAACACTCGCATCGCTCAGTATGAATTAGCATTCAGAATGCAGACGAGTGTTCCTGAAGTCATGGACATTTCGAAAGAAACACAAGAAACGCTCGACACGTATGGTGCTAAACCAGGTGAAGCGAGTTTCGCGAACAATTGCTTGCTGGCTCGCCGACTAGTCGAGCAAGGAGTCCGCTTCGTGCATTTGTTTGATTGGGGTTGGGACTTCCATGGCACTGGTCCCAAGGAAGATATCCGCGATGGCCTTACCAATAAGATGGCCGAAACCGATAAGCCGGTGACAGCATTGATTCTCGATCTCAAACAACGCGGACTTCTAGACAACACGCTCGTTGTCTGGGGTGGCGAGTTTGGTCGCACTCCATTTCGCGAAGGTCGTACGGCAGCCAGCAACATCCTTGGTCGTGATCACTATCCGGACTGTTTTCCGATCATGATGGCTGGCGGCGGTGTAAAGTCCGGCTTCGACTACGGAACGACCGACGAACTTGGCTTTGCGGGCGTCGAAAACAAAGTACACGTTCATGATCTACAAGCGACCATCTTGCATTTGCTTGGTTTTGACCACGAACGCCTTACCTACCGGTTTCAAGGACGCGACTATCGGCTGACCGACGTCCACGGGAGCGTGGTGCAAAGTATTTTGGGCTAATCCATCGATCGTTTTTGAGTTTACCTGCCTTTGTCGTGTTTCGCATTGAGCGTTATACTGCTTCGAATCTGAACATTCTCAGACTTATTGCGCTCATCCTCTGATCCCCTGCATCGATATGAACACGGACGAACTTCGCGAAAAATATCTCAGTTTCTTTCAATCCAAGGGGCATCATCGCCAGGGAAGTGACGTTTTAGTCCCGACATGGGATCCGTCGGTACTCTTCACGCCCGCTGGGATGAATCAGTTCAAAGACCATTTTCTTGGAAAAGTGAAGCTCGACTTTACGCGGGCGACGACGTGCCAAAAATGCCTTCGAACGGGCGATATCGATAACGTCGGACGGACCGCCTATCACCATACGTTTTTTGAAATGCTTGGGAATTTCAGTTTCGGCGACTATTTTAAGAGCGAGGCTATTCATTGGGCTTGGGAGTTTTTGACCGACAAAAAATGGCTAGCAATCGATCCGGCTCGCCTGACCGTAACGGTATACAAAGACGACGACGAGGCAGCCGCGATTTGGAACGAAAAAATCGGATTGCCAACCAGTCGAATTTGCCGACTCGAAGAAGATGAAAATTTCTGGCCCGCCAGTGCTCCCAGCCAAGGACCTGACGGCGTTTGCGGCCCATGCAGCGAAATCTATTTTCAACTAGAAAATGGCAAGTCGGTCGAAATTTGGAATCTCGTTTTCACGCAATTTAATCGTGTCGGTAATCCGCCGGACAATTTGCGTCCGCTGCCAAGCAAGAACATCGATACCGGCATGGGATTGGAACGGACTGCCAGCGTCCTCCAAAACAAACCGAGCAATTTTCATATCGACATTCTCTACCCGATCGTTCAAGCCGCCGCCGAAGTTTGCGGCGTACGCTACGCATACGATAGCGATGCTGGTCGACGATTGCGTCGTATTACCGATCATGTGCGCGCGTGTTCTTTTGCGATTCACGAAAACGTTTATCCAGGTCCGAAAAAAGCTCGATACGTGATCAAACGACTTCTTCGTCGTGCGGTCCTCGATGGTCATCAACTGGGACTTCGCGAACCATTTCTGCATCAGCTCGTTCCGATGGTCGCTAAGATGATGTCGGTGCCGTATCCAGAATTGAGCGATACGGTCGAGCGTGTCTCGCAAGTGATGAAACGAGAAGAATCCGATTTCTTTGCGACGATCGATGGCGGGCTCGAGCGCATTCATCGCTTGTTTGACGAGATGGATTCGAGCGGTCGAGTTATGGTAGATGGCCGCGAGGCTGCAAACCTCTATCAGACGTTTGGCGTTCCGCCGGAATTGCTACAAGCGATCGCAGCCGAGCGCGAATTGACATTCGACTGGGATGGTTACCGCCAAGCCATGACGGAACACGAAGAGGTCAGCGGTGCCGACCAAAAAGAACTTTTCAAAACAGGTCCGATCGAAACGCTCAAGGAAGCTGTTCTTAGATCCGATTTTCTCGGCTACGATTCGACGACTTCGGATGTCAGGATCAAAGGGATCATCGTTGGTCCGCCGAAGTCCGATAATCTTGTCAGTTCGCTCAAAGCTGATGAGCACCCCGATGCGATGGTGCGTGTCGTACTCGATCAAACGCCGTTTTATGGCGAGAGCGGTGGTCAAGTTGGCGACAAAGGAACCATCCAAGGCGAAGGCTTTGTTTTTGATGTTACCGATACGCAACGTTCTGGTGACCTCGTCGTTCACTACGGTCATTTAAAGTCTGGTGAAATCCGTCAAGGAGCAAACGCCAAGGCTATCGTTCATTGCGAAACTCGCGATGCGATTCGACGAGCCCATTCGGCGACCCATATTTTGCATCATGCACTGCAAACGACTTTGGGCGCACACGCACAACAGCAAGGGAGCAAAGTCGACGGCGACTGGTTACGATTTGACTTCAGCAATCAAGAATCGCTTACCGATGAACAACTGCGTCAAATCGAATCGATCTCGAACACTCGAGTTGCCCAAGCCGATTCGATTGCTTGGAAGCTTGTTCCGCTAGCCGAAGCAAGAAAAGAAGGGGCCATGATGCTCTTCGGCGAAAAATATCCCGACCCCGTACGCATGGTGAGTATGGGCAATTTCTCCTGCGAATTGTGCGGCGGAATCCATCTCGACAATACCCAAGGAGTCGGCTCGATCGAGATCTTGAGCGAAGAAAGTGTTTCGGCCGGAACTCGGCGAATCACCGCCCTTACCGGGCCGCGGGCCGCCTCTCAACGAACGCTCATCGAGAAAATGGCGAACGAATCGTGTGCGATTCTCGGCTGTTCCGTCGATCAACTTGCCGAGACGGCGAACGAATTGATGCTGGCTTTACGGAAGCTTAAAAAACTGACCGCTGGAACGGGCAACGACGCTCCACCGGCAAAAGTCGGAGCAGGCCAATCGAAGAGCAAAACAGCCGCAACAAAAGCCGACTACCTTTCGGTTCGCGCAGCGCTCCGCCAGACCGCTCGGATCATCAATGTTTCCACCGACGAAGTGGCGACGCGATTAACGAGCATGTTAGCCGATCAAGATTCGCTGCATCGACAGTTATCGCAACTCAGTTCGAGCGGTTCGATCACCATCGAAGATCTACTTGCCAAATCAGAGATCGTCGATGGCGTGCGTTTGATTGTTGTAGAAACACCGGGTGCTAATTCCGGTTTGATGCGACAGTGGATCGACCAACTGAGAAAAAGTGCCGGTGAACCCGTCGCAGTATTATTGGGTGGTCACTCCGACGATGACAAGGTGACTTTGATCGCTGGTTTGAGCCAAGTGTTGGTAGATCGAAAGTTGAGTGCCGGAAAATGGATCGGGCCTGTTGCAGAAGTCGTTGGCGGCGGAGGCGGTGGCAAAGCTGATCTCGCACAAGCTGGCGGAAAGAATCCAGCCAAGCTTCCCGAAGCGATGGCGAAGGCCAAACAAGTTTGGCGCGAGATGGTCGGTAAGTCGACGTGAAACGCCCCAAGCCCAAATCGAATGCCGGTGATTCCGCAAGTGAAATAGGTCGCTTACGTATCATCGCCGGATCGTTGCGATCGCGCATCATCGAATTTTCAACCGATCCGCGAACCAGACCGATGAAGGATCGGACTCGCGAAGCGGTCTTCAATTTGCTCGGTGGAAAGATCGAAGGCTACGTTGCCTTCGATCTTTTTGCTGGCTCGGGGATTTTAGCGATAGAAGGACTTTCCCGCGGTGCAGCCTATTCGGTTGCCATCGAATTGCTGCCCCGAGCAGCTCGAGAGATTACGCTCAACGCAAAACGCCTCGGCGTGGATAATCGGATTTGCGTTTTCGCTTCCGATACGTTCGATTGGATGGAAAATCTGCGAGACCATATCGAACAGCTCAGCGGTCGATTCGGAACGGATGCGAATGCACCGTGGTGCGTATTTGTCTGCCCTCCTTATAAATTGTGGGAAACGCACACTGAACCGCTTCGAAAACTGCTCGCCGATTGTGTTGCCGCTGCGCCCGACAAATCATTATTTGCCGTCGAGCTCGATGAATCGACGCCTCTTGAGATGCTTCCTGAATCCCTTCAATGGCAGACAAGAACGTATCGACCGGCCATGATGGCCATCGGCGAAAAAGCCTAAAAGCTGTACGACCACTCGCGAAAACGTTGGATCGAATCTAAAATCCGACGCCATGCGAGTATTAATAGTTGGAAACGGTGGTCGCGAGCATGCGCTTGCCTGGAAAATTTCTCAGAGTCCGCGTCTTAAGCAGTTGTGGGTTGCTCCCGGTAACGCTGGTACTGCCTTGGAAAGTACCAACATTTCGATTGCGGCCGAAGATATTGCCGGAATCGTCGGATTTGCCAAGAAAGAGAAGGTCGATCTCGTCGTCGTAGGACCAGAAGCTCCGCTAACGATGGGATTGGTCGATATCCTGGCAAAGGAAAAAATCCGGGCCTTTGGCCCCAGTCAAGCGGCAGCTCAGCTTGAAGGCAGCAAGGTTTTTTGCAAACAATTGCTGCGACAAGCCGACGTACCAACCGCTGACTATCAATCGTTTCGCGACGCCGATAGCGCCATGCGATACATCAAAGCTCGTTTTCCCGGCGACCAAGACAAGGCGCCGATCGTCGTCAAAGCTGATGGTCTTGCGAGCGGCAAAGGGGTGATTGTTTGTAGCTACCGAGAAGAAGCTCTCGATGCTATCGATCGAATCGGACGCAAGAACGAATTCGGAAAAGCTGGTTCGCAGATAGTTATCGAAGAACGGCTTCAAGGCCCAGAAGTCAGCGTGCTAGCGATCACCGATGGCAAAACGCTTTTCACATTGCCTCCTGCTCAAGATCATAAACCAGCCTTCGATGGTGATACTGGGCCGAACACAGGCGGCATGGGAGCCTATTGCCCAACTCCGATCGTCGATCAAGAGATGATCGAATCGATCGAAGATCGAATCATGGTCCATACGATTCATACCATGAAGCGCAATCGCAAGCCGTTCAAAGGCGTCTTGTACGCAGGCTTGATGATCACCGCCACCGGTCCCAAGGTTCTCGAATTCAATGTACGATTCGGAGATCCAGAATGCCAACCCTTATTGATGAGGCTTAAGAGCGACCTTCTCGATATTCTAGAAGCGACCGTCGATGGTCGGCTCGACGAACTCGACTCGCCAATCTGGGATCCTCGACCGGCCATCTGCGTTGTCGTCGCAAGCCAAGGATATCCTGGACACTACGAAAAAGGTTGCGAGATCACGGGGCTCGACGCCGCCAACGCCGTCGAGAACGTTAAGGTCTTTCATGCCGGTACGAAACTGGAAGGGAATCGAGTGTTAACCGACGGCGGACGAGTCCTGGGCGTGACAGCGCTGGGCGATTCAGTATCAGCAGCCAAGCTCAGCGCCTACACCGCCGTTCAAAAAGTGCGATGGCCAGGCGCATGGTGCCGAAAAGACATCAGCGACAAAGCGCTGCAATCATAACGACAGCGGTGCAAGCTATTCTACAAAATCAGCCGGAACGCGTTAGCGTCCGGTTTCCCAGCAATTCGAGCGAACCGGGTGCTAACGCACTCCGGCTAATGGAAAATTCAGGCTTGCGCTGGACCACTCACATTTATTATCCAACGAGTTGACCGACGTTGGACTTGTTGAGGCGACGGCGTTCGTTTTCTCGCAAGAACATCTTCCTCAATCGAATGGATGATGGCGTCACCTCAACCAACTCATCGTCCTCGATGTATTCGAGGGCGGTCTCTAAGAACAGTTGGCGAGGCGGCTTGAGGATGATATTTTCATCGCTGCCAGCGGCCCGGATGTTGGTGAGCTTCTTTTCCTTGGTTGGGTTAACAACAAGGTCGTTGTCGCGAGCATTTTCGCCAACAATCATCCCTTCATAAACTTCGTCGCCAGGTCCAACAAAAAGTTCCGAGCGCTCTTGCAGCGCAAAGAGCGCAAAAGGAATGGCTCGACCTGGAACCATCGAAATCATGACCCCATTTTGTCGGCGTGGCAAATCTGCTTCGAGCGGACGATAGGCGGAGAATCGATGGTGGATAATGGCGGTACCCTGGGTGGAATTGAGCATTTTTGTTCGCATACCGATCAAGCCACGGGCCGGGATCTCGAATCGCAACAATGTATACTCGCCGCGCGGTGACATCGCTTCGAGCAATCCGCGTCGATTACCGACGATTTCCATTACCGGTCCCATTTTTTCGGTCGGCACTTCAACACTAAGCGTTTCGAACGGTTCGTGAAGCTTGCCATCGATCTCTTTGAGTACAACACGCGGTTTGCTTACCGATAATTCAAAGCCTTCACGTCGCATCGTTTCGATCAAAACCGATAGATGCAAAACGCCGCGTCCTGCGACCGCGAACGCGTCCGATCCTTCAACCGGACGAACTCGAAGCGCCACGTTCTTTTCGAGTTCTTTTTCGAGTCGCATTCGCAACTGCCGCGTCGTCACATACTTGCCGTCTTTGCCAGCCAGCGGCGAGCTATTAATACTGAAGACCATTTCGAGTGTCGGTTCGTCGACTCGTAATCGTGGCAACGGTCGAATTTCTCCGCGTTGGCAAAGGGTATCGCCGATTTCGACATCTTCTAATCCCGTAACCGCGACGATATCACCGGTCGTTCCTTTTTCGACATCGACTCGCCCAAGTTTGTTAAATGCCTGGAGACCAGCCGCAGACGATGTGACGACGCGATTATTCTCTTTGACCAAGTCGATCTGTTGGTTACGTGAAATCGTGCCCGCTTGAATGCGTCCGATGGCGATACGCCCAACGTATTCCGACCAATCGAGATTGGTAACGAGCATTTGCAGCGGTGCTTCAACTTCGACTTCGGGTCCAGGAATTTTTTCGATCATCATGTCCAAGAGCGGCGTCATGTCCGTTCCGGGAGTCTTCCAATCGTGAGTCGCATACCCTTGCTTTCCCGAGGTAAAAATCACGTCGAAATGATCCATGTAATGTTCGCCGCCAAGCTCGACCAAAAGCATTAACGCTTCGTCGATAACTTCTTTGCAGCGCGCATCGGGACGGTCGATCTTATTGATAACCACGATCGGTTTTACACCGACTTCGAGAGCTTTAGAAAGAACGAACCGCGTTTGCGGCATCGGTCCTTCGGCGGCGTCCATGAGAACGAGAGCCCCATCCGCCATGCGCACCACTCGCTCAACTTCGCCTCCAAAATCGGCGTGACCAGGGGTGTCGATTAAGTTGATTTTAATACCCTTGTATTGCATCGCGATATTCTTAGACAGGATCGTGATCCCGCGTTCGCGCTCTAAATCGTTGCTATCGAGAATGCATGTCTGTTGCAATTCTGAGTCTCGGAACTGGCCGCTGTGTTTTAGAAGGCAGTCGACCATCGTGGTCTTGCCATGGTCAACGTGAGCAATAATGACAATATTTCGGATGTCTTCGCGGCGCATAAAAGTTTCTGGTTGGACCACTTCTCAAGTTTGGAATGTGTCATTTCGTATGACATCGGTGCCTATTGTCGCTGAGAATGGCTTTTTTCAGAAGAGCTTTTCTTGAGAGATTGTCAGTTGCGAGCTTATTCACCTATGAAAATGCATTGAAAGGCTCGTCGCAATCCAGCAAGGGCGCGTCCTGTCGCTTCAGCCAACGCTAACGGTGATTACCCGCCCCAAAGCCGTTTGGCCAGCATTTTCAGGGAAGTTCTATGATTGTAGCCTAACGTCGGTATCGTTGACGATCGTCCCGTTCTCAGACTGATCTGCGGCGCTTTGCTCGTTAAATTCTTCGAGCAGCGTCTTGCCGATTCGCGACACGACGACCGTCACATTGTCTCGCCCACCAGCTTCAATCGCTGCGTCAAGCAGTTGCGTACTAACTTGCTCGGCGCTTTGATTAGATTGCAATGCCAGCAGGATTTCTGCGTCGCTTAGATGTTTGGTGAGACCATCCGAGCAAAGCAAGATCGTCTGCCCTGCTTTCAATTCCGTGGATACAAGCTGTGGACTTACAGGAGTCGCATTGCCTCCGATGGCATTCCAGACGCAATGTGAAAACGGAGAATTTATAGCTTGTTCGACCGTGATTTCCCCACTGTCGAGCAATTGTTGGGTGACCGTATGGTCAGTAGTCAACTGCCGCAATTCATTGCCCGACTGCACATAGCATCGACTATCGCCGGCATGGAGAACGAAAAGCTGTGGCCAAGCAATGTAAGCAACCGTGAGCGTCGTGCCCATGCCGGCAGACTCTGGGTGAATCTCTGCATATCGCAAAAGTTGACTCTGGCAGAACTCTAGAGCTTCGACAAATGCATTGAGAACGTTGTCTTGATGCGATTCCTTGCTATGCAAATGCCAATGCATTCTTGAAAGGACATAATTGGCAAAACTTTGGATCGCCAGCTTGGCCGCGAGTTCGCCGGTGGCATGTCCACCCATGCCATCGGCAACGATCAATAATCGTCCTTGTTCTGTTAAGAATTCGATGTCCGCTTCGTTCGTAAAACTCGAATGAGATGTGGCAATCTGTTTTTGTAGCGAAGCGATTAGAAAATGATCTTGGTTGGCCGCCCGAACCTTACCGATCGCCGATGCCCCAAAGGACTCCAAGCGAGGAATTTCGTCCTCAAAGTCGCCGCTCATAAAATGCCTGTTGTCTAAGTTCGAAACTATCACGATCCAATCGAATGATCCAACTCGTGATTCTACACCATCGAACCTTTCATCTAAGGCCATACCTGATGATTTAGTGAGCCGCCGGCGCTAGCCGCGGGTCTAGCGGTGGAAACGTTTCTAAAACAGCCCGAGGCTAGCGCCAACGGCACACTTATCGTCGCCAAACGGCGGCGGACGAAGCGAGTTCAATTTACGCGTCGAATCGCAATACGATGCGTTGCTTACCTGCTGGAAAATCTGCTATACATTCGATGGTAAAATTGGAACAACCTGGGGAGTCGAAGGTCGCGGATTTAGATAATGGAACACACACAACAGATGCTGGCTGTTTTATCCAGTCTTTTCCTGCTAGGAATCGGTGCTCAATGGTTGGCTTGGAGACTTAAAGTACCGGGCATTCTTTTGCTTTTGGGCGTCGGTTGTGTCGCTGGATCGCTGACTGGATGGATCAATCCTGAAAAAGTCTTTGGTGATTTGTTGCTACCGATGGTCTCGTTGTCGGTGGGTCTGATTCTTTTCGAGGGGGGCTTAAACCTTCAGTTTCGCGATTTAAAAGGTGCATGGCGTTCCTTGATTGGTTTGCTTACCGTTGGCGTGATCGTCACCTGGATTGGCGTCACCATCGGAGGCGTTTGGATCTTGCACTTGCCGTTTCCTGAATCGCTCGTCTTGGGAGCTGTTTTAACAGTTACTGGGCCGACGGTGGTCGGACCCATGTTGCGAGAAATTCGACCGACCGGTCGCGTTGGAGCGATCGCGAAATGGGAAGGTATCACGATTGATCCGATCGGTGCCATTCTTTCGCTGTTGGTTTTCGAGGCGGTTGAATCGATTCGCCAAGCTGAGTTTGGATCGGCGACGGTAAACGCTGCGATCGGATTGTTGACCGTCTTGGGGATCGGGCTCGCGGTCGGATTGGGTGCCGCTTGGATCCTCATCATCATGACAAAAAGTTATTGGATCCCCGACTATCAACATAACTCGATGACGCTTTGGTTTGTGGTGGCCGCCTTTACAGCAGCCGATTTGCTTCATCACGAAGCTGGCTTGCTCGCGGTAACGGTTATGGGAATTACGCTTGCCAACCAACGTCAGATCCAAGTTCATCGAACGATTGAATTCAAAGAGAGCCTGACACTGCTGTTGATCGCAACGTTGTTCATTCTCTTGACGGCACGCGTCTCGTTCGAATCGTTAGCAAGTCTTGGGTGGCGCGGACCAGCCTTTGCAACGTTTCTGATTTTGATTGTTCGACCGATTGCGGTTTGGTTAGCAACGATGGGTAGCCGTCTAAACAGCAAGGAAAAGATTTTCTTAAGCTGGCTGGCACCGCGAGGTATTGTTGCTGCCGCTGTCGCGTCGGTGTTTGCCTTGAAACTTGGCGGACCGGGCGAAGCTTTGGCACCGGCGGCATTTATCGTGATCTTTATGACCGTCGCGGTATATGGACTTACCTCGGGTTGGCTCGCACGTCGACTAGGTCTTTCGTCGACCCATTCCCAAGGTCTCTTGATTGCAGGAGCCAATCCAACTGCTCGAGCAATTGCAGCCCTGCTGCATGACAAAGGCTTCGAGATGGTGCTGGTCGATACGCGACTGCCGCGAATTCGCAAAAGTCAAACTGCCGGTCTGAAGACATGCTTTGCCAACATCCTGTCCGACCATGTTTTAGACGAAGTCGACTTTGGAGGCTTAGGTCGATTTCTGGCGATGACGGCTAATGACGAAGTGAATACACTTGCCGCAGCGCGGTTCCGCGAAATTTTTGGCGGTGAAAACGTCTTTCAATTATCGCGCCCTAATGTTCACCTCGAACGATTGGACTCCAGTTGGCAACACCGCATGATTGGTCGGACGCTGTTCGATCAAGAGCTTACGTACGACTTTCTCAATTCGACGATCAATGGCGGCGGTGAAATACAACTGATCGAAATTGGCGAAACGATCGAACTCGAAGCGTTTCGGCAAGGCCAAGGTAGAGGCACTTGGCCGCTGTTTGTCGTGAGCGGCAAGCAACTGTCGGTGATCGCCAGCGATTCAAAATCGGCCCTAAAATCAGGACAGAGCGTCGTCTGCCTTTTGACTCGCGAAGCTCTGACGATGAAACGAGATGATGCTGGTAGCGATCGGGGGTCGACCTCATTAAGCTCGGTGCCCGTTGCGAACTAATTTTCCATGGGCGGAATTTGCCAGCAGGAATCGTGTGCAAGCATTCCGATATGCGGATAATAGCTCGAAGCTGCGGGTGCTGATAACAGAATCAATCGAGTTCGAAGACCTGCGATTTCATGCGTCTTTTTGATCAGCGTCCGACCGATCCCTTGTCGCTGGTAGTCTCGATCTACCGCCAGATCCGAAAGATAGGTACAAAAGTGAAAATCGGAAATGGCTCGTGAAATTCCGATTAGAAGCCCTCCTGTCGATCGAGCAGTCAGGACAATATCGGCATGGCGCAGCATCCCAGCGAGAATTTCCAGATCGGCCGGGCGACGTTTCCCCAATGTTGACCGAATTAGGACCTCCGCAAACTCCGTGGCCGACAGCTTCGGCTCCAATTGGTAAATGACTTCTGATTTCATATTTCGCTCATTTTTCAGCAGTTGTACGGCGCGAGCGGGCTGTCGTGTTAAACGACTAAATTTAAACTATCGTTATCCGTACACGTCGCTATAATAATCGCATACCCTTCCCGCCTATTTGAGCCGAGCATGAAGAAAATTGCTCCCACCTTTGCGACGATGGTCGCAATTCTACTCCTCAGTTTGGCGAAATTCGCCATTGCGAGTGAACCCGTCGACTTTTCGAACGACATTCAGCCGATATTTGCCAAGCGCTGCATCGAATGTCACGGGCCCGAGGAACAAAATGGCGGAATGCGTTTGGATCAAAAGCGGACGGTCTTTTCAGAAGCGGACTCGGGCCATCGAGCCATCGTAGCCAACAACGTCGAAGAAAGTGAACTTGTCAAACGCGTTCAATCTTCCGATCCCGACAACCAGATGCCGCCCGAAGGCGAACGCTTGACCACGAAGCAACTGGATCTGCTGGAACGCTGGATAGCTGGCGGTGCGTTGTGGCCCGACAAGGCAATCGATACCGCCAACCACTCTGATGCTACCAGCACACACTGGTCCTTCCTGCCGATCGAGTCGCCAAACCCGCCTGTGGTTCGCGACATCGAATGGTCGTGGAACGAAATCGATCGATTCCTTCAATCGAAACGCGAGGCATCCGGATTAATCGCCAGTGACGATTCGGATTTGCGGGCACTGATTCGACGTGCGACTTATGATTTAACCGGACTTCCGCCAACCCCCGATGAAGTGTCCGAGTTTCTCATCGAGGCTCAAACAGCGATCGGCAAGAAGGAAGCGATTGAAAAGCTGGTCGATCGATTGCTTAGCCAAGTCAATTATGGCGAACGTTGGGGTCGGCATTGGATGGACTGGGTGCGTTATGCGGATACCTCTGGCGATAATTCGGATTATCCGATTCCTGAAGCGTATCTCTATCGCAACTACATCATCGATGCATTTAATGCCGATTTGCCCTACGATCGATTCCTCATCGAACAAATCGCGGGTGACCTGTTGCCATCGGAGTCGCTGGCGCAGAAAAACCGACAGACCATTGCGACTGGCTATCTCGCGATGGCTCGCCGATTCGGTTCCTTGGTCGAGCGTTATCCTTGGCATTTAACGATCGAGGATACGATTGATAATCTCGGCAAAACCGTGCTCGGATTGACGCTCGCTTGTGCTCGATGTCACGATCACAAGTTCGATCCGATCAGCACTCGCGACTACTACGGGATCTATGGCATTTTTGCCAGCACCCAGTATCCGATGCCAGGCCTGGAACTTTTTAAAGCCCAGCGTGATTTCGTGCCGCTGATTCCATCCGACGAAGTTGCTGACGTCATGCAACCGTTTCAAAAAGAGATCGACAAGCTCGAAACAGAATTGGAAACGCTATTAGCCAAGTGCGAAACGCAGGCGATCGAAGATGCGGCGGTTAGCAGCGAAGCGACGATCGCAGAACAACGGAAGCGTCGGAAAGACCTCGATACGATGATGCTCAAGGCGCGAAAGGCTGGCGAAAAGTTGGCTGAAGCGCTCAAAAAGGCTCCCGCCATCCCGACCGCCTATGCCGTCCAAGACGGGCGTATTCAAGATGCTCGAATTCAAATCAAAGGCGAACCCGATCGCCCCGGTGCGGCGGTGCCACGGAAGTTTCCCGATGTATTGGGCGCATTCGCATTGCCTGAGGATGTCGAAGCTTCGAGCAGCGGTCGACTTCAATTGGCGAATTGGATCGCTAGTGGCAAAAATCCATTGACGGCTCGCGTCATCGTCAATCGCGTCTGGCAGCGCCACTTTGGCGTCGGGCTCGTGGCCTCGACGAGCGACTTTGGCTTGCGCGGTGAACTGCCAAGCCATCCCGAATTGCTCGACTGGTTAGCCAATGACTTTATGCAAAACGGCTGGTCGATAAAACATCTTCATCGACGTCTCATGACGTCACGAACCTATCAATTATCGAGTCGCGATTCCAAAGCCAATATCGCGATCGATCCGACGAATCGGCTTTATTGGAAATTCAATCGACTTCGACTCGATGCCGAATCGATACGCGACACACTGTTGGTACTTGGCGATTCGCTCGACCCAAATCCAATGACCGAACCGCATCCGTTCCCGGAAAAAGCAAATTGGGATTTCACCCAACATTATCCATTCAAAGATGATTACGCGAGCCAGAAACGCAGCGTCTATATGATGACGAAGCGATTGACAGCGAAGGTTTATTTTCAGACGTTCGATGGTCCCGATCCAAACGTTTGCACCAGTGATCGCGACCAATCGGTAACGCCGCTTCAAGCTCTCTATTTTGTGAACGATGCGTTCCTTCACGATCAAGCCAATCTTTTCGCCGATCGGGTCACCGAAGGTTCGGCCAGCGACCAACAGCGACTTAACTATGCTTTTGATCATATTCTCTGCCGCATTCCAACGGACGAAGAGAGCCAAATGATGCTCGATCATTTAAAAAATGTGCGCGAGCAATTGGTAGAAAGCAAGCACGTTGAATTGGAAATTGAGCGACAGGCTTGGTCGAGCCTGACGCGAAGTCTATTGCGATTGAACGAATTTCTTTATCTGGATTGACTATGAGCAAGCGACACCTTCATCGCCGACCCTTGATCCGTTCGCTTTTCGGCAGCTCGTTATTGATGCCAGGCGTGTTGTCGAATCTGCTTGCCGCTGACAATCCAATGCGCGCTCGACAATCTCATTTTGCGGCATCAGCGAAGCGCATCATCTTTATCTACGCAACAGGCGGCGTCTCGCATATCGATAGCTTTGATCCGAAGTCGACCGACAATGGACACGACGGCTCTGGCGACGAACGATGGATGGGAAGTATTTTTGGCTCCGATCGTAATGCGAAATGTGGGACCGAAGTCAGCAACATTTTTCCGCATCTCCGAGACGTCATGGACGAAATTTGCGTGATTCGATCGATGAAGGCTTCGCACTTCGATCATTCCGAAGCCACCCTCGGGATGCACACCGGCTCAGCGACCTTTGCGCGACCTAGTATGGGATCGTGGGTCAGCTACGGATTAGGAACCGTCAACGAAAACTTGCCAAGTTTCATGGTCATCGCCCCGTTTTTGCCCTACGGTGGCACACAAGTTTATGCCAGCGATTTTCTACCAGCTTGCCATCAAGGAACACGCGTCATCCCAGGCGACAATCCCATTGCCAATTTGCGATCACCAGAATTGGGCCGCGACCTGCAAGATTTAGAATTGAAATTATCGGGCTCGATGAACAAGCGACATGCGAGCGAACGTCCATTTGATAGCGAGTTGGCGGCGAGAATCAAATCGTTCGAAACAGCTTTTGAAATGCAGCAAGCTGCCCCCGAAGCCTTTGATGTCAGCCAGGAGCCAGCCCATATTCGGAAGCTATATGGTCTCGATCGCAAAGTCAAAGGACCGGGAGCGGATTTTGCATGGCAATGCCTAGTAGCCCGCCGGCTTGCCGAACGCGGCGTCCGATTCATCGAACTGATCGATACCGGCTCGCGCCCCAATTGGGATTCGCACGGCGAGATCAAGGAACATGCCGATCTAGCCAAGAACGTCGATCAACCGACGGCAGCACTCATCACCGATTTGAAACAACGTGGGATGCTCGACGATACGATCGTCCTGTGGGCAACCGAGTTTGGACGAACGCCAACTCGGGAAGGAAAAAATGGTCGTGGGCACCATCGCGATTGTTTCAGTGTGTGGCTCGCCGGCGGCGGTTTTAAATCAGGCCATGTGCATGGTACGACCGACGATATTGGCAAATACACCGTCGAAAATCCGGTTGAAGTCCACGACTTGCACGCGACCGTCTTACATCAAATGGGAATCGATCACGAGCGATTAACGTTCCGCCACGCCGGCCGCGATTTCCGCTTGACCGACGTCCACGGTCGCATCCTTCAAGACATCATTGCTTGAACGTGCGATCGCATCGCTGTTTACTCTTCATACCTAGCAATCCATTGAATGGGCAAATTCCGCGTCCCAACGGGCAACGCCGTTAGGGATTTTTCCCGTTAAAATTCGGGGTTTACACAAACTGGAGGGTATGAAAAAAACCGGACTCCCCCACAACCAAACTGAAGACACATCAGCTTGAAAGGAGTCCGGTTAATTATGAGCGCAAGGAAGCACTCACGCAAACAAGCTCGTATACATGCAATTAAACCATCGACTAGCTCGGTAAACTATGGCGAACTGCTTCGGCGAGCAATTCATTGGATTGTCGATGAGAGAATATTCGCCAAGTTGCCAAAACATGGCAATACCAGTTGGAACTTTAGTCGCTTAGTCGCCCTAGCGGTTCTTTGGGCCTAGTCCGATCAATCAAAACTTACGGATGCTTTCGCTGATGCTCGTAACCTATCGATGAATATTTTCGGTGAGGTAGCTTTGCGGTCCTATCAAGGGATGACCGAGGCCTTGGTGAATTGGTCTGGCAGATTGATCCCCATGTTGTGGCAACATCTCGATAGCCCTCCAGAGCGAAGTAGTGTTGCGATGGCGCTGCGAGTCATTCAACACGCGATGCGATCATGGAGTTCAGAAGCAAGAACTCAACAAGAACTTTCGAAGAAGCTAGGCCATGCAACGAAGGATGACTATTATCGCACGAGCAGCAAAGAGGCGCGATACAAACCAAACTTCAAAGACAAACCATGTCGCACTGGACCGAAGATCAAAGACGCGACCGTCACTCAACGTAAGACCTACCAACAACTTATGACAGCCGCCTAAAATCCCTAAAAGCGTTGCCCCTGCAGGTGATTGCCGGAGAATTCCAAGGGGAAGTAGAAAAAGTGTTTCGCAACGGCATCCCCAAGCTAGTCAAACTCTTGGAAACTCCCGATCAATGGGAACGTATCGCAAGGCCACCGCGTGCAGAGATTCCCAAATAATCAATCTTTCCAAGTCTGACTGATCTCTTACTGGCTGAACTCTTAGCAGCCGTTCAAAAAAACTTCCGGGGCTTTCTACAGGGGGTGGCACGCCCTGAGTCTTCCTCAGTATTAGGCACAATTCTTGCTTAGTTTAGCAGGGGTAAGCAAAGGCGAGGTTGCCTTTGCAAGAGTATTCGCA
>JAWXCK010000146.1:0-19607 GCA_034408855.1 Pirellulaceae bacterium
GAGTTGAGAGTTGAGAGTTGAGAGTTGAGAGTTGAGAGTTGAGAGTTGAGAGTTGAGAGTTGAGAGTTGAGAGTTGAGAGTTGAGAGTTGAGAGTTGAGTGTTGAGAGTTGAGTGTTTCCCCATTCCCTACGCCTTACTCGCTGCTGGCTTGCTTACTTTGAGAACCTTGGCTAAGTCTTCGTGCGGTCGAGCGATGACCTGAACGCTGACTACTTCTCCGATTCGGCCTGCTGCAGCAGCACCGGCGTCGGTTGCAGCTTTTACTGCCGCTACGTCTCCGCTGACAAAGACGGACATCAATCCGCTACCGACATTGTCCCAGCAAAGGAACTGAACGTTCGCGGCTTTAAGCATGGCGTCGGTTGCTTCAACCAGAGCGATAAAGCCCTTGGTCTCGATCATACCGAGCGCGTCGTTTACATTGGCCATAACAGTGTTTTCTCCAGAAAAATGGGAAGGGTTTTTAAAAAAAGGGGAACTAAATTTCGATCTATTTTATTTCGGTGCGCGGGCGACACGCCACTAGTGTTTGCATTGGCAGTCGCCTTCTTGTTTGAGAAGTTCGATAAGCGTCGCGTGGTCTAAGTCACATGCGTTGCCTTCGTCCGTATCGATGTGGACCTCTAATTTGCTTGCCGCATCTTCACGCACGAGCACGTCCTCAAAGACAACCGAACAGGCCGGCGACTTTATGGATAGATTCATCATGTCGCCATTCTTGACACCATAGAATTTGCAGTCGGCTTGATTGATATGCACATGTCGAGCAGCTCGAATGACACCTTCATTTAGTTCAACTGCCCCGGCGGGTCCTACCAAGACGCAACCAGGTGTACCTTTAATATCGCCACTGTGACGCGTTGGAGCGTCGATCCCAAGCGAGATTGTATCGGTGTACGCCAACTCGACTTGACTAAACTTGCGAGTAGGCCCCAAGACCCGAACGTTGGGAAGCATGCGTCGGCGAGGGCCGACGATCATGACGGTTTCGGCGGCGGCAAAGAAGCCATCTTGATAGAGATTTTTTTCAGGCGTCAATTTTTTGCCAGGACCAAAGAGCTTTTCAACATGTTCATCGGTCAAATGAACATGTCTCGCAGAAATACTGACGACTAGTTTGGGCTTTGAAACGACGAGTCCACCAGATGTCGACGATAGATTGCCGGCGGTCATGATTCGACGAACGGCTTGTCGGACCAATGACTCGACGTGGCTATGTTCAATGGTGTGCGGCATGATGTTTATCAGTTATATGAGTTCGTTCGATCAATCAGTGAGCGGAATGGCGCTAGCCACCGGTTCTTCGATCTTAAACGATCGGTTTCTTTTTCTTGCGTTTCTGCGGTGCGAGTTCTAAATGGGGCGTTGGAATTGATGGCTTCGCTGTGTCTACGTGGCTCGATTCTGTCGAGGAGGCAATCATCGTTTCGACTCCGTTCTCCGAAAGGCGATTTCGCCAAACCTGGTCAAGCTCGTTATCGACGACAATTTTTTGTACTTCGCTCAAGCTGCACAATCGCGACAAGCTTGATCGACCAAACTTGCTGCTATCGGCCACGACGATCGTCTGGTCCGCACATCGCATCATGGCTCGTTCGGTTTCGACGAGCAGCAAATTGCTGTTGTAGTAACCACGCTCGTCGATTCCCGCCACACTCAAGATGGCTTTCTGTACGGTTATTCCTTCCATCATTTGGTTCGCATAAGGTCCAAGCGTAATTCCGGTCCGATGATGCACCGCACCGCCCAGAAAAACTAAATCCGTCCGTTCAGAAGTCGCGAATAAGTTGGCAACCGGCAAACTGTTTGTGACGATCTGAAGCGGCCGTCCGATCAGTTGTCTTGCCAATTCATAAGTCGTACTTCCACCATCGAGCAAAATCGTTTCGCGGTCTTCGATCATCGTGGCAGCCGCCAAAGCAATTTGGCGTTTCTTCTCCCAATGTCCAACCCGCCGGTCTTCAAAGACTTGCAAGCCAGCACTCGGCCCGGTGCAAAACACACCGCCATGCGTCCGCTTGGCTTCGCCTTGTTCTTCAAGGAAATCCAAGTCGCGGCGGATCGTCGACTCGCTTGCTTCAATCGCTTCGCGAAGATCGGGAATCGACACGAAACCTTGGCTCCGAATCAGCTCTTTGAGCTTCGTTCGTCGAGTTTCAGTTGCGGTGTTGCTACCAGATCCTTGAAAACTTCCGTCCGGCATTCTGGCGATATCCAAGCAGGAAAAAGTCGAATTCCGTCAATCCAATGAATGAATTCTGTCATATTCGCGAAAGAAATCAATCGCCAGAGCATCACATTTTGAGAAAATAGGCAAAATAAGAAGGAAATAACGACCAGCATGCTTTCCGAATTTGCTTTACGCAGCTTTTGCAGCGATATCGAGCATCGGGCTTGGATTGGGGCTCGTCCCAGAACTGCCGCTCGAAAATTCTGGTGTTTCGCTGAGTTCCACTTGGATTTTTGCCGTATCGACCGGCCAGATCGGAGTCGGCGAGGTAACCGTGCTTCGCCATGTCATCCACAGAAGTCCGACGCAAGCGCACCGTCCAATCGCCGATACGATAAAAACGCCATGATAAGCAGCCGGTGTCGTGCCGTGGGATGAAATCCACCAGCCGCCCAACAGGGCACCAAGGCACCAAGCGACAGCGTGAGCAAAATTATAGATCGTCAGCATATCCGAGCGTTTGCGTTGCGGGATATAGTCGAGGAACATCAGGAAGAACGCCAGTTCGTACGCCGCCCAAAGAATGCCGCTGACGATTTGTACCGTCACCAGCCAAGCGATGGAATCGGAAAGCGTCCAGAGGCTCGAAAGCGGAACTAACCCCAATCCGCCGATCCAAAGAAGCGTTTGCGAACCATAGTTTCGCGCGACCAGTCCCCAAAGCGACATACAGCAAGCTCGAGCGACGAGAGCGCCCGCGATAACAGCGACGAAGGCGGTATAGCTGAAATCGAGTTGCTTCAGCATATAAGGAATAAAGTAGGGTCCTGAGAATTGGATACAACCTTGCATGCAAACGAGATAGCAAATCAAGTAGCGTGCTTTGGGCGGAATATGAGTCCACGCATTCCAGAGACGATGGGTTCGCGGCTCGGCATGATCCTCGTGTGCCGATGTCTTATGCCGTTCCAAACAAAAAGCTGAAGCGAATCGGGCTAAGACTGCGATGATAAAAATCGTGGCAAAACCGTACAAAACCATGTCCCATTCCTTGGTCATTTGCAAGAGCCAACCGGCGAAGAGGAATCCTCCCAGCGTCGCCAACTGAATGACTCGCGTTCTCCGAGCAAAATAGTGCGATCGGATTCGACTGGGGACTACATGGCTAATCCAAGCATTCCAAGCCGGTCCCGACGCCATTCCGGCTCCCCAATAACACGACGCGACGGCAAAATATCCCCATGCCGAAATCGAGCCGACGAACGCGGCGTAGATCAGCGGGAAAAATGCGAATGCCTGCATGATGATCCCGGCTACAATCCATCGCTTGTACGATCCAACCCAGGACAAGGCATAAATCGACAAGAGTTGCAGGATTCCGCCCAGCAGAATGGGTACGCTGGTAACCAATCCCGAAACGACCTCGCCCAGCCCGATCGCCAATGCAAATGCTGGCAAATACGCTTCGCCTATTCCCACCATCAGGCCATAAAAACCCGCGTCATAGACACTGGCTCGAAGGTTTGGACGAAGTGAGCTTTGTCTGTCGTACGCGTCTTCGGCGCGAACGGGGGGGGCTTTCGGCGGCTTTGCGAGCCTAACGAGGGTGAGCATCGAAGAAAATTGGATAAACGGTGAATTTTGACCCGGCAGAGAAGTCCTAATTACGGCTCGGAGAACGGCAAAGTCAAGACAAAAACAAAAGTCAGCGGGTTCGCGCACTTGATTCGCGGGTTGATTGTATTGTGACAATCATTTTAGGATACGATAGACAGTTGGATCGAAATGGTTGCGATAGTCCGCTTCAGATGGAGAGAAACCGAAATGGATCCCAGGTTGGACTTTTTTCTCAGTCGTGTTTCCAGGCGATTCCAAGACCTTCGCCTTGGTTGGCTCTTAACTCTTAGTTGGTTCCTGGCTCTTCTCGCGTTAGTGATGGCGTTCGCCTGGAAGCCCGCAATATTCGCCGCTCCCTACCGAGTCTCACTCTGGTTAGCGGTATCCGGTCTGCTTTGCGGTGCGAGCGCGTGGCTATGCAGTCGAATGGCATTTCGAGATCGACGTTGGCTGGCAACTCAGATCGAACGCTGCCACCCTGGACTCAATCAACGCTTGATTACCGCAGTGACTCCGCGTGAAGAAGCCGATTCGAAATACCTTCGTAAGGAGGTCACCGAAGAGACGTTGCTTCACGCCTACACCCACGACTGGAATCTCGTAGTCCCGAAGCGATCGATGGGGCTGGCATGGTTCGCTCAGTTTGTTTTTCTCTTTGGCGTCATCGGAATGCTGATCGCCGCCAACACGTTGGGTTCGGTCAAAGAGAGTCGCATTCTCGAACTCTTTTCTCCTTTCAAGTCGACATCGATGGAAGTGCAGCCAGGCAATACTGAGATCGAGCGAGGGACCAATTGCCTCGTGACCGTGCGTTTTCAAGGGCCGCTACCGGACCAAGTCGCGCTTCATGCAAGGGAAGTCGATTCCGAAGAAGCGATGCCGTCGACAACCGAAATGCAGCGCTCGTTAAACGACCCAGTCTTTGCCAGCTACCTTGCGAAAGTGACTCGTGATACCGAATACCAGATCGAGATCGAATCGGGACGCAGCGAAAAATATAGAGTTAACGTCTTTGATTTTCCCGCCCTCGCGCGAAGCGATGCCGAGCTGTCACCGCCCGAGTATTCGCAACAAGAGCCGCGAATTGTCAAAGACACGCGACGCGTTACCGTTCCAGAAGGAACTCACGTCCAATGGATCTGTCACGTCAATAAACCATTGGAGTCGGTAAAGCTCATCGACGAAAATGGCGAAGTAATCGCAATGACTTTATCGTCCGAGTCCACCGAGGGCTTATTGTACCAAGCGTCCATAGTCGCCGAGTCGAATCGCAAATGGAAAGTGAACTTAAAAGACGACGCCGGTCGTTCGTCGAAAATCCAAGAAACGATTTCTATCACTGTCTTGCCAAATAAGCCACCTGAGTTAAAGGCTGAGAAGATTACCGATGCGACCGTTTCGCCGCTCGAAGAACTTTCGATTCAAGCCAACGTGCGCGACGATTTCAGTTTGGTCCGCGCCGGTGTCCAGTACAGTTTAGCCGGCGGTGAATTAGAGGACCGTGTCCTTTGGGAGTCATCGAAACAGCTCCAAGACGCAACTCCAGCCATCGACGCCGACAAAAAACCGAAAACGACGACTCGAGTTTCCAAGGGGCAATCCGTCCATTATCTGCTCGACTTTGAAGCGATGGAGAGCACACCGGATCAATTGTTGAGTTATTACTTCTGGGCTGAAGATTTGGATCGAGATGGAAAAATTCGCCGCGTCGATGGCGAGATGTACTTTGCCGAAGTTCGACCGTTCGACGAAATCTTTCGGCAAGGCGATCCATCGGCTGGCGAACCGCCACCGAGCGGGCCGCCAAGCCCTCAGGCCCAAAAAGCCGAAGAGCTTGCCGAGCTGCAAAAGAAAATCATCAGTGGGACATGGAATACGATTCGAACTCAGACGACTTCGAAACTCACTGAAAAAGGGGCGGAGGATGTCGGCGTTCTCGTCGAATCACAAGACGAAGCCATCGGGATGGCAGTAGCTCTCGAAGAAAAATTACAAGATGAGAAATCGCGGCAGCATCTCGATAGCGTGCTCGATGCGATGGAACAAACCATCGAGCAGTTAGAGGCGTCGGTTTCTGAACAAAAATCGGCTACTTTGCGTACCGCGATGAAACACGAGCAAGCAGCCTATGAAGGGCTTTTAAAACTAAGGGCTCGCGAACATGAAATTACTAAATCCAAAAAGTCGAAGTCCAAATCGTCCAGCGCATCGCAAAAGAACCGCCAAAAACAATTGGAGCAGATGGAGTTGAAGGAAGACGAGGAACGCTATGAAAAAGAGCAGCAAGCATCGACCGAGGAAGAAGCTGCCGATCGAGAAATGCGGCAAGTGATGAGCCGACTCGACGAACTTGCTCGACGCCAAGAGGATATCAATCGTCAGTTGAAAGATCTCGAAACGGCGATTCAATCAGCGAAAACCGAAGAGGTCAAGAAAGAATTAGAGGAGCAGTTGAAACGGCTTCGCGAGAATCAGGAAGAGCTATTGCGAGATACCGACGAATTGATGGATCGCATGCAAACGGCCGAGAAGTCGACTAAGCAGGAAGAGGCGATGCAGCAAGCTCAAGAGCAGCTTGCGCAAGCTCGTGAGGATATTCGCAAAGCTGCCGAAGCGTTAGCCTCGTCTCAGCCTTCGGCTGCTCAAGCTTTGTCGTCAGGTTCGCGCGCCGAAACGCAGATCGAGGAAACTCGCGATCAACTTCGCGAACAATCGGCTCAGCGTTTCGAAGAGACGATGAAAGACATGCTTTCCGAGGCAAGAAAACTCGAAAAAGACCAATCCGAGTTATCCGCTAAGACGCTCGATGGCAGTGCAAAACTAGAAGCCAGCTCTAGCCAACAGAATACTGATGAAGGGGGGTTGCGACCGGGAGCCAAAGGTGAGTCCACGGAAGAGCCTTCCAGGGAACAAGCGTGGGGTGAATTGCAAAAACGAACGAGCGAGCTGCTGGAGCGGATGCAGGATACCGTGACCGAAGCCGAACCGAGCGAACCGCTGCTCGCCGAAAAACTTTACGATACGTTTCGCAAGACCAAGCAGCGAGATGTTGAAAACCAATTCAATTTGATTCCGCGTTTGGTCGAACGCGGCTTAGCAGCTCCTGTTCAACAGACGCTCGATGAAATCGAAACCGGCGTTCGCGAACTTCGAGAAGGAGTCGAGAGTGCTGCCGAGAGCGTGCTTGGTAGCGAAGTCGACGGATTGCGTCGAGCCTTGAAAGAAATCGAGGACCTCGAAAGACAACTAAATCAAGAAATCGCAAGTCGAGGCGGTCGCCCAGGTGAAACAGAATCACCTGAACGAGGTGAGCCTAGCTCCCCTTCGGACAGCACGGCTCCGAGCGACCCATCGGCAGCGCCCGCCAATTCCCAGCAACCCGAATCCGATTCAAAGTCTGGAAAGGGTGGGAAAGGAGAAAAGTCCGGAAAAGGAAAAGCCGCGGAAGGCGAGAAGTCAGGTAAATCGCAAGGGAAATCTGAAAAAAGCGACAGCCAATCAAAAGAAAAAAATGGCTCAAAATCGGGCGATCAACCTGGAAATCAACCCGGCGATCCCAATTCCCGAGGTGGCAATTCCGGATCACTTTCGCTAAACGACGTGATGGAGCAAAATGGAAATCCGATCACCGGAAATAATTTTGGAGAATGGTCGGATGCGCTGCGCGATGTCGAAGAATCGGTACGCGATCCTGAAATGCGAGGCGTGGCCTCCGGCATTCGCCAAGCGGCTCGCGAACTGCGTCGCGATTATCAGCGACACTCCAAGGAGCCACAGTGGGACTTGGTTCGCGAATTGGTTTCAAAACCATTGTCGCAATTGCGGGAGAGTGTTCAGGCGGAACTCCTTCGCAAATCGGCCGATCGCAATGCGGTCGTGCCTATTGATCGCGATCCCGTTCCATCCATTTTTGAACAGCGATTGCGACAATACTATGAAAACTTGGGAAGTCAAAAAGCAACGGTTGCGCCCTAATCGCACCTAACTCGAAGATTTGAGAATGAACCGCATGTGGGATCGTTTGGTGTTCGGCCAACCTAACTGGCTATGGGGAATCGTAGCCGTTGGTTGTTTGGTCTTGATCCTGCTATGGTTCAGTTATCGCAACGCGCAACTCTCCTTCGGTCTGAAATTCCTGGCGTTCACGTTGAAGTCGATTGCGATTGCGCTAGCACTGATCTGCCTTCTCGAACCGTTGGTGGCGCGCCAGCGTCCTCGACCGCAGTCCAATTTTGTCGCGGTGCTTTTGGATAACAGCCAAAGTATGCAAGCGATGCTTGGGGCAGACCAAACGCTATCGACGATCGCCGGTAAAACGGCGGCTGACCAATGGAACGCCGTTATCGCATCGGATGCGCACTGGCAGCAGCGAATCATCGAAGATTTTCGATTGCGTCGATATCGATTTGGTAACCGATTGGAAGCGGTCAACGATTTGGCGTCACTTGATTTAACCGACAATCAAACTTCACTCCATCGCTCGCTCGTGCTGTTGTCGGAGCGTTTTCGAGATCGACCTTTGGCCGGCGTCGTACTAGTTAGCGACGGCCAAGCAACCGATCTAAGCGGATCGTCGCCGAATTGGGCCGGCCTCGGATTTCCCGTCTATCCCATCCGTCTCGAGATGCCACAAGGAACCAAAGATCTACGCGTCAGCGGCTTGACGATGCGTCAGTCCGATTTCGAAGCCGCTCCCGTTACCATGATCGCATCGATTCAAAGTCGTGGCTACAAAGGGCGGTCTGCGAGTATCGAACTGGTCGATGCGCAAAAAGCCGTCGTGCTAACTCAAACCTTGAAACTCGAAGGCGACAGTGCGACGCAAACGGTTGAATTTCGTTTTCGACCGGAAGAATCAGGCGTTCAGGGATACCAAGTTCGAACGGCGCTCGTCGAGAACGCCAAATCAACTTTATCAAGTCCCGACGTCGATCAAGCTGCCGAACTTACGTTGCTGAATAATTTTCGATCGCAAGTCGTCGATCGTGGACGAGGACCCTATCGAATTCTCTATGTCGCTGGCCGCCCCAATTGGGAACATAAATTTCTGCGGCGCGCCTTGCAGGAAGATGACGAAATTCAACTCGTTTCGCTGATCCGCATTGCAAAGAAAGAGCCAAAGTTTAGCTTTCGAGATTCCAAAATTGATTCGGCTAATCCTTTGTTCTCGGGGTTCGAAGATATTTCTGAAGAAGAAAAGGAACAGTTCAACGAACCGGTCTTTGTCCGATTAGGCGTTTCGGATACGACGCAGCTTCAAGGCGGCTTTCCAAAAACCGCCGACGAATTGTTTTCCTATCAGGCTGTCGTTTTAGATGATTTGGAATTAGAGTTTTTTACCGCTGACCAACAAGCACTCTTGCGGCAATTTGTAAGTTTTCGAGGTGGTGGACTGCTATTCTTAGGCGGTCAGGAATCGATGCGAGGCAAAGGCTTTCGCGAATCGGTCTTGTCGCAGTTGCTTCCGGTGTACGGCGAGGCGCGTGTTTCGCCTTCGGAGAATATGAATGCGAAATCGAGCCCGCCGACTTTTCAGTTCGACCTGACCCGCGAAGGTTGGCTGCAACCATTTTTACGCACCTCGGATACCGAGCCGGCACAGAGGAAAAGCTTAGCCGCCATGCCGTCTCTACAAGTGCTCAACGAATCCGGAGGCGTGAAACCCGGGGCGGTTGTTTTGGCAAACGCAATGATCGATGAAGCGTCCATAGCACCGGCTTTGGTGACGCAACGCTTCGGAAATGGGCGAACGGCGGTCTTGCTAATCGGTGATATGTGGCGATGGGGGTTGCATCACGAACAAGCCAATCAAGCTCCCTTGTTTCAAGCGTGGCGACAGATGATTCGCTGGCTCATCGCTGACGTACCACGCTCGATTACCATGCGAGCCGAACAAGCGTCTGAAACGGCAGGCGGACATACGGCGAAAGTTCTAATCGAAGTTTTATCCTTAAACTTCCAATCGATGGATAACGTCGACGTCCAAGTCGTGCTTACCAAACCGGACGGTTCCGAGCTGAACGGAAAAGCCGAGCCGTCGGCACGCCAATCGGGACTCTACGAGTTACCGGTAATGACGATCGATGAAGGCGTCTACAAAGCTTTGGCAACCGTTACGGCTGCTGACGGTAGCGTTGTCGGGACGGGACAGGTCGGCTGGGTACACGAACCGTCGGCGACCGAGCTTCAAACTTTGGGCTCGAACTCGACGGTTCTCAACGAAATCGCCGAGCAAACCGGTGGTAAAGTCGTGGATGTGGGCAACCTGGATGATCTTTCACTCCAACTTGCCGATCGACCGGCCCCTATCAGCGAGACGAAAGTCGAGCCTTTGTGGCATAGCAGTTGGGTTTTAGGTCTGATTTTAGTTTGCTTAAGTGGCGAATGGTGGATTCGACGAAAAAACGGGTTGCGATAGCCAGCCACAAATATAGTTGCGACGGCTGAGCGAAGAAGACTTTCGAATTCGTGCGATTGTCGGTAAACTGTCTAGTTAGGAGTGGCTAGATTTTGTTGGCCTTCCCTTCCTAACGACCTCCTTATTGCCCAGCGGCATCGAAGCCATTCATGTCTGACCATTGGAATTCTATCGCCGACTTGCTCGGTACGCCATCGATCGATCCTCTACAACGAAAACCCAGTTCGTCGCCGAGCCGCGCCAAGCCGGATCGCGAGAAACACAATCGTGATAATGAGACTCCGCGTTCGGCACCTGTCGAAAAGTCACATCACACCAACGATACTTCCGATGCGGCTGCCGATTCGATTCCGTCGCAGGTCCAGCCTACACCCCAGGCAAGTGCGGCTAAAACCGAGCAGCCGTCAAGAATTCGATCATCGTGGGACACCGTTGCAAGGCTTTTTGGAGTCGTCACCGGTGCCGACCCGGCGCCTGTCGAGCCGCCTGTTCCAGCAGCGCCCTCGCGAGAAACTGCACCTGCCGAGGACGATTTGTTCGCAGGCTTCGGTAAGAAATCCGATCGAAGTCGCTCCGAAGAAGCGCCTCCTAAGCGAGAGAATCGCGAGCCATCGTCGCGAGAAACGCCGCGCAACGAACCAGCTCGAAGTGAACCAGATCGCAACGAAGCACCACGCAACGAAGCACCACGCAACGAACCGGCTCGCCGTCCTAAGAAGCCATCCAGTTTTTGGGGTAATGACGAACAAGAAGTGCCGGAAGCCACATCCGAAAAGCCTTTACTTTCCGAACCTAGTCCAACTGCGAGCCAAAGTCGCACTTCGCGTTCAGAACTCTCTCCCATCGAAGAGGAATCGAGTGGTGGTGAGCCGGAACGACGAGGCCGCACTCGCAATATTCGACGTGGACGAAACGAACCTTCGGCCAATCCTCCGCAAGACACCAACAATCTCGACGATACGAATTCCAGTAGCGAACGTGCTCAAAGCGACGCTAAAAATGATTCCGGCTCAAGGCAAGATGGAGAGCGTCGTCCTCGAAACGATCGACCCTCGCGAAATGAAAGTCCAGCAGTCCGAGAAGATCGACCGGCACGAGAAGATCGACCGGCACGAAACGAACGCCCTGCGGCACGAGAAGATCGGCCAGCTCGAGAAGATCGACCGGCACGAGAAGATCGACCAGCACGAAACGAACGACCTGCGGCGCGAGAAGATCGACCAGCACGAGAAGATCGACCAGCGCGAACTGAACGACCTGCGGCGCGAGAAGATCAACCTGCACGAGAAGATCGAGCTGCACGAGAAGATCGACCTGCACGAGAAGATCGACCTGCGGCGCGAGAAGATCGCCCATTGCGCGATGACCTTCCAGCTCGAACTGATCGTCCAGCTCGAACTGAACGTCCAGCTCGAACTGATCGTCCAGCTCGAACTGATCGTCCAGCTCGCAATGAGCGACCGGCGCGCGATGATGAATCGCGAGAGCGTTCAAATCGGGATCGACCGGCACGACGCGAACCGGAACAAAAGGATGACGAATTGGTTGAGTGGGATTCGAGCGAAGTAGGCTTCGAGAGTGACGAACTTCCAATCGAGTCGAGCGAATTAGATGCGCCGATTGCCAAGGACGATGAAGATTCCGATCGACCTCGACGTCGCCGTCGTCGTCGAGGTGGTCGCAGTTCAAGTCGTCCAGAAACGGAGGTTGGCGAAGAATCGCCTTCCGACGATACCGCTGGTCCACAAGCTTATGGTCGACATGCAGAAGATATCGATACCGATCCGGATGACGAAGAAGTCGAGAATGTTCGGATGCATAGAGTCACCTCTTGGCTCGATGCCATCACGCTGATGATCGATTCCAACATGGAGAATCACAAACGCAATCCAGGACAAGATCGTGGACGCGGCAATCAAAATCGAGGAAACAACAATAACTCGCGGCGACGGGGTAGCGGCGGCGGGAACAGCAATAATAGCAGCAGCCGATAATCGGCGAAGAGTTGTTTAGGAGTGGTTCTCGCAAGGGGGAAGCGTGAATCTGGTCAGGACTTAAGTGTAGCAGCCATAAGCGTCGTACTCTTGTGCGAGGGCCACTCCCAGACAACTCGAAATCTGTATCGGCGGCATCCTGCCGCCGCCAACCATCCTTCCGCCGAGAGATTTTCGCTGTTCTATGGCGGCAGGATGCCGCCAACACGGTAAAGATATTACGAACGAGTCCTTAGGCTTCGACCGACATTGCTTCGCGATTCGGGGCGGCAACTTTGGCTTGCTCACCCATGACTTCCAATGCGAGGGCAAGATAGTCTTCGGCCCCGTGTGAAGTCGGAGCGTATTCGAAGATCGATTGCCCGAAACTCGGGGCTTCGGCTAATCGAATGTTTCGTCGAATGCGCGTCGTAAAGAATTTCGCACCGGACCAAACTCCCGAGTTCTTAGAGTTTAGTTCGAAAAATTCTTGTACATCCTTAGACACTTCGCTCGCCAATCGAGTGCTGCTTTCGTACATACATAAAACGATTCCGGAAAGTCTCAACCCAGGGTTAAGCCGTTTCGCGACTACTTCAATCGTTCGCAACAATTTGCTCAGACCATGAAGCGCGAGAAAGTGCGGTTGCAATGGAAGGAAAACTTCATCGACAGCCGTGAGGGCATTGAGGGTCAAGAGATTCAGCGACGGTGGGCAGTCCAGGATCATGAAATCGAACTCTTCGTCGTCCGCGTCCATCGCATCCTTCAAAATGTTTTCGCGGCCTACTTCGCTAGCAAGCTCCATTTCGGCGGCGGCCAAATCGAGAGTCGCAGGAACGACGGATAATTTCGGATGGACCCATTTCCGAACGTCTGCAATCGTCGCTTGACCGCAAAGTACTTCGTAGATACTCGGCTGGTCATCCGTCGCGGACATCCCCAAGTGCAGCGAAGCATGTGCTTGAGGATCCAAGTCCATCAAACAGACTCGATAGCCCGCATGTGCAATTGCGGCGGCTAGGTTCACGGCAGTCGTCGTCTTGCCAACGCCGCCTTTTTGGTTCAATACAGCGATCCGTCGCATGGTTTTGATTCTTTTTGCAATAGTAAGAAAGGGCCGTTGATCAACGTGGATATGGCTACGAAGCCAGTTGCGTTTGGCGTTGGTACAAATAAGGATTCATCGAAGGGTCGTTATACATTTTGAATTGACGATACGTTCGATGCCGCATTTTTCCGGCTAGGATTTGACCTAAAAGTTGATCCAGGCAGCCGGCTAGTTCTTCTTGTTGAACGCGGCAAATCGAAATTCGAGATCGAACTTTTTCCTGATGCGAAGCTTCAGTGTCCGTGCGCTCGAGTTGTTCTTCGAGATGGAAAATCCGAAGTGAGATTATCGAAAGTCGATCGATGATCGATCCCGGCGTCTCCGAATTTTGCTTTGCGTCCGTCGAAGTGTCGATTTGTTGTTCGGCAAGGTAACGTGTCAACCAGTCGTCAATGCGCTCGATCCAATCGTTCCGAAGCTGATTCAATCGGTCGATCGCCCGCTTTACACTAGCGATTTCGCTGTCGGTGACATCTGGACTACGGGCGATGTCTTCTTGATGCCAGAGCTGATAGTTGAACTGGTGTTGCTGGCAGATTAGCGCCAATAGATTCTCGTATCGATTTTCCATCGGCTCGCGATGCCAATCGGCAACCGTCGAGACATGCAGTTGAACGATCTCGGAAACGTCGATCATGATTTTTAAAAACTCCATCGCTTTGAATACAGATTTTGATGCATATTCGCTTACAAAAGCTAATCTCAAAAAAGTGCGTATTTCGTAACCCGACGCGTTAGCGAGGGATCGCTCGTTCCCAGGCTTTCGCCTGGGAACGCACTTCTTCGGAGGCTCCGCCTCGTGTACAGTTTGTTGCGACTCTCGAACATTTCCCATGTCTGCAGGCAGAGCCTGCATTACAGTGGGTTCCGAGGCAGAGCCTCGGAACCAGACAAGCTCTCTTACTTAGTTCTAGCTTGCCTAAACCCTCAAACACAAGATCATTCAACCAAAGTTTGCAACCAGTCGGTGATCTTAGCGAATTCGACATCGCGATCGCGAATGGGCTGGTAGCCAAGGATATCCCGGGCAGCTTGGATGGAAAAATAGTGGTCGACACCAAGCTGCAACGCGACAAAACGCGTCATGGGCGGCTCACCAGTCAATCCAAAGGTCTTGTATGCTAGCTCAAACGCGTGACCAAGCAGGTAAGCAGCTCGCGGCGAAATTTGCTTCTTGGGCGGTTCAAGCCCGGCTCCGACGAGAATCTTACAAATCCAGTCCCAGCAACCGATTGGATCGCCGTCCGTTATAAAAAACGCTCGACCAGAAGCTTCATTCTTTCCTCTCAAGAGGGCGTCGATTGCCAAGCAATGAGCTTGCGCGGCACTATCGACATGCACCGTATCGATCAGGTTCAGTCCATCGCCGACCCGCCGCAATCGCCCGCTTTGGCATCGTGAGATCAAACGCGGAATGAGATGCGGATCGCCTTCACCCCAAATCAAATGCGGTCGCAGAGCGCATGTCAGCATACCTGCTTTGCCATTAGCATCCAAAATGCGACTTTCAGCGATCGCTTTGGTGCGTGGATAATCGCATAGCCAACGTGTCGGATACGGCGCCGATTCGTCGACGTTCGTTTGTGCTTTCCCATCAAAGGTAACGCTCGGGCTGCTGCAATAGACAAAGGCTTTTACGGTGTGCTGGATAGAAGCTTGAAGCAGATGGTCGGTTGCATCGACATTGATGGATTCGAATGTCGTACGCGGTCCCCAAACGCCAGCGATGGCGGCCGTGTGAATGATTCCATCCATTCTATTGACGGCGATGTGACAGTCTTGAAGATTCGTCACGTCGCCGACAATCGTTTCGACACCGCTCGAAGCTAGGTCGGAGTAATGTCGTCGAGCGATGCCGCGAACATGATATCCAGCAGCGACGAGTTGGCGACAGATGCTTCGACCTAAAAATCCACCGTAACCGGTGACCAAAATACGAGCCACTATCCGTCGGTCCCTTTTGGCAAATGCACGCTATCGAGGACGCCGGTTTCCGCGATGGAACCCTAGCTTCGCTAAGGCTTGATAGACTTCTTCTAAGGTCTTCTCTCCGAAATTGGAAATGCTTAGAAGCGTTTCTGGATTGCTTTGGAGTAGGTCTCGAACGGTGAAGATGCCTTTTTCTTCGAGGCAATTCGTTGTTCGAACTTGAAGATCAATCTCGGCAATGCTCAATTCGAGTCGATCTTGTCTCAGTCGCGCATCTTCATCAGCACGACTCAAAGGGATACGAGTCATTCGTGTCATCCTCTTCAAATAGAAGTTTTGAGATTGGTCAACCGCCAAGCGAAATAGCTTTGCGCGGCCTTTCCGTTTTCTACCATCGCGTCTTGCGACGGGGCGAATATAGCGACCTTCGATCGATGAATAAAGTATTTAACCGCAAAAATCTTAAAATTTATTGCGGTATTGCTAGCGAATAAGCATAAGCGATCCTCTTAACTTTGTCCGGTGCGTGTCCCCGTGCGAAGTAGTTTTAGCGACTCACACCATCCTCTTGGCCGGATGAAAATGTGACAGATCGCTTTCGAGGCGAGGCGGTTAGCTCGTTATCGGCTTGCCCAGTTGAGAGCTTGGTAGACGGACGGAACTTGGATACCGAGGGCGATCGGAAAAGCATATGACCTTGCCATCGACGGGCCCATCGGTTCAGCTCAACCCACGATCGATCCCGCCGTCCAAGTTGGAAGCGATTCGTTCGTTCCTTCAAAAACAAGATTGGCCATTGTGTGGATTCAAACCCATCCCTTTCTCCAGGTGAACGCAACGCGAGATTGCGACGCAATAGAAAAGTCTCCGGATGGTGGATCGCCGTCTGTTACTCTATGCCATTACTAGTGATCATTCCATTTATGAATGCGGCAGGATGGTATGGGGTTGGACTTTCCGGTGTGCTTCCATTGTCGTCGTTCGCTCCGCGAACGAAACGTGAATCTCAAGTAAGCTAACAGCGACCTGATCGCAAATCCTCCTAGGATTTGACGGGAGATGTCGAGTGGGTTAAACACATACTATGAAAAATCACATCTTATGCGTGTCGCTATTCTTTTTTCTTCTTCGCGATTCGCTTGGTGCAGAACAAGTAGGTCCGTGGGATATCGAGGCTCTCAAGAGCAACGTTCCGGCCGTCACGTGGTTAAAGCAAGATCAGCCCGTTCATTCGCTGAGGTATGCTGGCGAGAACTACGAAGGACATCCGACGGAAGTTTTCGCATTTTATGCCTCGCCTAGCACACTTGGTAAAGCCATGCCGGGTGAAAAATTTCCGGGCGTCGTATTGATTCACGGTGGGGGCGGGACTGCGTTTGCGGAATGGGTACATCTGTGGGCCAAACGCGGCTATGCCGCCATCGCTATGGACCTTTCCGGTTCGCGACCTCCCGATCCGGAATATGATTTGAAGACGGGTTCTCCGAAAACATTTGCGAACGACACTAAGTCGCGGACGCGACTGGAAAATGGCGGTCCCAATCAAGGCCACGTCGAGAAATTCGATTCGATTGGTGGCGACTATGACGATGATTGGCCATTTCACGCGGCGGCTAGTGTGATTCGCGCGCACAATCTATTGCGAAGCTTTTCCGAAGTCGACGCGGAGCATACGGCGGTGACGGGGATTAGCTGGGGCGGTTACACCACCTGCCTTGTCGCCTCGCTCGATGATCGCTTTAAAGCGGCCGTTCCGGTTTACGGATGCGGTTTCCTTCACGAAGGGGAATCCGTTCAAAAACCAAGCATTGATAAACTTGGCGATCGGACAACGGCGTGGGTCAAGACCTATGACCCTGGAAGTCTTTTGCCGCGTTGCCGAGTACCCATTCTATTCGTCAATGGCACCAACGACATTCACTATCCGCTCGATAGCTACATGAAGAGTTTTAAGGCTGTCCCGCAGGATAAGCAGTTGCGCATTGCCGTAAAAATGCCTCACGGTCATCAGTCGGGTTGGTTGCCCAAAGAGATCGGGATTTTTATCGATTCCAAGTGTCGCGACGGAAAACCGCTGCCCGTACTCGATAAGCCAACGATCGATGGTGATCGCGTTCACGTTGCTTGCAAGACGGAAACGGTTTTGAAGAACGCTGAGCTCAATTATTCGATCGATACCGGGCTGCGATCCGATCGACAATGGAAAACAATTCCAGCAACCATAGCGGGGAATATTGTCACGGCTCCTAAGCCGCCCGCAAACGCGAATAGTTGGTTTCTCAATGTCGTCGACGAACGCGACGCGATGGTGAGTACCATTGTGACTCTGTCCCCATAATAAAAATTGATCGGTAAGTACCAGTGCGAAATCTACGAGTAGGTCTTATTGCAATTGTGTTGTCGTCAGTTCCGTTGTCGGGTTATTCCGCACAGCCGAATGTTCTGCTCATCATTACCGATGATCAAGGCTATGGCGATTTTTCGATCCATGGCAATCCGCATTTGCAAACACCGCATATCGATAAATTGGGTGAGTCTGGTGTGCGTTTTGATCGCTTTTTTGTCAATTCGTTTTGCGCACCGACGCGAGCGGCGTTGCTGACCGGTCGCTGGCCGCTTCGTACTGGCTGCCACAGCGTGACGCACAATCGCGAAGCGATACGGCCTTCGGAAATTACAATTGCAGAGTCTCTCAAAGACGCAGGCTATCGAACGGCGTGTATCGGCAAATGGCATAATGGTGAGCAGTATCCGTTCACCCCGCAAGGACAGGGCTTCGACCATGCCTTTGGCTTCAACAACGGTCATTGGAATAATTACTTTGACGCAACCCTGTTACGAGGGACGAAACCCGAATCGACGAAGGGGTATATCAGTGATGTCCTAACCGACGAAGCGCTTGCATTTATCTCCGCTAGAAACGATGCGCCTTTCTTTTGCTATCTAGCCTACAACGCTCCGCACTCGCCTTACCAAGTTCCGGATGAATACTTCGATAAGTTTAAAGCGAAAGGATTTGACGAAAGAGTGGCGGCTTTCTATGGTATGTGTGAAAACATCGACGACAATGTTGGTCGACTGTTATCGCATCTCGATTCGCAAGAGCTTGCAGACAATACGATCGTACTATTCCTTACCGACAATGGCGGCACGGCCGGAGTAAAGAGCTATAACGCTGGAATGCGAGGTGGCAAAACAAGTGTCCATGAAGGTGGCACACGCGTTCCGCTTTTTATGCGCTGGCCGCACGCAAAATGGAAACCGCACGTCGCGAAACCGATTGTCTCGCATATCGATCTCTATCCGACGATTCTCGACTTGTGTTCGGTAGCCCCACTCACACGCTTGAACGGAAATGAGCCGACGACACTGGTCGCGGGGATTAATGCCGACCGTAGCCCGTCGAAGACGCCCGAGGTTATCGCCTACGGCTCACTACAGAATGCGTTGCCATCAAGTCAAGCAAGGCCGAAATTGGACGGCATGAGTCTTCGGCCGCTGTTGGAGAACTCGGATGATACCGCATGGCCCGATCGAACACTCTTTACGCACAATCCTATCGATGAAACCAACAAGTATCCTGGGGCAGTACGGACGCAGCGGCATCGCTTGGTCCGCGAGATTCGTGGTGCCAGCGGCGGGTCGTCTGCAAAAAACAGCGACGAAAGTGCTATCGCTTGGCAGCTCTATGATATGGAGAGCGATCCAGGTCAGGCCAAAGATATTGCCGACGAGCAACCTGAATTGGTTAAGCAACTTAGCCAGCGTTACGACGCATGGTTTGCCGACATTTCTAGCGAAGGTTTACAGCGATTCCGACTTCCCATTGGATATTCGATTCACAATCCAGTGGAACTTCATGCACCGCAGGCATTTTTCGATAAGCCTTTGCAATTCGCCAACGGCCCGGGTTTTGCCAATGACTGGCTAACCGGTTGGACGCGCCGCGAAGCGAAAGTTTGGTTCGAGATCGATGTGGTGGCGGTTGGCGATTACGCTGTCGAAATCGACTATGCATGTCTAGCAGCGGATGCCGGATCGAAAATTCGATTGATGGCCGCCGATCAGTCGATTGAGGCGACGATCCAGGTTGCTCCAGCCCCTGAAATTTCTCTCGCCCACCGAGATGCGGACGGCGCGTCGAAGTACCGCAATCGCAAGTGGTTCACTCAGAAACTTGGTACGCTCCGTTTACCTCAGGGACCGACAAAACTCACTATCGAACCGATTTTCATGCCTGGTACCCAGGTCATCGACTTCAAGCAACTTAAGATCATCCGCCTTTAGAGTTTCGGCTCTTCCGCAGAAACTGTGGGTGGTTTTCGCGATCCGCAATCGATTTTAGCCGTGAAATACAAGGAAAACACTGGACTGAGTGATTGCAAAAA
>JAWXCK010000147.1:0-3695 GCA_034408855.1 Pirellulaceae bacterium
GACGAGAGGTGGGAAGATTCGATCATTCCACGGCGGACGAACCATGGGGACACGCACAATCGGAGGCGATTGTCGTCAATTCGATTTCTTGAAATTATCTGAAAGGCAATTTGTGGGTGTCCCCAAGGACCGATTTGTGGGTGTCCCCAAGGACCCCAAAGGCTCCCGTCTCCAATCAACCGTAGGTTTCAAATCGAGCCCCGGCAAGCAAATTGATATTTTTTCGTTTCCTCGTTTCAAGCTCCGCCCAGAATCCCGCTGGCTTGCCCAGCGGATCGTTCGGTTCTGGCCCTACTATAAGCCAGCGGGATTCTCCGCGAAAACTGCGTGAATCGTCGAACACTTCAAGCGTTTAGTTTCGTTCGAAGAGACTTTAATAAATCCCGAAAACTCTTCTTTATCGGCAGAACTTGTTTGCTCAACGTTATTTAGAGGTTAGAGTTGCGGGTCACGATAAATACGCGGTCTGCACAATCGAATCTGAGTGGGACGACCGTAGTGAAGAATCGGATTCTTCTGATTCTAACGATCAGATCGAAGCCGGATCTGCTTTCCGTGACATCAACCTTAAAACAGTCACAATCATCGCTGGCGGAATGAATATATGAGTAACGAAGACACCGAGTTGCTTAAAGAATTCGTGGTTGAATCGCAGGAGCATCTCTCGGATATCGAGAATCAACTGCTCACACTCGAATCACAGGGCGACAATATGGATGTCGCATTGGTCAACACCGTTTTTCGCGCTATCCATTCGATCAAAGGCGCAGCGGGTTTTATGGGTTTGGAAACGCTGGGCGGTCTGGCTCACCACGCCGAAGAAGTCCTCAATCGACTACGAAACAAAGAATTGCGTCCGACGTCCCTCGTTATCAACACCCTGTTGAAAGCCGCAGATCGACTCAAGGATCTCATCGATCAAATAGAGACTTCCAACGATGCGGATGTGAACGAACATCTTGCCGCACTCGAAAGAATTTTATCGGGCCAAAGCGATGACGTGGTTGAAGCACTTGCTCCAGTCTTCGCCGCTTCAGTGGATATTCCACACATAGTCGAGCCGCAGACTCTTTCCGACGAAGCCCTTCGCGAATTTCTGGTGGAATGTTTTGACAACCTCGAGCAGGTTGAGCGCGATTTGATTTTACTCGAACGCGATCCGAAGTCGGAATCCGTATTGAACAGCGTGTTTAGAAACATGCATACGATCAAGGGATCGGCAGGCTTTCTGGCTTATGCCACACTGGAACGAGTCGCGCACGCCACCGAAGATATATTGGGCAGCGTTCGAAGCGGTCATATCGCTATGGACGCGGAAGTCAGCGAGTTGATGTTCAAATCGATCGACGCTATTAAAAAAATACTGCAATCGATTGAAACCAGTGGCAACGACGGTAGTGATCCGTTTACCAGTCTGATAGCCGACTTCGAAACCCTGCATGCTTCGAAATTGGCGAAGGCAAAAGCCGGAAAAGCGCCGGAGAATCAACAAGACTCCAACATGGCAAATGCTACCAACACACCCAAGCCAACACCGAACCCAACACCGAATACCGTCGAACCAAAGCCGACTTCGATCACTTCCCCGGCATCTACCCAGGCTGCAACTCCATCATCCATGACAAACAGTGCTGACGGCGAGCCGGTTGTTTATTCCCGTCGAGGTGAAGATTCGGCAGCCGACAGCACGATTCGGGTAGACGTTGCATTGCTAGACAAATTGATGACCCGCGTCGGCGAGTTGGTGCTAGCTCGAAATCAAATCCTCCAGTTCAACTCCACGATCAAAGACAATGCACTGTATGGAGCGACTCAACGACTCAATTTGATCACGACCGAGTTGCAGGAAGGAGTCATGAAGACCCGCATGCAGCCCATTGGTACGGTATGGAGCAAATTCCCACGCATGGTGAGGGACTTGGCTGCCATTTGCGAAAAGGATGTTCGCATCGAAATGGAAGGCAAGGACACGGAACTCGACAAAACCATTATCGAAGCCATCAAGGACCCGCTTACCCACTTAGTACGCAACACGGTCGATCACGGAATCGAGCGGCCAGAAGTCAGAAAAGAAAAGGGTAAACCGGCCGAAGGTTGCTTGACCTTGCGAGCGTACCATGAAGGCGGCCAGGTCAATATTGAGATTTGCGATGACGGCGCTGGGCTAAACCTGGATCGCATCAAGGCCAAAGCGGTCGAACGCGGGCTGATGACGCAGGAGAGCGCCTCCAAGATGGCTGATCGCGATGTCGGCAACTTGATTTTCCTCCCTGGCTTTTCTACGGCGGAGAAAGTTTCCAATGTTTCTGGACGCGGCGTCGGTATGGACGTCGTCAAGACCAACATCGAAAAAATTGGTGGTACAGTCGATCTTCAAAGCAATGCTGGTCTTGGGACAACCGTCAAGATAAAGATTCCGTTAACTTTGGCTATAATCCCTGCATTGATTGTTACTAGCGATAGTGATCGATACGCAATTCCTCAAGTCAATCTTCTGGAACTAGTTCGACTCGAAGGCGAGCAGACTCGCAAGGGAATCGAATGGATTCAAGGAGCGCCGGTTTATCGACTTCGAGGAAGGCTCCTGCCACTCGTTAATCTGCGCCACGAACTTGGCATAGACGACGAAACCAAGAATCCTGGCGATGGTGTCGTCAATATCGTTGTCCTGAGAGCTGACGATCGTCAATTCGGGTTGATTGTCGACCGTATCAATGATTCAGAAGAAATTGTTGTAAAGCCCCTTAGCAAACAACTCAAGAATGTTTCGGTTTACTCTGGAACGACCATCATGGGCGATGGACGCGTTGCCTTGATTCTAGACGTCTTGGGACTCGCACATTCAGCCCACGTAGTGTCTGGAGTTCGAGACCGCACTTTGTCGGACTCAACCGATCGCAATAGCAATAACAAGTCCCAGATTCAGACGCTTTTAGTCTTGGGAGTTGGCCCAAATCGCAGGTTTGCTTTGCCCATCGGCCAAGTCACTCGCCTCGAAAAGATCCCAATCGACTCCGTTGAGCGTGCTGACCATCAAGAGGTCGTCCAGTATCGCGGTGAAATCCTACCTCTCATTCGCCTTTCCGATACGCTTGGAGTTGAATCCAGAAATGAACAACAGCGGCTGATCGACGTTGTCGTCTATACCGAAGATGGCCGAAGCGTTGGTTTGGTAGTTGATCAGATCGTGGATATTGTTGAAACCGAACTAGTCAACACGAGACCAGCTCATCGAGCTGGCCTGATCCAATCGGCCGTAATCCAAGGGCATGTTACCGACCTGCTCGATTTGCCTGCCGTCATACGCATGGTCGATCCATCCTTCTTCCAAGACCAAGTCAACGCATAGAAAGGCGCTTTTAGAGATGATCGCATCAAGACAACTCTGCACATTCTACTTAGATGGACATTTGTTCGGCGTCGACGCGCGGACGGTCCAAGAAGTCATTCGCTATCAGGAGATGACGCGAGTACCGAAGGCACCACCGTCGGTCAGCGGCTTGATCAATCTTCGTGGTCAAATCGTAACCGCCATCGATCTTCGAACGCGACTTGGGCTCAAGCCTCGAGAAGAAGGTAGACTCCCGATGAACGTAGTCGACTATGAAGTCCGAGTTTTGCAAGTGGCGGTCGCCACAATTTTTGGATTTTTGTTTTCTACATGATAATGCTTCCCGGTAGGTGCCTTCGTCGGA
>JAWXCK010000148.1:0-6364 GCA_034408855.1 Pirellulaceae bacterium
CAAAAATCCAATGCGAAACGGGTGTCCGTTGAAACTTCGGTTTTCTATTCGTAACGATAAATAGTTAATTTTGCCCCACAGATTCTGCGGAAGAGCCCACAATTGAAGCTGTTTTTGATCTCGCGAATCCTTGCTCATGGTTGTCTCTCCTACCGCGACGACGAACCGGTGGCTAGCGCCCAATGCCACTCATTTTAGTCGCCATTCGCTCCGCGAAAGTGGCGTGAATCCCTAAACAACCGATGTTTTACTAGAGATTCACGTTTCGTTCGCGGAGCGAACGACGACAATGGTCTCCATAGTCAGAGCTAAAGAAAAAAGCACCTTTCATGCGAGAGCAGCTTTTGCTAGCAATCACTTCACTAAAATCCACATCGGAGATGCCCAAACCAGTTCACCGGCCGTAGCACCCTCCAGGTCAGCAACCTGTTCGCCGCGAACATAGTAATAGCTTGTTTTGCCAGTCGACGGATGCGGGTCGGTCCATTGAAAACGCACTTCATTGGTCATCGGCTCGCTGCGGTAAACCTCGACGTCGTCTTTAATAATGATCACGTTGGCGATTTTCTTCGAACCAATCAAGCGTACATCGATCGTCGGAGCACCTGTCATCGAAAATTCTTCGCCCATAAAATGCACGTTGTCGCCCACCTTACATCGAACATCGGCGACGATGTTGTCGGTCGATCCGTACACCCGGCGTTTGCGAATCGCATCCAATAACCCGGCCCGCGTTGGCTCCGTAACTAGCACATTGCAGTAACTCAGGTGAGTCGAAATATGATCGCTGCTGGATTGGAAAGCTAATCGATAGCCTTTGAGCAATGCCAAGTTCACAAAACCCTTGGGTCGCCATCCTCCGAGACTCTCTTTCTCGGGCGTCGATTGCTTTAACTTAGCTTCGGTAACTGCTGATCGAGGAGAATCGGGACGTTCGTAATTGTTACGATCGCCTTGATAGATTTCGACGAACGGCTCGACTACCGGATCATGGTTACGCCAATCGGTTCCCATGTCAGTGGCACTGGTATGCGAAGCACAAAGTCCGCCGAAGTAATGCAAGTACTTGTAGAGCAAATTCGTGTCAGGTGCCGGCGCAAAAACATCGGGCGACGATATCGGCAATCGCGGCAATGAACGGACACCACGATTGGCGAACATGCAGTTGCGATGTCCTTCGGGGTATCTAACGCTTCGTTCGTAGCTGTAGATCGGAACAAAATGATCTGGCAGCGTGTACAACGTTACTGCCTTTTGTGTCGTCCACCACGAGTACTCGCGTCCATTTCCGTAATCGTGATCGCCATCACCAATCCAATCCATGCCGGCCGCGTCGATGGCATAGCGCCACATATCGAGCAAGCCACCATCGCCGCCGCCATCAGGTGAAAGTTCGGTGTGTCGATGAAACTCACCTCGCCAAATCCGCAGCGACTCGTCACCAAGTTGCACACGATAGTCGCGCATGCGCTGGATGTCAGATCGTTCATCGGAAATATCAATTTGCAAAGCAGCGGGTACTTCAGCGCTTACTTTGCTCAATTGCAAATCTCCCGAAGTTGCGTCAAAAGATTTTGAGCTGATCGTACTGAACATCATATTATTGTTCGGATCGATTTGATTCTGTGCGCGAGCGCCACGACCAGCTTGTTTGCCTTTCGCCTTCGGTTGAGCATTGTCGGCCTCATCGTCGCTGCTACCGGGCAGGTGAACATCGTCCAAACTCAATGGGTTGCTTTCGCCGCGACCATCTCCTGAGAATACAAGCATCATTCCATCGTTGCCGTCGCGAGTGAGGGCCGGGCGATTGTCCAGAATGTTATTGGAATGTGGAATCCATGCAGCGTCTGACCAACCTTTGCCATCGAGTCGCGCAATATATTCGCACCAAACCGAGCCGACTCCAACGCGCCAACTGCCGCCTGGTTTCCCTCGGAATGCCAACCAAACGTTTCCTTGTCCATCCGATGCCAATCGAGGATAGGTCGGGGCGATCGCTGTAACAGGAGAACGAGTCTGAGGACCGACTTGGGCTTTTTGCTTCTTGCCTTTCCCTTTTCCTCCTCCACCGCCAGCAATTTGAAGATCGGGCATCGACTGCATCACATCTTCCGGAGTGAACCATTGCCCCGATTTATCGAGGACTTTCATCCCAAGCGATCGTCCGGTTTGGTACAGCGGGATTCCTTTATGCTTGAGCGCACCGAAATCCTTGCCCCATTGATCGCCGCTGTATTCATAAGCGATCCACAATCGTCCATTGCTATCGTAAGTCAACGACGGTCGAACTTCAAAGCCTAACGATGCGGCGACGGCTTGTGGTTTTCCAAGCTTACCATCGCTACCACGAACAGCGGTATAGACATCATAGTCGCCTTTTTCAAAGGTGTCCCAGGCGACTGCCAATTGGCCGGATACATCGGCGGCGATCGCTGGCTCCCACTCGTTTCCTTGGAACTGACTGACACGTTCTGGCGCTGTAAACTTGTCACCGTTTTGATGAGAGGTAAAGAGATGAAAATTGCTTCCGCGAGCACCGATCCAAGTCACCCATACTTGTCCATTGGAATCGGTAGCGGAAGCCGGCATGAAGTCGGTCCCAACCGTGCTGCTAATGTTGATCGGCTGCGATGGTTTGCTTCCATCGGCCGCAAAGATTTTCGCCATCAACTCCCAATTGCCGTAGTCGAGATTCTCGTCGGCATTCAAATGAGCCGAGTAAAAAACGCACACGCGACCATCACCGGCCACGGAAACGGACGGTCGATAGTATTCGTTCTTACCGTCCGTTACCGCAATCGGTTCGCTCCAGCCCCCCGATTTTCGGATGCGAAGATAAATTTGCTCGCCACCGGTAGGCTGAGCCAAATATGCCAGGTCGCCAGGTTGTTCAATGCGGCGAACGGGAGTCCCCAAGAGATCGCTCGGTTCCGATTCGGACGTCGCAGGCCGTTCTCGCGCTCCTTGAAAATCGCGTCCTCGCGTAAAAGACAAGTAGACAGCGTAGACAGTTCCATCTCGGCTAGTTGCCACCGACGGATAATCCTCGTCGTCCATCGTCGTAGCCAAGCCTTGCACCGTCGGCACTCGTTCGACCAATAGATTGTTTTGAGAAAACGTTAGGCTTTTGCCGAATAGCAATTCATTCAGTCGAATCGTGGCTTGAGCCGGTTTCGTATCGATCGTGATCTCTGCATTTGAATCACAACCTGATAGCGTTACCAAGATCCCATTATCGGACATCGGCAACTGAAGTCCGGCGGCGATCCGAGCGCGCTCAGCAGAACTCTGCGGAACGCCGCGCCTTGTCCGGACAGACCACTTATTCCCGCTCGCCGAATCTTCTTGCTGCCAACGCCAGCCACGAATCGTTTCGACTTTGCCGCTGCTGGCGGTCAACGATCCGCTCCAATCCGTCGGCTCTTGATCGCGCATCCCAAACCGAATACGAAGCGAAACTTGATCTTGCGCTTCTACAAAAACGCTTTGCAAACTGAGCAAAGTAACAGAGAACAACACCAACAGTAAGCGTGGCATGGGGCACCATTTTTTGAATTGAGGCAGTTGACCTCGCGGTTTATCGTTTAAAAAAACGCGCGACTTACAAACCAGTAGGATCCGACGATCGCGATTATACCCGACCCGGCAATCACAAGTACGTTGGCAAACGTTTCTTTCTTTCGAGCCAACATATGGAGCGGGAAAATGACGGCTGCGACGCACAACTGCCCGGCCTCGACCCCCAAGTTAAATTTGAGCAGCGGCCACACCACGCCGCCGGGGATAGTTCCCAGACCAATGTCGCGAAGGGCTGACGCGAATCCGAGACCATGAACCAAACCAAAACCACACGTGATCGCCGCTCGCGGCCAAAGTTTTGGAACCACCAGCAAATTTTCGATGGCGACATAGACAATCGATAATGCGATCACCGACTCGACAATCCAACTTGGAAAGCGAACAATCTCCATTGCTGCGAGTGCCAGCGTGATGCTGTGCGCAAGGGTAAAGCAGGTGACGATCGCCGTCGCTTCTCGGAATTTAGTACAGCTCAATAGCAGAGCGATAAGAAACAGGAGATGATCGTAACCCGTGAGAATATGTTCAACACCGAATAGGAAGAAAGAGATTTTCGAAGAAGCCGTCTCGCTTGCTGGTGCCGATTTTGGCGAACGGATTCCGGCGATCTCTGATTTCGGTTCGTCTGGTTTGATGGATACTTCTTGATTCGAGTCCACACTCGCGGCTTTGCTCGATGATACTATCGGCGGCAATCGAACCGTTCCTGCATCGCGTTCAACCGTCAGTACGTCTTCTAATCGCATCGTGCCAAACTCGGCGCCTTCAGCCATTTCGCGCCTGTCTTCGATGAACAGCAATTGTTGATGACCACGCGGCATCATGATAAGATGTTTAGACCACACCAGCAAATCGACCGTTTCAGAATTCGTTGGCAACGGAAAATCGACATCGATTTCGATCAAGCCAACTTCCAGTAGGAAAGCATGAGCTTGTTCAATTTCCAACGATTGGTCATCCGTGCGAGCGTCGATCATCTCGCCGACCGTGCGTTCCATTTCACGACAGACGTCGGCTACGTAATCTGGAAAATTTCCCGGCGGGAACCAAGTTCCAAGATCGCGAGTATGCAAGGTAATGGCTGCACGAACTCGATCTGCAGTTATCGTGACATGCAGGCCACTGAATCCTTCGGGGTGTGCTTCAGCTTGCTGCGAGAGCAATAGCACTAAAAAGGGGAACAGAGCGAACTGCAACGCGAGATTGATTCGGGAACGCATGTGCCGATTGTAAATGGATTAAGCATTGCCAGACAGCCCGCCTCTCCGTAAACAGTCGCATATCCACTCGACAATTTGTTATAAAATTCCTGCTCTCCGGCGTCCTGGCGAGTTCCCGAGTGCTATGAAGAATGAATCAATCGTTGGAATGTCTGCGATCTTCTCGATTGGTTGTTCGACAGTGATGCTTTTATCAAGAAATGCTTTTGAGTTCGCTGAATTAGAAATCGTTTCGAAAGTTCGAAACACGGAGGTCGCTCGCGAACGGGACACGGAAACTCCTAAATTGAATGAAGTTATTCCATAGTCTATCGGACGTTCATCGATAGCGACTCCTGGATTGCTAAGTATCGGAATGACTCCAACGCTCGACCGCGGTAATTCGGACGTCGGCGATCGTTGCACGCTAATAGGAGCGGTAAAGAATCGGATCAGTCGCATTGACTGATTTTGTCTTGCAATACTCAAATCGGTGAGATTGACGCGTCCATCTTTGTTGAGGTCATAAATATTCGAAACGCTCACCGAGTCATTACTGATCGATAGATTTTGACGTATTGCAGTTGTATCTGCCGAATCGGATTGAACGATGATTGGCGATCCGGAATTGCCAACGTTGACATCGGCAACGGCGTGCCCAAAGTAGAAGACGTCGTTGCTGGTCAGGCCAGTGTTCGCATTCGCCAGGACCGTGACTCGCAACCACGTATTTCGAATCGCGTTGTCAGCAAATTCAATTTTTACGCGAGTGGATCCACCGCTTCTGCCGCCGGAAATGACGGTTATTACCGGCTGAATCGACAACGCCATGAAACCGTTCGATGTCGCTCCATTCCAAGTCGCAAATAGAAAATCTGACGTCGAAGTATTTGTTAGGCCAGCAATATCAACGACGATGCCGTTTAACCCGTTCACGTAGTTCGTATAATTGGCATACGAAGTTGTCTGACCGGGCAGTAATGCGAGTTTCGATGAATCGATCGCGTTGATCGGATTTCCGGCACCGTTTCCGAATACGTTGCTTGTCGATCGATTGTAAAAAACCTGACGATTGGCTACAGAGGAATGCGCCTTAACCAACTGAACATTGTTGCTGTTGTAAAGGATTTTGTAAAACAACGTGCCGATCACGACTTGGGTCCCCAAAGGGAAGTTCATGAACGTTCCGGTCACAGGGCCGGTAGCTGAAACGATCGTAAAGACTTCGTTGCCAACGATTCCAGGGAAATTGCTAGTCAACAGCAAGTTGGCATCGGTCAGATTCACGGCTCCGATCACGTTCAATTGTCGATACTGTGTGTCGACCGTCGCGCCGGCGATATGAATCGCCAAATCGTCGCCGGATGCAAGGGACACTGTGCTGGCAATGGCATCCGTCCCGGAGTTAGTCGGCTGGACGCCACCTGTTCCGGCATCGAATGAAAGTGTTCCGCCAGCCGTGTCGATCGAACCTGAGCTGATAACAATTGGTATCTTCTCACCGCTAGCAAATCGATAGAATCGGATCTTTTGCTGCGGCGAGGATGTTGATGGCGAGATTTGGAGCGGCAGGATCGTGGCGAAGG
>JAWXCK010000149.1:0-3601 GCA_034408855.1 Pirellulaceae bacterium
CAGCAGTTCCCAGTCCACACCCTCGGGGACGGACAGATTTCGCATCTCCGCGAGCGTCTGATCGAGCAGGGCGGCTCGATTCCAGGTGCAAATGGCGACGGTGATTAGCATGGTGTTGGTCAATTCCGTCGTGGGATTGCCCACGTATCATGTTCCAAGTCGACCCGATGACAGCTACGCAGCCCGAACAACCGCGATCATCGTTCGTTACATAGGTTGCACGGCATTAAGCGTACGAAAAGCTTATGGAATGGAGTGAAAGTCATGACGAATCCTTCAAGTACCAGACTGGAACGTGCGAGATCTCATCGCGCGCAAAACCATTGCGGACATCTTCGGGCCGATAATCAATGCGAACGTGCGCCTTATTGATCGGAGACTCATGCCAGAGAAGTAGACGTACCAAAATGCATGGCGAAACGAGTTGAGGCAGTGCCCTTGCGCTCGCATGCTAAATGCGAGATGTGACTCGAATTCAGCCGGAGACGGAGGAGGCCAATAGCAAAGGTTGTTTTCATCTTGAGTTGTAAACGGAAGTCGTCGTCGCTCGTGAGCTTCCCGCACGATGTGCAACTGGTGCCGTCGTTGCAATTCGTATCTGTTTTGATTGACGCTGCCGCGATGTAGCCGATACATCAATAGCGGCTTATCGATATTTGACAAGGTGCCGATTTCGGAGAGCCGAAGGAACAGGTCAAGATCCTCGGTGGACGAATAGCGACTATCGTAGCCGCCAACACTTCGCGCACAGTCCGCCCGCACCATGCATACAGGCTGACGAATAACTGCGCCATCACCGTTGAGCAGCCTTTCCAGAATCTGGTCGTGTCCAATTGGGTGGAACTCTGTCGAAAATACAAAGCCACGATCATCGCAGAGGTCAACGGCTGCACCTAGGCACACGCAAGTTGGATTCTTGTTCATGAAGGCTACTTGCATTTCCAATCGATTTCGGTAGTTCACGTCGTCAGCGTCCATTGCTGCAACGAAAGGGGCTCTCGCTTCCTTAAGTCCTCGGTTTCGAGAAACTGCAATGTCGGCCTTGTCTTGCGAGAACAACCGAATTCGAGAGTCTTCTCGCGCTAATTCTGAAACGATACTCGCAGTGCGATCCGTCGATCCGTCGTCGATGACGATCAACTCAAAATCTCGCAGCGTTTGCGCTTGAATGCTTCGGATTGCCTGCGCGATATACCGCTGCGACTCAAACGCCGGCATCACAATAGACACTTGTGGAATTTGATTCATTCGAGCGGTTTTGCTTGTGTCCGAAAGATCAAGGTTGCGGGCGTCTTGGCGATTAATTCGTAGTCGAGGGACGTGAGAAACTGATATGACGGACAGATCGCAGGGTTGTCAATGCAGAATCCATGATCTTCAACGAGCACGCAATCTGGACGAAATGCTTCCCAGTCGTTTGACTTGAGAACTTGAAGATCATAACCCTCGACATCGATCGAGAAAAATGAGATTGCGATTCCTGGATTAAGGTGCTGCCTCAGAATGTTTGCTAGCGTATCGACAGATATGGTTTTCGAGCTGACTGGAGAATACTGCCTTCGGGTTGACTCTGGCAGCACCGTTGTCGGTGAAAAGCCATTCAATTCTGGGGACGCGAACATATAGTACGTCAGAGTTCCGGGAGTGTCGGACACGCCGCACTCTAGATTGATATCGCGGGGCCGTTCACGTTTGAATGCCTTCATGCAATCGGGTAGCGGATCAATGTTGATTCCCCGCCAACCGCGAGCATAAAAAAACGCAGTGTTTGAATATCGCCTCGGATGATGCGCACCGACATCAACGTAGAATCCGGATGTGGAACCGGCGAACAGTCGATTCAACACGAGATCTTCGCCCTCTTGCGAAAACGCGATCCGTCCGTATCCGGGCGGAAGGAAGAACTTCTGACTCAATCGCCTTCGGAGTGCAGAAGCCACGTAGCTCGGGTTAAACCACTTAAGACTTGGTCGCATTATTTCTCGTCGATCGTCAATTATGCCGTTACGGTCCAATTCCCGGACAGCAGGAGAGGCGCAAAGTGCTCAAATCCTTTGTGCCCCGAACCGTAAAAATCACCGGGCTCGACGGTGATTTCGCCGACACCATCACGGGGCCAATCAGCTTCGAGACCATTGACTAGCACTCGTGCGCCGACGCCATAGGTACCTGGCGCAAGAGGTAGGTTCCGAATTCGACATCGGAAACGACCCGCGTCAGGCACCTTCGAGAAAGTCTGTCCCACATAGGATGAATAGAGCACCGTCAGGAGCTGCTCGTCGGGCGTGCTGAACGAGATGCCGACATCAACTCGCGCTGTTGCAGGTAGCGTCGGTGCAACGTAGTCGAGGGATATAACGGTATCCGCTCCGGATCGAACGCTGTGAATTGGATAGCCTTCAACGCTCTCGAAGCCGACGTGAGTTAACTGAATCTGTCCGGATCCGGTGCGGTCCTTGCGAATCGCAAGAGGCGAACTACGCGCAGCGCAAAGAACACTTTGGACATACTGGGACACAACCGGCTTGGCAGGCCCATCTTGATGGATAACGCCGCCGTGCAGCGCGATAGCGCGGGTGCAGAGGGACTGGATCGCCGTCATGTTGTGACTCACGAAGAACACGGTGCGCCCACTCGTGCTTACCTCGCGCATCTTCCCCAGGCACTTCTTCTGAAACTCCGCGTCGCCCACGGCCAGCACTTCGTCGACGATCAGGATTTCAGGGTCCAGGTGGGCGGCCACGGCGAATGCCAGCCGCACTTGCATGCCGCTGCTGTAACGTTTGACGGGCGTATCGAGGAATTTTTCCACACCTGAGAAATCCACGATCGCGTCGAAGTTGCGGTCGATCTCCTTGCGGCTCATGCCCAGGATGCCGCCATTTAAGTACACATTCTCGCGGCCGGTCAGCTCCGGGTGAAAGCCGGTGCCCACTTCGAGCAGACTGCCCACCCGGCCTCGCAGCGTCACCCGGCCGGTGGTGGGCTTGGTGATCCGCGAGAGGATCTTCAAGAGCGTGCTTTTGCCGGCGCCGTTGCGGCCGATGATGCCGACGACTTCGCCCGGCTGCACGTCGAAGCTGACATCCTTGAGCGCCCAGAAGTCCTCGACGGCGCCGTCTTGCCCGCCCGAGCGGATCCGCCGCCAGGGGGCCGCGGCGACCGACACCAGGCTCTCGCGCAAAGTGCGATAGTCGGGCCGCTCGACCGCATGATTCACGCGGTAGCGCTTGCCAAGATTTTCAATGCGTATGGCGGGGGGCATGTTTTAGAGCAGGGGGCAGGGATAGGGGACAGGGGACAGGGAGACGATGCACCGAGGACTGGTGAGAAGTAATCCGTTTAGCCGCGACCCGCAGGGGAGCGCGGCGAGCCGCTCAGATGATGTCGGCGAAGCTGTCTTCGACTTTGCGGAAGTAGAAGCAGCCCACGACGAGCAACGCGAGCGACGTCACGGCCGAGATGGCAAGCTGCGTCCAGTCCATGGCGACGCCCAACGTGAGCGAGCGGAATGCGCCGACCAGGCCGATCATGGGATTGAGCAGCAGAATAATCTGCCGCCAGCCGGCGAACGTGGCGAAGCCCGGCTGCATGTACACGG
>JAWXCK010000150.1:0-10165 GCA_034408855.1 Pirellulaceae bacterium
CCTCAAAAATCCAATGCGAAACGGGTGTCCGTTGAAACTTCGGTTTTCTATTCGTAACGCTAAATAGTCAATTTTGACCCACAGATTCTGCGGAAGAGCCTGAAAATTTAGGGAAAGGTTCTCGATTCGATTTCTATTTGCCGCGATGTGCCGCGCCCCTGCGACGCTTCCAAAACTTTACTTGCAAGAGACAAAACAATCGGACGATCGAAATAAGATGAACATTTTACTTGTCGACGACGATCCTGTTCTGCTCGATTGCGGCAAACAGTTGTTGAACATGCTAGGGCATCGCGTGCAGTGCGCTGAGAATGGAAAAGATGCGTTGGAGATTCTATTCGAGGACGACTCCTTCGAATCCGTCGTCCTCGATATGACCATGCCGATTATGTCGGGTCGCGAAACTCTAGCGCTGATAAAGAAGGATTTCCCCAATCTTCACGTCGTTGTCTGCAGTGGTTATTCAGCCGACGATACTTTTCACGAAACCGATGAGATAAGACCGGATGCGATCCTTGCAAAACCATTTCTGTTAGAAGATCTCAAACGGGCTTTATTGCGTACCTAGCCCTGAGGAACGGGTCAAGAAAAACGTCGGGTTTTTCTAAATCGGGTGGCACGTCCCTAACGCGTTTCATCCTTTAAGGATTCTTTGGCGGCTATCGCTCTTTCAGAATCGAAGTGCGGGGAAGCACCCGCCGTGGTCATATCGACTCGTCTTAAGAACTTACCAGATAAGATTTCTTGAGCTGCCCTCGATTTTGTGATGGATACGGCCAGTTCAACCGCATTTTTGACGCTGAAGACCTTGAGGATGTCAGCCCGATCCATTTCGATCGTTCGTTCTGAAACATCGAGGATCGAAGCGATCGACTTATTGCACGTTCCATCTAGGACCGATTGAAGCGTAATGACTTGGCGATTCGATAATTTACTTAAACAGCTCGTATAATGTTGAACTTGACTACGATATTCGAGTTGCTGGCGATTCAATTCGAGCGCCTTTTCGATTGCGTCAAGTAGCTCGCTGGTTTCGTACGGCTTTCTGAGCAGCATGGTCGCACCAGCCTTCATAAACTTCACGGTAATCGGTACATCGGCGTGCGCGGTCAAAACGACGACTGGCATGGCGTTAGGTTGATCACGATATTGTTCAAGAAAAGAAAGTCCGTTGCGTCCTCGTAATTGGAAATCCAGCAAGATGCAGCCTGAGGCCTGCGATTGCATTTCACTGCTCAGAAAAGCCTCGACTGAATCAAAGGTTTCGTATCGATAACCCTTTGTCGAGACCAGCGATCCGACACTTTCGCGAAGGTCGGCGTCGTCTTCGATCATGTATATCGCTGGTAGAGATGATTTCAATTTGTCCTCATGTGACCAATTGCCGTATTTATCACGAGTCCATTGCTTTCCGAATTTACCTTACGTTCGATTTGCTAATTATTAAGAAGTATACTCTCCCAACGGCCGAGACTGTACAACAACATCGACCTAGCACACTTGAACGCGGAAAACCACAACATACAGCCAATACTTATGGGTCGCGTACGGTAGCAACGGTTTCGCGCCCCTTAGCCGAGGACATCGACAATGCACGAGAACCAACGGCACGAAATCCGCCAACCACTTACGGCAATCAGTAATTTCGCTGGCGCTTCTCGCTTGTTGTTAGAACAGAAATCGACCGGTTCGAATGAACTGACTGCGGAAGATTTAGCAACTCTAATGCGATGGTTGGAGCAAATTACGTCGCTAACCGTAAAAATAGACGTAATGATCGACAAGTTTAAGAGGAGTGATAGCGACGATTGATTTGTATAGGAGCTCGACTATTTCGGAAAAGCGAAATGTGTGTCTTCGGCGTTATATCGGCAACTCTTTTTCATTGTGGTGAGGGGTCGCTATCAACGATGTTGGTATAGCGTTCGAAAATCTCGCGATGCGTTGTTCGAGCGTTGTTAGCTTGCTCGCGCAGCTCCAAACCAGTATTCCATCCCAACAAGAAGGCCAAACGATTCAATTCGCTTAAGTCCTCGGGAAGATCGTGTCGGGCCATAGTGTTCATCAATCGCAAACCCGATTCGATCTCTCGAAGAAAATAGTAGCCATCGTGTAAAGCTTGGGCGTCCTTCGAGGTAAGAAGCTTTGCGCGTTCCAACAGCCCAATCGCTTCCAGAGTCCCAGGTACCAGCACTTCCGGATGCACGCCTGAATATTGCAATTGGAGCAATTGTACAAGACATTCAACATCGACTGTTCCGCCTTCGCCTCGTTTGAGGTTGTGAATGCTCGCCGATTGCTGCAACTCCTTGCGAGTGACCAATATTGCTTCGCGATCGGATTTTTCCAGCGGGGAATTTCGGATGAGTTCCACAATAGTTTTTACCGCGATTTTTGCAAAGTGTGGCGAACCGGCGATCGACCTAGCTTGGCAAAGCGACTGTCGTTCCGCCGCCAACCCCACACCGTTTTTGAAATACGCAACAAACTGGTCGAGCTGCATCGCCAGTACCCCACTTTTTCCGAGCGGGCCAAATCGCACGTCGACTTCGTAAAGCTTTGGATGGCTGCCACCTCGATTGGTCCGCCGCATGACTCGCTGGGCAAGTTGCTCAAAGAAATGCCGTACCGAAGTCGCCGATTGGTCACGACTACCTTTGACTGGTTTGGTTACGCCATCCTTCTCGAACAACAAAACGAGACTGTGGTCGCTATGGTAGTTCGGCTCTTGACCACCTAACTTCCCAAGCGCCAGAACTGCATATCCTGTTGTGGCATGATTCGTACCGTCAGCAAGTGGATCGCCAAATTGATGGACCAATGCATCGTATTCTTCACCGACGATTCGACAGATGCAGACTTCCGCAATATCCGAAAGAGCTCGATGCGTATCGACGATCGATTCTTTGTTGAGAATATCGCGAACGCCCACCCTAAGATGCATCGAATTCTTGAACTCTCGCAAGACTCGATCGATATCGTTAGCACGTCGACATAATTCGGTCAGCGTCCATTCCAATTCATCGCGACGCGGAAGTCGATCGACGAACAGCGAGTCGATCAATTCGTCGATCATGCCCGGTGAATTCGTAAGCAGATTGACCAAATATGAACTGCATGCGCACATTCGAACAATCAATTGCATTGTCGGTGGGTTGCTGGCCAGCAACTCCCAGAGAATTCCTTTTCCGCCCAGCGATTGACTCATCTTGGCCAAACTCTCGAGAGTCTGGTCAGGATTAGGCGTTCTCGCTATCTCGGAGAGCAAAGCCGGTGCAATGATCGACAGGAAGTATCGGCATCGTCGAGTCGAAAGAACGGCGATATCCTCTTCGGAAAGTTGCATCAAATACTGATACGCCGCGTGCGGTTTGCTAAAGCGATGTGGTGTTAGTACTTGATCGATCCAGATCGGATCGGGCTGAGGATCTAATATCAAATCGGTTTCGACCGGAGTTTGCTGGCTATCAGGGAAGGATTCGACCAATCGCGAGCTGATAATACGATTGGATTCTTGCACGGCATCGGCAATGTTTCGATGCTCTTCCAGAGTCGACTTGCCAAGTGACGGGTCTTGAAAAAACAGCTCCGATTCCATGCGGCGAAATGCACCGTACGCTTCTTTAAGTGCTTTGCATTCGGTCTCGCGAAGAAATTGCTTTTGGGTGAGATCTAGGGCATTCAAAGTATTGCCAATACGAATTTCTGGAGCCGCATGCCCGTGTAACAGTTGCAAAAACAGCACCATTTGCCCAATATTTTCAACCATTCGCGAAGGGTCGGTAGCACTCGTCTGTTTCAGATGCGAATCATGATCCAAGCGACGTTGCAGCTTGCGCTGGTTCGCCCCTAGGCCCGCAATATCAGCGTCTGTCAGATACCGTCGATAGACCCAGGGCTGCAGTCGACTTAAAAATTCTAGCCCCAACGAAATATCGCCAGCCATACTCTGCGCCTGGACAAACGCTTGCCGTTCCCAAGTCCTACCGCGCAGGTCGAAGTGCTGGAATGCGGCAGCCAAGTCGACGAACGGCGCGTCGTTTTTAATGGAAGATGGTCTTACGATTTCGACTTCGTAGATGGCATGACGATCCGATTTTACGGCAAGCAATTCCAGTATGCTATTCGATAGCCGGTCAAAGAAGTCTGTATTGACGACGATACGTGTCGCGTTCGTTCGACCATTCGTTTCCGCCAAGAAGAGAAGTCGTAGCGGCGTATCGTAACCTTGCTGATTTGCTCCTAGTTCATCTAAGGCAATAATGCAGCATCGCGATGGAACACCGCTTGGATGCATCGGTTGCCCGCATTTGGCGGAGACATCGCGATAGGCACGAACAAATGCCGCCTGAAGGATTGCTTCTGCCACATACGACAATTGCCGGTAGGTCTCCTCGGACGAAACTTGGCGAATAAATTGTCCGTAAGCAATTCGCAATTGCTCTCGCTGGCGAAATCGCAACATAATTTTGGAAACTTGACTTTCGTCGCGAGCCGTCGCAACTTCAGCTTGCACTTCATCGCGCAAGGCTTGTCGAAGCACCGGTTGTCCGTCGGTGATGCGAAGCAACTCGAAGGCTTCAGGATCGTGGATCAGCGTCTCGGCGATCGGCGAACCGATCGACATGGCATTGATAAGCATCGGCAACGCTTCAAGATCGCGCTCGAATAGAGTCGCTATAGATTGCGGCGAGCGCGAGAAGTTCATGTACCGAACGAATAGCCCAAAGCCTCGATCCGGTTCGTGCAATGCAGACAATGCGGAAGGCAGTTGACTCCAAAGGACCAATAGGAGATCGAACGGAATACCTAGCCCCTGAAGTTGCGCGATATTCTGCGACGTTTCTCGAAAGTGCTCCAAATTCGATATTTCAATCCAACGACGCATCGCATCGTCGTTCAAGGTTGGATCGACATCTGAAATCATATCTGCATACCTATTCCGGGATCAGTTCCAAACATACCAGCCGTCGTTGACCGCGAAGATAAAGCAGGCCATGGGAAAGAACCGGAGGTGCCCAACTCGGTGAATCGATCCAAAGCTTTCCGTCGTCGGCCATTTTCTCACCTAAATCGAGCTCCGTAATCAATTCGAAACGTTCGGGGGTTGCTCGAATGAGCTGCAACAATCCATGTTCGCCTAATACGATCAAATGTCCATCAACGGCAAGACAAGTTGTTCGGTCTCGATTTCGGTGAACCCATTTGACGTCGCCATCGGATAGCTGCACACATCGCAAATCGGCATCGGGTTCGTTGCGTCCGCTGCAACCAAATAGAAAACCTTGCTGGTAAATCGGGGTTGCCCAGTGCGACCGCATCGACTGACTCTTTTGTAGCTTCGCATCGTTCCACAGCGACTTGAGTTCCTTACCGTCGAACTCAAGCCAAACGGAACCTTTTTCATAGGTCTCAGAAATGAAAATTCGGTTCCCGACGACGACTGGCCAGGCAGCGTTGACGCTTTCCATGGTCGAGGCTCGCCACGGATAAAACGCTTCCTTGGTTCCATCGCGTGGATCGAAAACCAGCAGACCTTCACGGACGAATACGACGCACCAAGGCTGGCCGAACATTTCGGCAATAATGGGAGCTGAATAACTGGCCAGATAATTTCCAACTCGATAAATTTCCTCTCCCGTTCGTTTATTGAAGGCCACGATCGCCGAATTGTCTGGTTTGACGTCATCGAGCCGCATAGGAGGATTGGCGTGCTGGATTGCCGGACTGCCACCGACCATTGCGATCAACATTTCATCGAAGACGCAAGGTGTCGAGCCGACACCGAAAAAATTCTGGATCACACGATATTCTTGTTCGGTATTCTTTTCCCAATAGAGCTTGCCATTTGCAAGGTCATAAGCCGCCAGCCGACCAGCAACGCCATAGGTGTAGACTCGATCTTCGTCGACGATTGGAGAAGCTCTCGGTCCGTTGTTATAGCCGTACATATCGGCATATTCGACCGGTGCCTCAGAGGACCAAAGTTCCTTGCCAGTTTCGGCGTGATAGCAAGTAAGCCGCTCATTTTCGCCGAATCGATCGAATTGAAAGCAACGACCTTGACTCGCCACACAATTTCCATAGCCTGTGCCGGTCTTGATATGCCATTGCACGCTGAGCTTGCCATTGCTCCAATCGGCTAGAATTCCTTTCTCAGTCGAATGACCGTTCGATGCCGGACCAAGCATCCGTGGCCAATCGCTACCTTGCTTGCGACTCCAAAGGGATTGCGCATCGGTGGCATCGACGGCCAGCACGATTGGCCAACCAACATCGCTGGATGCTACTATTAGAAAACCTAAAAGCCATAAGTAATTTCGGGTCATTACAAATCTATCGAGTTTTAAATGAAGGATCTTCGTATTCAAGAAGGGTTATATATCCCGGCCGACGAGCTGGAGATTACCTTTTCTCGGAGCGCGGGACCGGGAGGGCAAAACGTCAACAAAGTCAACTCCAAAGTCACGCTCAAGTGGTTTATGGTAGACAGTTGTGTTCTTTCTCCGACGGCCATCGAACGACTCAGGACGTTGGCCGGTCATCGCTTGAATCTCGACGGATCAATCCAAGTGACCAGCCAAGAGCATCGCGATCAACCGTCGAATTTGCAAGCCTGTACCTTAAAGTTACAGCAATTGATTATACAAGCTTTGTGTCCACCTAAACCGCGAAAAAAAACTCGACCATCGGCGGGTTCGCAGCGGCGACGGTTACAAGAAAAAGCTAAAAGAAGCCAAACCAAAACCGAACGGGGCAATAAAAGCTGGGATTGAAACTGGCTTTTCTACGATCCACTGCGAAGATTACTGACACGACCGTAAAAGACGGTCTTTCGACTTATTAAAAGGCTTCGAGAGGATCATTTCCGATGGTATACTTTAAGAATCAACAAGATGCTGGCGATTTACCGTATGGGAATCGTTCTGAGCCAACGAAAAGAGTTGAAATGAACTGGGAACAACACTTGGACGAAATCATTCGCGAATGGAAATTTGACCCAATGACGCTTTCAGTGCGTCTTGTTAAGGGCGACGATGGACGCGATGTCATCCAAATGCGAGTCGATCTCGGGATTCTTCAAATGGAGACCCAAGGACGTCCTGATGGCGCCAAACCGAACGGGCAGAAGTCGTTCTTGGATGTCTTGCTCGATGAAGAAAAAAGCGACAGCGATTTCGAGATGGATGAAGACCAATGTTTCGAAGCCGATCGCGAGTTTGTTCAGTTCTATCATCGCCGAATCTCGTGGTTGCGACTGCAGCAGTATCATCGGGCGGTGGAAGACGCCGACCATACGTTGGCCTTGATGGATGTTTGCCGCGACCATTCACCCGACGAAGAATGGACGATCAGTCACGAACAGTATCGACCATTCGTGCTTTTCCATCGAACCCAAGCATCCGCCCTAGCGGCGCTCGATGAAGTTGGGGCCGAAAAAGCGATTGCCGAGATCAACGTCGGACTCAATTCGATACGAGAAGTTTTTGCCGACAACGATGCGGAAGACCAGTTCGACGACGACGAAATGGTCGATCGATTGATCCATCTTCAAACTTCGCTCAAGGAAGAATATTCCGTCGGAGCGTCGCTGCAGGAACGTTTGGCGGACGCAGTCGCTACCGAGCAATATGAATTGGCTGCTAGATTGCGAGACGAACTCGAAAAGCGTACTGAGAATTAGAGTTTGACCGCCTTTGCCGATTTTTCCTGAAGTAACATCGGCTGATCTACCGAAAAAGTGAAACAGTGTCACTCAACTCGCGTAGGATCAGAGGGAAGTTGGAATGCTGCGAAAAATTGCGTCGATTACCGTGCTCGCACTCGGAATCATCACTTCTGGATCCGCGATCGTACTGGGACAACAACCGCAAGCCTACGGCCAAGCGTGGGGAAATAATCAGGGTGGACGCGACTTTAATCGCTTCCAACACTACCCTTACGTTTACTATCCGCAAAATTTCTACGGTAGTGAATACTACCGCAGCAGCGATAGCCTCTATTACCGCTATCCCACGGAAATGCAAATCCCGGTCTACAATCGGAAGTGGGAAAACTACTACCCAAAAGAGCAACGCTATCATTCCGGCCATCACTTCATTTTGGACGTTTTTTAGTTCGCTTGACAGACGACCGTCTCTAGAGCAGGCTAGGCTATTATGTCTGCTGATTCTGATTCGCAATCTAAACCTGTACAGGCTCGAGCTGGCGAACCATCAGCACTTTCTACAAAATCGATTCCGCCTCGAAAACTTGCCCGGATACTTTCCGATTCTCGTCGTCCATTTTATCTTTTGGACCATAAAGATCGAATCCGATTTGCCAACCAAGCGCTAGTCGAAACGCTTGGTACGACCGACGAGAAATTAATCGGTCTGGACTGTGTTCGAGTCGTCGCACACGACGAACACACGTCGCCGATTTTGGCTGGCCTGCTCGCCATCCCTGAAAACGCCCGCTCTTCCCAGATAAGTTTTTCGCCGATTGGTTTGGTCGACCCGTCATTAAAACCCTGGACGGCTCGATTGGTCATTCCGCTCGAAAACGTCGGGGCAGCGGGTTACGTCGCATGTTTCTTTTTAAGTAGCGACGACCCGTTGGTCGTTCAAGCTTCTCAACATGTCGACTGGATGGCACAAGCGGACATTCGAAAAGCTTTGCTCGACACTCGGCGCACGTTGGTACGACTGGATGGATTGCATAGTTTGATAGGGAACAGTTCGAGCGTTCAGCTTGCGCGTCGACAAGTCCAAGCGGCTAGCGCAGGAAGCATGTCGGTTTGCCTCTATGGTCCGACCGGCTCTCACAAATCGGCACTCGTTCGCGCAATCTATCAACAGCGACGTAAACGCGAACGTCGGATGCTCTCTGAAGGTCGATTGCTCTCGATCGATTGTCGTCTGATGGATCGATCCTTGATGCTCGATACGCTTGAATTAGCTCACGAGCCAGATTCTTCGCATCGCACAGAAGTCGAAAGTGAGCCAACGGCGCTATTGCTTGCCGGAATCGATCAGCTACTACCCGAAGCATTGCCACCTTTGATGCAATTCCTCGCCGAACGTCCAGCGACAACTGTTTTTGCTACTTCGCAGGCGAAGAAGTTGATGGGTTTACATCGAGATCCATCGTGGCATGAGTTGGTAGCGACGATCAGCATCATCGAGATTCATATCGAACCTTTGGCCCATCGCGTCGACGATATCGCACCGCTGGCTGAATCGATTGTCGAGGAATGCCGGATAGCCACCGCCCATCAGACTCGACGATCGCTTAGTCCGACCGCCATGCAATGGCTGCAAGCCTACCCATGGCCCGGCAATCATCGCGAAATGCAACAGGCAATTCGCGAAGCCTATCGGCGATCGACGACATCGCATATCGAAGCGACCGACTTCTCGTTAGCGATCCGAACATTCGCGTCGCATGTCCTTCGACCTGAGCCGCTTGCACCGATCGAATTAGACAAAGCCCTTGAAATTTTTGAACGTGGACTATTGCAAAGCGCCATCGACGCATTTCCACGCAATCGAGCGGCGGCGGCGAGGCATCTAGGAATATCTCGAACTCGATTGCTGCGGCGTTTGGAACAGCTCGGTTTGGAAGCAACCGTTTCCGAACGTGAGGAGACGTCGTCGCCGCAACTGCCCTCCGATGCAACTCCGGCTTCCGATCAACCCGTCTTCGAAGAGATTCATGACCACGATGAACCTTAACGATACACGGAATCGATCGCTAGTCCGATGGAATCTTGACCCAAAGACCGCAGCCATGTGGCAGCTGGCGTCACGTCGCGTCGGTCATAGCCAAGGGTTTCAAATGACTTGGTTCGATCTTAACCATGTAGCCAATTCAAGTATATCATCGACCGAATTCGTCGATCCACTGGCGCTGACGGATTGGCTCGTCCAACATACGCCGTCGGCCATCGTCATCGGAATCGAGCGATCGAATTTCCCGGACGTTGTTCAGGGCATACTAGGATTGCGCGAAGTGATTCACTCGCCATGTCTAATAGGCTGGTTCCCGCAGGCGGATCACCAGGCGATGCAAATCCTAAACGAAGTAGGCTTTGCGCTCGTTCTACATCGACCGGCAAGCGTACAGTCCGCACTTGAACGTATCATGCTTGGATCACAAAGTCGCGTAAGCTTCCAGCTTGCGA
>JAWXCK010000151.1:0-28946 GCA_034408855.1 Pirellulaceae bacterium
AGCAGAGCATCGGTATTTCTAGCCCGAGAGCTTCGACTTGTCGACGAGCAATCGGCCACCGTTGGCTATCTGCCATCTCAAGGAAACCAGCGTAGAATTCAATTCCGTCGATATCTAGCGTCGACGCTAACGCGAACCATTCGACGAGTTTCATCGAGCCATCTTTGCATAGAGCGTGCATGTAGGCTTTGGGAAAGGCAGCAAGTTTTGGCATAGGATCTCAATCAACCGTTTGGTCTCAGCGACGCATTCAAGTATTGACTATCCTACAACTACGATGCTACTTCGGCAAAGCCGCTTGCCAGCCAGACCGCAACATCTTTTCCAAGTCGCTTTGCAAAGCGGGGTTATGGGACGAGTCGGCTAGGTTGACAGTCTCCCATGGATCAGATTTGAGGCCGTAGAGCTCTTTGATCAACGTGCCCTTGTATTGCCACTCGGTGTAGCGATGCTGCTTAGTTCGCACGGAATGGTGTTGGCCTTTATTCCCGAAAACACTGAAGGCAGCCTTCTTCCATGGCCGAGATGGATTGAAAACAAGCGGCGCAAAGCTTGAACCTTCTAGTTTGTCAGGGACCTGCATGTGAAGCAGTTCGCCGATTGTCGGAACGAGATCAACCAACTCGACAATCTCGTCACAGCGACTGCCATTGGCCTGCGGCAGACTCAAAGTTCCTGCGGGCAATTTGTCGCGACTGACATGTTCGTTCGACAGGACTTGAGTCGTATGGGGTCGTAGGCCGGTGAGAAACGATGATCGTAATGGATTACAGCACACGTATTGGCAATAGGCTCGATCGAAAAGCACTCCGCTTTTTGCTAAGCGACCGATATTGGGTGTTTGGCAAATGGAATTTCCATAACACCCCCCAGACATCGGCCCGGCAGTCCTCTATATCGATCATCAAGATATTCATCTTCGTCGTATCAGGTCGAGCAGGCTCGGCGACAGCCAGCAACAAAGCCGTAAAAAGCATTACCATCGACATCGTAAATTGCTCCCGTAAAAAAGTTGATCAACGCCCTAGTGCTTTATCATGATGCTTTCCTCGAAATGTTGAATAGCAGAACTGACGGCTAGCGCTGTGCCAATCATATTTTTATCAGGCTAGGTGAAGTCTAGACTTCTAGGAACAAGCGTGTGGGATCTTCGATAACTTCTTTAATTGTTCGCAGAAAAGTAACGGCTTCGCGTCCGTCGACGATGCGATGATCGTAGGTTAGTGCCAAGTACATCATCGGGCGGATGACGACTTCGCCATTCAAAGCGATCGGTCGATCTTGAATCGAATGCAATCCAAGGATGCCGCTCTGCGGTGGATTCACAATTGGGGTTGAAAGCAGCGAACCGTAGACGCCACCGTTACTGATCGTAAACGTTCCTCCCGATAATTCTTCGGGAGTCAGCTTATTTTCCATCGCCTTTCGCGAGTATTCGCCGATCGAACGCTCGACTTCGGCGAAACTCATTTTTTCGACGTTGCGAAGTATAGGAACGACTAGCCCCTTACCGCCGCCGATCGCAATGCCGATATCGCAATAGTGGCGTATGACAATGTTGTTACCGCGTAGTTCGGCGTTGACCAACGGAAATCGTTTCAGTCCTTCGCAAGCGGCTTTGGCAAAAAACGACATGAAGCCGAGTTTAACGCCATGCTTTTCTTGAAAGGCATCGCGATATTTTGTCCGCAATCCCATCACCGGTTGCATATCGACTTCATTGAATGTCGTAAGCAGTGCCGCCGAATGCTGAGCTTGCACAAGTCGTGTCGCAATCGTTCGCCGAATCATACTCATCGGCTTGATTTCTTCGACTCTGTTCCCCGACGGCTGATTGCTCAACTGAGTCGATTCCGAACTCGATCGATCGATTTCGAGAACCGGCGTTTGTTTCGGTGCAATCGGCTTGCGAACGTCGATTGGCGATGCTTCCTTGGCGGCAACAAATTTGGCAACATCTTCCTTGAGCAACCGACCGCCAGGTCCAGATGCTGGAACTTGATCTGGCGTAAGGTGGCTATCGGCTAACATCCTCGCAGCGGCAGGCATGACTCGCGTAGTGTCTGGGCTGGGGCTGCTTTTGGGGCTGGTGTTGGATTCCGTGGTCGCGGCCGCCGGTTCGATGTCCGCCGCAACGGGAGGTGGCGTCGACATGCCCCTCTCTGAAGGCTCCATCATGCACAACGTTTCGCCGACCGTTGCAAATTCGTCTTTGTTTTTGACGATCTTTATAAGAATGCCTGAAAATGGGGCCGGTACCTGTACCGACGCCTTTTCGGTCTCTAAATCGACAAGGTCCGTTCCCGAGTCGACATAGTCGCCCTCTTTTTTAAGCCATTGGCTAATTTGGACTTCGGAGATGCTTTCGCCGACCGACGGAACTTTGACTTCAACCATGACTTCGAGGTTCTATTTGCTTGGGCTAGAGATCGTTCAAAAAAGAGAACCCTAACATAGCGAAATTGGCTCGAATTGTCATGGCCGAAGCGTCCAACTTCTCATGGAAAGATCAATCTTCGATAGGTCGCCGCAGTCGCTTTAGCCATTTGCAGATCGGAGTAGCGATCGCGATGCCTGGCTAGTGCGCGGCTTGACATCTGAATCCATTCGCTTCGATTGCTGGTAAATTGAAGCAAAGCATCTCGCAGCGAAGCGACATCGCGGGGAGTTGCCAGCAATCCTTCGACGCCGTTTCGAACGACTTCCGGAGTACCTTCGACGCTGGTTGCGATGACCGGGACAGCGGCAGCCAACGCTTCTAGGACCACCATCGGCATGCCTTCACCATACAAACTGGGTAACACCATTCCGTCTAAATTAGCCAATCGACCAGGCACGTCTTTGGTAAAGCCAGAGAACGAGACGATCGATTTGAGACTCAATTTGTCGACCATCCGTAGTATTTCCGCTTCATAGGCTTTGGTCTCAAAGCCGCCGATCACTTCAAGTTGAATTTTTGGCCCCGAACTTGGCCATTGACTGATCGCTTCTAAAAGTATTTCTAACCCTTTTCGCGGTCGAAAGAGCGCGACCATTCCTAGCTTCCAGGTTTCTTGATCCTTCCTCGCTAGGGCATCGATCGGATTCTGGAGTGGAACGCCGTTGGGAATGCACGAAAGTCGAGTTCGTTCGATGCCACGTTCGAGCAATTCTCGACGAAGCGAGCGCGAAACCGTGATAATCTTTGCACAATTTTTCAGAGACCAGCGCTCGATAAAATCGTTGATGCGATTGAGTAGCGATCGCGACGAATCACGCGCCGTTGGCGAATGGACGTGATAAATCCAAGGTATCGAAAACTTCTTCGATATTCGCGACGCTATCATTGCCGAACGCGGTGTATGTGCATGCAGCAAATCATAATCTCCAGCCTTGACCAGATTGCCGACCCGATTGGCAACGTCGCGATCCATTCGTCCTTTCATCTGAATTGAAAAGACACGGTCGGGCGACAAGTCGCACATCTGAAGAAATTTACCAGGTTTCAAGCACGCAAAATCGGCCGACACACCGCACTCGGGCAAGCGTTTGCCGAGGAGCTGCTGGACGCGTTCGGCACCCGAAAAATGCTCGCCATTGATCAAATGTAAAACAGAAAGGGCGTGCGTCCGCTGAAAAATTCGAAGTTCCGATGGACCGGATTTTGGAGCACGTCGCTTAGAAGCGATAGCCTCGGTCGAGAGTGACACATTATTCAATGAAACATCACTCAATGACACATCACTCAATGAAACATCGTTCGATGGAAAAATCTCGGTTTGACTCATGATCGAGCTGCCGTGGGTAGTGGATGCTTTGAATTACGAAAGCCCCAAGTTTGTTGCTAGGCTTGGGAAATGTCGAGTAAAGCCTAGGTCGTCGGGCGTGTGGAGAAGGCAGGAATGCTGATCGAATTCTTGCAATTGAGCATGGAAAGGCTTATCTAATCGTTACAGGTGGACCTTTTAAGTTTTTTTTGAATGACGCGACGATTCTTACCGATGAACTTATCTTGTCTCGGATGGAGTGTTAACCAAGACTAATTAGATCAGCCGCCACTCATGCTCATGGACGCGGGCTCGCGGGTTCACCCCTCGGTTCCAAAAGCAGTTTCACTCTATGATCTTTCGTTTTTCGGCCCGTTCTCGATGGGTCAGTTGGTGTATTCTCGTCGCCCTTTCGATGGCCGCCGTGTCGCTCTTTGGGAGGCGATCGTTCATTGCTTCCAACAAGCTCGACGGCTCGAAACCACCCACCACGGACATCGAAGAAGACGAACTCACGCCGTCGCTGATCAACGCGCACGAGCTGTTGCCGGTCGTCTCGTCTAACGATTCGCCCCAGCGACTTGTTGTGCCTAAAGACTGGAATCCACTTCCAAAATGGCGCGACGGGAACAATCTATCGCGAAACGAGCATCTTGGTCATTCGCCAGTTGCGGCACCAGTGCTTTCACCGATACCGGAACAGTTTCCATTGCAACCAAGAACGAAGGGCCAGCCACCTCCGGTTGGCGACGCTTTAGTCAACAGGCTCTTTCCTCCTGGGCAAATTCAATCGATGGACCAGCGAAGCACTCCACCCATTTCGCCATTCGCGGCCAAGCCCGTACTTCCGAATCCGAATCGTGATTTCGCCCAAGGTTCGCTAGCTGCACCTCAGATTACTTACGGCAAAGCTCAATCGACATGGCCCGACCGAAGCTACTCACCGAAATCCGATCCACCGAGCCTCTTTCCTGACCAACAGGAATTGACAACGCCGCATGTCTTGACCGGTTCGATCGTTCGCCAGCAAGTCGTGCCGAACAAGCTACCCAACGAGAACCCCAGCCCGTTCATGCATTCACAGCGTGTTCCTTCGTCACCGACCAGCAACTATATACTTCAACCCCTTCGAAAAAATCCATAAAGCTGTGGCAACTGGAAAACCGTAGGTTGGCATCGATCCGGCTTAAGTTAGCTAACCTGAATTATTCACCACTCGACATAACTTCGAATTGCCCCATTGATCGCACGCTCATGCGACGATCACTCGACAGGCCGAAAAAGTCGAGTTCTCGAACACTATTCTTCAGAATGTCCCCGCAATCTGCAGGGCAGTTGACATCTCGCAAGACTACAGGTATAGTCATAATGCTTACAGTCGTAGTAAAGCGTTCTGAGAAGTCACTAAATTGGATATCGAGCGATAAATGAAGCGGAAGAAAACTTCGATGCCAAGCATTGGGCAGGAAGAGCTGTCGGTCTTTCAGTTCGTGCAATCGCAAGATCCGGTCACCGTGCGCGAGGTGGCTGACCATTTCGCCTCGATGGGCAAAGCTCGAACGACCGTGTTAACAGTAATGGAACGACTTCGATCGAAGAAACTGTTGACTCGTGAAAAGATCGGTGGATCCTTTCGCTACCACGCGTGCATCGAGTCGACTGCGATTCTTCAATCCTTGGTAAACGATTTTGTGCAAAATATTCTCGGAGGATCACTTTCACCATTCGTCGCCTATTTATCCGAAGCATCGAATGTCAGCGATCAAGAAGTCAAAGAACTCAAAAGGTTAGTTGGTCAGTTAGACAAGAAAGCTCGCGATCAGTAGAGGGTTTAATCAATGTTCCAGCTTGTTCAAGGGTTTACCGACCTATGGTTGAACAGCATGTTGCGGGCAGTCATCCATGGCGGCGCCGCCGTAATTTTTGTCTGGTTATTTATTGTCGCTATGAAACCGATGCTTAGATGTCCAGCTTGGGTTGAGCACTGGATGTGGAGGCTCGTCTATTTCAAATTCATCCTTGCCGTACTGGTCGTTCATCCCGTCCTGTTACCGCTGCTTTCTCCGACTCGAATCGAGCCACTGCGGGACAGTTCTACGTTACCAGCTTTCGAGCGATCGATGGATCGGTGGGCTGACGCGACAATTGGGTCTGATGCATCGACGGATTCGGTCGAGAAAACCATTCCAACTATCTCGGCAACGTTGTCTGTCGAACGACCATTCGATTGGCGGCGTGCATTGCTTGCCGCATGGATTGTCGGTGTAATCGTCAATTTTTCGATTTTCGCTTATCGATACTATGAGATCGCTCATTTGCATTTGAGCGACGCCGACGTGTCGACATGGCCATCGGTAAATGCCGATCAAAATGAGTTTCGTAAGTTAGGAAAAAGGCTTCCAAGAATAGCGGTCTCCGATCAAATCGGCTCGCCGGCATTGATCGGACTTTTTAGACCAGCAATTGTCCTCTCGAAGGACTTTATTCGGGAATGTAATGAACCACAGCTAAGGTTGGCGTATCATCATGAATTGGCTCATCTGGTTCGGAAGGATTTGATCTGGAATCTACTGCCGGCTTTAGTCCAAATCTTGTTTTTCTTTCATCCTCTAGTTTGGCTTGCACATCGTCGATGGCGATTGAGCAGTGAGATGGCAGCGGATGAACTGGCGATGGAACGTCTCCGCGTCGATACGTCCTCGTACGCAGAAGGTCTAGTTCAAATCGCTGTTATAGCGCTCAATTCACCGATTCGAAAAGCTTCGTTTAGTTTAGTGTCGGCCGTCAGTTCGATTCATTCTCTTAAACAAAGGTTGTTAGCCATGAAGACGTACCGTCGAAGTTCGCATTTTCAAATCGCAGTTTACGCAGCGAGTCTAGGAGTGATCTCGGTATTTGGAATTCTTCCATGGCAGGTTGTCCATCGTTTGGAAGCGGCGCCGTTCCAAGCTGAGGGTTGTTCGGTCGGAAAACCAACGTACTACGGGAAGAATATGGACTTTGAAGAAACTACGGACGACAGTCGCGCCGCTTCGTGGGGTGGCGGAGGCGACGGCTATTCACTTATTTTGGACGAGAAAGACAAGCAATCGGGCGAAAGGAGCGCTTGGATTATCGGAGTTTCCGACGACGGTTTCAGGACGTACACGCAATGTATCGATGCTAAGGATTTAATCGGAAAGCGGATTGAGTTTTCCGGATATTTGAAGTGCGACGAACATGCGAGCGGTGGACTATGGATGCGAATCGATTCGGATCGGAATTCGGTAGGCTTCGACAATATGGACGGCAGGCCTGTTCAAGGGCAAACAGAGTGGAGCGAATACAAAATCGTTTTGGATGTTCCGACTGAAGCGACGAAGATTTGCTTTGGATTCTTGATGACCGGGAAGGGGAATCTGCGCGGTGACAATTTCAAAATCGAGCCGATCGGTCCCATCGGCAACAGACCAGCGCCAACTGGTGTACCAATGGCAAATGAGCCATTTGTTATTCCGAGCAAACCCGAGAACCTCGGCTTTGAACTCGTCGCTAAATCGAATGCCAAATCTGCTCATGGGTGGGGCGGCGGCGGCACCGGATATCGACTGAGCCGCGACACGGAAACCAAATATGAAGGAGCCGCAAGCGGTCGTATTGCGAGTATAGGTAGCAAAAACCAATTCGGTACATACACCCAAGGAGTTTCTGCCAAGCAGTACTTGGGGAAACGTATTCGCTGGACTGGAATGCTAAAAACAGAAAATGCTAAATCGGCGGGCTTATGGATGCGCATCGACGGCGATCAAAAGGAGCCTCTTGGATTCGATAATATGGGTGACCGAGCCGTGAAAGGCACCACCGCTTGGGCGCAGCACGCTGTTATCCTTGATGTTCCGAAGACTGCCTCAGAAATCTACTTCGGTTTCTTGAACTCCGGAACGGGCACCGTTTGGGGAGACGCATTCGAACTCACCATTGTCGGCGAGTTCGGTGAGGGCCCAGATACAACTAGTCGCAAGTGAGACTTTCCTTGGTAGAATGAGAAGGAACACGATAAGCGTCCGTCGCATTCAAACCTACCACGTAATTACGCGGGTCCTGCTTAGTGAAATTGAACGATCGATCTCCTAGAGTCTCTCAACGCGTCGATCCCGATGTCGAAACAATACGATTCCGGGTCGAGGGGATGACATGTGCCGGGTGCGCTGCGACGATTCAACGATCATTGACGGCTAAGGATGGCGTCTCATCCGCAAGCGTAAGTTTTACGTCGGGAACGGCAGAAATCGAAGGGCAAGAACTCGACCGAGAATCGTTGCTAACGGCCATTCGTGCACAAGGCTTTCAAGCGACGCTAATCGAAAGATCGGAAACGTCGAATGAGATTAGCGACATTGAAAGACAGCAACAGTCGAACGAACGCGTTTGGCGTCATCGAGCAATCCTGGGCGTTGGACTTTGGGCACCGCTTGAAATACTGCACTGGGTGTCAACAGCCATGCATTGGCACGGACCTTGGATGCCGTGGTGCATGTTCCTTGGCTCGCTGGTCGTCATTTTATTCGCCGGTTCGGAATTCTATAAGTCGGCTTGGCGAGCAGCCGCGCGTGGCACAACCAACATGGACACGCTCATTTCGATGGGCGCGACGACGGCCTTTGTCTATTCGACGATCGTTTGGTTTCTGGAGCTGGATGAAGTCACTTATTTTGCTGAAGCCTCTGGGCTGCTGGGAATTGTAAGCCTTGGCCATTGGTTCGAGGCGCGAGCAAGTTCACGCGCCGGTTCGGCGGTACGTGAACTCCTTAAAATGCAACCGGAAACCACGGAAGTTCTCGAACCGGATGGATCGACCCGAATCGTTCCGAGCGCTGACGTTCAAGCGGGATGGAAGATCGTCGTTCGACCAGGTGGACGAATCGGCGTCGATGGTATGGTCGTTGAAGGGAATTCGCCGGTCGATCAATCGATCGTTACCGGCGAGTCGATGCCGGTTGACAAAGGCCCCGGTGACTCGGTGGTCGCAGGTTCCTTATCGACGACCGGTCGCTTGATTGTCTCGACGAGCGTCGACGGTCGCCATACTACGGTCTCTCGCATTGCCAATTTAGTTCAAAAGGCACAAACAAGTCGCGCACCCATACAACGACTGGCCGACCACGTATCCTCGATTTTCGTTCCTGCGGTACTCGGCATCGCTACGCTGACCGTTGTCGGATGGTGGCTAGCCGGTGATCTTTCCAGAGGGATTGTTGCAGCCGTCACGGTCCTCATCATCTCTTGTCCATGTGCCCTCGGTTTAGCTACCCCGATGGCGGTGATGGTCGGGACAGGGGCAGCTAGTCAGCGTGGTATTCTTATCCGAGACGCAGCAACGCTCGAACGAATTGGGCGAGCAAGCAAAGTCGTTTTCGATAAGACAGGAACGCTGACCATCGGCCAACCGAGGGTGACGAAGATCTCGCCGATCGAAGGTTGCTCTGAAGAACAACTGTTGCAGTTAGCGGCATCGGTTGAATCGGCTAGCGAGCATCCTATTGCCAAAGCGATTGTTCAAGAAGCTCAGTCGCGTGGTCTCGAAATAGTTCCAGTCGAGAATTTTAAGGCGATTCCAGGCTATGGTGTTCAGGGGCTCGTCGACGGCAAGATGACCAAAGCTACTCGCGACCAAAAAGCGACCGCGAGTGTGAGCGTCGACGACATCCCGATGGGAACGTTAACACTCATGGATCGCGTTCGGCCCGATGCTGCACATGCCATTGCCTTGCTTCATGAATCTGGCGTCTCAGTCACAATGTTAACGGGCGACAGATTGTCTGCGGCACTAGCAATTGCTAGCCAGCTCGGCTTAGCTTCTGCGGATGTTCATGCCGAGGCAACCCCCGAATCTAAAACGGAGTTCGTTCGAAATCTCGGGAAGGACGTCATCATGGTCGGAGACGGACTAAACGATGCCGCTGCCTTAGCCGAATCGGGGCTCGGCGTCGCATTGGCATCTGGAACCATCGTAGCGATCGAAGCAGCGGCAGTGGTTATTCCAGGTGAACGAGTCAGTGCTATTCCTGAGCTCATCCAACTCTCTCGTGAGACACTCAGGACAATTAAGCAAAGTCTGTTTTTCGCATTTTTCTACAACGCGCTCGCCATTCCGCTCGCTGCTTTGGGGTTGCTTGGTACAAGCGGACCTTTGTGGGCAGCCTTGGCGATGGGCTTCAGCGACATTACGGTTGTGGGAAATGCGCTATGGCTGAAGCGAAAGCTTCAAATCATGCAACGCGCTCAACCGCCGCAATAGCTAAGCGTTCAAGGTACTCTCGACCAAGACTAATATTGGAACGGCCTATCAAATCAATTGCATCGCGGCTTAGTTGTCTCGCAACTTGACGAGTATATTCGCCGATCTGATATCGATCGAGCAATTTTCTAGCTTGAAAAATCGCCGTCGTTGTTCGCTGACTCAGTAAGTCGAGTATCTCCGCTCGCTCGTTGTCGCAGGCGACGTCGAGCAAACGAATGATCGGCAGCGTTCGTTTGCCCGATGCCAAGTCACTACCGATCGGCTTGCCAAGACGGTCTTCCGATCCCCAATAATCGAGCCAGTCATCGTGGACTTGGAACGCCGTACCGAGTTTCCAACCGAAATCGAAAAACGTTTTGCATAACTCGGAAGCTCCGCCCGCACTCCACGCTCCAAGCTGACAACTGATTGCACAAAGGCTGCCTGTCTTCTGACCAAGGATGGCAAGGTACTTGTTCAAACTCAATTCGGATTGGCCTATCGCTAAGTTTTGTCGAATCTCACCTTCGCAAACTTGTTTCGCCGCCTGTGCAATCCATCGGCCTGGAATCGTCGAATCACCTTCATTAGCCAAAGCATAAGCCTGCGTGAAAAGCCAATCGCCGACAAGTATGCTCGAATGACGATCGGTGAGTTGATGTAGCGTCGGACGATGTCGGCGTGTGTCAGCATTATCTAGCACATCATCGTGAACGAGCGTCGCGGTATGAACCAGTTCCACCACGGCTGCAAGTCGAATCGTTTCGTCATCGATCCCACCGACGGCTTGTGCAGACAACAAAACCAGCGCGGGTCTCAATCGCTTGCCTCCCATCTCCGATATATACTTCAGTAGTTGATTTACCTCTTCGTCGCGATGGATCAATTGCGATTGAATCAGCGACTCGACCCGCGATAGCGGATCCTGAATACTGGCCGTTACGATCGCCAATTCTCGAGTGTAGTCGATCGAATCGGTAGCGTTCGTTGGTAATCGAAGAACCTTCAAGTCATTTGAAACACTCGCCGCGATCGCCATCTGATCCATCCTTTAACTAAGTTGCCGCTCGTATCGTCCGCCCGACCCACCATCTTTAAACCAAAGTCCAACATGCGTGATCTCGATACTTCGATCGAGGGCTTTGCACATATCGTAGACAGTTAATGCGGCCATGCTGGCTGCCACCATGGCTTCCATTTCGACGCCTGTTTTTCCGGTAACCCGGACCTCGGCCGTCCATTCCAATTCAAGTTCCCCGATCCATTCCGGATTCACGGAAACTTGATCGAGCGGCAGCATATGGCAAAGCGGTATAAGGGTGGAAGTTTGCTTGGCTGCTTGAATTCCTGCGATGCGAGCAACGTTGAATACGTCTCCCTTGGCAATCTCGGAGTTCCGGATTGCATCGGCAACTTTTTGGGACATGCGAAGTCGACTTTTGGCCACCGCGATCCTGGTCGTGACCGGTTTGTCGCCAACGTCGACCATCTGTGCCCGGCCGTTCGCATCCATATGGGTAAATGAGGGTTTTGCCATGCCTTTTCCGTATAATTTGTCTCGTGTAGTGAGCCGTCGGCTCACAAATCAGCCGCTTTGGAGTTAACCGGAAAACCGTACCAAATTGTAACCGTTCGCCAGCCAAATATGGTTCGAAATGCCTAAATTACCAGTCTGGCACCGTTTGTCTAAGCGGGGGACGCTTCCGGCTTGTCCCGCTCTGAAATCCCGATTGTCTCTTGATAAAGAACGATGAGGTTCGCAAGCTGGAAGTTTACGCCACTTTAATTCACCCTTCAAAATGCAAGCTCGGACGGCAGGTATTTTTGAATGAGCTCCGCATAATACGGACGAAGCTCCCGCCAGTTGGGCGCGACTGGACTTTTCGAATAGAGATCATACGGATTAAATTTGCGAACCCATGCTAGCATCTGCCTGTCGTGGTCGTCGCACAGCCAATCGTATTCATCTTCCCGATGCCAAGCATAGAACGAGTGAAAGCGAATCATGTACAGCGCCGGCTCGGGCAAGTACTCTTTTAGGACATGATAGAGATACTCATCGTGCCCCCACGACATCAAGATGTTTCGCAGCCCGCAATTCCTAGAGTATGTGCCAAGCTGTGTGTTGTAACGCGAGTCAGTCGAATCTTGGTTCTCGGCAAAAAACTCGTCAAAGACAATTCGCTTACTGAAGCGACATCCGACCGGGAATGTATCACCGACGACTGCCCACTGAGGCTCTCCGAAAAGACAGAGCATTTTCCCGAGATCATGAACGAGACCAGTTAATACAAACCAATCTTCATGCCCATCCTTACGAATCTGTTCGGCAGTCTGCAACAAGTGCTGCAATTGATCGAGTTCGATGTCAGGATCAGAGTCGTCGACGAGCGTATTCAAAAAATCGAGCGACTCGAATACGGTCATCTTCCGCCGATTCAATCCGAGATAGGTCTGCCGCTTTTGCTGAACAAAGTCGACAGTTTGCATCCGATGATTCAATTGATAAAAATCTCGAATAGCTTCTTTTTTTGGGCTTTCAAAATTCCGGTAGTCCGCCTTGGCTTTCGTAATAGGAGTCGGATAGACCGCATCTTGGATAAAATCTTCCCACGCCTCGATGACGTTATTTGATTCAGGATCGTGATCTGCTTTGTTGTTCATTGTATTCCTGCTTACGGAAGTCCCGTTCATCCATGCACTTAGTCTACCGTAAAACAGCCGGGCTTTCTCGCAGTCGCCAATCTTCCAACACTTATGCTTAGGAACGGGTCAAAAGCAACTTCGGTTTTTTCGCATATCAGCGACAGCTTGCTATGCAGCCTTAATATGTAGTGTCTTACCAGCGATAAAGATGGCGATAACTAAGCAGCCGGAGGCTACTAAGAAGGGCATTCCTGGAAAACTTAGCGGCGTCTCGGGGTTGACGCTGTAAGCGTAAATTCCTGAAAAGAGACCGGGGCCTATCATACCCGCGATTCCCATCAAACTTCCGTTGGCCCCTTGCAACTGCCCTTGAACCGATGGACCAAGACGTCGACTCATCAGGCCTTGAATGGCTGGCGTAAAAAAGGCCATCAGTGAAAAGATCGGCGTGGCTGCCCAAAACTTCCATGATTGATCGGCCAAACCATACAACGCATAGCCGGCCACTCCACAGAACAGCCCGATGAACAGCAACCATTGTTCGCCGAAACGTTTCAAGGCGGGTCGGACCAACCCGCCTTGAACGACGATGTTGAGTGTCCCAACAAGCCCCAATGCCAGACCTACTGTAATCGGCGTCCATGCATAGCGATGGCCAGTGTAGAGGACGAAAACATTGTTGAGGACTTGATGAGCCAACTGATAGAGAAAATAAACCATCGCCAAACCCAACAGGCCCGATTGAGATTGCAATAATCGCAGAGAACCAATGGGATTGGCCCGCGCCCACGAAAACGGTTTACGATGTTCGAGTGCGAGCGACTCTGGGAGGATAAAATATCCGTAGGCAGCGTTGGTCAAAGTGAGTGCCGCCGCAACCCAAAACGGAAGTCTAATATCAAATTCACCGAGCGCGCCACCGAGCGCCGGTCCGATAACGAACCCCGTCCCGAAGGCTGCCCCAAACAATCCGAATGCGGCGGCGCGCTTTTCCGGAACCGTTACGTCGGCAATATAAGCGGCTGCCGTTCCAAACCCGGCGGCTGTGATCCCAGAAATAATCCGTCCAACGAAGAGCCAAGTAAGATTAGGTGCTAAAGCCATCAGGACATAATCGATCCCAAGACCAAAACAAGAAATTAAAAGGACCCGTCTCCGCCCATATTGATCGGATAACGATCCGAGAATAGGAGCGCAAAAGAAGTGCATGAATGCCCAAACGGTTCCAAACAAGCCGACATACATGGCCGCTTGCGATTCATCTTGACCGGTAAATTCCTTGATCACGCGCGGTAGGACTGGAATCAGTACACCGAACGATAAAACGTCCAGCAGAACAGAAATGAGGATAAACCAAATGGCGGCTTTGCGGGGCGAATTCAAACTACTGTCGATCCATTGAGGGGTAATATGACCGCAATCAGTTGCGTTCTGCTCGATTGCGTGGATCGGTGAAGATACCATGAATCGATGGAATCTACTAGTTTAACTGGCGTAAGCTTCTAGCCGACTTTTACTAGTTTTGTTACGCGGCCGGTAACGACCCATTCGACGACAAAGATATTTCCGTCCTTGTCAAAGCAGGCGTCATGCGGGTGGACAAAACGACCGGGAAGCCATTGATCGCGCTTCGACCGCATGGCAAATTTGTCTGCCAAAACTTTTTCTCGCCATGCCAGATCATCGCCTAGATGGACGATCGGCACATTGTTATTTCCAAGTATCGTTATCCGGGCATGGAGATCCGGTACTAGCAACAGATCCCCCTTCGAATCGATATCGGCGGGAAAAAGAAAACCATCCTGAGTTCGGAGATGCTGGTCATTCATATCGAACCACTGCAATCGAGCGTTTGCTCGATCGGCGACAACTAATTTAGGTGTTCCATCACGATCATCAAGCCATTGTCCATGCGGCGTTTTAAACTGACCGTTCAGTTCGCCGGGCCCGCCAATCGCTTTGACAAAACGATCATTTTTGTCGTAGTGAAAGAGATAACCACTGCCATACCCGTCACCGAGATAGTAACCACCATCTGGTCGAAACGAAGTATTCGTCGGTCGATACGTCAGCTTGGGGTTTTCATCCCAGAGATGGGAATCGGCATTCAGCTCCGTCTTCCCTCGCGTCCAAACAATCTCACCTTTCAACGTCATCTTGGTGAAACTCATCGTCGGGTTGGCTGGCGAAAGGTACAGAAACTCTTCGTTGCCTTCAAGACGAATGTCGATGCCATGTCCGCTGGCGACATTCTTAGTCGTCATCTCGGGACCCATCGAGCGGATAAATTTCCCATTCGGATCGAAGACAAAAAGCGAACCCGGTTGCCCCGTATGAGTGATATAGATCAGCCCTTCTCGATCGATGGTGACGCCATGCGATGCATTGCCGTATCGATGCCCGTCCGGCAAACTCGCATTTCCCCAATCATGATGGCATTCGTAAGTATGCTCGCCCGTCCCGACTCGCGGCAATTGAGTCCCGGCTTTATCAGCAGCATTGAGAATCAATGGCGCGACCGCAGTTACCGTCGCCGCCGCAGCGGTTGTTTTCAAAAACTCACGCCGCTTAACATCCTGAGCGGAACTGGAAGGCACAACGTTTGAACTCTCTGCAGATGGTTTTGACATGGTTGACTCGCTTTCGTTTGACTGTTCGAATTGGATTTCGTTAAAACTGCGAATAGGAACGCGGGAGCAAATTGAATTTATGAATCTTCGAAACGGTTCCTTGATATTCCTCGACCGCTTTCAGTTTAGCCCAATCAGGATGAGCTTGAAATCTTTTCCAGCACGCATCTCGCTGAGCCGCATTGTCGTAAACGGTCAAATAGGTCAAGTTGGGCATGCGATCTCCTACTAAAGCCTGACCGAAGAAAACTGGATGAATACCGCAATCAAGGAAAATCGGAACCTCTCCGTTGTTGAACATTTGAACTTTCAACACGCCCATCCGCTCTGTCGGGCTTTCGTAAACTCGCATTTCGAAAAGTCGGTCTTTGCCTGCGGTCTTCTGCTTGGGCACCTCCAGCTTAGGAAAGCAGTCGAACGCCACTAGCAATTCGCTCCTCATTCGTTCATAGACAGGTGTTTTATAGTCCGTATCGAGATAGTCCTGTCCTTGATCTAGATACGCGCTGTCGTTGCTCAAATGCTTTAGAATCGCTGGCACTTGATTTGGATTCTCAAGCGGCATGACGAGAAAAAGCGACGTCTTGCCGTCTAGGGGAACTTCGGTGGATAGCACGCCGACATTCTTGATCCCCATCCGATTCAAAGACGGTAGCAAAGCCTTCTCCATGAATGAGTCTAGCTTACCAAGCCGCTCGACTGCAATGCCTTGGTACTCGACGATCTCGTAGTATTGATTGGAAATAGCCTGCGACCAAGCAATCGGCGAAATAGAAGCGGAAATCATAGCAATGCAACTTAACAGAAAGGGAGTCATCAATGGTTTTATCATGGTTGGAACCTTGGTTTGGATTGAGGGGATGTTCGATAGAAGCGAGAAAGGTTGGGGGTAGAAACTAAGATTTGAGATCGCGCTGCCATTGATCGAGGAGTTGCATAGCGGCCAGCGGCGTAAGCTGTGTTAGGTCGAGATCGCGAAGGACGTCGATCATGGGGTGATTGTCCATTTGAAAAAGCGTCATCTGAATGTGTTTCTTTTTGGTCTTGGGCGGAAGTGCCAATTTCGATTCGCCGTGCTTGTTGAGATGATCAATTTCAAGCTGAGCTAAAATCTCTTTGGCTCGTTCATTGACGTCTCGCGGTATACCAGCCAATCTCGCAACATGTATTCCATAGCTCTTGTCAGCTCCACCTCGAGCGATTCGATGGAGAAAGACCAGCTCGTCATCCCATTCTTTGACGGCGACGTTGAAGTTGCGAACACCGACGTGCGACTTTTCAAGTTCGACAAGCTCATGATAGTGCGTTGCGAATAAAGTGCGTCCGCCAATCGAGTCGTGCAAATGTTCGACAATCGACCAAGCCAGCGACAAACCATCATAGGTGCTCGTCCCTCGCCCAATTTCATCGAGGATAATCACGGAACGCTCGGTCGCCGTATTGAGAATACGGGCCGTCTCGACCATCTCGACCATGAAGGTACTTTGGCCACGCGAAAGTTCGTCGCTGGCTCCGACTCGAGCGAAGATTCGATCGGCAATTCCGATGGTGGCGCGATGTGCCGGAACAAAGCTACCCATCTGCGCCATCAAAACCATCAAAGCCGTTTGACGAATGTAAGTGCTTTTACCAGCCATGTTCGGGCCAGTAATCAGCAAGACTCGACCGTGTTCCGCTCCGACAAAAGTATCGTTGGGAACAAAAGTGCCTTGCGGAAGCATGGCATCGAGCACCGGATGACGCCCTTCGTTGATCTCTAACCGAGGCTCATCGACAATGACGGGTCGGATATAGTTATTCTTGATCGCTAACTCGGCTAATCCGGCGAGTACATCAAGCTCTGCGAGCGTCTTGGCCGTCTGCTGAAGAGCGGCGGTATGAACATGCACGGCATCCCGAAGCTCGACAAACAATTCGTACTCGAGCGACTTGGCCTGGTCTTCAGCCGTTAAGACTTTCTCTTCGTACTCTTTGAGTTCCGGCGTAATGTATCGCTCGGCGTTTTTGAGTGTTTGCTTGCGAATGAAATTGGGCGGTATTCGGTCGCGATGCGTATTAGTAACTTCTAAGTAATAACCGAAGACACTGGTGAAGCCGACCTTCAGCGATGTAATCCCCGTCTCTTTGATTTGCTGGGCTTGGTAACGAGCAATCCAATCCTTGCCGCCACCAGCCAAGCTATGGAACTCGTCCAATCGAGCACTACAACCCGCGCGGATAAATCCGCCGTCGCGAACCAAGAGCGGGCAATCGTCGACCAAGGCCACTTCGAGCTGTTTTCTTAACTCTTCAAGCAAATCGATCCGATCGTAAAGCTGTTGGAGTCGCTCGCTATGACGCGCTTCGAGCAAGGCTTTGAGTTTTGGCAATTGAGCGAGCGTCCGTCCAACTTGTTGTAAGTCTCGCGGCCCGCAGCGCCCAGTCGCGACTCGACCTAATAGCCTTTCTAAATCGTATACATTCGATAGAAGTTCGCGAAGCGTTTCGCGAAGGCGTTTCTCTTTGTGGAACTCGGCGACCGCTCCCAACCGAGATTCAATCTGGTTTCTATCAATGAGCGGTGATGCTAACCAATGAGCGATACGCCGAGACCCCATCGGCGTCTTGGATTGATCCATGACATCTAGAAGCGACCCGGCTCGCGAAGCACCACGAATGGTATGCGTCAGTTCCAAAGAGCGGCGGGTTGCTGCATCGATTTCAAGAAATCGTCCAGAACGCGCCGGCAGTAAGTCGCTGATATGTTCGAGGCTGTTTTTTTGCGTTTCTAAAAGATACGCCATCGCTGCCCCAGCCGCTCCGATTGCTAACTCATCGCCTTCTTCCCACCCCATTCCTTCCAAACTCAGCACCCCAAAATGTTCGCAAAGCACCCGCCGCGATTCATCAAATCCAAACTGCCATGCCGGTCTATGAGTAAGCGTCCCGCGATTGTCCCACGCGCCGGTTCGTTGGTTTTGCAAACGACCCTCGTCATCTCGAAGCAATACTTCGGCCGGTTCAAGCCTTGCTAATTCGTCCTGAATTCGATCCGCTTTAAAAACGCCAGCCTCGAAGCGTCCGGTCGACAACTCGACCCAAGCGATACCTGCGAGAGAGTTTAATGGCAACGCGCTTGACTTGGCGTCTTTTTCATTCGATTTCGAGATGCCGCTGGGGGCCGGCAGGCAAACGGCAACCAACAGATTGGAAGCGAGTGGATCGAGCAACGCATCGTCGGTTAATGTTCCCGGCGTGACTATGCGCGTCACCTCACGCCTTACAATTCCCTTCGCTTGTTTAGGATCCTCCATCTGGTCGCAAACCGCTACGCGAAAGCCGCTGCGTATCAGTTTAGCAAGATAGCCATCGAGCTGATGATGCGGGAAGCCTGCCATCGGGACAGGGTTTTCGCCTTTGTCGCGACTGGTCAGGGTCAGTCCGAGAACACGCGCCGCCGTCTTCGCATCGTTATGGAACAATTCATAGAAATCGCCCATGCGGAAAAATAACAAAGCATCACCGCTAGCCTCCTTGGCTTCGTGATACTGTTTCATCATCGGTGAAAGATTCATATCCCCTACGTTTTACCAATAACCGAAGCTCCCTTCGACCCCTCGCAAACCGAAATAGCGATGTAAAGCTACATAGGATTTTCCCAAACGTGTTGCCTCAATGAGAAGTATTACCGTATTCTACTTCCATTCTACTTTTGCTTTGTCTATCGGTCCCAAAATTGGTCGGAATGCCGAATCGATTGCCCGATTGGGAAAGTGTGGCGAGACGTTGGGGCGTACATCGCGTTTTGCGGATGGCTTTTTGTCTCGGATATTTTAGAAACCTGCACTTTTATGAAACGATCGGTGTCTACAGGGTCCGTCGGTTCAACCATTTATAATTACGGAGTCGGTAATGTATGGTGGCTAACTTCGCAAGAACTTCGCGATGAATTCATGTACCGACGGTGTGTCCATGAGAAAGCTATGGAGGGCAGGAACTTCGATTTCGATGGCGGCGCCGTCGAGATGCGTTTCTTCGACGCTGACAACAAAGTCGCCTTGGCCATCGACGAGCGGGTTGCTAACCATGTGCTTCATTCGCGTTAGCGTCTGCTTCGGATCGCCGAGCGCTTGCCAGTCGGCAATGGCGTGTCGAACGATGATGTTCCCCATGCTGTGTCCGACGATGTCAATTCTGGGTTGACCCGGTAGCGATTCGACAAGCTCTCGAAAGGCCGTCGCGTGAACTCCGATCGAAGCTTGACTGCTTGCATAGCTCGGAGCGATCGGCACGCCGATACCTTGCGATGTAAGATAGTTTGCTAAGGAATTCATCGAGCGAGGCGTTCGCATCAGTCCATGCATCAGCAAAACAACATGGTCGTAGCAAACATTCTTGGCAACGCTTTCGACCAGCTCGCTAAATGCGATCGTGCACTCATCGCGGGTGCCTGAGGCTTGACGAATATTCTTTGCATCGAGGACCCGCCAATTTTTCATCAGCTCGTTCTTCTGTAAACGACAGCCTGAATTCCAACGGTAGTCGGTCCAGAATTGCATTCCTCCAAGCGTTTTCGTTTTCCAGTTTTGCATTAAAACATGCATCCCCAAAGCTTAAGCGATTGGCGAACCGCGCGTCGTTCACTACCCTAATTGTGTCGACCATCGTTCGATCACTCAGTCAATATCGTAATCGTTTTCCAATAGTATCATAAGGATTCAATCAATGGACCGACAATTTGCAATCGAGGCGGAGCCTCGGACGCAGTGCGTTCCCAGGCAGGAGCCTGAGAACAAGCTCGCGTGTCGGAATTACGAGCACTTGCTTGGCAGTAGCTTATTGAAAAATTCGATCGCGTTGTTCGAATCAAAGACGCATGCTTGGCGAGAAAGATTTTTCAGTGGGTCGATCTCCAGCAGTTCATCGGGTTCGACGGGTCGAAATCGATCGAGCAAGCCAGACCGAAATGCCAAGTATCCGACGATCGTTTTCGCCGCGATACCTGCGTCTCGAAGGCTCGATAAACGCGTGTCGCCGTGGCGTTTGGCCAGTCGGCGACCGTCGATTCCAACCACCAGCGGCAAGTGACAAAATCGGGGTGGCTGCCAATTAAGTCGCGAATAGATTGCGAGCTGCCGAAAGGTGCTGAGTACTAGGTCATCGCCGCGGACGACTTGGTTGACACCCGAATCATGATCGTCGATGACAACCGCAAGCTGATAGGCGATGGCTCCATTCTTTCGAGAGACAACAAAATCGCCGAGCTCAAGGCTTGGCGACTCGATCGATTGCTTGCCGAGGAAATCATCGGTGAAGCGAATGGGTTCCGTTGGCATTCGATAGCGCCATGAATAGGCGATTCCTTGCTGATCGAGAAACTGAGCATCCTCGACTTGGCGATTGGCACATGTCCCTGGGTAAATCGGGCCCACTAACTCGGATTCATGAGGAGCAGCGAGGGTTTCAATTTCACTCCGAGAACATGTGCAAGGATATACAGCTTGATCTTGTTTTAACGTTTGAAGGATTTCTACGTAGCGAACCAACCGTTGGCTCTGCACAATCGGTTGCGAATCCAACGATGATGAATTAGGAGCAATATCCCAATCAAGTTCTAGCCACTTTAGATCTTCCTTAGCTTGTTCGATCGCCCAAGGTTTGATGCGAGGAGTTTCAAGATCTTCGATGCGCAGAAGCATTTGACCATGCGCTCGTCGACAAAGCAGCCAAGCAATGAGAAACGTCCGAGCATTGCCCAGATGCTGTGCTCCGGTTGGCGAAGGAGCTAATCGTCCGACATAGCGATGGTTGTATTCTTCGACTGACACGTTGGGCTCGTTCTACGTTCCGTTCGCCAATCAATACACATCAGTCTATGCGATTCTCAATCGGGACAAAATCGCGGATCGGTGAACCGGTGTAGACTTGTCTCGGACGATTGATTCGAGTTGTTGGAGAATTCTGCATTTCAACCCAATGAGCGATCCAACCAGGCAAGCGGCCCATGGCAAATAGCACTGTAAACATCTGTTCGGGAATCCCCATCGCTCGATAGATCACTCCCGAGTAAAAATCGACGTTCGGGTAGAGTTTGCGTTCGATAAAGTAAGAATCTTTGAGGGCGGTTTCTTCGAGCGTCTGGGCGACTTCGAACAATGGATCGTTGAGGTGAAGTTTTGCAAGGAGCGTATCGCAGGCCGATTTAATAATCGTGGCACGCGGATCGAAGTTTTTGTAGACTCGATGTCCAAAACCCATTAAGCGAAAGTTGCTCGATTTATCTTTTGCTAAGTCGACATACTTTTTTACATTCCCGCCATCGTCGGCAATTTTTCGAAGCATATTCACGCAGGCTTCGTTAGCACCGCCGTGGAGCGGTCCCCAGAGCGCACAGATTCCAGCCGAGATCGAGGCGAACAAGTTGGCGTTGGAGGACCCGACCATTCGGACGGTGGAGGTACTGCAGTTTTGTTCGTGGTCGGCATGAACGATCAGCAATAGATTCAGAGCCCGAACAAAATCTGGATCGGGTGTGTATTCTTCCGAAGGCACCGCGAACATCATGTTCAAGAAATTTTCGCAGTAGTTGAAGCTGTTTTTGGGATAGATGAAAGGTTGCCCATACGATTTCTTGTAGCTGTATGCGGCAATGGTCGGCAGTTTGGCAAGCAACCGATGGATCGAAACCGTGACTTGATCGGGATCGTGAGGGTTGAGCGCATCTTGATAGAACGTCGACAAGGCACCTACAACGGAAGACAGGATCGCCATCGGGTGCGCAGTTCGCGGGAATCCATTGTAAAACTTCCGCATATCTTCATGGAGAAGCGTATGTTTCTGGATCGATTTTCGAAACTGTTCGAGCTGGTTTTTGGTTGGCAATTCACCATAGATCAAGAGGTAAGAAGTTTCGACAAAGTCGCAGTGTTGGGCTAAAACCTCGATCGGGTATCCTCGATATCGCAAAATTCCAGCATCGCCATCGAGAAACGTAATGTTGCTCGTTGTCGAGCCCGTATTTGCGTACCCTTCGTCCATCGTGATGTGGCCGGTCGTTTTCAGCAACTGACTGATATCGATGGCCCGCTCGTTTTCGGTGCCAACATAAACAGGCAAGTCGATCGACTTGTCACCAAGGAGAAGCTTGGCAGGTTTCTGTTCGCTTCGTAAATTTCCCGATGGACTAGTCATAGATTCACTTCGTAGTCGGAGCCTTGAGGTGGAACAGTCTCGCGAGACTGATTCGACAAATTCGAGTGGAGAGAAGACAAAAGTTTAACGCTTTCGCATCCATTCGACAATCGGAGGATCAAACAGAAGATATTGCATTAACTCGCATCGTTGAGGATGTTTTGCCCGATTTCCATCATGCGTTGTGCGTCAAGAAAATGATGGTTGGCGGTAAACAATTCTCGAATGGCAGATTTATGAATCTTCATCTTTAAGCCACCGACTCCTAGGGCGCCATAGTCGATCCGACTTTTACGATGGACAGCTTGATCGGTTATTTGTATCCCCGGTATACCTGCCGGTGGAACCGCATTGAGATCGACAGCCGTACGAAGTTGATTGGCTTGACCAAGTTGTTCCGATGTGAGCAATTCCGCACCCGCAGCACCGCATCCAAATACGCTATCGACGCTTGCAAGAACGCTCTGCAACGCCTTCGAATCGTCGGTGCTAAGTGGACGAAGCAATTCGCTTGGTACTCCTAAGCGGATGAGATTTGCACAGCATTCGACGGCCCGTTGTAGCTTTCGACTGGCCAAAACGACTTTGCCACCCTGGGCAGCAATTAAGCGGCAAACAGCTTGACCCACGGCCCCCGTTCCGGCCAAAACCAAGGAACTGGAATTTCGGAACTCTAAATGCTTTCCAGCGCATAGAACGGCAGCGGCGGCAGTGGAGTTGCAGCCGTTGCTGTCGTGCATAATAGAAACGCGGAATGGATCGAAACAAGCCAGTCGCGCCGCTTCAGCTACGTTACGCCCAACTTCCACATCCGAGCCTCCCACAAACACTGCTGTGCGATGTAGATCACCGGGACCGCGAGTGAACATCGCACCGTGAATCAGCGCACGCACCGATTCAGGTTTTACATTGCCGTATTGAAACAAATGCTCAATGCCAGCATCGACAGCTACAACACCGTCGAACACGCTCGGGTGAACATCGGTGTCGAGCTGAATTAAGATGCGAGGTCTTTCCAAGCTCTAGAAGCCTTTGAATGGATGCGATGCCGAATCTTTCTTGGCAATGACTTCATCGATCGATGGCTTCTTACCCATTGCATTAACGATCGATTGCTTCGTTGCGGCGTAGTTGTATTCGTAGATTTTCTTGTTGTCTTCGGCCGCTGGATGGATAAAGACTCCACAGACGATCACCAAGTTTTCAGCTTGGTCCTTCGGAATAATCCCTTCAGCGACGCTATCGGCAACAGCCTTGGCGACGGCAAACTGAGCTGGTCCGAACATCTGAACCGCTTGCTTCATTCCTTTGATCGTGACTTTGGTGATCGTTACCGTAGCTGGTTTCACCAGAAGATTCGGTTCGAGAACCGCTAAAAGGTTGGTATGGCCTTCGCTCTGAGTCGACAAAGCGCTGGCAAATGCAGCACCGACTGGGCCGTCCTTGCTGCCGATCATCAGATCCACGTGCGCAATTTCATTCCCGTCACCAACTAACGCTTCACCGATATACATCGACATTCAAAATTCTCCGAAAAAAGTTGTACTTGAGCTTGGGAATTGTGCTATTTTGCAATCAAATCGGCGTTTAAGGTAGCAGAGTAAGACGTTCTTGTAACTATGCCACATTCACTTTTCACTCTAGGTGATGTGGCTTTTTTCGGAAAAAACCGCTCTATGCGACAGAAGTCGGCCCGCCGAAAGCCTAAATTTCAGTAGAAATCGTTCAGTAGAGTCGTTAGACTAAGAGATACGTATAAATGCAAAGTTAAATGTCTGGAACAGGATTTGCGTCTTTGTTCGTGCGGTTAGTGCGTTCGCCCGCGTGGTAACGTTGCCGGGTGCGATGTCGAGGCTCATCCTGATGTGGATGTCGAGCCGTTTGGATACTTTAAATTCCTTCAACTGAGGGTTCGATTGATGATGTGGACAACCAAGCAATTTGCATCTTTTTTTTGCGGCATAGGGATGCTTGCTCCAGTCGTATTCGCTGAGACTCGCGAAACCGAAAAGCTCGTTGCTTCAGGCAGTCCGACCCTTGAAGTTCGGGCAGCACCTACCAAAGCCAGTGTCGCTAAGGCCTCGAAAGAAATTGAGGGCGTCGAAGTCGAAATGTTTCGCGCGATGGCCGATGGGCAGTTAGAGGTCGAATACATCGCCAAGGATGCGACCCAAGCTAATCTTTTTTTTCACAACAAAACCGAAAAGCCTCTTAAAATCAAATTGCCCGATACATTTGGCGCCGTTCATGTTCTTGCACAAGGTATGGGAGGAATGGGCGGTGGCATGGGAGGAATGGGAGGTGGCATGGGAGGTGGCATGGGAGGCATGGGCGGCGGAATGGGCGGCGGCGCTGCTCAAGGCATGGGCGGAGGCATGGGCATGGGCGGGGATCCCGGAATGGGTGGTGGCATGTTTCGTGTCGATATCGACAAGCCTCGCAAGATGCCTGTCGCTACGGTTTGCCTAGAACATGGCAAGAAAGATCCTACGCCTCGAATGAAGTATGCGGTCGTACCGTTGGAAGCGATCAATGCTGACCCAAGCGTATCAGAAGTTTGCAAGATGCTTGGTAACAGAAAGATTTCTCAAAACACCGCTCAAGCAGCTACGTGGCATGTCGCCAACGGGTTGTCGTGGCAAGAACTTGTTCACAAGCCACGCGTTGTCTCCAAGTACACTGGCGTCGAAATGTACTTCTCGCAATTCGAAGTACAAGCGGCCATGCGATTGGTTGCTCATGTCAAAGTCGAAGTTGGTGACAAGTATGAAGCTTCGTCGTCTGAATCAAGCGATTCCGAGAGCGAAAATACCACCCCGTGATTGGGGTTGCGCGACTCAGTCTCGCAATTGGCAATGCGATCGATGCCTTGGCATGCCAAGCGGAAGTAATTGTCGATTTGGACTGGATTATCCTTGAGGACACAATCGTTCGTCCTGATATCGTGGTCGTCTGTGGTCCACCGCCGGAGCGATACTTAGAAAAATCGCCATCGATAGTCGTTGAAGTTTTGTCCGAATCCACGCGACAAAATGATCTGAACTACAAACGACAGCCATATCGTCGCGAAGGTGTCGCGGCTTTCTTAATCGTCGATCCCGAAGCCCGATCCATCCAAGTCGATCGGCGGCAGCCTGACGGGAATGATACGACTGAAATCTCGGCGAGCGAAATCGCGATGCGGTTGTGCGAAGATTGCGAAATTCAATTCGATACTCGTCGAATATTTCCGCGATAGCGATCAACACCCATGACGCTTTTAAGCGTAGTGGATCTTGTTAAAAATCCGTGAATTTAAGAGGTTTTACAACCTCTACTAGCTGGTTTGAACGTTATGGAGATTATCGCAAAACCGTCGGTGGCAAACCGGATTGAAGTGGATCGCGATAAGGCTCATTCGATCCGCCGCCAAAATTCCCCCACGACGAAGACGGCTGCGGTAGCATCGGCGATGATGTCGGGCGGAGATAACTGCCGACCGAATTCTGGCTAGCAATGGTCGGATAAATCGTTCCGGCCGTCGGTTGCATGCCATAGGACGACGTGCGATCTTGTCGGAATAAATCTTGTCGAAAGAGCGGGCCATTGTTACTGCTCCACGACGGCCATTGAAATAAGGATTGGTTCATCGAATAGGCGTTCATCGGCGGTAAGCTGGCTTGATATGCCGGATAAGTTGGCGTCGAATACGTACCTGGAACTGGCGGGACGATCGATTGATTGGAAACAAGTTGCGTCTGTGCAATTGGGCTTCTTGGCATCGAAAGGATGGGGCTGGCCCCACCTGGATAGATCGCCGGTGAATTGGCGAGAGTAGCACCGTAATAGGGTGCTGTCGGGATACTTGGGTAGGTTGGATTAGACCAGGACGGCGTTGCAACATTCGAAGCGAGATTACCACGGTATGGATTTCCGCTATAGGGATTTCCATTATACCAAGCGTCCATGGGTCGAGTTGGATAGTGTGGGATTTGGCTGTTGCGATTGGCCATGGCGAGTTCGGCTGCATTCTGAACAGTATTTACTGCCGCACCTTGAGGCGAATTGGTCGCAGTCCGTTCGCGATCCACGTACTTGCCTACCGATTGGGTCGATTGAACAAGTTTGGGAACGACGCGTTTGACATCTTGCTCAACATATTTCTGATAAGTCACCGACTTGTCGACCACTTGCGGGATCGCCTGATATCGAGTGACCGGTACGTATTCCCAAGTGACTTGCGGCTGACCAAACGGATTCCAGCGATTGACGACTCGCTGTTGAACTTGATATTCGATATAAGGAACGTACTGTGTTTCCGTCGTCTTGATCGTTTCGGTAACCCATTGGGGCACCGAAAGACGTTCGGTGATTTCTTGCTGTTCCCAGCGAGGCATCGGGACATTCTCCTGTTCCCAATATCGGTCGTATTGCTTACCGGTTCGAGGGTCTGTGATGGTTCCGACAAAGGTTCCGTTGGAAGGTGCATTCAAGGCTGAGGGACCCGCATTGCTTAGATTTGGTTGTTGCGCTAAGCTATCATCCGTAAAGATGAGTAGGGCGGCGACCAGCAAAGTGATCTGTTTTTTCGCGATGAAATTCAGGATGCTTGGCATGTTCGTCTCTCTTATCTTGTACCGCAAATCGACAGTACCGAATCAAACTGCAAGATTATGTCCAATTCGAATACTCCGCTTCAAAACACCCGTGATTCTCAAGTGTGTCCTGATTGGTTGTTGGAAGTCCTACGTTGTCCCATCACGCTCTCGCCGCTCGTCCCGGCAACGCGAGCTAAACTGGATCAGCTCAATTCGCGTCATGCTTTGAAGCCGCTATGTACACGAGGAGGTCGTACAATTTCTGCCGTTCCAACGCAAGGTCTTCTTAGCAGCGACCAATGCTGGCTATATCCCGTTCAGAATCAAATACCAACACTCATCCCCGACGAGGCCATTGCAATTGGCTAGCGACGGTCAAGCAGTTCCAATTCGCTTAAACAGCTCATCGAGGTTCGATAGAGAAATCGTAGTCTGGCTCGCTGTTGTCAAACGAAGCTGGCTTTTTGTTGCGGCCAGTGTCAATGGCGGCCGCATGAGAATGTGAGCGGCACGGCGCTAGCCGCCGGTTCTGCCGTTCGAGATTTCGCGGAAAAATTAGTGTATTCGGAACCCGTGGCTAGCCTCATCGGCTCACATTCGGAGATTTTCATAAGCTCAGCCAATGGGTGGATCCGACGGGAAAGTCGATGGCTTTCAGCCGTAAAACCCCCAGACAAAAGCGCTGGGGACGTCGAAGTCGTGGCGGCTAACTGAAAACTGACAGGGGCCGTGAAAAATAGAATCACGGAAAGGGCCGAGTTCTGGCGAACGAGACTCATATCGATTGGATTCACTTGGCCATCCTTATTGACATCGAAGACATTCGAAAAAGGAACCGAATTGGCGTTTGGCGAAAGATTTTGGCGCACCGATACCCAATCGGTATCATCGGTTCGCACCAACGTTGGAGTGCCTGAATTGCCTTGCCCGACATCACCGATCGCGTTTCCAAAGTAAAAAACATCGTTGGATGCGAGTTTCGTATTGGCGTTAGCGAGCATCGTAAGGCGGTGGGACGAAATAAACGTACCAATCATCTGTCCAGGCAAAGACAAATGAACCCGCGATTCCAAGCAACATGGTTTCGCGAAGATGACCTATCAAAAATTTAGATCGCTCCTCTTCCGTATGCCGAATGGTATCCATTCCAATTTCGCCCAGCAGCAACGGTCGGTCGCCGACGCGATTGGCAAGCCTCAATAGATACTGGCGAAATTTTTCTCGATCATGCAAGTAGACATTGAAGGTCGGAAAGTCGAGAAAGGGTAGCTCAAGATATTCCGTCGAAGGAAAATTGCCGTACGTCAACAACGCATCCGGATCGACGTCGCGAGCCACATCGGCTAACTCGAATAGGAATCGAGCAATCCGATGCGTGCCGTACCCTCGAATGACATCCGGCGGAATTTCATTGCCGACACTCGTGGCTAATAAGCATCCACGCCCTCGTGTGGCTTTAATCGAATCAGAAATCTTGGCTCGGGCTTCAGCTCGCGTCTTGCGATCTTCTAAATCGAAATACAGTCGCCGGTTCCGGAAGTGGCTCGCCCTCCCCATTGGGTGCAAACGGTCCGTACGTAACGCCTCGGACCCGAAATCGGTCCGTCCCACGTCGAAATACTTTGCCCTCGACGCGAACCCGCTCTTTCACATCCGGATGGATTCGCGACGCTGTTTCCTTCTGCCGTCGCTTGCGGTGCTCGATGATCTCTACTGCAAGTGTACTCAGTTCAACACTGCTGTCGGATGCCGAAAACGATCACCCAGTCGCGCGTAGTGAAATACAAGGAAAACACTGGACTGAGTGATTGCAAAAACCAAGGTTCGCTTTCTGATCGGAAATGCTTACCCAAAAAATTGCTATGGTTTGGAGGGTGCAATGAGTTTGGCGGATGGATTTACAAGGGATGGCTCCGAT
>JAWXCK010000152.1:0-97158 GCA_034408855.1 Pirellulaceae bacterium
GCCAAACTCATTGCACCATCCAAACCATAGCAATTTTTTGGGTAAGCATTTCCGATCAGAAAGCGAACCTTGGTTTTTGTAATCACTCAGTCGAGTGTTTTCCTTGTATTTCACGGCTAAAATCGATTGCGGATCACGAAAACCACCCACAGTTTCTGCGGAAGAGCCTCATATCTTTCAATTGACAATACGAGGCCGCACACCGGTTGCGACCGCCATTGACATTCCGTTGGACGCCACGCCGGCTGAGGTTTTGAGTGAACTCACACGAGTTTACGGACCGAATGTTATCGATAGCGTCACGAGAAAAGCCGGCAGTGCCTATCGAGTTAAATTTAATATCGCGATGGGGAATGTCGGTGACTTGAACGCAACAAGTCGCACTGGCCTAATCCTCCAAAATCGAACGGAAACACAAGGCGTCACGGGAACGAGTTCGGAAGTACAACTGCTTTCGTTTGTCACAACCGGACCACTGATAGCGGCAATAACTCGGCTTCGAAAATCGTTGAATGATATTCCTTCGGGAACAGGAGGACGCGAAGCTATCCTCGGGAAATTCAATCAAGTAGCCAACCTCATTGCCTCTCGATTGAGCCTAGGCACGATTCTAGGCGATGCTATCAAGAACAAACTTGGATTGCCGTCCAATGCGTTTGAACTGACGATCGATTATGTCGATGCTGATACGAACGCAATTGGCTTCCAAGCTGCGGCAGTTGTCCGAATCGACATCGATAAGTCGATTACCAAGACGGTCGGCTTCGATTTTAATCTGCCAGACCTTGGACCGGTCACACTTGCGACAAACGCCAACATTGACGTGACCGTCGGCGGTCATTTAGATCTTGATTTCGGATTCCGCTTCGATTCGCTCACGCCGTACTTGCTCAAGACGACGGGCGTGAATTTAACTGCCTCGATCAATTCGAATATCGGAGCCAGCGCTGGAATTGCCGGGATCAGTGCCGCCTTGGACGGCAAGCTTCAATTGCGTGGTTCGACGATCCAGACCGTCAACAATGGTGTAACTAATTTTACATTGGCTAACGCGCCGCTTGAAAACCTAGTCGTCGTCACTCGGGATGGAAGCGTATTGACGCGAGGAAACTCGCTGGTCGAACTTGGCGTCGACTACATTCTCAATACGTCAGCCAGTCCGCCTACAGTTCAATTCGTATCGCTTACGTCGGGAGTGACGAAGGTCGAATATTCCACTGCCAATGCGTTGCCGAATGCGACGATCGGAATCAGTATCGATCCGGCCTTAACGCCCTCGGACAATAATACGATCGGCGGAATTCTGTTCTCGCAAGTTTTCTCATCGGTGATTCCGGTGGCTGACAAGTTCGATTTTGGAATCAGCGGCGTTGCGACAGCCTCGCTCGACGCGAATATTGCTGGTTCGACGTTGGACAACGCCATTACGGTGGTGCTAAGTCTGGATCATCCGAGCGGCATCGAGGTGCGATTCAACGGGATCCGCGACTACTTAGCTGGGTTGACAGACCTGAGTCAAATCAATCTCGGACAAATCATCGCCGGCCTTCGCGCGGTGTTGAACATGGTCGAGTCGGGATTGAAATCTGACTTGCTCGAAAAACTTCCGTTGATAGGTGAAGGTTTAGATGTTGGGGCGAGCTTCATCGGCAAACTTCGCAACATGGTGGATCAGCTTGAAGTAACGATCAACAATGCGAGCGGTTCGATCGATGCGGTGCAAAGCCACGTCCAGCAAACAATTTTCAGCGTCCTGGGACCAAGCGGCGTCAAGATACTCAAACTAAATCCGCTCTATCACAACGATCCGAACGTCGCCGACAATGTCGAAGTCGCCGATTTCCGGGATGTCGAAGTTTTCGTGCCGAACCCTTTGACGACGCCAGTCGCTGATCTCGAATTTTTCGTCAACCTTCATTTGGCTGGCAGCGACATAATCAACGCGGATTTTGATTTAGGAATCGACTCGGTCGCTTTGGGGTTAAGCACCAGCGGCGGCGTACGCATCCAATTTGGTTACGACTTCAGTATCGGTTTTGGAGTCAACCTGCAGCGTGGATTCTTCTTCCAACTCAACCCGAACGTCACGTATAGCGGTGGGCTGCCAACGGCTGGGGCACCTGAGATTGGATTGTCGGTCGACGTGATGCTTGTACCAGGTACGACGCTGGCTGGCCGGCTATTCTTCTTAAATATCAACGCGACGAGCAATCCGGTCGAGGACTACAACCGCGACGGTATTTTGAACAATGGCGGAACAGGTCCGATCGAGGGTCCGAAATTGAACGAAGCGATCGATCATCTCGATTACAACCGCGACGGCGACCAGAACGATCTGCTCACGGAAGTTGACCTTGATGGCAACGGTCGATTGTCCAAAGGCACGGGCTTTGTCGGTAATCTCTTCTTTGACATTCTCGATCCTATAAGCGATGCCAGCCATCGCTTGTGGTTTAGTGAAATCGCCGACACGCCGATTAAAGAACTTTTCAATGCGGGCATAACGACCGAAGCCTTTGTCGACTTGCATTTGAGCGCCGACGTTGGCAGTTCCTTGCTTCCGAATATTAGTGCCGATTTTACACTCGATTGGGCGCTCGGCTTAACGTCTGATGACGGTTTGATCGGCGGTGGATTTCCCGATATCGCGATTCGCGACGTCAAGCTTGATCTAGGCAGCTTCTTAGTGACTGCGATTCAACCAGTTTTTGATTCGTTTAAGAAATATGTAGGACCAGTTCGACCGTTGATTAACTTTTTGGCCTCGCCCGTTCCAGGACTCAACGATCTTTCCCAGTTGGTGGGCGGTCCAGAAATAACCTTCCTAAGCTTGGGATTGCTCGGGACGAACCAGACCGGAGAGACGCAACGCATCGCCCGCAAAGCTCGACAAGTTATCGGATTATTGCAGGAAACGTTTGCCATTGCAGATTCGATTGAAGAATCACTAGCCAGTGGCGATAACATTGTGATCAACTTTGGATCGTTCTATCTGACTGGCAAGCCGATCGATGTTACCAATATTGCGACAACCGGGACGGGGCTTGAACGATTGCTTCCAAGCAACCCGCGAGCCGGAACTCCGGTTCATGTGTTTAACAATGCAGTCGAAGTACCACGCAATCAATATACGGTCGTTCGATTCAAAGACGCAGGCGTACCGAAGACCAAGATTGTTTTCAATACCGCGCCAACAGGAACGATCACGGCTACCTACACGACGACGACCGGCGGTACTGTCGACTTGACCAACGCTGATACGCCGATTCAAGTCAACTCGGCTTCGTTGGAGACCACTATTGTCGCAGATCCTAACGGAGGCGTCTCGACGAGTGTCCTAGGTCAAACGGCAAGTTCTGGTCAAAGCGGTGCGGCAAGTGCTAAATCCTTGCTAACAAAACTTTCTGGCGAACCCGATGCAAACGGCAAGGGTGGGCTTGGGATCAAGATTCCGCTGCTGGCGGATCCGTCGAAGATATTCAAGCTATTTACTGGCGAAAAGACCGACATCATTCAATGGGACATTCCGCGGCTTGAATTGAATGTACCGTTCAGCAAGCGTCTCGGACCGATTCCATTTCCACCGGTACCACTCTTCGCGACGTTCGAAGCCAGCTTGAATGCGTTTATCGATTTCTCCATCGGCTTTGATACCCGCGGCATTTCAAAAACCGGTAGGTTTATCGACGGCTTCTACTTCGGTGATCTCGAACAAGTAACGACCGGTACGGATACCGATGAATTGGGACTAAGTCTCGAAGCCTCTGTAGGAGCCGTCATCGATATCGGCGTTGCTAAAGCGGGTATCGAAGGAGGTGTTCGCGCCGACATTGGCCTGAACTGGAACGATCTTGACCATGATGGAAAGATTTATTTAGACGAGCTTGCCGATCTGTTCAGCTTGAAGCCTACGCCATCGAACGGAACGGAATTGCCGGGCGTCTGTGTTTTCGATGCGCATGGCTCGATCAACGCGTTTATCCGTGCATACTACGACGTTGTCTTGCTCGGTTCGGACAGTTTTAATATCGCTGACATTAGTTTGTTTAGCTTCAATCATACCTGTCCAGCACCTGGAGTTGCCGAGCTCGGGAATGACGGCACGTTGACGCTCTATGCCGGCGAACTTGCGAGCAAGCGGAGTAAAATATACGGCAGTGACCCGAACGAAACTTTCGAGATCAAGCAAGTACTCGAAGCCGGACTGCCTACGACGCAAGTTACGTTCCGATTTACCAATCGCGATGGCGTTCCCGATTCGACGATGCGAAGCTACACGGGAGTACAACGCATTGCCTTCTCGGGTGGATCAGGCGATGACAAGGTGACCGTCGATGCCAGTGTTACCGTTCCGGTTACGCTCAAAGGTGGCCCCGGAAACGATATACTTATCGGCGGGAGCGGCGACGATGTGCTGATCGGAGACGACGGGAACGATTCGGTGACTGGCGGGCTGGGTAACGATCGCTTCGTATTGGCCAATGGCTGGGGCGTTGACAATATCATCGAGACAAACGCCGGTTCCGATCTCAACGACATTCTCGATTTTAGTCCCCTGACGACGAGCTTGAATGCTGTTCTAACAAGCAGTGGCTTTACAGCGACCAGTAACAGCAACAGTATCAACGGTGGACGAGATACGTCTAACAATCTATTAAAAGTCGTCGGAATCGAGCGCATCAAGGGTGGTGGTTCGGCGAGCGATACTTTTGTTGTTCAAGCTATTATCGGCAGCAGCAGTGGCAATACATGGTCGCTTCAAGGAAGCAATCGAGGCAACATCAATAGCGCCTTCCACTTCGAAGGCATGGAAAATCTAACTGGCGGCGAACAAGATGACCGTTTTGCAATAGATCAAAGGGATACGCTGTCTGGAACTGTGAATGGCGCAGGCGGGATTGACACGCTCGACTATTCATCGTTTAGCGATATCCCGGTCGTCGTCAATCGTCAGACGCGAGCCGCCAATAATATTGCTCAGTTCCTAAATATTGAAAGCCTTCGCGGCGGCACGGGCGCGAATGATGCATTGATTGGTCGCAAAGTCATCGCCGACTGGACCTTAACCAGTCTCAATGAAGGAAACATATTGGAGGCAGGGGCAACTGTCCCGATCCAATTCTTCGGTATCGAGAATCTAACCGGCGGTGATTCGAACGACCATTTCATCGTCTCGGCGAACGGCCGATTGACGGGAAAACTTTTGGGGACAGCGACTCCTGCGGCATTCGATTCGGATCGACTCGATTTTTCGTCGCATACCAACAACTTGCAGGTCAGCGTGGCAACGCTCAATGTTGGAAAGGTAACCTTGGACATCGAGCAGTTGGTCGATTTTACTTCCATCGAATCGGTGTTGACTGGGAGTGGAAATGACGTCTTTGTCATGGCTCCCGGCGCTGGACTTACAGGTTTGACCGACGGCGGAAGTGGTGCTCGCGACTTGCTCGACTATTCCGCGTTTTCGAGTTCCATTACGGTCAACCTCAACACAGGAATCAACCAAATCGGAACCGTTGCCGGGATCGAAGACATTACCGGCGGCTCAGCGGGCGATGCGCTGACCGGAAATAATTTATCGAATCGAATTATCGGGATGGGTGGGGCTGACACGATCCAAAGTTTGAATGGCGATGATATTGTCATCGGCGACTCGGCGATCATTACATTGATCGGGACCGCGATCGCTTCGATTCGCTTATTGAGTGACTTTAGTGATAACGATACGATCACTTCGGGCACAGGCAACAATTGGATTCTACCTGGTCTTGGATCCGATATCGTTACTGCCGGCAACGGAAACAACGAACACGGGTTTAGACGGCAATGATATCCTTACGACCGGTTCAGGGAACGACGTGATTATCGCCGGTAATGGGAATGATACCATCAGTGCAGGCGATGGTCGCAACGTGATCCTTGCGGATCGCGGACAAGTCGTGTTCGCCAATGGGCTTCCCACTTTTGCACGCAGCACGGTTTCCGTTCTCAGCGGAAGCGATACGATCACATCAGGATCAGGAAACGACGCCATCATCGCCGGTGGCAATACGGATATTATTTCCGGTGGCGCAGGAAACAACTTTATTCTCGGTGATGACGGCACGATCTCGTTCACGGCAGGATCGGCTGTTTTGGCGATTCTTACCTACTCGACTAGCGATGGTAACGATAGCATCACGACGTTCGGTGGCAACGACATTATCTATACCGGTGACGGTGACAACATTGTCAACGCCGGTGAAGGTGACGACGATGTTTACGGTGGTTCAGGGAAAGATACGTTGAGCGGGCAAGGCGGAGCAGACTTTTTAGTTGGTATGCTAGGCGACGATTTGATCGATGGTGGTGCTGGAAATGATGTGAATGTCGACGGCGGCGATGATGACGATGTGGTTCGTGGCGGATCGGGTGATGACGTTGTTCACGGAGGGTTAGGGATCGACAATGTTTACGGTGACGATGGCGATGATCGTCTTTTTGGAGATGCGGGAAGCAGTGCTAGTCCAACCGCTTCGCAAACTGGACAACGACTCTATGGTGGTGCCGGTCGCGACACGTTATTCGCCTTCGCTCCATCGGTTGCTTCGATCGGAGAATTCAACACGCAAACTGGCCTGGTCGGTGATCAGCTCTTCGGAGGTGCCGACGGCGACACGCTCAACGGAAACATGCGACGCGAAGTATTTTCGGGCGAAGCTGGGAATGACGTTGCGTTTGGCGATATCTTTATCGGTCCGACTTATTTGACGCAAGCGCTAGCCGGACTTGGGACTCAAGCCGACACGCATGGTGCTGACGACATTATTCACGGTGGCGCAGGCGAAGATCAACTCTTCGGCGGAGGCGGCAACGATACGATTTTTGGTGGGGCGGGAACGGACATGATCGAAGGGCAACGCGGAGCAGACCAACAATTTGGTGGCGCGGGTATCGATCTGTTTACGATACGAACGGATGAGCCGAGTGCGATCGATATAATCGATGGCCATTTCGGAAATGATTCCCTGGCCGATAGCGCCGATGACAACGCCACCGATGTCGTGATGATCAATGGAACCACTGGGAACGATACGATTCTCATCGGAGCTGATAGCACCATCGCAGGCAGAGTAATCGTTCGCTTTAACGGCGTCAGTATCCCGATTACGATGCTCGACGCGAACGGCAAATTGCTTGTCGAACAATTCCGCATCGCTGGCTTGGCCGGTAACGATACGATCGGATTCTATACCTTGGCGGCGATCGATTCCGGGGTCGTCTCGGCTGGTTCGATACCAAGTGGCTTTATACCGCTGAACACTGATTTCCTTGCGACTCGTGCGCGCGACTATGCTGGCGTCTTTGATGGAAATAGCGGCAACGACATTCTCCTTGGGACCCATGGTCGAGATCAACTCGACGGCGGCCCTGGAAGCGATACGTTATTTGGTTTTGGTGGCGACGATCGATTGTGGGGCGACATTGGCAACGGTTCGACGTTGGACAACGATACGTTGTTCGCCGGATCGGGTAATGATGATTTGATTGCTGGACTCGGCACGAATCATCTTTTTGCCTGGAGCTTTAATCCGTCGCTAGGCGGTCAGTTTGGTGTCTTCGTCGACTCACAAGGTCGATTATTTACCAACGACGGCGGCGGAACACTGCAACTAGAAAACACTGGGCTTAACCGGATGCTGGGTAGCGAACGCAACGACGAGCTGTTCGGTGGTACGGCCTTCGATTTCATGTTTGGCAATGGCGGAGCGGATATTCTGTACCGGGCTAATGGCTCGACTTTCGAATCGTTGGATGGTGGTTTGGGTGGCGATGAATGGAAGCAGTATACGCGTCAATCGGATCAAGTCTGGTATGTTGGCGGTACGAATGCGGCGGATCAAATCGATGTGAATTTTGTTACCGAACCTGGTTTGTTGTCCGACCATCATCTGATTACACGACTGACGAACAACAATGGCAACTTCAGCTTTGCCGCCCAAGTTCGACTCGACTTCGAAGCGACGGATGCCAATGGCAATTTGGTATGGGACGCTGAAAATCTCAAATTCCGAGTTAGCGAACTGTTGGCCAATGCCGACACCGCGTCGCGTGAAAATGAGTTAACGAAGATCTCGCAAGCGACCGTCGATTCGTTGAATGCGTCGCTTCTGTCGAGCCTTATTCCGCCCGAAGGTGATTTTCAGGTGATCCTGATCGACGCTCTCGGTGGCAATGATCGCGTGACGGTCGGTCCGACAGTTCAGAAATCGGTTTGGGTTGACGGCGGTTCAGGCGACGACACGATCGAGATTCTGGCTGGCAACGCCATCCTCGTCGACAAGACAGAAAGCTCAGTCGGAGGTATATTCCGAGGTCGCAATGATATTCCAGCCCAGGCTTTTACCTTAGCAAACGCGACGGCCGGACAATTCCGCGCCTTTGACGGAACGTTGGCATCGTCCGATGGACTCGAATTCAACGGACTGACGATCGACAATCCAGCCGACGTCGATTGGTATCGTTTTACATTGGCTTCCAACGCCGTTGCTGCGGGAGTGATTCAATTAGCCAGCGGTTCGCCGATCGACTCGTTGGGACTTGAGATTTATGTTGCCGGTAGCGATCCGAATAATCCTGGGGCTCCGATTCAGACTGGAACGTCGAACGGAAATGCAAGCTCGATATCGTTGAATGGACTGACAGCGGGTATAACGTACTTGCTCAAGGTAACGACGCCTAACATCGTTCCAACGAACTATAGTTTGCGAATGAATTTAACAGGTACGACCTCAGCGGTTGCTTTGGCTGCAATTCCGAAGATCGATCTAGGAATTCGAGGCGATTCGTCTATTCGACAAGATGTGCTTTTGGGTGGACCGGGAGACGACATTCTACGCGGTGGAGCTGGCGAAGATTGGATATTTGGCAACGACGGCAACGACGTCTTGTCGGGCGGTTACGATCGCCAAGCGAGCGATCTGATTTTTGGCGGGAACGGCAATGATACGTTCCAACTCATCCCTGATCGGTTACCACTTCTAGGTAGCCAAGCGAATACTGAATTTGATCCCGCGTCGCGAACGTTCTTGCCGACCTACAGCGATCAATTGCTTGGCGGTGATGGGAACGATCGAATTGTTTACCTCGGTGGCGACGCAGATCGTCGCGGATTCGACGTTCCTGACTTTGTCGCCATTCAGTACAACACGGGTTTGCATCGCTACGAGTTTACAAGTCTCGTTTGGGACATTGGAACGCAGGCTTATCGAACGACGACAGATGGCAATGGGTTAAGTGTCTTTGAACAGGAATACCTATTCTATCAAACTCGCGATATCGAGAGCACCGAAATCAACACGCGAAAAGGAAACGACGTCGTTCATGCGGACGCCGGCTTTCAGTTCTTGCCTCTGATGGTCACAGCTCTCGCGAATCGTTACAGCTTCAATGAAACCAGCGGTACGACGTTCGTCGATTCAGTCGGCGGTGCCAATGCGGCACTCATCGACGTCGCCGGTACCACGAACTCGCCTGGCTTAGGTGGGAATTCGCGTGCGGCTCGATCTTGTCGATGAGTCCGGACATGTGATCATTCGAAATGTTCAGGCAATTTCGCTTCGAGCAGTCCCAGCGGGAACGTACTACTTGCAAGTTCGTATCGCAGGCGGCTTCAATGCGCCATTCACTTTGGAGATCACACCGCCCGCTCGCGGTCAAACTCACAAAACCTCGACGCACCCGGATCGCGATATTCTGCGTGGTGGTGACGGCAACGATATTATGGACTGTTGTAGGAAATGAGCTAAGCGCTAGCGGCGGGCATCTGGATACCGATCGAATGGGTGAAGTGATCGTCACAGGTCGACCGACGCACAGAATTCCGCTCGGCAATCTGCTAGATGATGCTAACACGCTCGACCTCGCAACGGCGATTACAACCGATACCTATACGGCGTCGGCCAGTACTTCGGATTTGGGTGTCGATCGTGTGGTTCAAGGCGGAGCCGCGAGTTTCAGTCTTTTCGGAAGCGTCAACTTCAATTTCACGAATATCGGATGGACTAGCTCGACTCAAGGCACGATATCCAATGATGCCTTGGTCTCGACGCAATCTGGAAATATTCCGGTTCCGATTTCGACTCAAAAATTCAGGGCGATATCGAAACAAGTAAATGAAACAGTCGAGTTGGAGGATGGCTTGTCGATCAGTGCCAATTCCGCGATTACCTTCGATCTCGACGAACTTCGCAACTCGGGAGATTTTACAACGAGTGAGTTGCTACGTTTTGTGGCCGATCGTGTCGGTCCCAACGATGCCTCACCGGTCGGATCGATCAACGTCCATTCAGTCGTCATTATCGGTGATGCGGCTGGAGTATTAGTCGTCGCGATCCGTTCGATCTTTCCGATGGAACGGTTCCGTCAAGTCAAACGACGGTTGGAAATATTCCGCGACAGCTTGATCCGGCAATCGGCTTTTCAACGTCGGTTCTATTTCAGGAAAGTTTTGATTCCGGAATTTTTTCCGGAACTCGATGGGCATTGGTAACCAATGCCTCGATCAATGCAACTGCGATCAATGAACCCAGTGGAGCTTTCTCGGCGAACCTGAATGGTCAGCCGTCGAACAACGACGTTTTTGCTTCAATGGCAATCGCTTTGCAAGGAGCGTCGAAAGTCGTTCTGTCGTATTCCTTCCAACAGACGGGACTGGGCGATTCACCGGAAGCTGACGAAGATTTGATTTTGGAATACTCGGTCGATGGAAAATTGGCATCGGACGGGACAAAGGTTTGGATCGAAATCGATCGGCAGCTTGGGAGTGCACCTGACATGCAGACATTCTCCAAGAGAGCCATCACGCTTCCGAACGCAGCTTTGAGAAACTCGTTCCAGTTCCGCTTTAGAAGCACAGGAACGGCGAATGCAGCGGCACTGGATGATTGGTTTATCGATGACGTTTCTGTGACGCGAACGGATGGATCGGCGCAACTGTTAGCAGCCGTCGCAACGCAACTTGGAATGCCGGTTACTCTTTCGGCCAGTTTACCCGGAACATCCTCGATCGATCTGAATGGATCGACGCAGTTTATTCAAGTCCCGTTCGACACGACGCTAAACTCGAGTGCAATCGGCGATGAATTTTCCGTTGAATTGTGGTTTCGTCAGCAAGCCACATCGAGTACGAACCAGGCACTTATCTCGACTCGTTCGGACGCTTCAGAACGCTTGGGCTATGCGCTCATCCTCAGTCCTACTAATCAACTTCAGTTCTACACTGGCAACGGTGCGACGGGCACAAGTTCTGCTTGGGACATTTTGAATGGCCCAACCATTACGATCAATGCCTGGACACATGTAGCGGCGACCTTTGACGGTATCTCAGGCCCTGATGCAAATGGTGCGTTTACGGGACTCAAAAGCCTCTATGTCAATGGCGTACTTGTCAGCTCAAGTACACAAAAATTCCAGAAAAATGCAACGCTCCCGCTTCGCATTGGTGCTGACGCACCGCTCGGTTCCAATCAATTCTTCTTCAACGGTAACATTGACGAAGTCCGCGTCTGGAACCTCGTGCTTAGTTCGAACACGATCGAAGGGCAGTTTAAATCGACGACCAGTCCGAGCACGACTGGACTTCAAGGTTATTGGCGACTTGACGAACTTTCAGGAGCCGTCGCGACCGATTTGACAACTCCCGCCAACAACGGAACCTTGACGGGTGCACCGCCTTACACGACAGAAACGTTTGCGCAGCTTCCGATCATTCATGTACCAATCTATGCGAGCCAATTTGCGTCGCTTGTTCGTTTGGACGCAAACTCGAAATCGATTTCCGATCTCAACGGAGCTGAGTTTCTGACCAATGTCCGAACCCTCAATTTGGCTTCCAACAATTTGGATGAAACCGACATTGCGAATCTCATTCCACGTCGATTGGCGACTGGGAATTTTGCGGGCGAACTGGTCGGACTCGGTTCTCTCGTTTCGTTGGACTTGACCAGCAATCGCAATCTCCGAACGATCGCTTCGCTATCAAACTTCAAGAAGTTGTCTTCATTAAAGTTTGAAGGAACGAAGATCGAAGTCGCAGCGCCAGCGACAATTACAACGCTTAGCTCGTTTACAGAACTGACGACCCTTAACTTGCCGACCGGAGTGTTGACGGCAAGTCAGAATCTCGTAGCGACCGAAGGGACGGTCGTTACGATTCCGTATACCTTGAAGGCGGTTGAATTAGACGGACCAAACACAGGCGGTGCCAACACGGACGGCACGCATGACTTTATCGCCACGACCAACGCGGCTGCGCTTGGGTTCCAAAGTAATTTTACCGCGTCAGCTTGGATACGCCCGCGACTGACTGATACCGATCGCGCGATTTTTGGTACGGATTCATCGACTACCAATCAAGGTTTGAGTTTCGGGATTCGCAATGGCTTTGCCTTCTTTAGCTTTACCAATAACGAAACGACGGGCACACAAGCGATTCCGATCAATACTTGGACATACGTAGCGTATCGCTTCGATAGTTCGACTGGACAGCAGGCTATCTTTATCAATGGCGTACTCGATACGGCGACAACGGGTCATGCAGCGTTTGCGGGGAACGAAATTGTCAATCTAGGTCGTGCTCAATCCGCTCGCAACTTCAAAGGGCGACTGGATAATGTGCGAGTCTTTAATCGCGTTCTGTCGGACGCTGAAATCTTCGCCAACATGGAAGGATCGATTCCAAGCAACGCTAGCGACGTGACGCTGGATTACCGTTTCTACAGTAGCCCAGCCGGAATCGCGACCGACTCGAGTCTGAATCAGTTCGATGGAGCACTCGTGAATTCGCCGATTGTTGTCACGGTAACCGATCAAGCATGGACGGTGACGGGTGTTGCCAACGCAAGCGGGACGACAACCAGCGTTTCGTTTATCCCGCTGGATAACGGAATCGCTAACGTTCGGTTCAAAGGCGATCAGTTCCCAGTCTTTGTGCGAAACGGAATCCCTACGGTGCTCGCGACTCCCAATCTCGGATTAGCCAATAGTGGGGCTGGGGTTAAAGAAGGACAAGCGATTGCAATGGGCACGCAACGCATCAATGGGCTCAGCGAATATTGGAACCGAGGGCAAGGAGGTAGTGCGACAATCGATCCAATCGATCCGGGAACAAATCTAAGTAGTCTGCTCGCCAGTAACCCCGATCTACGATTTAATCTTAGCTCGGCACTGAGCATTTCCGATACCACGATATCGGCTCGGACAGGCGGAATCATTACCGACGACGACTACTCCGGCGTTTGGCTAGGAAAAATTGTGATCGGTGCTGGCGGCAGCGGTGCACCCTTGACGGCAGGCACAATTACGCTCGGTACGCAGAGTAGTGATGGCTCGGTTATTTTCGTCGACGTGAATAACAATGGCGTCTTTGAATCGGGTGAGCGGATTGTTAACAACAATGGCGTTCATGCGATTCAGAATGCGGTCGGCAGTGTAACATTGGCTGCTGGCTCGTATAGTTTCGTGATCGGCTATTTCGCGACGACCGGCAGCAATTTTATCGAAGCTCGGTTTGCACAAGGCACTGTTTCCCTCGCCAATTTCGGTACGATGACCGTCATCGATCCAAGTTCGGCGAGTCAAAACGGCCTTTGGTTGCCGATGACGGATCCGGTCATCGAGCTACCCATTTTGGTTGGCACGGGCATTCCAACTACAGAAGTCGACAAATTTAAGCTGTCCGATTCGGTGATCGGCGATGGGCAAAGTTTGAACGCCATTGTGTCCGTCATCGCACCTGATGGAAGTGTCTCTGACTTGACGGCTCGTTCTCGATGGTTCCGAGACGACTTACTGACCGTCCCGGGTGCTGCCTTAAATGGAGCATCCGATGTCACGACGACGTTCTGGATCAAGACTCCTAAATCGCAAACGCATACCGTGCTCAGTACGCTTGTTCAGAATGAATTGGAGATTAGCTTCACTTCAACGGCAATCACGGTTATCGGTCAAGGCATAACGGCTGTGGCATCGAAGCCGGTTTCAGCACCCGATCTGACTGACAATAATTTTCATCATATCAGCGTCGTTCGAAATGCGTCGCAGCGCCGCATTCAAGTTTTAGTCGACGGCTTGGTATGGGGCGATATTAGCTTCAATGTACCGATGGACCGGTTAAACATCGCGGACAATGGACTGTTCATTGGACAGCGTGTGAACAGTTCGACTCCAACGTTCACCAAAGGTTTTGCTTTCATTGGTCGCCTCGATGATCTTACAATATGGGACCGCGCGTTGACGTTCTCCGAAATCGAAGTAGTCCGCCAAGGCGAGATCGATGCTAGTGATTCCGGACTACGATTGTGGCTACCGCTGAATGAACCGTCAGGGGCCATTGCTGCCGATCGAGGACCGCTTGGTTTGGATGGAACGTTTGTTCCTTCGTACGTCGCGACGACACTTTCGAACAAGCCGATCCTCTACTATCTATTCACGGAAACCAACGGCTCCACCACGGCTTTCTACGACGTGACTGCAAACGGACGGAATGCAACGATTGCAGGTACAGGGCTGCTTCTGAATCAGACATCGGCAACGACCAGTCTCAGTTCTGCACTTCGCTTTGGCAATGCGGGATCGTCGAATAGCCTCATTGTTCCAGCCATTGGAAACGTACCGCAGTTGACCATCGAAAGTTGGATTCAGCCATCGAACTATCCACCGGTGAACATTCCGGCCGATTTTGACGCGATCTATAACACCGATTCCGACCCGGCAAGCGTTGCCGGAGCACTCCATTTACAGGTCACGTCGGCAGGTCAAATCCGTGTAACGCTTGGAACTCTTGGGAGTTTCACTTTTGGAACGTCAGGTATTCTCCCGCTCAACCAATGGACGCATCTGGTAGTTTCGTACAGCTCGACCACCAAAGATTTGAACGTCTTTGCTAACGGTTCGTTGATTGGTCATGTTGTGACTGCAAGTAGCGTGGTTCCCAATTTGACAGCCGCGCGAATTGGATCATGGCTTGGAACATTGCGACAACTTGATGGCCTTGTCGATGATTTCGCGATCTACGATCGAGTTCTATCGGCTGCAGAAGTCGTCTCGCGTTAAGACTCGCGATTGACGAGTACGGCCGTTGCGTTCCCATCGGCTATCATACCTGCGGCCACTGCGTCGAATTTTACGCCGCTCGACAACGGCACCTACACTTTGGTGATTCAGGTTGCCGATAAAGATGGAGGAACAACAACGACACAAACGAAATTCGATGTTGTCAATGCCGCACCTGTCATCAACGACTTGAACATGACTGGCCCGATTGAAGCGAGCGCCGTGGCTCCGGTCAGCTTTGGGACGTTTTCTTTTAATGCAGGAGACGTTGCAGATGCCGGTATTCTCGATAGATTGACTTATCTTTGGGAAGTCACGACGAACAACGGCCAACAAATCCTTACTTCAGACGCTTTTGCGTTCACTCTGGAACCGAAATTTTCAGGACTCTACACAGTCAAGCTCACTGTTACCGATTCAGATGGCGCATCGACGGTTTTCTCACAAACCGTGATCGTGAACCCGATCGCGGTGATCGGCATGCCGGCTACACCGACAGCCGGCAGAGTTGTGGCCTTGGATTCAAGTCAATCTAGCCTGCTTGCTCCTGTTGGTAGCATGAGCGGAACAACGCTTACGGCAACGCGAACGTATGCGTGGACCGGAAGCTTGGAGTTCCGACCATTGCGACCGGGACTGCATCGAGTCTAAATTTTGTGCCTGTCGCGGCTGGCAACTATACCGTCACGCTGACGATCACTGATCGCTTCTTCAACAATGCCGTTTCGACGTCGACGAGAACGAATACGGTAAATTCTACGCTGATCGTCGGGGCTGCCGCGACCATGACAATCGATGCACCCAATCAGATCGCGGCCCCCGACTTCGATGGTGTCAACGATCGAATCGACTTGGGCGTTCAGTCGCTTCTCGGCAATCTGGTCAATGGCTATTCGGTCGCCGCTTGGGTCAAACCGGATGTGGTAACGGGAACACATCGAGTCTTGGCAGGTGGTACATGGCGATTTGGAATTCAGGGAAACGAGATTGCACTGGAGCTATCGACGGCATCAGGCTTTATCCCGTTCACCAGCGTTGGAGCTGGACTGAAGGCCGGTGAATGGAATCACATCGCGGCGATACGGCGAAGCGACAACACCATCGAATTTCTCTTGAACGGTCGATCGGTCGGTGTCTCTGTTGCCCCAGTCTCAGTTTTGCTTCCATCCAATCCTTGGTTTATCGGGAGCCTTTCAGGTGTCGCTAACTTTGATGGAATGATTCGAGATGTCGGCGTCTTCGGCACAGCGCTTTCAAGTTCACAATTCGATCTTGTACGCAATAGCGACATTTCGTCGGTTACACCGATCGCCTTCTGGCGAATGAACGAAGGACTCGGATTGACGGTTGCGAGTTCCGCTCCGACGGCGATGAACGGCACGCTCATCAATGGCCTTGGCTGGGCGCACCATACGTATGCTGTCGAAGGCGATGTACTCACCTACCAATTAGGAGGACTCCCACCGGTAAATGAACTGGGAACGCGCAGCGTGGTCTGGTCGGTTACGCCAGCGAACTTTACGATAATTCCAACCGTCGATCAGGAGGAATTAAAGTTTCGCGTCAACGGCGATGGTCCCTTTTAAGTTTCGGCAACCATTACCGATACTTACATAAGCCCGACGTTTTCTACCGTGAACTTTGTTCGTGTTGCGGATAAAGCCAACTTGTCGGTTGGGAACGTTGCGGCTACCATCTCCGCCGACGATCTGCTGGGCATTGAAAACGCTCCGGTAACGTTGTTTGCTCGCGTCGCCGATCCTGGTCTAACCGACACGCATACGTTCTTCCTCGAATGGGGCGACGGTTTCTCAACTTCGAGCGGGAATGTTGTTGGAGGTATCGTCTCCGCTATCAATACCTTCGATCAAGACGGGACTTACCAAGCAACATTGACGGTGATGGATAACGCCGGTGCGATTCGGACACAACGCATTTCGATCGCAATCGGCAATGCAGCTCCGACGGCTTTCGATGACTCGGTTAACGGTGCCACCGAAGATGATGGAATCGTTATCGAGGCCTTCACGCTGCTGAGCAATGACGTGGACCCGGGAGTGAACGACGTACTGAGCCTTGTCAGTGCCCAGAGCACTTCAGCACTCGGCGCGACGATCTTCTTCCTTGGCGAAGGCGACTTGTTCTATGATCCAAGTACGTCGCTCGATTTGCAGCAGTTGAAGTCAGGACAACAGGCTTTCGATACCATTACCTATGTCATCACCGACGACGCTGGTGCGATGAGTACGGCAACAGTAACAGTCACTGTTTTGGGCGTGAATGAAGTTCCGATTGCGCTGCCAGATGTTAATACTGTCGTCGAAGATCAAACGACGAGCGTTACTGGGAACTTAATATCCAACGACTCGGATGTGGATGCTGGCACGGCATTGAGTATCACGACGATCCAGAGTGAATTTGTTAGCCCAATCAACGGCCGGTATGGTTCGTTGAATTGGAATGCAGATGGCAGCTACAGCTACACTTTGGATAACAGCAAGCCATCTGTACAGCAACTCGCGGCGGGACAAACCGTCATGGATGTTTTCGAGTATACGCTTTTCGATGGAGAAACCGAAGGCGTTTCGACGCTCACCATTACAATTACTGGTGTCAACGATGCACCTATCGCCAACAGTGTTAGCGATACGGTTGCGGCTAACCTAACTCTGCGCGTTCAATCGTCTCAATATGACGACGTCGTCCTAACTGATGCTCCAGTTGCCTACTGGCGATTGAGCGAAACGGGTGGAACGGTCGCGGAGAATCACCTGGCACCACTTACTCCGGACGGCACGATCGTGGGGGCGGTTGGATTCGGATATCCAGGACTCGTTCCAAATTCGCTTGATACGACGCTGCGATTCGATGGTACACAACACGTCTCGTTTCCCGATTCGCCTAGCATCAATTCCTATGTGGGTAGTGCCTCGACGAAGACGATTGAACTCTGGTTCTCTGCCGATGACGTGTTAGGGCGCTATGTACTCTACGAACAGGGGAACTCGGCGAACGGTCTCAATCTTTATATCAGCGGTGGCGAGCTTCATTTTGGCGTTTGGAACAACAATGCGTTTGGTCCGATCGTTAAGACGGCGGTTGCCAGCAACATTGCCTATCATGTCGTAGCCGTCTTCAATGCAAGTACAGCGGCGCTCTATGTCAACGGCCCACAAGCTGCGTCGGCAGCAACGGCCTTTAGTGTTATCCTAAGTCATCCTGGCGAAAATGCGATTGGTGCTGCACGAACTACTCGATTGCATGATGGCGTCGTTAACAACGGATTACATTTCGTCGGAAGAATCGACGAAGTCGCACTCTATAACACAGCGTTGTCGGCCACTCAAGTCGACTCTCACTATAAGGCCGCTGGTCTGCTTGCTGGCGATCGAGATGTCGACGCAGCCGACACCATGCGAGTTTCGGCCGTAAACGGAATCGTCAATGCCGTAGGACAGTTCGTGACTCTATCCTCTGGAGCTCGATTGAATGTCGCGGCCGATGGTTCGTATGCCTACGATCCTAACCATGCGTTCGATCATCTGCCGCAAGGTACGAATGCGACTGACGTTTTTACGTATTCGATAGTCGATTCGATTGGAGCCTCCTCAACAACGACCGTGACCATTTCGGTCCTTGGCCAAAACGATCAACCAACTGGAATTGGACTTAGCAACCAACAAGTCACCAACAGCAATACGGTCGGCACGCTGACGAAAATCGATATCGACGACCTCGATTCGCATACGTTCCAGTTGATCAACGACTCGGCGGCTGGCGGCAGCCCGAACTTTGCCATTTCCGGTAATCAGTTGATCGTTATAGAGCGGACGGGCATGACATTGGGGCAACAAAGAGTTTTAACGATTCAAGCCACTGATAGTTTTGGTGCGACGGTCCAGCAAGTCTTCGGCTTAACGGTTACGACCATAACGCCAACGGTTGGTGTTTCGAGGATCGTGCCATCGCGAAGCGGCGTTGACATTTTGTTTAACACAGCGTTGGATTTGAGCGTCCTGAATTTGTACGACGGAGTCGACGCGGCTGTCGACGCCGCCGACGTGACGTTGGTTGGAGCTAGTTCTGGAAGCGTGCGTGGATCGTTGCTTTTGGATACGATCGCCAATAAACTTCGATTCGTGAAGACGGGCGGGCTACTGGCGGCGGACACCTACACCTTGACGTTGTTTAGCCGAGCTGATGGCTTTAAGAGTTTGGCAGGTGACTTGCTTGATGGCGATTCGAACGGCGTTGCGGGCGGCAATTTTGTAACAACGTTCGGCGTCACGAATATGACTGCTCGAATAATTTCGGTTCCTGATTTTGCTCGCGGGGCAACTACAACGGCTGGCCAAAGTCTGAATTTATCATTCGATAACGGCAACCCGGGTGTACCGGTGACCATCAGCGATGGCAATGACGTGTTAGCGATCGACTTCGATGTGGTTTTTAATCCAGCCTTGATTAATTTCAGCAGTACGTTCTTCAATGTACTGCCGGCCGGATGGAGCACGACCGTCAATTTATTGTCGGCTGGACGCATGCGATTAACGCTTTCAGGCACTACGCCGCTCGGCTCCGGGCCACAGACGATCACTCGATTGTTGGGAAGCGTTCCGGCCAACGTCGTTTACGGGGCTTCGGATCTGGTTCAGATCGAAAACCTTGCCGTCTTCACCCAAGCTGGTGGCGCGATCGCAGTTCCGTCGATCGCCGACCCTGGTGTGCACAAAGCCATTTTCATCGGCGATACGAATGCGGATGGAATATATTCAGCTCAAGATGCTGGTTTTATCGCTGGCGTGCGAGTCGGTGCCTTCACAGGCTTCGAAGCTTTCTCATGGACTGATCCTGTAATCATCACCGACGTTACTCAAAGTGGCAGCCTTGACGGCCTCGATTCGTCGTGGCTATCGCGTAAGGGGCTTTCGGCAAGTCTTCAGCCTGAGATCCCTAACTTGCCATCTGGCAACCTTCCAGTTCAATCGGGAATCGATCCGACGATTGCCGCCGACACACTAGTTCCTGGCCAACGCGGGAGTATTGCCAACGTGCCGATTCGGATCACCGATAGTGCAACTGGGCTTTTTGGCGTCGACGTCTTCGTCGATTACAATACTTTAGCTTTTGATCTTCTCGATGGTCTCAACACCTCAAACACTCAGCTCGCCGGGCAATTTATCACAGAATCGGGTTGGACACTCGATTCATTCGTCGACGATGGTCAAGGAAAAGTTCGATTGTCAATTTACCGCGCGACACCATCCACATCGGCGAGCGGGCAGATCGCTAATATTGGCTTTGCCGTGAAAGCGACAGCCCAACTTGGTGTTTCGCCATTGATTGTCAGTGGTTACGCCAATGTTCCACCATTTAGCTTCAGCTTCTTAAATGGCTCGATCAACGTTACGCAAATCCCAGCCACCCTGAGCAGGTCGTATGTCTTCTACAACAACTCGGGCTTTGAAAGCTTTGGTGGAGTTGCAGCCGCACTCGATGATCCGACGATCAATCCCGCGACTAGTAAAGTATTGCTTAAGTCGAGCAACGTAGAACAGACAACTTCGTTCAGCAATGTTTCAAACTACTCTAAGGGAATCAACGGTTTAGTTTTCGATGTCAATAATCTTGCGGGTACGGTATTGCTGGCTAACGATTTTGTATTCCGTCGACCCGCCGGGCTGGTTACAGGTACTGTCAATCCGAGTACATGGAATGGCGTGGTTCCCGTACCAACCTTGATCGATGTAACGCCCGGTAATCCATCTCGAATTCGAATCGAGTGGGCCGATGCAGCCGTTCAAAATACATGGCTCCAAGTAATTCTCAAAGCCAACGCGAATACCGGTTTAACGACGCCATTGGTGTTCTATTTCGGTCATGCCGCAGGCGACGTCAACGGCGTTGTTGGAACAACTACGCCTTACCGCGTTGGAACGACAGATTTATCGGCGGTGCAATCGGCAGTTTCAAGTGCGTTAGTTTCGATCGAAGATGCTCGAGATATCGACAAGAGCCGCCGCGTCGGCACGACCGACCTGTCCTTTGTTCAATCTCGAGTCAGTTCTACTCCACTCTTGCGAAATATCACGATTCCAATAGCCGGGTCGGCAGAGGAGGGCGCACCGCCTCCGTCGACTTCCGAAGTGGCACCTCGCTTTGCATCGCCAGGAAGCATATTTGACGACGAAATGCTGAGTGCGTTGGATGATGCGCTATTCGATCAACTTGTCGATCCATTCGATATTCAAGATGAAGATAAAGTTCAAGATGACGAATCGACCGACGCAGCCTTGACCGAACTTTTTTCCTCGAACGTCGTTTCCGAAGCGGCGACCAATAGCGATACCATCGTATTGGATCAACTCTTTGTTGAGCTTGGGAAAATAAAGTCGAGAAGGCGATAAGCACTATATCGGAGAGCAAATTTCGACGGCTTGACGCAGCGACTCGATTTTATCGAGTCGCTTTGGTGAAAATTCTTGGGCGATATAATCGCGATAGCCTGTATCGAGAATCGCTCGAACAACGGCTGGGTAGTTGATCTCTTGCGACTGGTCGATCTCATTGCGACCGGGCACGCCAGCCTAGTCGGGTAATGGCTGACCTTTGGTTTCCGGTAGAAAGTAAAGAAAAACGAGTCCCAATAGAAAAAGGCCTCCAAGGCTTGTGATTGCGATCTGTAATCCGTATTGGAATTTCATCCACGTCGAAACCCACATGAGAACGGGAGCCGCAAGGATGCGACCGGTATTAAAACAAAAGCCCGCTCCGGTGGCGCGAAGGTGCGTCGGAAAAAGTTCAGGGAAATATACAGCATAGCCTGCGTGAATGCCTTGCGCAAAAAAACCGAATATCGGAAGCAGACAAAGCAACAGCCAATAACTATTAAAGTGATGTGGCAGCCAACAAATAACGGGCGTCATGACGAGTGCCGCCATATGCATTACAGCAAACACCGGACGACGACCGTAGTAGGCGCTCAAGGGACCGAATGCCAACATCCCTAAACCGGCTCCGGCAGTCTGGATGAATCCAAAAGCGATTTTTGATTTGTGGGCGGCTGCAGGATCATCGAGCTTCTTCAGCAAGTCGAAGGCGATATCTTGGCCTGCGATGACAACTCCCCAAAATGTTGCTAGACCTACCATCGCCAGCAAAGCTCCAAATAGTGCGTTGGATCTCCAACGCGGCGTACCTAAGAGTTCTTTAAAACTCCCCATTCGCTCTGATTTAGAACTCTTGGCCTGCTTCCATGCTTCGGGCTCGTGGACGCTCACTCGTACCCATAAGACGAGCAAGGCTGGTACAACACCAATCAGGTAAGCCCATCGCCAATTCTGTTCGACGGCAATTCCAACGGCGGCAGCGATCCACAGTCCAAATACGCTGGTTGCATGAAAGATCCCGCTGGCTCGTTCGCGAGCTTGTTTAGGAAAGACTTCCGCAACCAGTGCAGCCCCGACGGCCCATTCACCGCCGACGCCCATCGCGACGAGGAATCGCAGAATGACCACCTGCCAAATATCTGTTGAAAAAGCAGTAATGCCCGAAAAAATCGAGTAGAACAAAATCGTCAGCGCCATCACCGGCTTGCGGCCCCATCGGTCGGCCAACGAACTAAAGAGCCATCCACCGACGGTGCCACCGATTAAGAAAAACCCTAAAATAAAATCCTTCCACCAATTCACATCCGGATGATCGCTCGGCAAGTTGAGCACGTCGGGAAGCATATCGGCGCGAGTAAGGTTATAGATTTGTCCTTCGAAGGCATCGAAGACCCAACCGAGCGATGCGACGACGAGTACAAGCCATTGATAGCGAGTGACTCCAGAGTACCATTTGTTCGAATTGGAATTCATAAATTGCGACCTATCACCATGGAACTAAAACGTAAGCATCTCAGCTACCGGCAACGGCTTCTGCTGCCGAATCGATTCTTCAGCGACCAAGCAAAGACCGGCGGACCACAATCCATCGTGACCTGAGGCAATGGGTTTGGTTCCGTGCCGAACCATCGCAATGCACTGCGCAATCTCTTCACGCAACTCAAAAACTTCGCCGCTCTTACGTTCCAACTCGACGTCTTTAAGATTCTCGCCATCGAATACCTTGAGAAAACTCGTCGGTTCCAGCGTTCGATCTAAGGCCCCGCTCCAGCCTGCCCAAAGTGCTCCCTTGGTTCCACTTACTTTGACCGTCTGATGATGTTCGAAGGCCGCTAGCGTTTGAGAGATGACGGCATACGAACCGTTGGGATACTTAAACATGGCGCTGAAGTTGTCGAATAAACCGAGTCGCGTTTGATCGCGTGAGTTACCATAGGCGTAGAGTTCTGTCGGCGAGCCGCTCGACTCTAAATACCAACGAGCGAGATCAAAAAAGTGAATGGGCTCTTCGAGCACCCAACTGCCAACCCGGTTCGGATCGTAACGCCAACCGCTGGCTCCTAATCGATACGGCTTTCGAAGCAGCTCGACAAGAACATACTGAGCCGTCCCGATAGTGCCGCTATCGATGATCTTCTTGATTTCACCCCATTGCGAAGACAATCGTAATTCATGACCGACTGCCAGATGCCGACCAGTCGACTTTGCCGTAGCCACAATCGCTTTGCAGTCATCGAGTGTAATCGCCATCGGCTTTTCCAGTAAGACATGCTTCCCTTTGTTCATCGCGGCGATGGCAATGGCCCGATGAGTATCGCTTGGCGTGACGATATCGATGATGTCGAAATCGCCGAATTCGATCATCGCCATCGCATCCGAGAAAATCTTCGCGTCGGGGTAGAGTTTTGCAGCCTCCAGTCGCGAAGCTTCCGAGGGAGCAGTGATCGCGACTAATCGAGAATCAGGGTTCGTCGAAATCGATTGCGCGTGGTACTTTCCCCACGCTCCGAAACCAGCTAAAGCAAATCGAACAGGATTGGGCATGAATGGTTGTATGGATAAATAAGGTGTGAAAGGTCGAGGGCGTTGACTGGCTTTTTAAAAAAATGAGCGGCAGCTACCGTCTAGGGGCGGTGGTCAGCGGTGTTACAGGATCGGGAACGAGTCGGCGTTGAACCTCGTTCAGGCGACAGGTTGATAATTTCGGCAAAACGTATTTGGCAAACAGATCGCATTCGTCGAGATGCGGATACCCGCTCAAGATAAAGGAACGCATTCCCATGTCGATGTAGCGATTAAGCTTCTCGAAGACTTGGTCCGGATTGCCGACGATGGCGCTCCCGCAACCGCTTCGAGCCAACCCGATTCCCGACCAGAGATGCTCTTCGATAAATAAATCCGAGCTTTGGGCACGCAATTCGTCCTGACGCCTGACGCCGGCGCTCTGGCTATCCATCGAGCGATTTTTAATTTCCTGACCCTTGGCCAAGTCCAATCTTGATATCAAGTTATTCGCCGCTTGTCGCGCGTCGTTTTCGGTTTCGCGAACGATAACATGAGCGCGAAATCCGAAATCGATTTGACGTTCGTAAGCGTCGGCCTTGTCGGACATGCCACGCATCGTTTCTGCGATTCGATCCTCGGTTTCGGGCCACATGAGGAAAACGTCGCAATGCTTCGCACATAGATCTTGAGCGGCGGGTGAAATGCCACCAAAGTACATCAGTGGTCCACCGTTCTGTTGATAGGTTTTGGCAGGATCGGTCGTCGGCAATGAAAGTTTGTAGAACTCACCGCTCCATTCAAATGACCCTTCAGTCGTCCAGAGTTTTTGGAGAATTTGAATTATCTCGCTGCTTCGAGCATAGCGTACTTCGTTGCTCTCTTTCGTGCCCGGCATATCGGACGAGATGATATTGACGCAAAGACGTCCTTTAGCGATATGGTCGACGGTCGCAATCGCCCGCGCCAGCATCGTCGGCCAGACTTCACCCATACGGAGCGCGACAAGCTGATTAATCTGTGTTGTTTGCGGAGCTAAAGCAGCCGCAAAGGCAAGCGCATCTTGCCCAGCAATCCAACCCGAGGGAAGTAAAATGTTTTGATAACCATTGGCGTCAGCTTTGCGGACAATATCGCCGCAATGTTCGTAGCTACTTCGAAGCTGATCGTTGTGAACGCCAAGATACTGATAATCATCGCCACAAAGCGCCGAAAACCAAGCGACCTCGACTTTGCGATCGTGGGTGCGAATCGTTACGTTGTTCATTGAAATTGGAGACGATCGATATGAGTAAGGCTAAGTAGAGTCTGGAACACGCTCTATTTTAACGCGAGTGCGACTTATTACAATATCGCATTAAGTTCGCTGTGGAGTCCGTGATGTGAAGTGACTCGCGAAGCAGCGTCGTTTAGGACGTCAAACGCATCGGTCGGGGAAATGCCCAGATCGGATGGAGTTGCCACAATTCTAGTGGCATCGATTTAGGGTTTTACGACTGACCCACAGATTCTACCGGACGAGCCCGAATTCCTAGGTTACTCAGGCCGACGGCAAAGCGACCAAGGCAGGCACAGTCGGCATTGGTGCGGCGGTTTCGATCAACGATGTTGACGTGATCAATCGCGCGGTGATTGATTCGGGTACTTCGGTCAATTCGCGTGGCCTTATCGTCGACGCGGCAATGTTGGGTATCTCCGGCGACACTCGGCATACGTTTGTCACTGAAGCCATCTCAGGCGCAGGTGCGAAAACGGTCGCCATCGCCGGCTCGGTCGCACTCAACCTAATCGACTCGACGACTGAAGCTCGAATCAACTCCAGCGCAACGGTGGGCGGTCTAAACAACGTGTCCGATATTACTGTCACTGCGACGAGCAATACGTCCAGTGCATCCAAAGCGAAACCGAACGATGATGGCGCTACGGTCGATACGGTTGGCATCGGTGCTTCGCTCGCCTTGAACCGACTGGATCATCAAGTCAGTGCGGTCATCGATAACAGCGTCGTCTTCGTTGGAACCGGTCGCAATTTCAATGTCGCTGCCAATGCCAATCACATCGCCGCGACCGAATCGACCGCTGGCGGTAACAACACCAACGGCATCGCAGGCAGTGTCGCACTGGCCATCATCGTTAACACGACACTGGCAAGCTTCGGTACCGGCGGAGCCGTTACGCTCACCGGAACCGGCGACGTCCGGGCGACGCACACGCGCGTATCCGCGGCGAAAGCCGATGCGACGGTGACGGGCAGCAACGTCGGCATCGGCGTGGGTGCCAGCATTAACGACGACGAAGAAACCTCATCGGCGTTCCTTTCGAGAAGCCTCACGCTGGCTGGTGCGCTGAACGTTCTTTCGACTTCGAGCGCCACCAGTACGATCGATACCAAATCGACAGCCAAGGGGGCGGATTCGCAGTCGGGTACGCCCGATCAAAACACGAACAAACAACGCAATCAGACGCCGAATACCGGCAGCGTTAGCACGCTTCCCAGTGGCATTTCGGCTATGACGAGCGGGAATAGCTCGTCCAATTCCAACTCCAGCAGCAAAGGAGGTAGCTTGGACGTCGCCGCGTCGATCGGCGTCAATGTACTGAACGTCACCAACACAGCTACCATCGAATCGGGCTCAGTCCTTCGCGGCGGAGGGGTCACGCTAGAAGCCATCACGCCATCGGGACAAGCGAACTCCTTCGTGATTTGGGGAGCGGCAGCGGCGGGCGGAACGGGCGGTGTTGGTGTGGCTGGAAGCATAGCGATCGAGCAAGTGAATTTCACTACGCTCGCCTCGGCTAAGACCGGCTCACAATTGCTCTCGACGGGCAACTTGACCGTCAACGCAACCGATGCGCTCAACCCGCAAACGCTAGCCGTCGGCGCCGGTTTTAACGCGTCGAACAATCCCGTCGTCGGTGGCTCGGTTGCCTTGCGATTGATGACCTCGCAAACCGACGCTTTTATAGGCGGCAGTGCGGATGCGGCTGGTGCGATATCGGTCACCGCGCGAACGACCATCAATCCGACCGTCATCGACTTGCCTGGACCGCTGCCCGATCCAACTGCGACGAGTGTTGCCGTAGCGGGCTCAGCCAGTACCGGCGGTGTCGGCGTGGCAGGAGCTGTTGTGATCAATATCGATACGATCAACACGAGTGCCATGATTGGCAATGGAGCCGCAATCAATCAGAACTCGACTATTAGAGGCGTATCGAATCAATCGATTACGGTTACCGCCATCGACGCTATCACGATGACTAGTTTGGCTGGTTCGCTAACGATCGCGCCTAGCAGTATCGGTGTCGGAGCTGGCTTGGATCTGGCGATCATTGAAAAGCACACGACAACATCCATCGGAAGATCGGTGGTCGTTTCCTCGAAGAGCAACGTCACCATTGAGACAACTTCGACTGACGTTTTCAAGACATTGTCGATCAACGCGGGCATCGGCAACTCCGCAGGCATCGCGGGATCGGCTTCGGTATACGATGTAACGTCCAACTCGATCGCAAAAATCGATAGCGCCGCCGGAGCCGCTTCGACGCTGAATGCAACCGGCGCGGTTCGCGTCGCTTCCACGGGCAATTTCACATTGACGAGTCTCGCCGGTAGCGTTGGTGCGGCCGGAACGGCGGGCATCGGTGCGGCCAACGTCACGCTGACTCACACCGATAACGTTCAGGCCTACACGGGCGAGAATGCAAATATCACGTCCAATGGCGGGGCCGGACTTGCGGTTTCCGTGTCATCGCGAGAAGACGTGATCGGAATTGCGGCTGCTGGTGGAGGCGCGGAGACCGCAGGCGTGGCAGGCTCGGCAACCGCTGTCATTCTTGACGAATCGAGTCAAGCTTGGATTGGACGAAACAACTTCATCCAGGCAAACGTGAGCAAGCTGACTAAGAAGACCACTGCATTCATCGACTCGGGTGCGACGATCGATGTCGAAGGGAATCTTTTCGTCACGGCAGATTCGAGCGAGGATATCACGTCTGTCGCGGCTGGACTGGCCGCCAGCGGCACCGCCTCGGTAGCTGCGGACGCTGGGGTTCATGTGCTTGATATGACGACGCGAGCTTGGATCGGGGACGACCCTCGCGACGCGGTTGCGAGTCCTGGAGCTGACAGTATCGTTGTCAACGGCTCGGTTGTCGCCAGCGCCGATGATCGAACGGAAATCGACAAAGTCGTCGGAGTACTGGCAGCTTCGCTCGCAGGTCTGGGAGCTGCGGCAGGAGTTTTCACATCGAACAAACTGACCGAAGCGTTTCTCAGCGCTGGATTGAATATTACCGCCTTGGGCAATATCGCTGCATCCAACGTCCCGACTGGCGGTTTCGTCCTGGGGACTACGGGTTCTTCCGCTTTAACGACAGGAATCGAACCAGGTACCGCATCCTTGACCGTATCGCCGAGCTCATTGTCTGCCACAGGTGAAGTCGGGTTGCCACGCGTGGGTAGCATGGACGTCGATCGGAACGGAAGTAACGACACTAACGAGAATTCTATTACCGGCCAACAGTTGTCTCGACTTCCATTATCGCGGCGTTGTCAGCTACGCTACCGACCGACGTGAGGTTGACGTTCAGCGAAGAACTGAATCCGATCGATGCTCGTTCGCCTGTTGCTTATGAACTTCGCAATGCAGGCCCGGATAATGATTTTGACACTGCCGACGACGTTCTCTTCATAGTCAAACCGCAGTACACGCCTGGACAGAGCACCGTCATACTTGGCCTAGACAATGGCAATTATGTCACGTCCTTCCGGATAATCATCAATCAAGCTCCATTTTCATCGGGATCGAATGCGTTGCAAGCAATCGACGAGGATCTGCTAGTCGCGTCAAATCCAGGAACCCTGGTTTCTTCGTTGCTGACCAGTCAGGTCATCGATGCGGATGGCCCTGCCCTCGGTTTAGCCGTCACGGCTGTTGATAATAGCAATGGAATTTGGGAGTATGCCACCGATGGGACGAATTACTCGGCGGTTGCGTCGCAACTCTTAGGCGGCAAAGTCCTCTTGTTAGCCAGCGATAGCAACTCGCGCGTAGGCTTCTTGCCAGCCTTGAATTTCAACGGAATCGTAGTCGGTTTGTCGTATCGAGCTTGGGAGCAATCGGATGAAACATTGGAAGGTACAGCGGTCATTCCAAGCCAACTCTTTACGAGTTCGCTCAGCTCGACAACCGTAATTGCCAGTATACTTGTCAACCCTGGCAACGATCCGCCAACGTTGGCGCGAAATTTCGCCAGCGTTACCGTAAACGTATTGGATACGTTTACGAACGCGGGAACCTGGAACGATATCGACGGCGATATGGTAACTTTAAGTGCAACGGTAGGAGATGTTGTCAAGAATCTCGATGGTACTTGGAGTTGGTCTTACCAACCGACGACAAGATTGGTGAATCAATTGATCACGATCACCGCCAACGATGGTTTGGTCGACACCACGGTAACGTTCAGTATCACTGCGAATTCGATCGTCAAGAATCGACAGCTCTTTTACAATCGATCGACAAGTTCTGCGTTTGGCGACGGAAGCGGCAATCCGATCACTGCGATCGACTTTACGAAGTCGGTAACGCCGTCGGCGATGTTGATCAAGGCAATTTCGGAACGCCAACGATTGTTCGCACCGATACGACCGATTTTAAGTTTGTCCGGAACAATCTGTCGTACGCGATGAACTCAGCAAACATTTTCAATATCTACGATTTGAACAAAGACGGTCAGGTCAATCCGCTCGACATGAGCATCGTTCAACAAAACCAAGATCGAGCCCTGATCCGACTCTTTACCGCACCGGTCAATTTGCAATCGGCATTCCGGACATCGGGAAATATTTGAACTCGTGACTTGCATAGGGTACGCGTACGATGTGGTAGTATGTTGAGCGACAATTTTCCGATGAATTCGGTAATACATTGTTTGCGAGGCCATTTTGCCTGTAGAATATCAGATCGACTCGATTCATGATGGTGGTGAGGGTAATCGCATGCTTCCTATAAAGAACTTGATCGCCTTTAGCTTTTGCTTCCTCTTACATGTTCCGATATCGAGTTCCATCTTTGGAGAGGGGAACGCTAAAGCAAAGTCGATTAGGGAGCGAGTCTCGTGGCAGGAAGAACTAGCGTTTCGGAAGTCGGATGGTTTGACCGAAGCATTGGATCGCGGTTATGCATTGATAGAAAAAGGGGCCAAGAATTATCCGTCAAACCGACAGTGCTTTTCGTGCCATCATCAAACGCTTCCTCTTTTAGCCGAATCGCTAAATCGCCGCCACTATTCAGATAATTTTAGTGTTCACCGCGAACCTCCCACCGACTTTTGGCAACATGAATTAACTCGATCCATTTTGGAGTTTACGGAAGAGTCTTTTTCCGGAAAGCGAGAATCGATGCGTGAAGGCAAGGGTGTGGGCGGCCAAGCTCTTACGGTGGCTTACGGCCTTTGGGCGATGGATTTGGCGGGAGCGAAACACAATGCGACGATCGACGCGATGCTCGAATACCTCCTGCAGACCCAAGCAGAAGATGGTGCATGGAACTTTCAGTCGTTGCGACCACCCGCCGCTTCTTCTCGCTCGATGACAACTGCCATCGCCGTCTATGGATTGCGAGCCTACGGAGTTGACTGCGCTGAGACTAAGCGGCTTCGCGAAGTTTTTATGAAAGCAAGGGAGTGGTCGCGTCATGCGGACGAAACCGATAGCCTTGAAGAATTGAATGGCTTGATTTGGTTGGACTATATGCTGGAAAAAGAGCACGCCCGCGAATTACTTGCACCGGCAAACGAAACGACGAACTCGCCCGATTTATTCTCGAAAGGGGCGGAGGATTTGCGAGACAATGACCGACTGAGAATGCGTACTGAAAAACTTTGGAGCCAGCAACGTGGCGACGGTGGTTGGGGCCAGACCCCTGAAATGGCAAGCGATGCCTACGCGACCGGCCAATCACTCTTGATCTTGGCTCAAGTTTCGTATTACGACAAAACGAGCGTTTATCGGGAACGTGAATTCATCAAGGGAATCAAGTTTCTCCTCGGGACTCAGGAATCGGACGGATCATGGCACGTCGCAACACGCGCTAAACCAGTCCAGGTGTTTTTTGACAACGGCGACCCACATGGCAAGGACCAGTTCATTTCCATGATGGCTACCACCTGGTCTGTCGCCGCTCTCGCCAGCTTTCGTGAATCGAGATTCGATCCCATCGAGTCGTATCAAGTTCTAGATCGAGAGCGAAAGCAACGGAAAATATCCATCGAATCTTCCAGCGATCCATTCGAGAGGTAAATCTAAGGAACGTTTGTGCTGCTAAGAGTTCTCCGCCTACTATCTTTATGCCCCATTTGCGAATGCCGATGGTCATGCAGGTGACTGCTTTTCGAGTGCGACCCGTAATGTTTGGCTGAATCCCTCCAAGTGCTGCATGTTGTCGCAGTAGGCCGAATAGTTAATTTTGCGGCGGATTTCTTCGCTCAACGCGAAACCTCCTAGCACAAATGCGACTTCGGCACTGTGTTCATCGTAGAGCGCTCGATAACCATCAAGGAACGCCTGTTCATCCGCGATATAAGTACAACTAAGCCAGAATAGCTTGGGGTGGTTCGTTCGAATCGCCGCACTGAGTGTATGGAATGGTAGATTGTCACCCAATGACACGGCATTCCATCTTGAATCGCGAAGTACCAACTCTGCCATCGCCGTGCCGAGACTATAGAGATCGCCAGCAGGTGACCCACCCATCGCTAAGGGCGCACCAGTTGGAGTCGAAGGGATTAAAGATCGAAGATCTTTCAAGATATGCAAAGCAATTTCGCAGCCGCGCCGCTCCTGATAGATTTCTGCTGTCCCACAGGACCAACGATCACCAATGTCCGCAAACGATGCGCAAAGCACTCCGTCACAAATCACACTCAGGCTGTGTTCGGCCAAGTATAAATCGATGACAAGTTGGCGGCATCGAGCTTCTTCGCCTTCAAGCAATGCCAACGTCATTTGCTCTCTCGCCCGGTCGATCACCCGAATGGTCTGACCACTTGTCGCCGGCAGTCCAAGTGCTTCAGGATGCACCAAGGTGTGCTTTCCTTCCCGCACTAGCGCTATCATCGTGCTCAAGTTGATCCGGCGATGCCCTCCGACGGTGTATTGCGTCGGAATTTGACCACTATCACACCAACGCTTTACCGACGATTCGCTCACATTGAACGCTCTGGCAACCTGCTTGGGAGAGAGTAAATCTTTCATTAATGGTCGTTTTGGCCGTTTTTTAAAAATCTCATTCAGTCAGGTCGTAAACTTGCCACATCTCATTATACGCCATGAATCAAGTGTTTTCAATACGAAAGGATCGAGAACACTCGCCTAATATCGCGAACTCAGATTTAAACTTTGAACGTTTTGAACGTTTTGTTGGTTGTCGCCGACGCCAACCACCGGTATAAAGGATGAACGGTTTGAACGATTTACATTAACTGGAGGTTTTAAAAATGGTTGCTCTTAAAAGGCCCAGTAGCGGCAAGAAGCAAAAAATGGAACACAAGGGGACGATTTCTGAGCGAACGGCAGCCGTGCTGTGCATGAGCATCGAATTCATCCCGAACGCTAGTTTTAAAGCGTCCGAGGTCGAATGCCTCGATATCGTCTTGGAGGAAAAAACATCGCTCGCTAAAGAGGTCGAAGAACTTCGATCGTTGCCGGAGCACTTGAGCCGGCTTTGCCAAGCCGGTTTATTAACGCCCGCAGAAGAACAAAGTTTGTTCCGTCAAATGAATGAACTTAAATTTCGCGCTTCTGAACTTCGCGCTGGTATCGATGTCAATACTCCCGACCCACAGGCGATCGACTCCATCGAGAAGATGATGCGAAGCGCACAAGAAATTCGAGACCATATCATCCAAGCAAACATCCGTTTGGTCATATCGATCGTCAAAAAATATGTCACGCCGCAACAATGTTTCGACGAAATGTTGAGCGAAGGAATCGTTACTCTGATGCAGTCGGTTGAAAAGTTTGACTTTGAACGCGGTTTTCGCTTTAGCACCTATGCATACCGGGCTGTTTCTCGAACCGCTTATCACTGCGTTGTGGCGGCTCGTGAGCATGAAGCTCGATTTGTTCGCGACGCAGAAGAATGGGCATTTGAGCAGCTCGATTCTCAACAACCTTCAACGATGACCGATCAATTTTGGGGAGGCCTGCGTTCGCTGACGGCATTCATGCTCAAGCGACTTGATCGCCGCGAGCGATTCATCATTCGCAGCCGTTATGCACTGGGTTCTCATCGACAGGTGCGGACTCTTCAGGATCTCGCTAATCGACTAGGTGTCTCCAAAGAACGTGTTCGACAACTCGAAGCGCGTGCCGTATCCAAACTTCAAGAGATGGCCGGAGAAGTCGACCTTGATGAACTTCGATTAACGACGGTAAGAACATGATGGTAAACAAAAACTACGTGATCGTAGGGGGGAGTCATGGGATTGGCTTCGGGCTGGTTTGGCGATTGTTTGAAAGCGGTGCGAGTGTCACTGTACTTTCTCGAACCAACGAAAACTTAGAGAGTCTGCCCAATGTAGCCTATCTGCAACTTGACGTGACCAAGGATGAAATTGACGCAAGTAAGTTGCCGTCGTCGATTGATGGACTGGCTTACTGCCCTGGATCGATAAACTTGGGGAGCATTCGCCAATTGAAACCTCAAGCAATGATCGACGACTATGTGCTCAATGTTGTTGGCATTGTTCGTTGTATCCAAGCTGTCTTGCCAGCTTTGCAGGTTCCGGAAACTTCGGCAATCGTTTTGTTTAGTTCCGTTGCTGTTGCTCAAGGCTTACCCATGCATGCCTCGGTTGCGGCCAGTAAAGGAGCCGTCGAAGGATTGACGCGGACCCTAGCAGCCGAGCTATCACCATCTATTCGCGTGAACTGTATCGCGCCGGCTTTGACGGAAACACGATTGGCTTCTCGATTCCTTTCGACGCCCGAGAAGCGGAAGTCGATGTGCGAACTTTATCCACTGAAGAGAGTTGGCACAGTCGAGGATGTTGCGAGTTTAGCCGAGTATTTACTTTCTTCAACGTCAAGCTGGATGACTGGGCAAGTCATTGGAATGGACGGCGGATTTTCCGCAGTGCGAAAATGAAATCCTGAAACTACTTCAGTGGTGCGAATGAAGTAAAGGAAAAAGTTGCGATGACGACGCCGGTATTCATGGAGGAGGCTAAGAAGAATGCGGAAGGGCGAATGGGGTTCGTTATCCCAAAGAATGTCGCAACGCGAGGCGCCCCATCGCCGATTGGAGCGAGTATCCTGCGCCGCAACGAATTTTTGCTTCGTATAGTAGACAGGTAACGTTGGCGAGCATGGTACTGCTGCCGGCGCAAGAGCCGCTTCCTGATTGTTGCGATTGCTAAATTGCGCAACAAATAACAACAAAATAATGTTGAGGGCAAATGGCATACCAGTAGATCAAGCCAGCCAAACCATGCGGATCGAAGATCTGATACGGCATTGGTATTCGAGACAAGCGTGGAATTTCTTTAACCGTCTCCTGATAAGTAAATTAGTCGGCGAACCCCGCCTCGGAAGCAGCTTTGGCGAAGTCGCTGCAGCAATCCGAATTTGCGATTTAGAGTTTTCAGTGCTACCCATCGAGTGGACTAAAGCGAATCGATCCAAAATTGGCCTTTGCAAAAAAAGCCCGCGTCAATCGACGCGGGCCTTACTTTAAGTCAAGTGATTGTTACCTAGCCGGCAACTTGAATACTACTTTGATGGAGGTAGTATTACTGTGTCGATAACATGCACGACGCCGTTTGACGCCGCAATGTCAGTCTTGACAACTTTCGCCTTGCCGTTCAAAAACACATTACCATCTTTGATCTCGATTGTGACGTCCGATCCTTGTACGGTCTTGGCTTTATCCAATTTCACGACATCAGCCGCTTTCACGCTTCCAGCGACAACATGATAAGTCAAGATCGCAACCAGCTTCTCCTTGTTTTCAGGTTTTAAAAGCGACTCAACCGTTCCCTTCGGGAGCTTATCAAACGCCTCGTTGGTTGGGGCAAAAACCGTGAACGGCCCCTTGCCTTTTAGAGTCTCGACTAAGCCAGCCGCTTTCACGGCAGCAACCAGCGTTGAAAACGCTTCGTTGCCCGCGGCGACGCCGACAATGTCGTCCTTTACTAACACTTTCTCGTCCGCAAAGCTCGACGTAGCGAACACTGAACCAACGAGTACGAACGCAGCACTTACAAACCAATTCTTCAACATCTTTTTATCCTTGAATTTCAATACGGGATTACTAAACAAACTCTTCCATTGACGATCTGCCTCGATGTCAGCTGCAGTTCTGCTGAGGCGATGCACTGTAGAGAGGTGTCAAGCGAGCGGGGAAGCTTTTCTTTGCGCCCAATGCTGTCGATCGGCTTAGAAAGAATGACTTTTGGGATTGTCCAATTGCGAGCCGATGATGTGCGATACTAGAGTTGCTGGCTCGAACTCTGAAAGGCGACAAGATCGGTGCGAAGCGATTTAAGGCCGCGTTTGAGCAAGCCGGCAACGGCCATCTCCGACTTGTCTATGCGCTCAGAGATTTCTCGCAATGATAGCCCTTCGATATACCGAAGACGAATCGCTTCGCATTGCGTTTCCGGAATTTGTGTCATGCAAAGCGCGAGCGACGCAGCGGCTTCGTCTCGCATTGCCCGCTGGCTCGGCGACGATGTGTCTGCTTGCAGCAGCTTTTCCAACGGCAAAGGCTGGCCGTCGGCATCTCGAATAATGCCGCCGATTTCTCGTTTTGCCGAACGCTTCAATGCCCCCAAATGGCGTTGGTGGACGGTTTCGATGTTGTTGCGCAAGATATGTCGAAGCCATGCTAAGAGCGAATTGATATCTCGACCTCGGAAATCAGGTAGGTCTCGATGGGCTTCTAAAAACGTTGTCTGGAGTACGTCGCTTGGATCGAGTCTCCCCTTTAAGCGACCGTCCAGTTGACGTTGCGCAATGACGAACAAGTAAGGTCGAAAATGATCGAACAACTGCCCCGTAGCTGCGGTATCGCCATTGCGAGCTAGCGTTAAGAGCTTGTTCGAATCGAAGATAGTCACGGTGCGATAACCCAAAGCTGTTCATCGCTGCGAATGAGTATCCGATCTTTCGTAGCTGCAGGTGTCGATCGCACAGTTTGCTCCATCGCCACTTCACCGAGCTTCTGAAATGTTTTATCGGCAGCCAAAATAGTAACGACGCCCAGGCGTGAAATGCCTATTAACGAATCACCAAGAATAACCGGCGAACTCGAAACGTCACCGCCTATCCGCTCGCTCCAATGCGTTGATCCCGTTTTCGCATCGAGACACGAAACGACGCCATTGTCCGCCCATAAAAAAATCATGTCGCGCTTCGCAATCGGCGTTGGGACGTAGGGAGCCGCCTTCGAAATGCGATAAACCTCTTCCTGAGAGCCGTCGTCTTTGACGGCAAACAGTATATTTCCGCCGCCGCCAGAGCCTTCAGTCGATATCAAAAGCGAGCCGGTGTGAAGCAACGAAGAGCAGACTCGCTTTTCAAAAATCGATGGAACTGGCGACCAAAGAGGCGTTCCCGTTTTCGCATCGAGAGCGAAAAAGCCGCTCCCGGTACTCGAACATAAGATTGCTTCTTTGTCATTGATGGTCGTTACACAAGGCACCCCATAACAAACTCGCGTAGCCTTGAGCGGCGTCTCCCATACCGTGGCGCCCGTCGATCGATCCAAAGCGATCATCGATTCTGTTCCTGGTTCAACGCCTGCAGGAAGTTCCTCGGCATCTTGACTATTGAATAACACCACAAGATCGCCAACAATAATTGGAGACGTTCCAAATCCATGTTGTGTTTCATACCGCCCTAGATCACGCGACCAAACTTCTTGGCCGTCATGCGTGAAGGCCTTGATTGTTAGGCTTTCAGGGGAACCCCAAGCACAATAAACTTGCTTGGCGTCGACGCAGGGGGTACTCGAGGCAAATGAGCTAAGCACATGAAGCTTATGCACACTCGAAGCATACTTTTTTTCCCAGAGCTTACGTGGCTTTTCAATATCGACCGCCACAAGATAGCGATCAGCATTCGATTGGTCGCCACAAAGCAAAAATGCCGTCGATCCCCAGATGACGGGTGAGCCGTTACCAAAGGCTGGCAAATCAATTTGACCAAGTACTTGCTCGGGTTTCCACGGTAGCGAAACGGAACAGTCTTCGAGTACGCCTAGCCCATTGGCTCCGCGAAAGCGTGTCCAATTGTTCATAGAATCGTCGGCGTAAAGCGTTGCAAAAACAGAACTGAGAGAAACGAACAAAACGGAAGTTGACAGCGATCTCGACAAAAACATAACGTTGCTTCTCCAACAAGCGGGGGGTGGGCGACCAGATAGACAATCTCAAAAATTCTTCGGCAATGAAAAATCATTATAGCTAATGAAAAATCATTATAGCTTGGCCGCGAACGGGCGGTGCTGCGCAACTCCGGCCTTTGCGGGCGGGACGCCCGCGCACCGAAATACAAGCATTGCTTCGACCTTTAGTTAGCGGGCGAGACACCCTCGCGCCGAAATGCTGTGGCTCGAACATCGACTTTTTAAAAAGGCAATTTGGATTTTCGACTCGCTGCGCAATGACAAAAGTCATCTATTTTGCTGGCTTTGTGCACCAATGCGAAAGGGCATCCAAGGTCTTTTCAAGGGCTCCGCGATGCTCGGCGGCTATATGGCTGGCTCTAGTCCCGATGCTTCGTCGATGTTCTTCGGACGTAAGATTCTCTACTGCCCAAGTGTAAAGATCTTCAGGCGAATCGAGCTGCGTTATGGCTTGTGATTCTCGAAGAATGCGAATGATATCAGCAAAATTCTTGGTATTGGGCCCGACAGCCGTCGAAACACCGAAGGCTGCTGGTTCGATCATGTTTTGGCCACCGCGATCGCCAAAGCTGCCACCGACAAAGGCGATATCTGCCAGTCCCCACCACCATCGTAGTTCGCCTACCGTGTCGCCTAGCAGGATCTCCCAACCGATTGATGAGGATTGCTCGCGTTGGCTTCTCCGATCAACTTTAAAACCGGAGGTCGCGAGCAATCGCCCGACTTCGTCAAATCGATCGGGTTGACGTGGAACCACGATCAGTTTGAGTTTCGGAAAAGTTGGCTTGATCTTTCGAAAAACGTCCAAGGCGTATTGCTCTTCCGGCGCTTGCGTACTTCCTACGACCCACACTACGTCATCCGTGGCTAGACAAAGTTGAGTCTTGCGCACAACAACTTCGGAATGCGCGCGATCTGGGCATGCACCATCGAATTTCAGATTTCCAACCGATAAGACCCGAGACTTTGCCACTCCCATCGCTTCAAAGCGGGTCGCATAGTCAGCATCTTGTGTGGCAACGAAATCCAACATCGCAAAATAGGGTCGAATGAGCCAGCGAAATCGGCGGTACCCTTCGAAACTGCGTTTGCTAAGTCGACCATTGACGATCACCACCGCACAACCTGCGCGCTTGGCTGCTCGAATCAAGTTCGGCCAGACCTCGAGTTCGACCAGCACGAGCAGCTTTGGCTGAATTCGTTTCATCGCTTGACGAACCGACCATGTAAAATCCAATGGCAGATAGAACACCGTATGTTTGGAGAAAGCCCTTTCAGCGATCTCCATTCCAGCCTGCGTCGTAGTTGAAATACACAGGCTGCAACTTGGATAACGCTTCTCGATTCCTGCGACCAACGTCCAAAGCAGTTGGACTTCGCCTACACTCACCGCGTGCAGCCAAACAACTGAATTTGCTGATTCTACTTTAGGAACGTAACCGAAGAATTTTTCTTTCCAGCCAGCTTGGTATCGACCTGTTCGAATACTTCGGATGATCAGCCACGGAAGGCAAAAGAGGATCGCGATCCCATAAACAATATTAAAGAAATATGCCATTGTCTTTCACTCGAAGACGTAGCTTAGCTTTTTCCGGTGGCTGCTAAGCAATCAGCGATCGATTGGCAGATATACGACACGGTGGATTCGCTGATACCAGCCACGTTGATCCGACCGGTTCCTACCAAATAAATGGCGCGTTCGCTCTTGAGCCAGTCGGCTTGCATCGGCGACAGACCGGTATAGGAAAACATTCCCTTCTGCGTGAGCAAGAAGCTGAAATTGCGTCCGGCATTGGTCGAGGCCATGCCTGAAACGAACATTGAACGCATTTTTGAAATGCGATCGCGCATCGCAGCTACTTCAAGTTCCCATTCCGATCGAAGCTTCGCGTCGCCAAGAATCAAGGCGACTGTCGCAGCTCCATGTCTAGGAGGATTTGAATAGTTGGCACGCACGGTTTGTTTTAACTGGCTCAATGTTGCTGCCGCACTAGACGGATTCTCATGAACGAACATGACAGCCCCTACCCGCTCGCTATACAAGCCAAAGTTCTTGGAATACGAACTACAGATAATCGCTTCTGGATTCGAAGCCAAAAGTGTTCGTAAGCCGATTCCATCTTCATACAAACCTTCTCCAAATCCTTGGTAGGCGTAGTCGACAAACGGAATCATCCGTTTGCTCTTCATAAGTTTCGCAATCTCGATCCAATCATCGGTCGACGGATCAATGCCTGTTGGATTGTGACAACAAGCATGCAGGCAAACCAAGTCGGCTTCGCGCCCGTGCGTCTGAAGGTGCTCGAGCATGGCATTCAAGTCGAACGAGGTTTTGTCGGCACCGAGATACGGATAGGTTTCGACATCTAATCCGCAGGCGGCGAAAATCGAATTATGATTGACCCAGGTCGGATTGCTTACCCAAACACGAGACGTTGGAAAGAATCGCGCGACTGTTTCCGCGCCGACTCGCAAAGCTCCGGTTCCTCCGGGAGTCTGAACCGCAGCGACACGATTCGTTTCGGCTGCATCCTTCAAGGCAAGCTCGACGACTTGTTTGAGGTAGTCCGGATGTCCGTCGATTCCGAGATATCCTTTCGACTTTTCATCTGCGACCAGTCGTCGTTCGGCTTCCTTGACGGTCGCTAAAATCGGCGTCTGACCTTGTTCGTCTCGATAGACACCGACGGTCAAGTTGATCTTTTTATCGCGAGGGTCTTTTTGAAAAACGTCGGCGAGTCCGAGAATCGAATCGGGTGGAGCGGTCGGTAGTGTCTGAAACATTTGCTTTAAATAGTTAAAGAATTCTTCGGTAATACCGTTGATAAGCTTAACATTTGACGGCAGAATGCCTAGTACCGCTCTATTTTCGGCCGGCAATTTCAGCTCCGCTTTGCATAAACGATCTCCACTATGAAGTTTCGACAACTCGATCAAATTACCGAACTCATTCCTGGGCAGAGGATCACGGCGACGCGGACCCTTCGAGCCGACGAAGACTACCTTCGCGATCATTTTCCGCTCTTTCCTGTGATGCCCGGAGTCCTGATGCTGGAAGCGTTGTATCAAGCAGCTTGCCTCTTGATTCGTGCAACCGACGACTTCAACTGTTCCGTACTTCACTTAGAAGAAGCCAAGAACGTGAAATTTGCCGACTTCATGGAGCCTGGCAACACGCTCGATATCACAGTCGAAATGATCAAGGATGAACAGGACCGAGTTTCGTTGAAAGCCACCGGCACCAAAGGCGATTCAACAGCCGTCTCAGCTCGACTGGTAATTCGAAAATCACGACTCAGCGACACGAAGCCTGAACTAGCGGAACTCGATCGATTCATCGCCAACCATCCGCGCCAAGAACTTGAAAAGCTGATGCTTGCAAGCGATGCGAAACAATAGATAAATCGGTCGGGCTGTGTTCTATCGGATTCAATTTTTGCGGTAGAGAAAAGTGTTGCACGACGCTCCGCCGTCGTGATTTGCGACGGCGGAGCGTCACGCTACACTGCAGATGTGCGGGTTGCATCCTGAGAGATTTGTGGCTCGCCAGGTAACCGTGGCTGACCGTAATATTTCTATTAAGGTCGTCTGCAATGATCACGCGATTCGGGCAAGTCTAGGGGCAATTTGCCGGTTAAATGATGGTTTTTTTAGCTGCCTTTCCCATTTGTCGACGATTCGCAACAAGCGTCCAAAGAATTATTCTGGCGATGCAACTCCCGGTGGCCAATGGACCTACGGAAACAGCCGAACGATTCCGCTAAAGTTGGCCAAAGTATTCGGTTGACTCAGCACGACAGATGGATATGCTGAGTTTGAAGGTTTCGTCGAACCACCTGGATGGGTGGTACCTCAAAGACCGAAGTTCTCCAGCTCGGGAAGAGAAAAAGCCTACGGCCACTGGCTTTTTCCGCAGGCTTGACTGTGAAGCAGCAGTCATTCCTGCCCGAAGCTGGCGGACGGTTTTTCTTTTGTTCTCTTCAACGATCATGTAAGTGCATGTTGCCAATTGCTACCGCACATGTACCTGTTCTCAACGCCGAAGTTATCGAATGGTCAAACGTCTCGGAATCGATGACGCTCGTCGATGGGACGTTAGGTGGAGCTGGTCATGCAAAATTGCTGCTTCAAAAACTAAACGCATCAGGCAGACTCATTGGACTCGATCGCGATCCGGAGGCCATTGAACGATCTCGCAGTATTCTATCGATCGGTGTACAGGCGATCGGTGTACAGGCGATCGGTGTACAGGATGCTCCGCGTATCGATCTGGTATGTCAAAGTTATCGCGAGCTGCCAACGGTGCTTGAAGAACTCTCCATTCCTCAGATTGATCTCATTCTGCTCGATCTAGGATTATCCAGTGACCAACTGGCATGTCGCGATCGAGGTTTCTCGTTTCGAACGGGTGGGCCACTCGATTTGCGATTTAATCCAACCGAAGGAATACCTGCCAGTGAATTACTCGCGTGGATCGGCGAAGAGAAGCTCGCCAATATCATCTACGAGTTCGGAGAAGAACGGTTTAGTCGCCGAATTGCCAAAGCGATCGTCGAACGCCGTCGAAGCAATCCGGTGACGACCGCCGAGCAACTTCACGACCTTATTCATCGCGTCGTGCCGGGACGAACGCATGGGCGGGTCGACTCAGCGACACGGACTTTTCAAGCGTTGCGGATCGCCGTCAACGAAGAGCTTGAACATCTTCAATTTGCGTTGCAAGAGCTCCCGAAACACCTAGCACCGGGCGGCCGCTTTCTCGCCATCAGTTTCCACTCGCTCGAAGACCGATTGGTGAAGAACGCTTTTCGCGATCACCCTTTACTCAATCGACTAACCAAAAAGCCAATTGGGCCAAGCGATCGTGAATGTCAAGAAAATCCGCGTTCGCGGAGTGCAAAACTCCGAGTTGCCGAACGCGTTTAAGAGGCAGTTAAGAATAACTACCTAAATTTAGGGGTACTTGGTTAATCGCATTTTTCAATCCGCCAGCAGCAAGAATTTCGTTTAACAGTCAGCCGAAGGCGAACTCGAAAGTCTTGACGACTTTCGCTACGGTTCTTCCTTCGACTTGTCGACTTTCTTTTGCGCCGCGAGAAATTCGAGTAGATCGAGAAACTCCGATGGCGCGATGGTTTTGATGAGTCCCTCGGGCATCGAACTAGCATTCATCTCCTTGCGAACTTCGATATCGTCCTTGAGGACTTCGGCTGGCTTTCCGGTCGATGTGCCTAGCGTTAGTACCGCCTCTGTTTCCTTGAGAATAAAGCCGTTGATGACTTCACCATCCGTCGTGAGCACTTGAACGGTTTCGAACCCCTTCGCGATTTTTTCATTTGGCCAAAGCATATGCTTTACAAGCTCTTCTCGTTTGTACTTGATGCCAACGTCTTCAAGTTTCGGACCAAATTCCTTGCCAACTTTCCCAATCACATGGCAGGCCGAACAGACGCGAGTAAAGACAACTTCACCTTGTTTTGCTTTGCCGCCTTTGATACCAGCCAGCGTCGTGATGGCTTTTTCTCGCTGCGTTTGGCTAGCCTCGGGATCCTCGGCCGTCATGAGCGGTTTGACGGCCAAACCGCCTGGACCGGTTGAGCGTTTGAAGGTGTCGAAATAGTCTTTCCATTTCTTCGGGGCATTTGCGAAAAAAGTCCCGCTCTTCTCGGCTTCGTCAGTGATGGGCTTTAAAGCCAGCAAAGTATGCTCGATGGTGTAGTCCAACCAGTAGTCGAGCGGAAGATCGGTAACGCTTAGCGTGACTTCCACAGATTCAAGCGATTGGAAAAAGCTAAGTCCTCGCACCGCTTCTAAACGAACTCGTGGGTGGTTATCTTTGGCAGCTCGGCGAAGCAAAGCAAAGGCATTTGGACAATAGTCTCGCGTGTCGATCACGCTGTGAACGACGGCGGCTCGAGCATGAAAGTCATCGCATTCCATAATGCGATCGACCAACTTTGGATCTAGTCGACGGAAACTCTCCTGCGTCCACATGGCTTCGCAAAGTTTGTTTGGCGACGACTCGCCATCGATCCATTGAGAAACGGCTGCCAAAACATCGTCAGCGTTGCGGGTCCGCAGTTCGGTTCGCGTTCGATAGCGTGTTCGTGGCTCGTACTCGTTAAGTTGTTGTAATAACTGAGGGATTGTTTTACCAGCTTGGGTAACCGGTTCAAGCAGCGGTTTGTTTTTGTTAATCAGTCGATACATTCGACCGTGTTCATGATCGCGATTCGGGTCGCGCTGAGAATACTGCATGTGCCCGATTAAAGCGCTACACCAATCGCCGAACCAAAGTGCACCATCGGGTCCGATCTGCGGATCGACCGGACGAAAGAAATTATCGGTTGAATCCAACAGATTTTCGATGCGTTTGCCAGAAAAACCCGCCGTTCCGCTTTCGTCTTCCATGGTAAAGCGTGGCATACCGTGCATGTTGATCACGCAAGCATAAATAAATTGCCCTTGAACATCGTCAGGAAAATGCCGCGATAGCAAGAATTCGTTGCCGACGGCTGGTCGCATTCCTTCGTTATCAAAATTCGGAGTCATCGTTCGGCGCGATGAAACTGGAAATCCAGAGAGTGGGCTTGTCCAATGTTGCTGGGCATTGGTTCCGTCGCCGATTATTCCCTGCCCCCATTGATCGAAGACTAAGCACCATGGATTTCCATAACCTGGAGTCCGAAAATGTTCCATTTTCATCGAGAGCGGATCGAGAACATAAGCTCCCGATGGCCCCTTGTTGCGGAACGGCCCCCAAGGAGTTTCCAGTGCCGTTGACATCGAAACGCCTTCCAACATAAAGAGTCGACCGCTATGTGAGAACTCGAAAGCCCCCATGGTGTGATGAGTATCGTCGGTCGCAATTCCATCGATGAGCTGGGTCGCTTCATCGGCTTTGTCATCGCCATCGGTATCGCGAAGAAAGAGGATACGCGGTTCATCGACCACTAAAACCCCATCTTGAAAAAACTGGAAACCCGTCGGGCAAATCAGCTTATCGTAAAACGTCTTGCAAATATCGGCCTTGCCATCCTTGTCAGTATCTTCCAAGATAAAAAGCTTATCACCTGGCTTCGACGCCCCTGGTAGCCATTGCGGGTAATTGATCATGCATGAGACCCACAATCGACCGCGGCTATCAAAGGCGAGCTGCGTAGGATTCGCAAACTCGGGAAATTCGCGTTCCGAGGCAAATAATTGTACTTCAAAGCCTTCAGGAACTTTCATCTGTGCGATCGACTCTTCCGGCGTCGGATAAATCAAGGTGGTTGGTTCGCGTTTTTCGCGAAACTTCTCGTCACGAGTTCCAAACATTGTCTCGGGAATAAAAACTTCGCCTGTCTTTGAGTCATCAGGTTTGTCGGCAACGGGCTTATCGGCGAGTAAATCCCAAATGTACTGATCGCGGACGTCGACCATTTTGCGGATTTTTTGAAATTCCTTAGGGTAGGTTTCGGTATCCCAAGTCCGGCGACCACCGTAGACGTACCAGCCATTGAGCATCCGATAGTCTTGCAAATGCATCCAAGACTTGTCGTTGACTACTTCTCGAATCTTCGCAAATTTTGAAATATCGACACCTGTTGGATGCCGATCGTCAAAAAGGCTTTGATCGAGCTGCACCGCGATGACTCGGTCGCCGTGCTCGTTATGATGGGCGCCATTGGTCGTGTGCTGTATTCCCGCTACTTCGTTAAATGCTTTGAGAGTGGGAGCAAACAAATCAACAAACGGAAAGGCACTCTCGTTTGCCAGCTTGGCGATTTCTTTAGTATAAGCTTCCAAGACTTTGTTATCTGACGCACCGTCAGGGAGATAGCGACTATCCGATGCTTCGAAAGCAATCGGGCTAATCAGAACAAATTTTGGCTCGACACCGTCCTTGGTAAATTTCTTTTTCGCATTGTCGATCCACGTTTGATACTGATCTCGAAACGCTTTTAATTTCTCGGGTAAGACGCCATCAAAGTGTTCGTTGAAGCCAAAGAAGCAAATAAAAACTTCGGGACCGAAAACTTCGAAAGGGTCGTCGATCTTGGAGTAGTTATCCGGTCGCTGCTGCAGTCCAACGGCATCTGCTGGCCAGCCAAAATTGCGGATGCAGAGTTGCTTGTCAGGAAAACGCGTATGCAAGAGACTTTCGAAGTAACCGAATAAATTCATTCTTTCAGCCAGCGACCCGCCAACAAATGCAATCCTTTGCCGCTGCTTAAATTGCAACCGAGGAGATTGCCGCAAAGCACCAGCGTCCTTGGGGGGCAACTTAGCTTTTGGAGTGTCGCGAAATGGCCAATCGGGAGACTCAGGAACATCTGGACGAACGGGAGATTTTCCAAGTCCAAAATCGTCGGGTTTTAGAGTGGCATTTTTCCAAAAGGAAGGATCCTTGATAAAGCCATAGAAACTAGGATAGAACGCATCGACGAAGGCAACGTCGGCTTTGGCAGGAACGTCGCGACCGGTTAGATAATACGCTGCATTGACAATTAGGCGACGCAAATCTTCATTCACAAAATCGAGCGAAGCGCCACTGGTCGTGCAGAATGCGTTTCCGGTTCCGCTGCCATTGGGACGTTGGTATCGATGAAGCCAAGCTAACGGTTGCATGACCTTGTTTTGCTCGCCGACAACGTTGGCCGATTTCGGATCCAGCGACTCAGTAACCGCTCCGCGAAGCAGAACCGTATCTTCATTGGTTAAGTGTGAAACACCGTAGATATCCGACGCTGTGAAAATATCTGTTACGCCATTCAAAATAGGATTGGACGATTGAGACGCTTCGAGCACTCCGCGTCCGCCTTGAATTTTGTGCTTTCCGTGGTGACTTACCCAAGTCTCACCGAGAATTTTGAGTCCAAATTCGCCGTAGGATACGCCCCCAAAATTGCCTTTGCCGCTAAATGCATGCGTCGATGTCCGAATCCCGATGATCGGCTTTCCTGTATCGAGAAAGCGCGTGATATGCTGGGCGTCATCCGACGACGGATGACGAAATCGAGTCCCTATCAGCATTAAATCCGCCGAAGCAAGAACGTCCCATCCTCGAACGCCTGCGGAATTATTGGGGTCGATATAATCCGCTCCATCGGGTCCGAATGAGAAGAGGACCGTGCATTTAAAGCCATGCTTTTGCGATAGGATTTTCGCCAGCATCGGCATCGATTCTTCAGTCCGATATTCTTCGTCACCAGAAACGAGAACAATGTGTTTTGCTTTTTCAGCAGCCAAGCCCGATGTGGTTGCTGCTTCAAAAACCAGCCGGTCGGCTGCCTGAACACCACTTAAGTTTAACGATAGGGTAAGGCACGCTGAGCCTGAAAGTAGGAACAGGATCGATCGGATCGGATGCTGAAGAAATTGCATTGAAGTCATCGAGTAGGGTGGGAGGAAGGGAAAGCCCGATAAACATTTTAGAAAACTGTTCACTATCATAGTCAAAGATTAACCGCCTAGCGAGGGTTGGTCTGGGCTGTTGAACATGTGAGCGGCACGGTGCTAGCCGCAGGTTCTTCTCTTCAACTGTTCGATGAATCCCAAGTGCTTTCGGAACCCGTGGCTAGCTCCATCGGCTCTCATTTGGGCATTTCCAACAGTTCCAGGTTGGATAAATTTCTGGCCATTTCGTAGCATCGAAATGGCATTTTTGTGCTCACGTAACAAAGTTAATTGTTTACAATAGGTCCATGTCTTCTGTTCATCAGTGTCCGTTCAATTTAAGGTAGTCCACTACCTCATAATTTTTCGGCCAATGGTTAGTCGGAGATAAACGCCTACCTGCCTCACTACCCTTGCTTCCTTGGAGCCCCACCGATTATGTCGAATAACTCTCCGCGTCGTCAGTTTCTCAAATCGTCGGCACTTGTCGGCACTTCATTAGCCTTTTCAGCCGTAAGCTACCAGAGGATACTTGGTGCGAACGAAAGATTGCGAGTGGCAAGTATTGGAACAGGGGGTAAAGGTTGGGGCGACTTGACGGCGGTGGCGGCCAGTCCGGCGGTCGACGTTGTAGGGCTTTGCGATATCGATAGCGGCGAAGATCGATTGGGGCAAGCATCTGAAAAATATCCGCAAGCGGCGACCTATGCCGATTGGCGGCGGTTGCTTGACGATTCAAAACGCTTCGACGCCGCGATTGTTTCGACGCCCGATTTTATGCATGCGCCTATTGGTTTAGCTGCGATGCACCTTGGCAAACATATCTATTGCCAGAAACCGCTGACGCACACGCTCTATGAAGCCCGACAAATGCAGAACGCGGCTACTAAATTCAAGGTCGTTACGCAAATGGGAAATCAAATTCAATCGCACACCGCCTATCGAACGTCGGTTGCGATGGTTCAAAAAGGATTGATCGGCCAAATCAAGTCGGTTCATTCTTGGCAAAGCGGGACACCAAAATGGCCGCGAGCTATCGAACGTCCCGACGGTGCGGACCCCATTCCTGGGAACGTACGATGGGATCTTTGGCAAGGCGTTGCCGGAGAACGACCTTTTAAGGAAGGAATGTATCATCCGTTTAGTTGGAGAGGCTGGCAAGAATACGGTACCGGACAGCTCGGTGACTTTGGTTGTCACATTCTCGATCCAGTATTCACCTCGCTGAAACTCAGTGCGCCAATATCGATGATCGCCGAAGCCCCAGCCATTCATCGAGAAACCTGGACGAACATGGCGGTCGTAAAATATGTCTTTCCAAAAACCGAGTATACGTTGGATCCATCATTGCCGGTAACTTGGTATGACGGTGAAGGACTCAAACCACCGCGAGAGTTGTTTTCTGATATTCCTGAATCGTATCCATTGCCTTCAGCCGGATCGGTTTTGATTGGGACGAAAGGTTCGCTGGTGATTCCGCATGTCGCGACACCGAAGCTATTCCCAGAAGAAAAATTCGAATCGAAAGAGCTTCCGAATGTTGCGGGTGTCGATCACTACGTTCAATGGGCAGATGCCTGCCGCGGTGTAGGGACTACGACATCGCATTTCGGCTACTCTGGACCGTTGACGGAAACAGTCATGCTTGGAACGATCGCGATTCGCCTTCCTGGTACTCAACTAAAATGGAATGCGTCACAGCTTCAAGTAACCGGATCTGACGCCGCTCAATGGATGCTTAATAAGCATTATCGAACCGGCTGGGAGCCGGCTTGGGTTTAGAGAGTTATGTTTGCATTAAAGTAAGTTGTTATTGAGTTCGAGATTGAGGGCGTGCCACCCAGCGTTGAGAAAAGTATTTTTATCAGATTCCCTTTTTTGAAATGAATGAGTTGCACATCGTTATGCGAAAAGTCTTTGTTTTGTTTTGTATTCTTTGGGGTTCGTCAATCTTAGGCCAAGAGCGTTCCTTGTTTAACGGGACGAGTCTCGATGGCTGGGACGGCAATGCCGAACTTTGGAGCGTTCGAGATTACACGATCGTCGGTATTACCAAAGAGGATGAGCCGCTTCCGTATAATCAGTTTCTGATTTGGCGAGGCGGGAATGTTAAGAATTTCGAATTTCGGGCGACGATCCGGCAAACAGGGAACAACTCGGGAATTCAATATCGCAGCAGGGAACTAAAAGAAGTTGGCCAATGGTCAATCGGCGGCTATCAATGCGATATTCACCCACTGGCTGCCAACAATGCGATGCTCTATGACGAACGTGGTCGCGGGATTGTTGCGAAGAACGGCCAGTCTGTGATCATCGACGGCAAAGGAACAAAGTGGGTCACGAAAGAGCAGGCTCCGATCGAAGTCACTGTAGCCGATTGGAATGAATACAAGATTATTGTCAATGGAAATCATTTGATCCATCAAGTCAACGGTAAGACAACCGCTGACATTATCGACTTCCAGGAATCGGAACGCGAGCTAGAAGGGCTGCTAGCTTTCCAAGTCCATCGTGGCCCGGCGATGAAAGTCGAAATCAAAGACGTGTATTTAAAAACCTTACCCGACGGCGGGTTGCTTACTATCGAACAGAATCCGATCCCGAAGGACGCCAAGGCTGTAGATGCACCTGGCAAGAAGGCAAAAGCAAAAGCGGTCCAGCCAGCACCTGAGGCGAAAGAACCTAAAGCAAAAGCAAAGAAAGCCGATAAGGTAAAAGCATCTGCGGCGGCGAGCGATCCATCGAAGGCTGTGGCGAAGAAAAAGGAAACAGAGAAAGTAAAGCGTGAACGACCGTCGCAGGTTGGACCCGTCGTCAATGAAAACAAAGCGACTCCAATCGATCGCATCAAGTCCATCAAAGATTTTAAAATTGAACTGCTTTATTCTGTTCCAGGCGGTGATCAAGGGTCATGGGTCAATTTGTGCTTGGACGACAAAGGCCGAATACTGGCGAGCGATCAATACGGTGGCCTTTTTCGCTTTTCTGCTCCTAAAGCAGGCCAACCGCTCGATCCTAAGAATGTCGAAAAACTTGCCGTCAAGATTCGTGCTGTCAATGGAATGCTGTGGGCTTTCGGCGCGCTCTACGTCGGAGTCAATGATTATGAAAACAAGATCCCATCGGGCTTGTATCGCATATCGGACACTAACGCTGACGATCAGCTCGATAAAGTTGAGATGCTGCGCGAGATGGAAGCGCGTGGCGATCACGGCATTCATGCAGTAGTACTTGCCCCCGATGCGAAGTCGCTCTATTTGGTGTGCGGAAACGGCTCGAAAACCGCCAAGTTCGAATCGACTTCGCCCGTGCCGCCAATTTGGGGCGAAGATCACCTCTTGCCGCGAATGCCCGACGGGAAGGGATTCATGCGAGATGTGCTTGGTCCTGGAGGCATCGTCTATCGCGTTTCGCCCGACGGTGAAAAGTTCGAGATTTTTTCGAGTGGGTATCGCAACATCTTCGATGCGTCGCTCAATGAAGATGGCGAACTTTTTACTTACGATGCCGACATGGAATACGACTTCAATACGTCATGGTATCGTCCGACACGTGTAAATCACGTTGTAAGCGGTTCCGAGTTCGGGTGGCGAAACGGAGCTGGCAAGCGTCCCGAATTCTACGTTGACAATTTGCCTGCGACGATCAATATCGGCCCCGGTTCTCCAACCGGTACGACGTTTGGCTACGGAGCAAAATTTCCTGCTAAGTATCAGAAAGCTCTTTTTGTGCTCGATTGGAGCTGGGGCAAAATGTGGGCCGTTCATTTAACTCCACAAGGTTCGAGTTACACCGCGACGAAAGAAGAATTCCTTTCCGGTTCGCCACTTCCATTAACAGACGCAATTATTAACCCTGCCGATGGTGCAATGTACTTCGCCATCGGTGGCCGACGAGTGCAATCAGGACTTTACCGAGTGAGTTATGCTGGTAACGAATCGACGCAATCCGTTACAAAGGGATATTCCTTTAACGCATCGCAACCTTCGGCATCGCCCACGGAAAGCGTTAACGCGAGGACGACTCGCAAGTTGCTTGAAGGTTTTCACGGCAAGCAGAATCCGCAGGCAGTCTCTGCTGCATGGCCTTATCTATCATCCAACGACCGATTCTTGCGTTGGGCAGCTCGCACGGCCCTCGAACACCAGCCGCTGGATAGTTGGCTATCCAAAGCGCTCGCCGAGACGAATCCGGCGGCGCAAATCGAAGCGGTTCTTGCGGCTGTACGTGTCGGAGGTGTTTGCCCGCAACATCGTAAAGATGATACGCCAGCAATCGATTTGGGGCTTGGCGCAAAACTTCTTTCAGCACTCGATAAGATCGATTGGAGAGCGTTGCCGCTGGAACGACAATTGGCTTACGTTCGAACGCTCGAAATCGTCTTCAATCGATTCGGGACCATTGAACAAGCAAACGTCGACAAGTTCGTCGCAAAACTTGAGACGGTTTTTCCGGCAAAAGCATTCGAGCTCAATTGGCTACTTTGTGAAACGTTGGTTTACTTGCAGTCGCCCACATTCGCCGATAAAGCGATGGAGCACTTGCTTAAATCGCCGAGTCAAGAAGAGCAGATTGAATATGCTCGATCGCTTCGCATGCTAAAAACCGGCTGGACAAAAGCGACTCGGACGGCGTATCTGGAATGGTTTCTCAAAGCTTACAATTTTCGCGGCGGTGCGAGCTTCGACAAGTTCATCGAGTTCATTCGCAACGATGCGCTGCTGACGTTCTCGGATGACGAGAAGAAGGAGCTTGCTGAATTGATCGCGCAAAAGCCGGTGCGGAAGTCGGCAATTGAAAATGTCGGTGCTATTTTTGCTGGTCGTAAAGAGACAGAATACAAGCTCAATGACCTCGTCGAGTTGGCCAACAAGGGCATCAATGCACAAGCAAATATTTCGGAGGGAATCAAGAATCGCAATCTCGAAAATGGTCGAAAAATGTTCGGTGCGGCTGCTTGTTTCACATGCCATCGATTTGGCAACGAAGGTGGAATGACGGGGCCCGATCTAACGAGTGCCGGTCGACGCTATTCGATAAAAGATTTGATCGAGCAAATTGTCGATCCTAGTAAAGAGATCAACGAACAGTTTGTCCCGATCGATGTGCTCACCGAAGATGATGAACGCTTTCGCGGTGTCGTCGTAAATTTGAGTGGCGATACGATCACCTTGAATACCGATGCCGCCGATCCCAATCAACGAACGACGATCGATCGAAAGTCGGTGGTGAGTATCGGGCCATCCAAAGTGTCGCCAATGCCAACGAATCTTCTAGGGCTCATGACGAAAGACGAGATCCTCGATTTGCTGGCGTATGTTCTCGACGGTCCAACAGCTCAGCCGTAATTGGCCGCTGACTGTTTCCTTAGGATGCTCGAGCACCCTTAAGGTTACGGAAAAACCGCTTTTGAGCCGATGGCGTTGGCTCGGACTTTGCCGTCGGCATTCATAAGCGGCTCAGGATTGGCGACGCGTCCAAGCGGACGGCAGCCAGGTCCTATCTTGTCGACGCCAAGATCGTCGTGCATCGATTGTGCCAATGAAAGGAGCCGCATAACGATTTCTGGGTTTTGCAAAGCGACGTCTTTCGATTCAGAAATGTCGTCGTCAAGATTAAAAAGTTGATTCGAAGACTGCGTCTGGCCTTTTTTGCCGGAAGCGGCGGCGCTGTTTGCAAGTTGCAATTTCCACGGCCCCGATCGCACGGCGTCTAGATTAAGTCCGCGAAAATAGAAAAAGTGATCACGTGGCGGCTTATCACCGGCCGTCGCATCGAGCACAGGCCAGATATCGACGCCGTCGATCTTTCGATCGGCAGGCACCTTCGCTCCACCGAGCTTTGCAAAAGTTGGAAGAATATCCATCATACTCGTCATTAAATTTGTGCTCGTGCCAGCCGGGACTTTTCCAGGCCACCATGCGATCGTGCAAACGCGAATACCGCCTTCCAATGTTTGACCCTTACCGCCTCGCAACGGATGGTTGTTGGCACCTTGATTGAGTGGTCCGCCATTGTCGCTGGTGAAGATCACCAACGTCTTTCGATCAAGGTTGAGCTCACGTAGCGTCGCCAATACCTTGCCGACACTCCAGTCTACTTCCTGCGTCCAATCTCCCAGTAAACCATTGGGCGACTTATCTCGAAAATCGCTCGACGGATAGAGCGGGAAATGGACGGCCGTATGTGGCAAGTAAAGAAAGAACGCGTTGTCTTTCTGCTCTTGAATATATTTCACGGCGCGATTGGTGTAACGCCTAACGATATCGAATTGCTCGTCCACGCGAACTCGATCGACTACCTTAGCGTTTTCGAGCAAAGGCAAGGGAGGCTGATCCGATCCTTTCATACCAGTTTCGTCGGCATCGTCGCTCAACCTCTTTTCAGTCTTCGCGACGTTGACTTTCGCATTTGCTGCCTTAGGCAGCGGCTTATCGGGGTTGCTCTTCGAACCATCTACGGCGGGCCCCATGTCGTTCGAATAAGGAATACCGTAGTACGTATCGAAACCTTGATCGGTCGGAAGAAATCCGGGCTGGTCTCCTAGATGCCATTTACCAAAACAGGCCGTCGAATAGCCGACGCTTTTGAGCACTTCGGCAATCGTTACTTCGTCAGGATTCAGGCCGACACTTGCCGCCGGAAACAGCACATGCGGAATCGGCAAGGCGCGTTTCGGATAGCAGCCAGTCATCAGCGAAGCTCGCGAAGGCGAACAAACCGGTGCCGCATAGTGACTGGCTAGCTTCCTTCCTTCCGCCGCCATGCGCTCTAAATTGGGCGTGTTGTTCTTTGATCCATACGGGCCAATGTCCGCGTATCCAAGATCATCGACATTGATGATGATCAAGTTCGGCTTTTCTTGCGCCAAAATGGATGTCGCGAGCGAAGTAACTGTCAGGAGAAAAATGAAGGTGCGTTGCATTGAAGGGTTCCTATAGATTGAGTTAGTCATTGCACATCAGTAAGTGAGCCAGTACGCGTTGGCGTCCGGTTTCCCTTGTCATCCAACAAACCGGGTGCTAACGCACTGCGGCTGATGAATCATCCAGGGCGCGAGCGGGCTGTTGATTTAATCGTTTAACAGTCAGCCGAAGGCGTACTCGTTGCCTTTCACGTACGCCTACGGCTGACGGTTAAACGAAAACCTTACTGCTAGCGATTAAACCAACAACCCGCGAGCGCCGTGCCGCTCACCTCCGACTGACGGCTCGTTAGTAATCGCGAAATGGACCTCTTGGTTCGCTTGCATCCATTTCTTTTTGCCATGATTCAAATCGCGATTTTAGCAACTTAGCAATCTCGGGATTCTTGCGAGAGAGATCCTTTGTCTCGCCGATGTCATTACGAAGATCAAAAAGACCCTTCGATTTCTCGGCATCGCTCCATTTCCAATGATCGATGCGCGCCGCTTTGTCGCCGCGTCGTTGCCAAAACATTTCTTTACGCGGTGAAGTTGCCTCTCCTCGTAGCACAGGAAGCATATCAAAGCCATCGAGCTTAAGATTTGCGGGTGCAGCGGAACTTGTGGCAGCGAGTAACGTCGGGATGATTTCAAGCGACGTTAAAAATTCATCGCTCACGTTTCCTGCCGGAATTTTGTCTGGCCATCGCATGATAAACGGAACCCGAAGGCCACCTTCCCACATGGTTCCCTTCGAACCCCGCAATGGTTCGTTACCACCGTTACCGCTGCCGCCATTGTCAGACATGAACAGGACGATGGTATTGTCGAGCTGTCCTGCATTTTCGATTGCTTTCAATACGTTGCCGATGACTTCGTCCATGCAAGTAACCGCTGCATAATACTGAGCAAGCTTTAATTCCTTGATCGAATCGCGGTACATTGCGACATATTCATCAGGAGCTTGCACTCCAGGTTTTTTCCCGCCGTTATCTTCGGCCAATGTCGATGCACCGTGAGGAGCGTTGAATGGCAAATAGAGCAAGAAAGGGCGCTGGCCGAGGTTACTTTTTACAAATGAAATCGCCTCACGACCAAAGACGTTGGTAGCGTACTCGCCGCGATCTTCTATTGTTCGCTGGTTGCCGCGGAACATCGATGGGACGGCGTATCGTTCGTGTGTGTAGTAATCGATGCCATTGTTACCGTGGCCGTAAAAGAAATCAAAACCGCGTTGGAGCGGCAAGTAGCGTTTGGCTTGGCCCATATCCCATTTTCCAACAACGCCGCACGAATAGCCGGCGGTACGAAACATGTCGCCCATGGTAATCTCTTTGGGATCTAAACCGAGTGTCATCTCGGGCGAAACGGCATAGTCTTCCAAAGTGAACCGATGACCATAGTTCACCATGTCGTTTCGAACCATATCGTAGAGACCGTTGCGCTGTGGATAGCGACCGGTCAGGATACTGCTCCGCGAGGGCGTGCACGCCGGCCACGAAACATAGAAACTAGTCGCGCGCACTCCTTCAGCGGCAAGTCGATCAAGATGCGGGGTCTTGATCGGTTTTAGACCCATGCAACCGAGATCCGGATAACCCTGATCATCGCTCACGATAAGGACGATGTTCGGCTTGGCATCCGCCGCCATTAGATGGCTCGTGAAAAAGACCGAGACAGCAATGAGTTTCGATACGATCCTTAACCAATCGCTGGACGATTCTCGTTCGCGAGGATGGTTACACCCTTCGGTTCGGATAGTCTTCATGTTGTTTTTTCCTTGCTCGCCTGGATTATTTTTAACTCGACGCGCTAGTTTTGCAATTGTGCACTTTAGCCCCGAAGGCCACATGGCTAAGGTAGCGGAACGGCGCGAGCCGTCCGGTAAAGGGTTGAAAACCTAACGTAACACCGGGCGGCTCGCACCGCACCGCACCATTTTGGGCTTATCCTTGCGGCGTTCGGGACAAGCCTCGGTCGATCGTAAATTACTTCAACGCGTTGCTCGGCAAGAAAGCAGCCATCGATCATGGATCGGTTAAATTGGGTGCCCAAAGGCCCGTCTTCATTTCAGGAGTCTTTCCTGAAGGAGGAAACGTCGACTTAACGGCAACGCTCATCTGCTTCGAAAGTTCCGCGATCTGTTTGGCGTGCTCTGGCTTTTCGGCAAGATTGGTAAGTTCCTTTGGATCGATACCATGATCGTACAGCTCGCGGCCTTGCTTGCCTTCATCCCATTCGGTGTATCGCCAGCGAGGCGTTCGCAGGCTATAGCCGAAGAAATTCTTGCCGTCTGAACCTGCGTCTTTTGTGACCGTCGCTCGGTTGCGACCGCCGCCACGACTGACTTGGGTAATCGCCCAACCGCGTCCGACGGCCTTCGGATCCTTGAGAATCGGTACTAGACTTTGCCCCTGGATATTCGACGGTGGCTTGATGCCGCAAAGTTCGGCTAACGTCGGGAAGAGATCGACTTGCGAGACAGGCGATTTTGCAGCTCCACCTTTGTTTGAAACTCCGGGTGCCACGATCATCAGCGGAACACGCGAGCTCTCCTCGAACAAACTCATCTTCTGCCATAGCCCATGTTCGCCGGTGTGATAGCCATGATCGCTGGTGAAGACAATGATCGTGTTGTCTGAAAGCCCCAATCGATCGAGCGAATCAACGACTTTGCCGACTTGTGCATCCATGAAACTTATACAGGAATAGTACGCTTGAAGGCATTGTCGACGCAAATCGTCGGTCATCGCGTCTTGCTCTTTCTTGTAACTTCCAAGTCCTGCTGCGGGAATGTCCGCTTGATCTTCTTTGATGTTCGGTACAACTCGCATCTCCTTTTCTGGATACCATCCAAAATATGGTTCTTTCGGAGCGACATAGGGTGAATGCGGACGAAAGAAACCAACGGCGAGAAAGAAAGGTCGCTCTTTTTGTTTTGCGCAACGTTCAAGAACCCATTCAGCGTCGCTTGCATTCATTGCGTCGGTGTGGAATTTGTCGCTCTTGGGAGATGCGAGCCAACTGAGCGTCCCACCGAACTGACCAGGCGTTAGCGAGAAAATATTTGGTTGCTCTTCAAGCCGATCGACTCCGGCTGGATTGAGTTCCAATTCCCATGAACCTGGGTCATCGTGCCCATTGGTGCCGATCGAATTGGGTACGTTGTAGTGATACAGCTTGCCAATTCGAGCCGCAAAGTAGCCGTTCTGCCGAAATGCTTGCGGCATACTGAGTTGCGACGGGATTGTCTGCCGAAAGATTTGCGAGTTCCCTAAGATACCCGTGCTATTGGGATACAGACCCGTCAACATCGAATTGCGACTGGGGCCACACAGCGGGTACGAGCAATAAGACCGATCGAATCGCACGCCGCGAGCGGCCAGCTTGTCCAAGTTCGGTGTCTTTGCTTGAGGGTCACCATAGCACCCCAACATGTTATTGAGATCGTCCGATATCAGGAACAGTACATTCGGTTGCTTATCGATCGAGTAGACGTTGCTTGCGGTGGAACTGGCGAACAACGCGCAAAGCGACCAGCATAGTAGATTGCGATAAATCAAGGTTGGGCTCCTTGGGAATGGGGAATGGGGGAATGGGGGAATCTCAGTGTATTCGGAGGCCGTGGCTAGCGCCATCGGCTTACATTCGGAAAGTTATTTCCGCAAAGTTGTGGGCTATGGGATGAAAATTATTTCTTATTGGGTTTATCGTTAGCTGATTTCCATTCGGGACGCCAATCTTCGGAATCGGTCCGCGCTGATTTGAGGTACTGATCGATCTTAGCAGCAATGTCCGGGTTGGATGCCGAAACATCGTTCTTTTCTACAATATCATTCTTGAGATCGTAAAGCAAAACGGGAGCGTCGATAGTTTCGAACCGTATGCCTTTCCAACGACCGTTGTAGACAGCACACTGCTTAAAGCCGCGTTCGTGAAACTCCCAATAGAGATACTCGTGATTTTTCTGCTCGCCAACTTTTCCAGTTAGGGTCGGTACAAAGCTGATCGAATCGCGACCGCTTGGAACAGTGGCGCCCGCTAGCTCTGCAGCGGTCGCCATCAAGTCGCCGAAATAAGCGACATGATCGCTGACTTGGTTCGGCTGCACGGTACCCGGCCACCAAGCGATACCAGGTACGCGAATACCTCCGTCGGTCAAACTTCGCTTGATTCCCGTCAATGGTCCTGACGGATGGAAGCGTTCCAAATTATGGTTGCTCTCGTTGTGCGGGCCATTGTCGCTCGTGAATACGACGAGCGTATTGTCGGCGATACCGGTCTCCTTGAGCAATCGCATCATTTTGCCAACGTAACCGTCGAGTCTCGATATCATCGCTGCTTGACCGCGATCGGGATCTGGCCAATCTTTATCTGCATAGGGGCCGAAGTCGGGCACTTCCGCGCCGTTTTGCAATTCTCGAGTCCGTTCGTTGTTGGCATGCGGTACAACCATACACCAATAAAGAAAGAACGGTCTGTCTTTGTTGGCAGAAACAAATTTCATCGATTCCTCGGCAAACAGATCGTCGGCAAAAACTTTGGCTTCGGTCGCATAGCCACCTCCGGAAGTTCCAAGGGGCACGACAACGTTGGGCAGATGGACCTTTTCTTCGTTTCTCCAAAGGTAGTCAGGAAAATGATTATGCGCATGTATCTGGCTTAGCATCCCAAAAAACTCGTCAAAGCCTTGTTTGCGAGGGAGACCTGTTTCGGCAAGCCCGACATCGCCGAGCCCCCATTTCCCAACCAATGCCGTTCGATAGCCAGCTTGTTGCAAAAGTTTAGGAACTGTCGCATCTTCGGCGCGCAAAGCTTGTGCGATGGGATTGGACTGACCCGCATTGCCACGAACACGCGTGTGTCCATGATGCAATCCTGTCATCAGTACACTTCGCGACGGAGCACAAACGGTTGCACCGGCATAGAACTGGGTGAATCGCATTCCTTCGCTGGCCATTCGATCAAGGTTCGGCGTGGTGATAACCTTTTGGCCATAGCAGCCAAGATCGCCATATCCCAAGTCGTCGGCGAGAATCCAAATGATGTTGGTCTTCTTGGCCGCATTAGCAGCCTCGACAAAAATCGTGTTGGCCATCAACAAAAATAAAAAGAGAACGCTTCTCATTTGCAGTGTGTTCCTTTGGGAAATTATTTTTTAGCTAGCCGCAGGCGCTCACCCAATGCCACTCGCTTAAGTCGCCATGCGTTCCTGCGCTGTGAATTCATCGAAGCGCTTTGCACCAATGTCGCCTTTCGCTCTGCGAAAGTGGCGTTGCATGTACTTCGATGCGAATCGCTAATCCCGTCGGCTTGCTATCGTCTGCCTGCTAAGGCCATCGGTTAACGAGTTTACGATACCAAGGACGGTGGAAATTATGCTACGTCGGCGTTGGAGTCGCGTTCTTCTTCTGTCGCTTCTCTTCTTTGGCTTTTGCTGGCGGATTATCAGATTGCGGTTCGTTGTCGAACGGTTTGTTTCCATGAGCTTTGCGAGGTGGATCGGTTGTTTCGTCGACTTGAACTCGCAATCGCTGCAATTCCGCATGCAGCTCTTTTACGGTCGCCGCATAAGCTGGATCGGCGTAGAAATTCTTGACTTCCAAGGGGTCTTTCTCGCGGTCTAACAGTTCCCAATCGTCGACATCTGGCTTGTAATAATGGACGAGTTTGTAACGATCGGTAATCACACCGTAGTGAGGTCGGACACGATGCGGCACTGGAAACTCATAATAGTGGTAGTACAAACTCTTTCGCCAATCGGACGGTACTTCGCTCTTGCATAACGGTACGATGCTTCGACCTTGCATTTCCGGCGGAACAGGTAGACCGGCAACGTCGATAAAAGTCTCAGCGAAATCTAGAAGCGAAACGATATTGTTGTTAACGCTACCCGGCTTCGTGACTCCAGGCCATCGCGCCATCAATGGGCTTCTCAGTGATTCTTCGAAAATCCATCGCTTGTCAAACCAACCGTGCTCTCCAAGATAAAAGCCTTGGTCTGATGACAAGATAACGATCGTATTCTGAGCCAGTCCTTCGTCGTCGAGATACTTCAGAATCCGGCCGACGTTTTCATCGACAGCTTTTACGCATGCCAAGTAATCGTGCATGTATCGGTTGTAGCGCCAACGAACTAAATCCTTACCCGACAAGTTCGCTTTCCGAAACGCTTCGTTACGTGGCTCATAATAAGCATTCCATTCTTCGAGCTGTTCTGGTGTCAATTTCTCGTTAAGTTTTAGTTTGGCATCAGAATCGGTAAATGTCCGATCGATACCCATATCATGATCGCTGATAGCTTTGCTTCGACCGGCGTAGTCATCGAAAAGCGTTGCTGGCTCGGGATACTTGCGATCGTTGTCCCAGCCCAGGAGTCTTAAGGGCGGTGCCCATTCGCGATGCGGTGCCTTGTGTTGGCTCATCAAAAAAAACGGCTTGGATTTGTCGCGTTTGTTGAGCCAATCGATCGACAAATCGGTAATGATATCCGTTGTATAGCCCGTATGCTTGGCTTGCTTGCCATTGTCGATCATCTGCGGGTTATAGTAGGCGCCCTGACCAGGAAGAATATGCCAATAGTCGAAGGCAACTGGGTCACTACCTAAATGCCATTTACCGATGACTGCCGTCGAGTAGCCACTGGCGTGAATCAACTTTGGAAACGTCTGTTGGCTGCTATCGAAGGTACTATTGCTGTTGTTATAGAATCCATTCTTGTGCGAGTACTTTCCGGTCATGATCGTTGCCCGGCTCGGTCCACAGATCGAGTTGGTCACAAGGCAACGATCGAACCGCATGCCTTCGCGAGCGATGCGATCCATGTTGGGTGTTTCGAGCAACTTTCGGTTGTCACCGTAGGCGCTGATCGACTGACAAGTTAGATCGTCAGCAAAAATAAAGACGACATTCGGACGCTGCCCGTTGGCTGCAATCGCCGCATTAGGACTTGTTCCCGCCAGAGTTAGTACGAGTCCGACTGCGAAAAGTATTCTAGATATCAACATGCTTTCGTTCTCCAATTCGGATGTAATCTGAAAATCTCGCTTCAAGGCATCTGAGATTACTTTGACATAACGACGCAGATCGCGTCCGATCGTTTTCGGTGTGCGAGCGCATTATAGCCTGAACGACATCGCTTGTCACATGCATGCACTGATTGATTCTCGCTACAATGTCGTTCGAGCGGAATTTCGAACAATTTCGAAACGTTTTGAATTGAACTCCATTTCATACTTTTAATGCCTGGGTTTTAGGTGATCATGATAACCGAGTTGCGATACCGAATTGCGTCCACGACTGCTCTACTCTTGAATTCACGATGTCAATTTGTTTTTCGAACTTATTGCATCACACTTTTGTCGATGGCGGCGATGAGTTTCGGTGAAACGATTTTTGCAGCTCAGGCCGCGTGGAAAACTGCGCCTAATATTGTCCTGATTTTCATGGATGACTTGGGATACGGCGATATGTCCTGCTTTGGCTCTAAAACCATCCGCACTCCCCATATGGATTCTCTCGCGGCACAAGGCACACGTTTTAGCCAGTTCTATGTCCCCCAAGCCGTTTGCAGCGCCTCACGGGCTTCGCTGATGACCGGCTGCTATGCCAATCGAGTTGGGATGGATGGGGCGCTGAATCATACGAGCCCTCAGGGCATTCATCCGGATGAACTGCTCCTTCCTGAGATGCTCAAGCAAAAGGGTTACGCAACAGCCATCTATGGAAAATGGCATCTTGGTCTTTCGCCTTACTATAGCCCGCTCAAAAATGGATTCGACGAATACTTTGGTATCCCGTATTCGAACGACAATTCTAAATACCATCCATCGAGCGCTAGTTTGATGCCGCCGCTGCCGCTTTATGAAGACGATAAGGTTATCGAAACCGATCCCGATCAATCTCAGTTTACGCGACGAATTACCGACAAGGCGACGGACTTCATTCATCGAAAAAAGGGAAGCCCATTCTTCCTTTATGTTCCGCACGTGATGCCGCACGTTCCGATATTTGCGTCAGAAAATTTTGTCGGTCATTCCAAGAACGGACTGTATACGGATGTGGTCGAGGAGTTAGATTGGTCCGTCGGTGAGATAGTCGCAGCGATCGATCGCGAAGGAATTCGCGACAAAACGCTCGTGATTCTATTGAGTGATAACGGGCCGTTTATCAGCTACGGAAATTGGGCCGGAGCAACCGGCGGCTTGAGAGAAGGCAAATTGACGGCCTTTGAAGGAGGCGTTCGAGTTCCATGCGTCATGCGCTGGCCCGGAAAGATCGCTGCTGGCCGAGTCAATGACCAGCCGCTCATGACGATCGATTTCATGCCGACCTTTGCCGGTTGGCTCGATGCTCCGCTATCCTCGAAGAAGATCGATGGACTCGATATTTCTAATTGCTTATTCGGCGACGAAAAAGTCAAGTCGCCACATGAGTCGCTGTTGTTTTACTCTGGCACCGAACTGCATGCAGTGCGATCCGGTCCCTGGAAACTGCATTTGGCGCATTCGTATATTACGGTCGATGGCGACCCTGGACGGGATGGCAAGCCAGCCGGTTACGGTCGCTTGCAACCCAAGTCAATGTCGCAAAGCGGCGTTGCCGGAATCGCCAGTCGTCATGGCTATCGCATCGAGCAGCAGCCGTTGGCGCTTTACAATATCGATACCGACCCGACAGAATCTACCGACGTGATTGCTTCGAACGCAGACGCCGTTCTTCGACTTCTTGTAATCGCCGAACAAGCTAAACGCTCACTCGGCGATTCGATTTCGGGCGCGATCGGAAACGAAGTTCGAGCCTGCGGGAATAGCGAGCCGAAGTAGAAAACGCTTAGAATTGAATTAGCAATCAAATCGGACATTTATCTAAGGGAGAATAGGCAATTTACTTACGGATTTGTAATGGCATAGCGACCAAGACAGCGTTGATAAATCGGAATATACTCGCTTCATCGTTGAGTGTAATTTCGAGTCCTCCCACCGAACGGCCGCTAAATGTCTAGCGCAACTACCTTGCCCGCGAGCAGCGCGGATGCTCCCGCCAAAGGCGATCTTTCAGGTTTTTTCAAATACTTTCGCTTTGACGTTCTCAGTGGCTTCCTAGTCTTTTTGATCGCGCTGCCGTTGTGTTTGGGGATTTCGTCGGCGTCGGAGTATCCGATTGTGGCTGGTGTCTTGACGGCCATTGTCGGTGCTTGCATCACGCCGTTTATTTCCAATAGCGAACTTACCATCAAAGGCCCAGCCGCTGGGCTTATCGTGATCTCGCTCGGCGCAATACAAGAAATGAAAGAGATCTATGGTGACGACAAAGGCTATGCAGCAGTGTTGGCGATCGGCGTGGTTGCGGGGTTGCTGCAAGTCGCTTTTGGAGTGTTTCGAAGCGGTGTGATAGGCGAGTTTTTTCCATCGGCTGTTGTCCATGGAATGTTGGCTGCAATTGGCGTCATTATCATCGGCAAGCAGACACACGTGCTATTGGGCGTTCAACCCAAAAGTCACGATCCACTTGGATTGCTTGCGGAAATACCTCATTCGATTTGGCATCTTGATCCCTACGTCGCGTGTATTGGATTGATTAGTTTGGTGTTGCTCTTCGGAATGTCCTTTTTCAAGAATAAGGCGATTAAGAAGATTCCTGTCCCGATGCTTGTGATGCTTATCGCGATTCCAATGGGAATGTATTTTGAATTGGGAAAGCCACACAAGTACTCGTTCGGTGGCGTTGAGCACTTCATTACGGAAAAGGCACTCGTGAATATCCCGTCAAGCTTGATGTCGGCGATCACGTTCCCAAATTTTGAATCGCTGCAAACGTTTGCGGCTTGGAAGTGGATCGCGATGTTTGCTTTGATTGGGACATTGGAATCCATTCTGAGCGCTAAGGCGGTGGACATGCTCGATCCGTACCGTCGCAAATCAAATCTAAATCGCGATTTGTTGGCCGTTGGGATCGGCAATACAGTGAGTTCGGCGATTGGTGGGCTTCCGATGATTTCAGAAATCGTCCGGAGTAAAGCGAATATCGACAACGGTGCTAAAACGCGGTTTGCGAATATGTGGCACGGTCTATTCCTGCTTGTCAGTGTTGCTTACTTAGGTAGCTTTATTCATCTAATTCCGATGACGGCGTTGGCGGCGATGCTGATTTTTACCGGTTTCCGGTTGGCGTCTCCGAACGAGTTTCTCAAAGTTTACCGTACGGGGCGAGAGCAACTATTTATCTTCGTGTTCACCATGCTCATGGTTTTGGCTACTGATTTGCTGGTCGGAATCATGTTGGGGATTGTGGCCAAGTTGGTCATTCACACGGCCAATGGAGTGCCCATCACGTCGTTGTTTAAGCCATTTCTCGAGGTCGAGAATCGTGAAGATGGGAGTTGCACGGTTTTTGCAAGTCAATCGGCAGTCTTCTCAAATTGGATTCCCTTCCGCCGACAGATTGAGCACCTAGGACTTGTCCAGCACAGCGACGTTACGGTAGACCTTTCGGGTACACAATTTGTCGACCATACCGTCATGGAGAAACTTCACGAGCTTCAGGAGGACTTTACGCAAGAGGGACTCAAACTGGAAATTGTCGGCTTGGATAGTCATCAGCAGATGAGCAATTCGAGTTTCGCAGCGAGAAAGCGTGCCGGTGTGCCGCTCATGCATCGTTTAACCTTTACCATGCCCGAGAGTTTAGAATCGACGGTTCTTCCCTTGATCCGCCAAAATGAACTGCAGGACATTGTGAAGAGCAACTGGAAGTCGGTTCTCCCCAACGTTTCGAACGAAAATCTATTTAGAATCGAAGTATTGGTTGCGCGAGATAAGAGCCAGCGTATAATCGAATCTGTTCGACGCTCTGTTACAAGTCTCACTGGAATGACAATGTTGCTAGAAACTGTTGGAGTCATTTACAGCGAATCTGAAGCATGGATTCCAGGTTCCAACGGAAGCGTAAACGAATTCCAAGGTGTTCGTGATGATTTTGTTAAAAAGAAACACGAATGAACGACGAGGATATCAGTGAAAATACTAGTAGTCGAAGATGACTTGGTTCTTGGTACGGCTTTAGTCAAAGGGTTGGAAGAAACAGGCCATACCTGTTGTTGGGCGCAGAATGGCAATCGAGCGGTCGAGTTAGGTGCGAGCAACGCCTTTGATATTGCTGTGCTCGACCTTCTTTTGCCCGACTTGTCAGGACTAGATGTCTTGAAAGAATTGCGGCGTTTAAATCCAGGTCTCTCTGTTCTAATACTGAGCGCACTAGGATCGGTTGACGAGCGAGTTCATGGTTTGAATGCAGGCGCTGATGACTATCTAGTCAAACCGTTTGCATTTGCAGAATTGATCGCTAGGCTAGCGGTGCTCGAACGAAGGAAGAATCTTGCGCCGAGTACGAAATTGCAGTTCGGTTCGATGGTCTTAGAATTAACCAATCGGCGTGTTCAACGCGACGAGCGAGAAATCGAATTGACTCCCACCGAGTATAAGCTTTTAGAGTTCATGATGAGGAACGCTGGACAGGTCGTGACTCGACGGATGCTTTGCGAGCATTTGTGGGAATCGGACTGGGAAGGCGTGACGAATGTGATCGAGGTTCACATCAATCGCTTGCGGAATAAGCTCAACAAAGGTTTTGAGACCGACATCATCCAAACGATTCGAGGGAGTGGCTATGAGCTTCGAGCGGATTAGTTCTACCTTCCGTTCGTTACGATTTCGATTAATGCTGCTCAATGCCTTCGTCGTTTTGGTAGCGTCGATGGGCACTCTCATCGGACTTCGCGCTGGTATGAGAATAGCATTGGTCAATGAGCTGGATCAGATTCTTTCGGAAGACCTTAAAGAAATTGAATTGGCTATGCTGGCTGCTGGCGATCCTGGCTCGTCGGCTCTCTTTGAAGAGTTAGATCGAAAAGCGCAAGGGCACGTCCAACATCGATGGTTCGCCCAGATTCGAAACATCGATCTAGGCTCGAAATCGCTACCACCCAAACTCGTCACTTCCCATCCTGAGTCAAATTTCGTCGATCACGTCTGGCAGAATGTCAATGTGCCCGAAGAGTTAGAGTTCGAGGCAAGCGAAGCGACGACGCCCGTTACGCTTGCCGGCTATCGATTGCTTGACCGAATCGTCAAGCTACGCGGCTTATCGCAAGTTCGTATTCGTGTCGGAGCGTCAATGAACCTGATCGACCGCGACCTTACACTTATCGATCGCATCATCGGAATCACGTTTGGAGTTGGATTGATTATTGCACCGCTGGGCGGTTACTGGTTGGCGGGCAAAGCAACTCGACCGCTGGCTACTATTATCGACACGGCCGATCGCTTGCGACCAGAGGAACTTAGCGAGCGTTTGCCGATTCGCGGAACTGGCGACGAATTGGATCATCTGTCGCTTACTTTCAATCTTTTGTTGGATCGAATTGCAAAGTTTCTTCAACAGCGTCGTGACTTTCTCGCTAACGCTGCCCATGAATTACGGACGCCGCTGGCGGCTCTTCGCAGCACTGCCGAAGTCGCATTGCGATCACAACGATCACTTTCCGAATACCACGATTTGCTTGGGACGATTGTCGAAGAGAGTGAGTCGCTTGAAATCTTAGTCAATCAGTTGCTACTGCTTGCAGAGACCGAAGCGTATGCGCAGACGCAACTTCTCAACCCAGAGCCGGTGGAACTCGAAGAATTAGTTGAAAAAGCCTGCGATATGTTTGGTGGCGTTGCCGAAAGTCGCGACATCCGCCTTAGCTATAAAGTTATTGCATCAGCGACGGTGAAAGGAAACCGTCAGCATTTACGACAAGTCATGAACAATCTCATCGACAACGCAATCAAGTTCACGCCGCCGGGTGGGAGCGTCACCGTGAAATTAACTTCCAATCTCGTGACGAATCAGGCATGCGTTTCAATTGAAGATACTGGAATCGGAATCGCCGACGATGAAAAGCCTCGACTATTCGACCGTTTTTATCGCGGTGATCGTTCGCGACGACGCGATTCAACGACCCGTGGAACTGGGTTAGGTTTGAGTATTTGCCAGGCAATTGTTATCGGTCACGGAGGCGCACTCGATGTTAGCAGTCAGATTGGGAAAGGGAGTCGCTTCTTAGTCTCATTGCCAATCTATCTGGCGGCTGAAAGCTAGGACGAGTCTTGGAATACGCCGCCTGAAGGCGGAACGACAAACGACGATTAGTCGGCTCCTTTTGGGTCAATTTGTCGTAATGCTTTTCGATGTAGCGCGGCGTAGCAATCGGGTAGATCGAAATGGGCAAGGACGTTGGGTAGCAACGTCGACAACGGCCAATCGTAGTGCTCGCTCTCGGCGATCGACGCGTACGAAATCAATGCATTTTTGAGCGTGACCTGCTGAACGTTTCCCGACATCACGGCGGCGAAGGTAGCTGGGAGTGCGCCCCAGCCGCGTCCTACGATGTGTATGTCGGTGTGCCCCACCGAGGCAAGCCAGTCGAGAACTCGCAATACATCGAAGGTCTTTTGGCCCAAGTATGGGCGATCGAGCATCAGACTATGAATCGCATAAAAGTAGTCGTTGCCGTAGGCGCTATGAAACGATTTGGGATCGCACGTCTCCGGCTTCGATTCTCCGATGCCACGAACGTCACAGGCAAAGAGTGGCGAATCGGGCTCTAACTTCATAATCTCGCCAATCAACGATTCCGTTCGCAATTCGTTATCGCTGGAAAGGTGCGACACATAAAGAATCGCTCGCTTGCCGGCACGCGGCGGTCTCGAATACCAACTTTCATTGGCCAGTCGATAGACAATCGCATGAACACCGGGCTCGGTATCGACGGTATATGCCATCGCATGCTTGGTCGGAAAGCCACGTGTTCCGAGCAGTCGCCAATTGCGGTAGTCCGGTACATCGGTCGGCTTGGCGGGCAATTTGAGCACGTCCGCGATCGCACGCTTCAACGGTTCGCCTTGAAGTGGTGGTCGCGACGCCACGAATGCTCGCGATTTTTCTCGCGTGAAATCAAATACACGACGAGTATCATCAAGGGCCGCGACTTGACCTCGCGGAGTACACCAAAGAGTCTCGTCCTTTTCGATCGTAAGGTCGGGTTCAGCCGTAAATGCAACTTTGGTCGTTGCATGCAGTACACCATCGAAATGGCGATCTCGATTGTCAGCAGGCTTACCCGACGCATGATTGAACCACGAGTACATCGCTTCGCGATTCTCCTGCGTATAACCGTGACCTGTCGGACCGACGAACAACGCGACGTTCTCTTCTGCGCCGAGAAGGCGATAAAGTCGCCTCAATCGCTCGTAAGTTTCTTCCGATCCTCGAACGTCGAAATAGTCTCGTTCTTTAGCGAGTATGACAATCGGTTTCGGAGCCATTGCCGCCAAGAAGTCGGCATGATCTAGATCGAGCGACAGAGCGCGCGGCGGGCATTGTTCGGTATCTTGAGGGAGTTCATTCTCCATGTTGCGACGAAACGTTGTCACGAAGCAAGCTGGTGCGGCCATCGACCAGCGCGGCTCGACGCCACATAACCAAGTTGTCAGCGTGCCGCCTCCCGAGTTACCTGTCACGCCGATCCGCTGCTTGTCGACTTCGGGTCTGGTCATCAAATAGTCGAGAGCCCGAATACCATCCCACGCACACCACATGCCGAAGAATTCGCCGACCAGAAACTGTTGGTTGCCTGCATGAAGATGCTCATGCGTCCCCGAGCCTATTCGAGGTGAAAGATCGTCTTTAACGTATTGCAATCGCTCCCCTTGGCCGATCGGATCATAGATCAAACAGACATAGCCGAGCCGAGCCAACCCTTGAGCAAACGATTGGTAAGCCTCAGCCGCCTTTCCGTTGGCGGAGTGACCGCAGTTTCCGACGACGGCAGGCATCGGCCCCGTCGTCCCATTGGGAATATAAAGATTGGCGGTTACCGGAAATCCCGGGCGACTCTCGAAAATAATGTTCTCAATCCGATATGCACCGCGCTCGACCGTCGACGTTACTTTGGCGTTCAACGGTGTTCGTTCAGGCTCGGGGCCAAAGGCCTTGCGTATACGCTCCTGTGCTGAACGAACGTAGTTCTCGGCGTCCGACTTGGTCTTGAGTCGACCGATATTCTGAATATGGCGTTCGCCCGATGCTCGAACCTGACTTACAAAAAACTCATGTACCATCCGCGGGAAGCGGTTCATCGGCTCGAGTTCGCTCGCAGCCTTCGCTGAAGAAGCAAAGTGCCAAGACATCAGCGGCATCGCAGCGGCGTGCGCTCCAATCGATTGCAACATTCGGCGGCGAGTGCGACCGTGTTTATTTGGTTGGTTTGGTGACTGACTATGGATTGTCATGCAAGGTTCTCCTGAGTAACGTTCTTGACAAACGAATGATAAGTATCCAACTCGCGAAAAAATCTCAACGGCAAGCTGGAATCCTACCCCAATTTAGCGGATCGACTTTGAACTAGGGAATCAATTGGATCTAGCGTAGTCGGTAGGCACATACTCGACCCACAATGTTTTAACATCTTTGCCTGTTTCAATTTTCCACGTATTATTGGGCGTCGCGGAACGACGGACATCAAAATCGCGTGATTCGGTATGAACACCTGTGTCGTCTTTCCAGTGGAAGGTGACGCGAGTCATATCTTGCTGTGGAAGGCGATAGAGCAAATGCAATTCGGCGCGGCGATAGCGTTTGCCACCATTGTTATGAAAGCGAACTTGAATCGGTTGCGCAACTTTATCTATTTCGCCAGATCCCCAGCAGAAGCTCTGCGACCAAAAATCCTTCGGCTCGTCACCTTCACGAGTGATATGCCAATCGCGGACCAGCGGTTGCCACGACTTACTACCATCAGTCGAATAGTCGATGTGGTACTCGATTTCAGGTGACGGCGGATTTGACGACGCGACATGTGCCGCAGCGTATAGACCGACCGTCGCAGCACGGCGTGGGGCCGCCAATTCAAGGGTGACGCGAGGTGAGTCGAATGCGCCTGCAATACGATTCGCTTCGGCTTGTTCGAGATTCGGCCCGGCGCTGACAATCGCTTGTCCCGATGCCTGGAATGTGACTCGCGATCCGCTTTCCGATAATCGCGGAATGATCGACGAATTCGCCTGGCATACCGTCGTGATCTGAAGCTGTGTGTTTGCGAGTTCCTTTGCGCTTGCAGCAAAGCGAAGCCAATATTGCCGATGCCCCTTCGCCCGATCCGTCAAATCGATCGCCCCGTCGCGAAGCTTTTCGGGGACATGCCAGGTTCCTCCTCGGTTGGTCGAGATCGATACGCCACTCTGAAATGCTCCGGTAATTACCAAACCATTGCGGCACCCTGGCTGATAGATCGCCCAAGCTTCGTTGTTGGGTGGCGTAGCTGCGATGATGTAGGGGGACTGGAATTCGAACGTGACATGCTGGTCGCTCTCATCGATAACTCCTTCGCGATAGTCACTGTTCGTAAAATCTGGACGATATACAAAAACCGCGTTGGCATAACGAGCTTGTCCGTCATGATGTCCTGATCCATTTTTCGAGCCGTACATCTTTTCAGGCTGGTTAACCCACGTTCGCGGGCGTTCGGGGCCGGCGATTCCGTTGGTATTGTAATTGCGTCCCCAATAGACAAACGTGCGTCCGTCGTCGAGCCCCGGCTCGACGTAGCGTCGCATCGACTCACCGCGTCGTAAATGCGTTATCGGCGGTGAGCCAGCGTAACCCGCCAAATACTCGGCTGATTGAAACGAATCGAAGGCTTGGCCGTCGTCAGGGTGCAGTCCGCAAACTAACCATCCTTGCTGTTTGGCATCCGAAGTTTTCGATTTAATGCATCGCTGCAGGTCTTGCTTGATTTCGGCAATGGACAGCAGCCGCTGGTTCCCTTCGCCGAAGATAACGGTCGACACATCGTGATCGAGCAAGGCCCATCTTCCGTCGCCATAAACGCCACCTTTGAGAAAAACCTCGAACGAATTGTGGCCTGTAACGCCAACGACCCGAGCTCGGTTATGGCCCAACAGAACTTCCATTTCGGCGGTCCACTGGGCGTGGGTCGTGCCGCACAAACCCATTCCGTGCGCGAACAAACCTGTCCAATAGTCCCGAGTGGCTGTCTCCGTATCGTTTCGAAACCCTTTGCCCCAAAGATCTTCGACGCCTTGCTCGCCATGCCAATAATGTGTATTCCGCCAAAGCCACGATGCAATCGCTCGATGCTCGTCGGTCGTCGGTTTGACGCCAACTACGCGTTCGTACATCGTAGCCTGGGTTGCAGCCAATCGCTCGAAGGTCGAACAAGCCAATTCTCCGGGATACCAAGGATGATCCGTTGCAACCTGTGGATCGCCGACGCCAGCATTTCCGTGCAACGTATCGATACCGACGACAATAGCCGCCGCGCAAAGCAATATAAACGTCTGTCGATTCAAGTTCATCTGCGATTCCTTTGTTGCAAAATAAGACCGTGTCACTTGGTTCCTGACGAACTCTCTTGAAGGCAGTAAAGCTTCTTCCAACCTCGAAGAAAGAGTTGATTATCGACCGCGACCGGCGATGCGTCGATGGCGTCGTTCAGCTCATTCACAGAAACCATATCGAGACTTTCATTGTCCTTGATAACGACGGTCGTACCGCCGCGCCCTACAAAAAAAAGATGACCGTTGGCTAGCATCGGCGAAGCATACAATGAAGTGACGCCAGCGAGTCGCTTTCGCTCCAACAATGACTTACCCGTACGTGCATCGATGCAACTCAGCACATCGGTATTGCCGGCGGTGAAGAAGAGCCGCTCTTTACTGACTATTGGGGACGGTACATAGGGCGTTCCTTGTTTGACTTTCCATCGCAATAAGTCATTCCCCGTAATGTCACCACGAGAATCGAGTGGGATGGCACAGGCGAACGCATCTCGATAGCCACTCATGCAAATGACGGTATCTTGAAAACGAATCGGTGACGGAATCGCGTTGGTCGTTTGGCCTCCGCAAGCCCAGAGCACCTCGCCCGTGCCTGCGTCGTAGGCTTTGGCACTCCCGGTACCATTGACAACGATAATCGATTTGCCATTGAACTCCGTCACCAACGGGGTATTCCAAGAAGTCACCTCCCCAGGCCGCTCTGTTCTCCATACCGTCTCGCCAGTTCGCTTATCCAGAGCGATGAGATACGAATCTTCTTCCTGATCCCAGTTGACGATTAATAGCTCACCGGCAAGCACCGGCGTTACCGCTTCGCCCCAGCCATAGCGAGTTCGCATGTCACCGAGATCTACTTGCCAAATCAGTTCGCCGTCGATCGAGTAGCAGAAAATTCCGCGTGAGCCAAAGGAAGCGTAAAGTCGTTCACCATCAGTTGTTGGAGAACCGGCGGCGTTGGTGTGCGTTTCATGTCGACCTTCATGCGGAACTTGCTCGGTAGCAATCTTCTGCCAACGACGCTCGCCCGTGTTTCGATCAAAACTTGTCACGATATACCGATAGAAAAATTCGTCGGGAATCGTCTTGGCACGAGTATCGTTACTGACTGGCTTTGGACTCTTACGTTGGGTCTTTTCTGCCGAGAGCACAAACACTTGGTTTTCCAGTACGATCGGCGTTGCGGAACCTTCGCCGGGAAGCTCGGCGATCCAAGCGATATTGGTTTTCAAATCCCAATGCAATGGTGGACGAGCTTGCATTCCCGCAACGCCATCTGCCGTCGGTCCTCGCCATTGCATCCAATTTTCGGAAGCGTTTCCATTTGCTAGATCGACGATGACAATCGCCAAGACTAGAAATATCCATTCTCGAAATCGCGTCATCATGGCTTACTTTCTTAGGTGAGGCATTGACAATACAAGTGAATTCCCGCAATTCGCGAAAGTTGCATCGAATGAACTTGTAGGTAAACTGACGATGGGGTAACCGCTAACCAAATGCAAATCGGAAGAATCATTTGCAATTGCCAAGTCGAGCCATTGGAGTAGCCTTGGCTCAGAATCATTCAATACATCGGTCATTCAAATAGCCTTCGCTCGTTTCACATGCGTTCTGGCGTATTGGTCGCGTATTTGATCTACTTCGATGAGAATTGAAAAGTTGTTGTCGACTGATACGTTTGCCCTGGCTTCAAAAGCGTCGAGGGAAAGCTTGGTTGGTTTGGACTGTCGGGATAGTGCTGGGTCTCCAAACAAAATCCGCCGCGATGCAGATAAGGCTTACCAGCTTTTCCCGTCAGTCGACCGTCGAGAAAGTTCCCGCAATAGAATTGAACACCGGGTTCCGTCGTTTTGATTTCGAGAACTCGACCCGAGGTCGGTTCGTAAACTCTCGCGGCAAGCGTCAAGGACGAATCGTTCGCCGGTTTATCCAAGACGAAATTATGATCGTATCCGATTCCGAATTTGAGCTGCTCATTGTCCTGAGCAATATCGCGTCCGATCGCTTTGGGCGTTGTAAAATCGAACGGAGTTCCGGCAACGGGTGCTAGTTCACCAAGCGGTATCGAGCCTTTGTCGATCGGTGTGTATTTTTTAGCGTTGAGCATCAGTTCATGATCAAGGATCGTTCCTTCCCCTTCGCCTTTCAAATTGAAATAAGTATGCTGCGTCAGATTCAAATGCGTTGACTTGTCGGTTGTCGCTTGGTAATCGACTTTTAAAGTGTTGTCGTTTGTCAATGTATAGGTAACCTTGCATTGAAGATTGCCTGGATAACCTTCTTGCATATCTCTGGAAAGGTGCGTCAACTCGAGCGACATTCCTTTATCGGTTTGAACGGGCTTTGCCTCCCAAACGACTTTGTCAAATCCAATGACTCCACCATGCAAATGGTTAGGAGCGTTGTTGATCGCCATCGCGTAGGCGGTACCGTCGATAGTAAAAGTTCCTTTGGCGATGCGATTGCCGTAGCGACCGACGACAGCTCCAAAATAAGGGCGGTCGACCGCGTTCATGTAGCTTTCGACGCGGTTATAGCCCAATGCGATGTCCGCAACTTTGCCGGTTCTATCAGGAACCATAATAGACGTGATAATGGCGCCGTAGTTCGTTACCTTGACCGTTATGCCTGACGCATTGGAAAGTGTAAATAACTGGATACTATCGAAGTCTTCGGTTTTAATCTGCGACATAGCTGGCCCTTGATAAGAGGCGATGAAGGCAAAGGAAAGGAGCGTGGGAAGGAACCAGTTTGGGGATCGATCGCAGCTTTTCATGAATTGAACTCTTTCTCAACGTAGAATCGTTATGGATAGACAAGCAATTGTGTTTTCGCTTCGAACCATGATAGCATGCTGCAATTCTAACAAAATCAAGAATCACCGAACGACAGCTCGATTTCGCGAGGCTCAACGAAATTTTCGAATCGCAGTTGATGGTCATCAAGGTCGATCAACCAAGAACTCGCTCGCCGCAATCGAAATACGGCTATCGCCGCCGTCGGCATGACGATCGCTTTCCCTGAAAGCATCGACGCTAAAATCTCCGTGCCTGGGTTGTGTCCGATGACCAACAACGTCTTCGAATCCGAAGTTGCATTGGTCGCTATCGACTCCAGGATCTTGTTGGGACTGGCTAGGTAAAGTTCTTGAAGGTCAAACTCGGTACACGGCTCGGCGAACTGTTTTAGGACTAGCTCTTTGGTTTGTTGCGTTCGAACGGCACTACTCGACAGTACACTGTCGGGGACCAAGTCGTTCTCGACAAGCCAACGCGCCATCATCGGTGCTGCTTGACGACCTCGATCATTGAGCGGACGATCGAAATCCGCCAGCGACTCGTTGGCCCAAGAGCTTTTCGCATGTCGCATCAAGATCAAATATCGATCGCTCATGGCGGAACCCTCGACGTTGATTCCATTTCAGACGGCACCAAAAGATGGGCGAGTTCAACAAGATAGGTTTCGAGCTTTGCAAAGTATTCGGCTTCGGAAAACTCCTGCTTGCGAAGCCGATGCGCTTCGATCTCGTTTTCCAACTCGACAATCTTGAGCTGCTGCGTTTCTGTAAGCGAAGTAAACGCAGTATGCTCTCTGACATAAACGCGCCTGGCCAGCGTCCCATCCATCTTCGAGCCTTCGACAGGAGCCTTGGCCGCTCGAACACCGCGAAAAAAATTGGCCGGTGTCCCACGCTGATCACCATTGTCGTCGATCAAAGCTTGTTCGGATGCTATCCGACCTTCATCGGCATACCATTTGGCGAGGTTACCCGAAGCGACGACAAAGGCTTCTAAAATGGAAACGCTCCCGTCATGATCCAGGTCCGATGTGGGTGCCATAATCGACTGCGAAAGGTAGTCACCAAATCGAGAAAAATTTTGTTCGGAACCACTCTTCGTGGCCGTGACGATGACTCGGTTGGGTCCAGAAAGGGCGTTCAAGAACGGTGCGCTGCTGGATGCACAGACGACGATGCGCCATCGAGCAGGACAGGCGCTGATCGCGTTGGCTAAATCATCTGCCGATAGATCGGGACCAACCGCGTTAAAATTAGCGACTTTCAGTTGATAAGTCCCGTGCCCGATCAGAATGAGCCAACGTTCGCGATCCTCAGATTTCTCGCCGTCCTCAATCCATTCAAGAATCTGCTGGCGACTCGAGTGACTGACGTCTGAAACTGCCGATGCGACTTCGTCTCGATCGCCGATGATCCGAGCGTTCATCGATTCTGGGAAAGCTGCTTGCCAGCGATAGGCCCAGACTTTGAAATCGTCGAAATACTCATCGGTGCCACTGGCGCCAATCACGATAATCGCTTGGCTGGGCTCTGCTTCGACGGCTTCAGCATCAGTAGGCAAACCAAGGACTACGCTCGATAGAAATACAATCAAGCATAGTCCAAGACGAACAACGCAGAACTTACGTTTCGCCCGCCACTGAATGAGCAGTTTAGGTTTCAATCGAACCATTAAGACGATGCACTCAATTGTGAAACAACCAATGCCACTCTAATCAACCGACGACGTAGAACCGTCGAACCCGCAACAGTATACAGGAAAAAAGTCAAAAAAGTTACCGAGTACGGTCGCAAGACCAACTAGGCAGGACGGGCTTGCCGTGCACGGACTAGGTCAACGAGGTTGGTCAGAACCTCTTCCTCGGAGAGTCCGTCGGTGTGAACGATCGTAGCATCCAGAGCCGGTTTCATCGCACCTATTGTGCGATTTGTGTCCTCGACATCGCGTTGAGATTGCTGAGCGAGTATTTCTTCGTAGTTCGCCAAAAGGCCTTGTGACATCAGTTGACTTACGCGTCGATGTGCACGTTCTTCGGGCGAGGCCGTCAAGAAAATTTTGCATTCAGCGTGTGGAAAGGCAACCGTGCCCTGATCGCGTCCCTCGGTCACAACATTTTGGTCAGCGACCCATTTTTGTTGCAATCGCACCATTTGGCTTCGAACGCGTGGGTTGTCGGCAATTGGTCGGATTGATTGCGTAACTTCCTGGGTTCGCAACTGGTCGGTCACATCGTCATAATTCATCAACACGCGTTCGTTATCAAACTCGATCACGATCGAATCTGCAAGTGCGGCGACCGCGTCGTCATCGTTCAAATCGACGTTGCGATTTAGACAGGCTAATGTGACACAACGGTACATGGCTCCCGTATCAAGGAAGGCAAAACCCAAACGTTCGGCAAGCATTCTCGCCAGCGAACTTTTCCCGGCCCCGGCCGGGCCATCCATCGTAACAATCATCAGTACGCACAATAATCGGGTGAACGTGAAGTCTATTTAAAGCGAAACGCAGATCGATTCGCTTTGGAGATTTTGTCGAGGCAATGCACCGTCGATTCGAGTGATTCCCAATCGTCAGGCATCGGTTCGGCATGTTCTCCGTATCGTAAAGCATAGAAAGCATCGACGATCGAGCGAAGGCCTTCGCTGCCTGACGGCAAAGTTAATTGCCTCATTTCAAGCCATTTTTGTGATTCAACGATGAATTCGAGTGGCGTCTGGTGTTGTCGACGATGCAATCCCATCCGTTTGAACGCTTTCATCATTTGTCGATAGAGCGTCCAAGAACGCGTGTGGTACAGGTCGCCTTTGACACGACTTCGTGACTTTCTCGCCCCGAGCGACCAATGCAATCGCTCGCGAAATCGAAAAACAAGGAGCGCCAAGACAGCCGTCATCACGCCACTCAAACCGGCTTTCCAAGAAAACCAATTCAACGTCGACAGCTCTTCGCCACCAAGTGCTCGAGATTGCATTTGCAGCAGGACTCGTTCAACCGAACGCAGCATCGTCGCAATCGTTCCGTCTCCAGACGCTCCGAAAATACCTAGTCCTTCCGGTTGCCGTGTGGTATCGAAACCCATGAATTGATCCTTCCAAAGCTGTTCCATGGCGTCGAGCGTTTGGTCGGAACGAGACATGTCTTGAAAACTACCGCCAGCATTGGACCCTTCGCCAATCGGTGTGGGGTCTAATCGAAGCCAGATCCCGCGGCGAACCCAAGGCGGAAGTTGCAGTCGACCTTCTTCCAATTCATCGACGTCGAGATGAACTTCAACCCATGCATGAGCATGACGCTGACGCACTACAAAATAGCCGCCTACTTCGTTGTATTCGGGTCGAAAGCCGATGACGATCCTCGACGGAAGGCCGATCGAACGAAGCATGATTGCTAGCGTAGATGCGAAGTATTGGCAGTGTCCCGTGCGGTGATTGGCTGCGAAGTCTTCTATCGGATCGAGACCATTTGCCCGATTCACTCGCGGACGCATGGAATAGGTGAACTCGCCCGATGAAGCAAGATAGTCTTCCAGCATCAAGGCTTTTTCCATCGGACTGGCCGCCGATGCAGACTCTAAAACATGATCTCGGAGTTCCAGCAATCCTGCGAATCGATCGGGTTTAACCACTTCGGTCCAGGTTCGTTTGATCAATTGCTTGTCTTCGGTTGCTTCGGATTCAGCGGGAAGCAAACAATCCTTGGCGTCTAGCAAATAGGGCGATTGATGCGAGAACTCATAGCACGATGTTTCATACTGATAGCGATTTTTCGTTCGGAACAGACTACTATCAGACGACGACTATCAGACGACGCATTTCGGAGGCACCAGGTCCGTTCATTGAATTTTAGGCCCGACGAAGTCTTTCCATGAAAAAAAGGGGGCAATGAAAACTGTACCGACCCGAGTTGAGCGTGTTCTTGAATGGTGACAATCAAAGTATTTTCAACACGACTCAACTCTTCACGAATTTGCCCAGGCAAAAAAACGTCAGTCAAAACTTTGGGCGGTCGACTCGCTTCCCAATTGCCTCGACCGTCGTAATTATCGACGACGGTTCCGCGAAGATACGGCGGCTCAAGTAAATCGATGCGCCGATTTGTCGTCGGCTCTCGAATCGTCATTCGAAGGGCAAGATCGTTGCTGGCCATCAACTCATGAAAATCTTCCAACGACACATTTTCAGAAAAACCTACCAAGGGTTTGCTAAACCCTAACCCTTCGAAAGCTCCTGTATGTAATCGCGGCATTCCAAAGAAGTAGACAATTGAAAATAGGGCGACTCCAATACCCAAAGCAAGCCCCCATAACCATCCGAACCAGCCATCGCTTTTTGGGCAATCAGGCAACTCCGTCAAGCTTGTCATTTCGATTCCTGACGATTTCGAATGCAATCGACCGGACCACGGAAAGTGGCTCAAAATGGATCGCCAATTCCATTTCGAGGCAACTTGACTCTTGTTGGCTAGGTCGTGCGTTGCGTATGCCGCCAAGGACATCATCGTAGCGCAGCCAACCACCAAACTTGGAATGAGAAGTACGCCATACAAGAAGTTATCGTTCAGCAACGCCGCAACGACGAATTCGAGAATCAGAAAGACGCCCCAGTGTTCGAAGAGTCTCGGATCGCGCCTTTGAAACATCAGGGGAATCTGAATGTAAACCAGCATGTTCGCGACCGCATGGAGGTTGGCAATTCCATAATACTGGATGCTCTGTCGAGCAAACCAGTATCCGAAGAGCGCGATCGCGGCCCCTATCAACATTCCAAAGTGCGCGCTCGTCCGACCGATTCGTATCCATCCTAACCAGTCGTTCGTTACGAGAGCTAGTCCGACCGAGAAGAGTACGAGTATCAGCAGATCGTTCGAATGCTTTCCCATCGACACGAGGCTAGTGGCGATCAACGACAACATCGAAAAGTTGCTGACGACGCGCCAGGTGACACTCGACGTCGATTGGATTACCGAAACCGTCGACACATTCAGCCTCGTACAAAAAAATGGTCGAGTCGATCGCTCGATACGTCGATCCAGATAACACGATTTTCAATCGATTGCTCACGGGTCCAAGCATCTGAATCGCTTGATGTTTGCGTTGAATGATTGGCCGCCGTTCTCGTGCTCGAAAACTCGCTTCGCGATCTTGCGCTGACCACGACAATTGGCTCCCTGCCACCGGTGTATCGAAGAGTTTGACGCATCGCTTCCATCAATCCATCGACTTTCGGCAACGTAACCGTCGATAAACGATCAAGGGCCGCCCCAGTTTGATTGAGTGTTTGGATTCTCGCAATAAATGGTTGCTGTTCTTCTGCGACGGCCAAAGTTGCCACACTGCGTTCGGTCTTCGTTACCCGGACAATGATCGAAGCGACCAGCTCGACAGCGATTTCGAGCGATGCGTTCCCGTTTTGCAATTGCTTGGTCGATCGCCACGGATCTAAGAGAATTGCGATCGCTTGGCTTTCTTCTCGCTCGAATTGCCGTATGACCAACTTATCCCGTTTGGCTGAGGTTCGCCAATGGACGTGTCGAACAGGATCTCCATGACGATAGTCGCGCAGCCCATAAAACTCGCCATCGCCGCCTGCTGAGGACGATTGTCGATGTATCCGTCCTAACCTTGGCAGCTTTAGAAATTTTCGCCAATTCGGATCGAGAACTCCTTGAGTTGGATGAGCGAGGATGCTCTGTGAAATGGGCAGCGAGCGGACGCGTCGCATCAAGCTAAAAGGAAATCGCGTTGAGATTTCTGGTGCCGAGAACTGGTATCGACCTCGAATCGGTACCATACATTCATATCCAAGCGACTGGACTTGTTTGGGTAACAGTCGATCCAGAAAGAGTGTAATGCTTTGTCCCGGCACTCCTTTACCCAGCGGAGTCTCTTTCGGAACAACTTGATCATGAATCAACATCAACCAGCTACCCAGTCGGCGTCTCGGATTCCTTAAGGACAACTGCACCACAAATGGCCGACGCGCCTGTATCGTCGACGGCAAAACGCGTTGCATCTGAATGTCAGAAAGCGTTCGCGACATGAGTCGCCACTGAATAAAAAGGATGGCGAGTAGGGCACCGGACATGAGTACCAGCATATTGATACTCTGAAGAATCGCGGCAAACACTACGAACAACAGCATGAACACAAACTGCACGCCTTCTCGCGTCAAGCGAGTTGCAGCGAAGCTTGAATTCTTTTTAGCTGTTAGAAAATTAGACCGGAACACGTACTGATTCCAACATTCGTCGAACAGTGGCTTCGACTAGCTGTCGATCGCTGCCAGCCGCAAAGCCTTTGGGAATAATCCGATGAGCGATAATCGGTACCGCAAGATTCTTTACATCGTCCGGCGTAACAAAGTCACGATTCTGCAATACCGCGCGCGCTTGGCAAGCTCGATAATAACTCAACGCCCCTCGCGTGCTCACTCCAATCTGTAGTTCATTCGATTTTCGCGTAACGTCGACGATTTCCTGAAGGTAATCGAGCACCGTATCTTCGAAGCGAACCGTTCGGACGGTTTGCTGAGCAGACTTTACTTCCGACAACGTTACGACGCTGGTGAGCTGATCGACCGGTTCACCAAGATTGTGCGACCGAAGCACTTCGCGTTCGGATGCTCGGGCCGGATAACCGATTTCGATGCGGACTAAGAATCGGTCGAGTTGACTTTCGGGGAGTACGTAGGTCCCTTCGAATTCGAACGGGTTCTGGGTTGCCATGACGATAAACGGATCTGGCATAGGATAAGTGATTCCGTCGACGCTGGCTTGTCGCTCGCTCATCGCTTCCAATAAAGCACTCTGCGTTCGCGGTGGAGCGCGATTGATCTCATCGGCAAGCACGACGTTTGCAAAAATTGGGCCAGAAGAAAACTCGAAGTTACCGGTTGTACTTCGAAAGATACTGCTCCCAAGAATATCGCTGGGCAGCAAGTCCGGTGTAAACTGAATCCGTGTAAATTTCCCCTCGATACTCTTGGAAATCGCCTTTGCTACGAGCGTTTTCCCGACGCCCGGCACGTCTTCCAAGAGGACGTGTTCGCCGGCGAGCAATGCCACCAAACTCATTTGAACAACATCGTGCTTCCCCAAGACAACCGACTCGACATTTTTAATCAATCGCTGCAAAAAATCTTGTGTCGAGTTCACCATCAAAAGACCGTCAGCTTCCCATATACGCGTTTAACCTACCGCAAAACTATAATCGCTCTACAATTTAGACGCTCGCATCTACTTGTGCTACGGGCTTGTTGATTTTGGCATTTATCATCAGCCGTAGTGCGTTAGCACCGGTTCGATCGAATAGCTGGGAAACCGGACGCATGCAAATTCCGGCTTTTTCAATCGAGAAAGACTATCAGATGACATTGCTAATCGGTTCACATACATCGACGGCCGGTGGATGCTTTCGAGCGGTCGAAATTGCAGCCGGACTCGGTATGAAAACATGCCAACTCTTTACGAAAAACGCGAATCAATGGCGAGGCAAGCCGATTGGCGAAGCTGACGTGGCACGTTTTCAAACAGCGGTTCGGGCCAGTGGCTTGGTAAAAATTATCTCGCATACCTCGTATCTCATCAATCTTGCCTCACCCAATCCCGAGCTATGGCAAAAATCGGTCGACGCTTTGGTCGACGAATGGCAGCGTGCCGAACAATTCTCGTTAGCCGGCTTGGTCATGCATCCAGGTTCTGCGACCGATGGCGATGAAGTGGCAGGGCTCGGTCGCATCCAGGCCGGTATTTTGAAGGCTTATGACCTTGCTGAGCCAAAGACATCCAAGCTGCTGCTTGAAAATACGGCTGGACAGGGTACGGCATTGGGCTGGAAAATCGAGCAACTCGCAACCTTGATCGATGGACTCAACCGCCCAAACTATCTTGGAATTTGCTTAGATAGTTGTCATGCCCATGCGGCCGGGTATGACCTAGCTAAGCCCGACGGTGTGGATACGCTTGTTCAGAAATTTGCCGATTTTCAAATCCTGGATCGAATCCACGCCATTCACTTGAACGACAGCAAGAAGGCGGCTGGCAGTCGCGTTGATCGGCACGAGCATCTCGGACAAGGAACACTCACCACCGATGGGATTCGGCGATTTATCAACCATCCAAGCTTCAACTCGATACCGATGTACCTTGAAACCGAGAAAGGGTCTGACCCGAACGGTCGCGATTGGGATGCCGTCAATATGGAGTTTGCAATCCAGCTCTCGATGACAGACAATATTTAAGAAAAAGGTCAACAATAACTTCTGAAAATTTAGGTGGTGAATTTGGGTGGCACGCTCACTGACTATGGTTTTCATCGCGAATTAATGATTCTTCTTTGACAAAGTGCAAATAACCCCTACCGATGACCGCTCATCAATGAGTAAACTAGGGCTTAGTCCAATTAATAAAGTGGGGTAAGCTTCCAGCTTGCCAAAAAAAGTCGCAAGCTGGACGTTTACTGCACGCTTGCTACTTCCCACTCCATTCACCTCCAATTTATTTCACCGACAATGAATCCGACTGACGATACTCCAGTAGTGACTTCCGTGCTCCCCGATTCGAACGTGGTCGAGACGAACTCGCTCGGTTCAGAAGCATCTTCTTCGGGTACGTCGGATCCGACAAGCCACACCGCAAGCATCGCGAGTGGTCCGCTGAATTTGGAGCAGATTCGTCGGATGCGGGAAATGCAACAAACTTCTCAAGTTCGTCCGGCTGCTCGTCCAAAAAATCGTGATAGCGCACGGCCTCGGGAAGAAACAAAGCAACAAGATACAGATCATTCTGCCGTTGCGAGCGACTCTCAGTCCGCTGTAGCGGCCAGCCCATCTGCCCCCATTGAACCACAAGCTGAACAAGAGAATCGAGACAAACCGCGCCGCCGCAATTTTAAAAAGCGCGAAGGTGACGACGACAGCTACTCCGCATCGCCAATCCAAGTTATGCCCAAGGTTGCCAAACCGAGTATACGTCAGCCGCTTTCGGCAGAACTCCAGCAAGAGCTCGAATCGGCGTTAATGGATGCCGATCTAAACGGACTTATGATCGGTGCTCCTTCGTTAGCAGTCGGACGCAGTATCGAAGAAGGCTCTCGGCATCAAGGACGAGTCATCAAGGTTCATAAAGACAGTGTTTTCATATCGCTCGGAGGCCCCGATGAAGGCGTGGTGCCGCTCCTTCAGTTTACCGACATGCCAAAGGTTGACGACCTCGTCGATTGCTTGGTGCGAACCTTCAACTCCGAAGACGGACTTTATGAATTAGCCTTGCCTGGCGAAGCAACGAGCGTTGATGATTGGTCGGATATTCAGGAAGGGATCATCGTCGAAGCGACTGTCGAAAGCAGCAATACCGGTGGTTTAGAGTGCAAGGTCGGTGGCGTGCGCGGTTTTATTCCGATGCGGCAAATTTCTGAATTTCGCGTTGAAGATGTCACCGGCTACATCGGAAAGCGACTGACCTGCGTCGTCATGGAAGCCAATCCGCGACGCGGTAACCTCGTTCTTTCGCATCGGGCTATCTTGGAGCGCGAGCGACAAGAAAAGCGGAGCGAACGATTGGCAAATTTGGAAGTTGGTCAAGCGACCGAAGGCGTCGTTCGCAAAATCATGGATTTTGGTGCCTTTGTCGATATCGGCGGGCTCGATGGTCTTCTGCACATCAGTCAACTTTCGTATGAACGAGTCAATCATCCGAGTGAGATCCTCAAGGAAGGCGATAAAATCCAAGTTCGAGTCGAAAAAATCGACCCTGAGTCCGGAAAGATCGGACTCTCCTATCGAAGCTTGCAAGAACATCCATGGACTAACATCGAAGCACAATTCCCGGTTGGCGCGTTAGTAAAAGGGTGCGTTTCTCGGATCGCTAATTTTGGTGCCTTTGTAAAACTTGCCACCGGCATCGAAGGACTTATTCATGTTTCGGAACTTGCCCATCGCCGCATTTCGAACGTGTCTTCGGTAGTTCAAGAAGGACAAGATGTCGAAGTCAAAATTCTCTCGGTAGATCGAGAAGGCCAGCGGATCGGGCTTTCATTGAAGGCCGCACAAGCGATACCGGAATCCGAGGCATCGAGCACGACCAGCGAAGCCGAACCCGACGAAGCACCTCGCGCACCCATTGTTAAGCATCGTGGACCACTCAAGGGTGGTGCCGGTGGAGGCGCGGCTGGCGGAGAACGATTCGGCTTAAAGTGGTAATCTGATTCGATGGGGTGCCAGATGGTTTTATTCGAACGCATCCTCAAAACGCCGGTCACCGTTGGCTCTGGTATAGTCGTTGCCTTGATGTGTTTCCCATCTCTGATCTGGGCTCAGCAAGAACCGCAGTTGGACACACTGCTCGACCCGCCATCTATCCAACAGCCAGTCGCAATAACGCCAAGCAACGGCGGATTGAATACTGAACTTGCCGCGAAGGTCGAGATTCTGCTCGAACAACTTCGAAGTGGAACTGCTGAACAACAAGAGCAAGCTGAAAAAAGTTTGCTAAGCCTCGGTCCGTCCATACTCGCCCACCTGCCGAGATTGCCATCGAGTGTCACTGGAAACTTTCGAAATCGCTTGGATTATATTCGCGACTCCATGCAGTCCAAAGCGATTGGCGAGTATGCCGAACCGTCGAAAGTGACACTTCAAGGTAAATTCCCGGCTGGCGATGTTCTTTTGGAAATTATCGATCAAACGGATAACGAACTAACGATCGAAGAACTCCCAAAACAAGAAATGGAAGTCAATTTTGAGCAAGCTTCTTTTTGGGAAGCTCTTGATATTGTTCTCGATGAGCTGCGGCTGGAAGCGACAACTTCGGCAACCGATGTCGCTTTGAGGTTAGTTCCAACGAAAACACCAGGAGTTCGCGCAGCTCGCGGTTCTTATGCAGGAGTGTTTCGCATCGAGCCGACTCGAGTGGATGCGATTCGTTCGATGCGAGCCGATCGATTGAGCTATATGAATGTCGAAATCTCGCTGATGTGGGAACCCAGATTGAGGCCAGCTTATTTTAGTTTTCCAATGAGAAGCGTTTTGGTCGAATGCGATAACGGTGAGATCTTATCGGCGGCCACTCCCGATTCATCCCCCGAGTACACGACGACCGACGCTCACTCGATTCAAGCCAACTTGATGTTGGCCCTGCCATCGCGCGACGCCAAAATTATTCGACGCATATCGGGAACACTCAAAGCCGCCATCCCAGGCGCGATTGTGCAGTTGGAATTCGATAATCTAGAACAGGATAAACCGATCAACCAAAAAGTCGGCAACTTAAAAGTCGCGCTGGAAGAGATGAAAAAACGCGATGAAATCTATGAATTTCGAATACTCGTCAGCTTGCGAGATGCCGGACAAACAATGGATTCATTTCGCGGTTGGTTCTTGACTCATGAAGCCTACGTCCTAAACGCGAAGGACGAACGCGTTAACAATGCTGGCTGGCAAACGTATCAAATGAATAGCGAGGCAGTAGGACTGACCTATTTCTTTGACCTCGGAGCGTCGATTGAAGGTTGCCGTTTGATTTATAGTGCCCCAGGTGCCGTCACCGAACAACAAGTCGACTACATACTCAAAGATATCCCACTTCCATAATGAACACTCAAACGATAGAAACGCTCGACACATCGATGATACTTCCGTCTCCGGTTGGAGATTTGATTTTAACTTGCGACGGAAGTTTTTTAACCGGTCTTCAATTCTTGGATGTGGCAACCAAGGAATCCGATTCGGATCGCGATTTCACTTTCCGTCGCGAAGCAGACGAAGGCAATCCGATTTTTGCCGATCTGATCGAACAGCTCGGTGAGTATTTTTCTGGACGGCGGCGAGTCTTTCCGTTGAAAAAGCTAACGCTTCGTCTGGAGGGTACAGATTTCCAGAAACGCGTTTGGAACGAACTGCGTCACATACCTTATGGTCAAACGATTTCTTATGGCGAACTTGCTCGCCGAATCGGTCAGCCAAGTGCGTCCCGAGCGGTAGGTATGGCGAATGGACGAAATCCGATTAGCATTCTCGTGCCTTGTCATCGAGTCATTGGCACGAACGGGAAACTGGTTGGCTACGGTGGCGGCCTCGATCGGAAGCGAAAGCTTTTAGAAGTCGAAGGTATCGCTGGATGAACGTGGTATCGAATGCACATAGTTCGCGGTCTACCCGCCCGATCTGGATGACGCTCTTGCGTTTCATCGTTAGTTGGTCGATCTTTCCGGTCGTCGTCGTCGGTGTCGTCTTCGCGATGGAGGGAAGAACGATTGCGGAGAAAGCAGCCACGATGCTAATCATGCCGGTTAGCATTGCTTGGTGGGGAAGCTTTGTCCTTGCCATCAAGTGTTTGATCGAAGGTAACGGACGAATCGCGACATGGGTATTCGGTTTTTCGATGGTCATCTACCTTGCCAGCAGCCCGATCGTTGCAAAATCGCTTATGGGATCGCTCGAGAGTTCCGTTCAGCCATTTTCACTAGATTCCTCGGAGCGGTTGGATACGATCATCGTGCTAGGTGGAGGAACGACGCAGTCGCCAAGTGGTCAACCGCAATTCGCTAGCGCGGGGGATCGAGTTGGCTTTGCTGCTCGAATGTATCATCAGAAACTAGTTGATCGGATCGTCGTCACCGGCGATGGATTGGTCGCCGAAGATGGTCCGACGCGAAACGATCCGTCGATACAAGCCAAGCAGATACTGAAAGAGCTAGATGTCCCTGACACGATCGTCGAAGAATTGCCGGGGATCAATACTTCGCAAGAAATGATCGCGTTGAAATCGCGACCAGAACTATGGGAAGGAAAGCGATGCGGATTAGTCACCAGCGCATTTCACATGCCGCGAGCTCTACGGTTAGCAAGAAAAAATGGAATCGACCTCGTTCCAATTCCGGTGGATTATCGCGCCGTCGATCAGCCCGTTACGTTGCTCGATTGGTTTCCCGCCGCGACGTATGCCCAGCAAAATGATCTCGCTTGCAAAGAGTATCTTGGGATGCTCCTCGGAAGGTAATAGGGCGCATTAAAGATCCCTAAAATGCGCCGTGGCTAGCGCCCAATGCCACTCACTTTAGTCGCCATTCGTTCCTAAGCTTTTGATTTATCGAAGCACTTCGCACCAATGTCGCCTTTCGCTTCGCGAAAGTGGCGTGTATCCCTAAACAACCGACGTTTTACTTGAGATTCACGTTTCGTTCGCGGAGCGAACGACGACAATGGTCTCCAAAGTCAGATCGGCGCGCCGCTCACGAGTTGGCGGAGAGCTGCGACTGTGATGTAAACATTGCGCAGAATGCGGCTTCCATTTTCCGAGTAAATCCTGCTTGATCGAGCAACGGGCTTGCAGCCATTCGCCACCGAAGGGTGCTCCGCAATCCTCGCAACCGATTTCGGTCGCTGGCTAAATCGACGGCCAATCGAATATATTCGTCCGGATCGTTCGCTATCCAAGCATCCAAGCCTACGTTGTTCAACAAGCTGACACCGACTCGCGAAGCATGCGTTTTTCCGGCCAGGGTCACAACGGGGACGCCCATCCAAAGTGCTTCGCAGGTCGTTGTCGTTCCATGATAGGGAAACGTATCCAGTCCGATGTCGACTCGATGGTAATGCTGGATGTGCTTGAAAAAATCGGCTTCGCTACCGATCATCTCGACGCGCTGTTCATCCAAGCCAACCGCCTGAAAATGGGAACGCATCGCTTTGCGAGCATATTCGGCACTCAACACGGTCGCCTTCAGCAGCAGTCGCGAATTGGGAACTTGCTTCAGAATCGATGCCCACCACTGAATAGTCATCTGGTTCAGTTTCGCGAAATTGTTGAAACTTGCAAACGTAATCTCGCGGACACAATCCGACGGCAAAGGTCCAACTTCGGGAACACCAGCGGTTGGGTGATAGCAAAGAAAACATTCCGGCAATCGCCACAGTCGCTCGCTATGAAATCGCTCCGTCCAACCTTCCGGATCAGCAAAGCTGTCAGTAATCCGATAGTCGATTGTATCCAGTCCGGTCGTATCAGGATAACCAAGCCAAGAAACTTGGATTGGCGCAGGCTTTTTTGCGAATACCGGCATTCGATTGTTCGCTGAATGTCCTGCGAGATCGACAAGGATCTCAATTTGATCGCTGCGAATCAGCTCACACACTTGGTCGTGATCGAGTGTCACGATGTTGCGCCAAACGTCGGCGAATTTCGCAAGCCGTTCGGTAACAATATCGCGTTCCTTCACGTCGGAGTAGCAGAAAATTTCGAATTGCTGCTTATCGTGATGACTCAGAATCGATTCGAGAAAATCGGCGACCGAGTGCGATCGAAAATCGGCGGAAACGTAACCGATTCTTAAGCGTCGATCAGTACGCCGCACTATAGGGGTGTCGTGCGATGGCGTTCGAGATGTTGGCTGATGGACCGCTTGCCAAATACGATGTTCCTCAAAGATCGCTTCGGGAGTCATACTTGTCGAATAGTGCAGCGTCAGCAGCATATTGCTTCGTACGACGTGCATTTCTGGATTGAGCTGCAACGCCAATTTGAAATACTCAATCGATTCGTCGATCCGGCCCGTATCCTTGAGGGCTGCCGCAATGTTATTGTAAGGCCAATCGAATTTCGGGTCGATCTCGATGCACCTTTGCCATGCTTCAATTGCCTCGTCGATGCGAGCTGTTTTCTGACAAATTGAACCGATATCGTTGTGGACGATGGCAAGCTTGGGTTCGATCGCAATGGCACGTCGAAGAGCGGCCTCCGCCTCGGGGAGTTGATTCAACTGATTGAGGATTACGCCGAGAGTCTGGAATAACTGGTAGTTGTCAGGCACCGCTTGCACTAAGAATCTTGTATGCAAAAGAGCTTCGTCGAGTCGATGGATACGAATAAGCTGAGCGATCAGTTGCCACCGAGACTCGAGTGCTTGCGGTTGAATCTCGATGGCCTGTCGAAACGCCAGAATAGCTTGTTCATTCTGTTCAAGATCAAGAAGCGTAATGCCGAGATTATGGTAAGCGTTGTGCGCCTTTGGGTTGACAGCAATCGCGCGTTTCAGGACGTCGATGGCTTCGGCAAAGCGCCGACTGCCCCGCAAGACCTCGCCGAAGTTGCTGAGCATTACCGCATTGTTCGGGCTAAGCCGAACCGCTTGACCTATCCTCACGATGGCTTGCTCATTCTGTCCCGACTGATACTCGATCAAACCCAGTAAGTGCATCACGTCGGGCTGGTTGGGCACCTCTGCCAAGATGTTCTGATAGACTTGTTCGGCTTTTTGAAGTTCCCCCGCCTCCTGGAAGCGAACTCCAATCTCAAGTTGCTTGAAGACCGCATCACTCACGCAAGGATATCCTTGACAACGTTCCCCGAAACGTCCGTCAAACGGAAGTCGCGACCACCGTAGTTGAACGTCAGTCGTTCATGATCAAAGCCGAGTAAATGCAAAATCGTCGCATGCCAATCGTGAAGGTGAACAGGATTGTCGACCGCTTCATAGCCAAACTCGTCGGTCGCACCATAAGCAATGCCCGGACGCGTACCGCCGCCTGCCATCCAAATGGTGTAGCCTTTGTTGTTGTGATCGCGACCGGTAACGCTTTGCCCATACGGTGTCCGACCGAATTCGCCAGCCCAAATGACAAGCGTATCATCGAGCAATCCACGTTGCTTTAAATCGGTTAAAAGCGCTGCGATCGGCTGGTCCGTCGACAAGCAACTTTTCGGCAGCGCATCTTGAATCATGAAGTGATGATCCCAGCTCGTCGGTGCCGTAATCTCGATAAAGCGAACCCCCGCTTCGGCCATCCGTCGCGCTAACAAACATTGCCGACCAAACGCATCTGTCGGCAGCCCATTGCCGATACCGTATTGCGTTTGCGTCGCTGCTGATTCGGTAGAAAGATCCAAAAGCTGCGGGATTTCATCCTGCATTCGAAAGGCAAGCTCGAACGATTCGATCGCTCCTTCGATTTCCGGCTGATAAATTTCATTTTGTAGTTTGTGACGATTCAGTTGGCCAATCAGGTCGAGTTGCGTTCGCTGCTCCTCGCGCGTCATCGCATTATTGTCGATGTTTTTGTAGGGCGGACTAGAATCGTGACTCTTACCGAGCATCGCTGCATAGAAAGCCGGGATTTGCTGGCTTCCAATTTTGGTGCCTTGGCAAATCGTCGGCAAGAATCCACAGCCATAGTTTCGAGCACCGCCATTGTCCGACGGCGGATTAAGTGTAATAAAGCCAGGAAGATTCTGATTCTCGCTCCCTAAACCGTAAATCGTCCATGCACCCAAAGACGGTCGAACGAATTGAAAACTGCCGGTGTGCATTTGAGTAAAGGCTTGCGAATGATTCGGGAGATCGGTATTCAAACTATGCATCATACAAAGTTCGTCAGCGTGCTCGGCGATCTTCGGAAATAGCTCCGAGATCCAGCGTCCAGATTGGCCGTGCTGGGCAAACTTAAACGGTGAACCGAGCAATTTCGCGCCACCTCGATCTTTGCCGATTTCAGTCGATTCACCCGATCGCGAGTTCAACTCAGGTTTGTAATCAAAGAGATCGACATGCGAAGGGCCGCCATTCATACAAAGAAAAATGACACGCTTGGCACGAGCTGGGAAGTGTGGTTTTGATTTTCGGCCGCCGACTTTCGACGCTTGCTCGTTAGCCGTCGCGGAATGCGCCAAACCAGCAAACGCAAGGTATCCAAAACCGCTCGCGGAAGATCGCAACATGCTTCGACGAGAAAAGTAAGTGCTATTGGATGGCATGATTGGTTCTTTCAATATTGATTTCGTTCATCAATCGACATTTCGAAACTCCGCCGATGCGAACAGCGCTTGACAGTAACTTGCGACCATCTTGATTTCCTTACCTTCTTCATCGTCTGTCAACATCTTCTGTTCCAAAAACGCTTTAGCAAGGCCCATCTCTACTTCATCCGGGCTGCGACCAAGGCAATCGACAAACGTTATCCGGATAATCCGGTCAATCCGTTCGTCGCGCGCCAACGATTTTGAATCCTGTTCTTCGCTAACTCGCTTGATGATTCGTTCGGCCAGAGCTTGCGAACGGGCCAGCACAAAGGGACTGTTCATCAAGAACAAGGCTTGGACTGGAACATTGGTCGTTTCCCTAGCTCCGGTAACGAGACTTGGTTCAGCAAAGTCAAAGATGGCCAAGGCATCCGGTAATTTATCTCGAAGGACCGGTAGATAGACGGATCGATATACGGCCCCGTCCATATCAGTCGGCAGCGATTGATCCAATCCAAGCAACGAAACGGGGCGATCCCCGATGACTGTTGCGACTAGCGATCCATCAGGACGTTTCATGTCAAGTTCCCGCGAAACGGCTAACATCGAATCGCGAATGACCTCTGCGTCGAGCCGACGCTTCGAGACTCGCCAAAGCAAACGATTATCGGGGTCAGCGTCGAAGGCAACCTGGTTAAACGAGGACGACTGTCGGTACGTGTGTGAAAGAACTATGCGACGAATCAGTTTTTTCACGCACCATGCATCGTCGACGAACTGAAGTGCCAGGTGATCCAACAACTCTGGATGGCTAGGTGCTTGGCCAGTACTCTCGAAATTATCAACCGTACTGACGATGCCAGCGCCCAATAGATGATGCCAAACGCGGTTCACAAACACCCGAGACGTTAATGGATGCTTAGGATGCGTAAGCCATTTGGCTAACTCCAATCGACCGCTTTGGTCAGGCGTAATGTTGAATATTGCGTTGAGTTGAATCGGAGCCGGTAAGCGGCGCGAAACAACGTCGCCCGGTGCGTGAATATCGCCGCGATCCAAAAGCGGAGCATCGATCATTTTTCCGCCTTCGAGAACGCCCATCGTAAGCGGCAATGGCTTGCCATCGTCGTCGACTTTCTCTAATTGCCCTTCGATTCCACCGGATCGCCAAACAATCCGCAAGGCATCGCGAATCGTAAAGATCTCGCTCGCATCGCGTCCTTCAAGGGCTGCCTTCATGACTTCCGCTCGCTTATCTTCTCCCTCTTTTTTCAAGGAAGCTAGATCGGCTTTCAGTTCACTCACCTTTTCGGCGGAAATGCCTTTTTGGAAAACTTGCTGTCCATCGAGCGGCGGAAGCATGAGCGGGTCACCACCGACTTGATTGGCCGGAGTCACAAAGGTGCCAAAGTAGGTTTTTGTGCTGGCGAAAATACCAGCCAAGCCGTAATAGTCTTCCATCGTATACGGCTCAGAACGGTGATCATGGCATCGTGCACATGCGATCGAATGGGCGACGATGCCGCGAGAAATAGAATCGATCTGCTCATCGATTAAATCCGCTTCGAATTGCATCTTATTGGCTTCATCAAGATTCTTTGGCCCTAAGGCAAGATAGCCCGTCGCATTCAGCAGACGCGCCCGCTCTGCGTCGCTTTCGTAGGGAAGCAAATCGCCAGCGATCTGCTCCAAGATGAATCGATCGAAAGGCACGTTGTCATTAAAACAGTCGATGACATAGTCGCGGTATCGCCAAGCATACGGAAACGTGATGTTGGCTTCTTTGCCGCTCGATTCTGCAAAGCGAGCGACGTCGAGCCAATGTCGCCCCCAACGCTCGCCAAAGGCATCGGTTTCCAATAGTCGATCGACCGTTCCACCGAGCGCTGTTTCCAACCCATCCGTCTGAACTCGATCTAAAAATCTTTCTATCTCATCCGCTTTGGGCGGCAAACCAACCAAGTCAAAACAGACCCGCCGAAAGAGCGTTGTCGGCGACGCATCGGGCGAAGGCGACAAACCAGCCGCAACCAGCTTTTCAAATATGAACTGATCGATATCACTTTTGGGCCAAGTCGTTTTCTCGTTCGACGGAACGGTAGGCCGAATGGAAGGTTGATACGACCAGTATTTTGCGTCCGTTGCCAGATAGGAATAGTCGTCGGATCGAACGCACGGAGTGAGTACAAAACCGTAGGCGACGATCGTAAGAAGCAATGCTTCTGAAATCAATCGCAACGCAAATCCTTTTGTATTGAGCATGGCGGTTCACCTACATAAAAACTCTCACGGTCGTCGCCCCGAGCGGACGTATCCATTGTAATGACTTTTCGCGGACCGGGGCAATTGAATTCAAGGTTCGCTCGCTAAAGCGTGGATTATGTGAGCTTGCAGCTCGATCAATCGATATCGCCCCTTCGGTTGCAATCCTGGGACTAATTCTTGGAGGCCCCGCTGGCTCGGTCTCCGAAATCGTGGCGCATTCGATTACCCGTCGTGCGACAAAATAGCTCCGATTATCCGAGCAACTCGCGTACGACACGGCCTTCACTAATCAGAAGTGGGCGTCCAATCGGCGTCTTGAGCTCTTGAGAAAAATCGATATCCAAACTATCGAGCAACGTTGCGTGAAGATCCTGAACTGTAATCGGCTGGCGTACATCATCGAGCCGTTTAGCCGGATCGGACGTTGGCTTCGAGGCCGTTGCACCGTGAACATAACCGCGTCGCAATGGGCCACCAGCTAAGAGCGTGCTAAAACCATGCTGCCAATGGTCGCGCCCGCCAACTCCGTTGATATTCGGCGAGCGACCAAATTCTCCTCCGCACACGACGATCGTTGAGTCTAGCAGTTCGCGATCTTTGAGCTCCTGAAGTAACGCTGACAATGCTTTGTCTAAGATAACGCATCGCTCGCTTTGTGTTTCTTGATTGTTAACGTGGCTGTCCCAACCCGACAACTGAATTTCGACGCATCGCACTCCTTGCTCGATCAGCCGGATCGCTGCGAGACAGCCTCGACCAAACGAAGAATTGCCGAAACGTTCGTGCTTGGATTCAGGTTCTTGCGAGATATCGAACGCCGCCACTTGCTGACTGTCCATCATTTGCAACGCCTTGGCAGTAGCCGATTCATGTTGCGTCTTTAGGATGTCGAGATCTTGAAATCTTCCTCGAGCAAATTCTCGTTCGACAACGTTCTTTAAACCGTCGATCCGAACTCGCATTCTTGGTTCGCTGGTCGGACGTCGAAGATTTGGCAATCGATTGTTCGGGTCATCGACTTGAAATGCATCGTATTGGCCGCCAAGGTACCCGCCACGGGCAGGCCATTGAGCGTTTAATATCGAGATGTGACGTGGGATCTCTAAATTGTCTTCGGTCTGATGGCAAAGAATCGCACCGAGCGATGGGTGGACAATTGTCGGATCAGGTCGCCAGCCGGTCTTCAATTGATACGTTGCTCGTTCATGATCGCCTTCCTTGCTGACCAAGGAACGCACTAACGTCGTCAGATGCAACTGCTCGGCAGTCAAGGGAAGCGAGTCAGAAATCTCGATTTCGGGAATCGACGTCCTGATGGATTGAACATCGCCGCCGATGAGAGTGCCAACATGCGGATCAAACGTATCCAGTTGACTCGGGCCTCCTTGCAACCACAGTACGATCAAAGACCGAGCCTTGCGACTCTTTTGACCTCGACGATCTTCGCGAGGCGATTCGCTGGCTCGCGCCAGCGACTCGGCGATCGCGGTGAGTCCGAGACCGCCAATGCTAAGCATCGAATGAGAAAGCCACTGTCGTCGTTGCATTCGATGCCACGACTCGCATTCGGAATTGTATGTCATTATCTTATGCGTCCAAGAAGTCTTAGTGGTTCCAAAGGAATTCTGTCGAGTTGAGTAGGATCCAGAATAAATCGCCTACTCCTTTCGATCGAGCCGAACGACGCAGACCGGCTAATTCGTCGACCATCGCAGTCCGTTCCGTTTCGGTCGGTAGTCGATTGAGCGTTGCAAGGTAAGCCGCTACTACGGCGTGCTCATCGTCAATAGCCAGGAAGCCTATTTGCGAACTTGCGTTGGCAATTGGATTGTCGTCGATGCGATCACGCAGGTACTTACCATTCATGACGATCAATCGTTGTGGTACCGTGACGTTCTGAGCCTTGAATTCATCTTCGCCACGGTCGCCGTACTCTTTCGTAAAATCGTTCCGGGTGAACGATCGCTCCAACTGCGAAAAAATGGAACTATCGTCGTCGATCATCTGTAACCGGCAAGCTTGATTTAGCGAAGCGGCAACTTGATCAGGTCGCAGTTGCGTCAATGGAAACGTCGCCCATGTCGATTCATGCTCGGCTGTTACGGGTAGTTCCTCGAGTCGCGAATCACGTCGAAATGTATGGGTCGAGACGATTGTTTTCACCAAATCTCGCAGATTGAAGTGACTGGCCGCAAAGGCGTCGGCGAGGGTCTCTAAAGCGGGTGGGAATGGACCATTCAGCGGGATATCATCGACAGGGTCTATGAGCGGCTTTCCAAATAGCAGCGCCCAAACACGATTCACGGTAGCTCTCGAAAAAGCTTTGTTTTCAGGAGAAGTCACCCAAGCGGCTAACGCTTCGCGCGATCCATCTTTCCGTATATCGAGCGACTTAGAATACGGGACGCTCGGTTTTACTTCTGTCTCATCTTCGTCGCCAAGCAATTGAACTTGGTAAGAATGGCTTTCATCTCGCAGCCCGGCAAGTGCATTGGGGCCAGCAACGCGAGCACCACTGAAATAAGCGGCAAGCTGGTGGAAATCAAGCTGCGTTCCGGTCTTCGGTGCACCAGGTTCTCCCAAGCTTACATTTCCAAGTACATCATCGTGACATTGCATGCAATCGATTCGCATTCCTAGAAAAGCGCGCGAAGTTCGACCGGCTGCTACGGCCTCATCGACTCGACCATCGGAACCATTTTTGATCGTCGACGTTAAGAAGTTGACTTCGGGTTTGTCGGTCCATAGTCCTTCGGCCGCCAACATACGCTGTACGATCTGGTCGTAGGGTGTGCCTTTTCGAAATTCATCGGCGATCCATAACTGAAAAATCCGCCGTCGAAATAATAGAAAAGGACCTTCGTTGGTTCCAACAAAGGCTCGCGAAAAGCGTTCCGAAAAATAGTGCGACCATCGCGAATCCGCTAGCAGATAATCAGTCCACCATTCGACGCGATGCTCTGAATCGATTTGTTCAATCGCGCGAAGCTCTTCAAGTGAAAGCGAATTGCCGACCAACCCAAGCGAGATTCGACGGCAAATGGTTCGCCAGTCAGCGGTGTCGGCCTGGGTAAGCCCGACTCGATCGATCTCGGCCGCAATTTGCTGATCGATTTGACGCGCCGGTAGCAAGACATTCTCCTGCCAGGGCGTCATCGCCTTGTCGTCTCGTGGACGCAAACGCGGTTCAGGAGCAATTGCTCCCAGCAACGCTAGAATCGCAAAGCCACTGCAACACCATAAGAGCAGGCGTTTGGGCCATCGGCTTTTAAGAAATCGTTGAAACAAGCCTTATACCTCCGAAGTCGATCCGAATCTTCACGTATTCTATTCGAACTGTCCGAGACAATCTTGGAATGAGTCGAAAATAAACTCGTCGCTGATCGGAAGATTTTGACATATTTTCTAACGAGCGTTATAATCGCCTCATCGCAAATGGAGGCAAAACTTGCCGGAAATATCGAGATTCCTTGGCATCGTGATTCGAATGTACTATCGGGATCATAATCCGCCGCATTTTCACGCAGAGTATGGTGAAAGCGAGATTACCGTAGATATCGATACCGGTTCAATCAACGGTCGATTTCCAAAGCGCGCACTTGCGGCGACTCTCGAATGGTTAGATATAAATCGAAATGAATTGGAACAGAACTGGCAACTAGCACGAGACTCCGAGCCCTTAAGACCAATACCACCTTTGGAATGAAACCATGTTGCATATTACTTCTGCTGAATACGTTGATGGATTCCGCGTTCGCGTTGGATTCAACAATGGCTACTTTGGAATTGCTGACTTCAGCGAAGCGCTGCAAGGTCCAATTTTTATCCCGTTGCTCGACCCAGTTTATTTTCGTACTTTTTCTATCGAAGGGCACACAGTTACTTGGTCTAACGGTGCCGATTTTGCCCCTGAGTACATCCTTCACCTAGCACAAACTCAAACTCACGCTGAAACAGCCGGTGCGACTACGCGCTGAACTATCGCGTTTTTAAAACTAGGACCGCATTGCTCAAAACTATGCAACGATTCGCAGTGGAATCGCCGGTGTCGGAGTACGATAGAGGTGTTCGCGAGTGCATGGCATAGTCCATGCACTTTGGTCATGTAGCCGTGAATGTTCGAATCGAGACGGGCGTATTTAACCGTGGCCGTAAAAAGTCGATAAGCTCCTTTCACAATTGGGCTCTTCCGCAGAAACTGTGGGTGGTTTTCGTGATCCGCAATCGATTTTAGCCGTGAAATACAAGGAAAACACTCGACTGAGTGATTGCAAAAACCAA
>JAWXCK010000153.1:0-2953 GCA_034408855.1 Pirellulaceae bacterium
AAAAATCCAATGCGAAACGGGTGTCCGTTGAAACTTCGGTTTTCTATTCGTAACGATAAATAGTTAATTTTGCCCCACAGATTCTGCGGAAGAGCCGAAATTTAAGGAATGTGAGCCGTCGGCGCTAGCTGCGGGTTCCGAATCCCCGGAGATTAATTCGACTTATCGAAAAGAAGAACCGGCGGCTAGCGCCTTACCGCTCACATTTTCATTCGGCCCAACACAAAGTTGATGAAAAGACGTTTCTCAGCGCTGCGTTACGCGGCTCGTCGCGACGCATCCGGATTGGCGAAAGATGTTGCACTGCACGAAGTAATCAGCCGGCCATCGGGGCCGATCAATTTTACTTCGTTCTCTTCTAAGAACCACGTCAGCACATGTCCATCAACAGTAAATCTTCGGCCACAATACATGCCAGCTCGTAAGAGCAGCGTTTCTCGAATCTGCTCATCGGCAGACTCGGTTGGAAGATCAAGTCGTCGAGCAAGTGCAGCGCGAATGGTTGGAGCGTCAACGTGGGCCATACAAGGCTATCCAGAGTATAGAAATAACATCTTTTTGTTCGGCGTTCGTGGAACAAAAGTCGACCATCCCGGTCCGAGATCGGCCAAATTGCCTACACCGCATACTTCTCCCAGGCGGAAAAAATTACTTTTCTTTTCTAGTTCACCTTTGCCTGACGGTTGCCGATATCTATATTGGATTCGTCTGGGAGAAATACCCGAGACGAGCCTCCGGTCGTCTTTTTGGCAGAGGGACCACATTTTGCGTTAGCCAAGATCAATAAAAGCAAGTGCCGTAGCACGCTCGATTTTCGCTAGTCTCGCAGCGGCTCCATTTTTTGCCGCCAACGGTCGGAGAAACAAACGCTAAGCGGGTCGGTAGCTGTAAAATGCTTCCGGCCCGTTTTCGTTTTTTCAAAACTCTTGCTTAGTAATGATCGATAAATAAATGTCCGGTACCTTTTGCCGGAACGGCCCTTCGGGTGCTTTGCTCAAAAGGTACCGGACACTTATTTATCGAACGATCCTCAGTGAAACCCAACATGAACCGACGCACCTTCCTCAACGCCACGGCTGCACTCAGCGCCTTTGCTATTGCACCTTCCATAAGTAGCGCCGGTCAGTTTACCGGCAAGATCCGTAAATCGCTCAAGTGGAGCATGGCGATGAAAGCCGCCCAAGGTATGTCGCTGACCGACGCATTTACAAAACTTCGAAGTTGCGGATTCGAAGGAGTCGAGCCAAGTTTGCTCGGGCATGTGACCGAGAAAAATGCAGAAGAATGGATAACGGCGAGCCAAAAGAGTGGCCTGATTATCGATGGCACCGTCGGCGGCCGGTCGGAAGCTCTCGAAGCCGGTATCGATCTAACGAAGAAACTTGGTGGCGATTCGATGCTTGTCGTACTCAACTACGTCGCCGATCAGCCGCTCATCGCACAATGGAATTTGGCTCGCGAACGAATGCGAGCAATAGCAGCCTATGCCCAGCAGCAACAGATCAAGATCCTCATCGAAAATGTCTGGGCCACGTTCCTCATCAGTGCCTTTGACATGGCTCGCTTTATCGATGAAGTCGGCAGCCCATGGGTGCAGGTCCACTTCGATATCGGAAACATGATGCGATGGGGGATCGCCGAGCATTGGGCCGAAGTATTAGGCAAGCGTTCTCAGAAACTCGATGTCAAAGAGTACGACCTTACCAAAGCGATGAACGAAGGGATGCGCAAAGGTTTCGATACCCCGATCGGCGAAGGAAGTATTCACTGGCCAGCCGTTCGCGCCGAGCTTGCCAAAATCAACTTCACAGGCTGGGCCGCCGCCGAAGTGAAAGCTGGCGATTGGGATTATCTTACCGACGTCGCCAAACGCATGGATCAAGTGTTGGACTTGTAATGCCGTTCATTGGCTAACCGGAAGTTCACCATCGGCGCGGTTCCCAAATCGCTGATAGACAGTTTTGTCGGTGTTAGAACTAAGAAACCGAACGGAACCGTCGGCAAAAACAAACGACGCGCCTCCGGTGTGGTAGCTACCGAAGCCTCCGACAAAGAGCGAAACGGCTGGCTTAGCCGGTTGCGGAACAGCGTTGCGATTTCTAGGACGATCCTCCATCGGACCGGTATTGCGAAGTGACGATCGAGTACCAGATACCCAACCTAACGTATCTTCATCGGCATGTCCTTCACCTAAAAGAATCGTATGCGAAGATCCGTCCAGCATATCGCTGAAACGGATTTGACTATTCAAAAACAAAAGCCCGTTGTTCTTTTCGTCGATGGCCGCTTCGGAATCATGATGACAACCAAAATAGTGCGTCGCGCTCGAACCAGTCAGATGCCGATCGGGATTCGCAAGCAGTTGTCGATTGGGATTCGATGGACACACGAGAATTTGAATTGGATGCGTGCGAACAGATTTGTTTCGTTCATCGTAGGCTCCTAGCGACTGATCGAATAATTTATAAGCCGCTGACTGCTCGATGTGTGGAAGAATCGAAACGATCCAGCTTACATGCTTCCCGATCGGCTCATTGCGAATCGGTCCGTCGGGGTTCAAAACTCCCGACGGCAGATGCTCATGATTGAATTCAAAATGATGGACCGCCAATCCCAACTGCATGATATTGTTGCTACACGACATCCGCCGGGCCGCTTCGCGGGCTTGCTGGATCGCCGGCAGCAACAGACCAGCCAAAATTCCGATGATCGCAATCACCACCAGCAATTCGACAAGCGTAAAAGCTTTGCGATGATTGCAAAATGGTTTCTCTAAACGAGCCTGAGACATTAAAAAGGACATGAATTGACCTCCGCGTTGAGTGCTTCCGGGCGTTGGATGGTAAAGGTACGGGTAAGTTGTGTTGAAACGTTCGATGTTTTTTCAGAACCAATTCGAGCGATCACGGTGACTTGAAGATCGTTTCGGGAGCTAGATGCTTGAGCCGACGAT
>JAWXCK010000154.1:0-21367 GCA_034408855.1 Pirellulaceae bacterium
GGGCACCACTCGCCCTCCACCCTCTTCTCAATAACACCCTCTCGCGAACTCCCGCCTCCTACAGCCCATCCCCGCACTATCTAATCCTTAATTTGTTATGGCCGATTTTGGATTCTTGATTGAACGGCGAAACGCATCGCTGCCGTTTGAGAAAACCGATTGCAGGATACAGGGCGGTAACGTTACCCTGGAAGGGACTTGCACCCTCCAATTCAAACGCCTTCAAAGGCGCACGCGTCGTTCGCTCCGAGAACGAAACACGAATCTCAAACAAAACCAGTACATTTCGAGCTTCACGCCACATTCGCGGAGCGAATGGCGACTAAAGAAGATGGCATTCGGCGCTTGTCGTCGGAGCGACGGCACCACTAGGATCAGAGATCAATATTGGCTGCGTATTACTTTCGGGGATATTGATTTCGATCTTTGGCTTTCTGGGCGATATCAACAAGTCTGGAATTAAACGCGACGTAGGAGTTAAAGACGGAAGCACGCTTTCGCCTGGTCAAGGTGGTATGATCGATCGAATCGATAGCTTGACGTTTGCAGCACCTGCCTTTTATTACTTTGTCAAAGTCACGACGCTTATGATGGGAACAGCACTTCAATGAATCCCGTAGAAAAGCATACCAGTGCATCGAAGTCCGACAGGTGCGTGACAGAACCTGACCATGATAGCGAAAATCGGTATCGCAATCGAATGCTAACGATCCCGAATATCATTTGCTTTGGGCGACTAGTTGGAGCGTTGTCGCTTTTCTTTTTAGCTGTGGCGAACCGCTTGCAACTCTTTGTCGGTGTCTTTGTCGTGTTGAGTCTCAGTGATTGGATCGACGGTCGGCTTGCGAGATGGTTAAAGCAGCGATCCGATTTTGGTGCCCGCTTAGACAGTTTCGCCGACTCCGTCCTATACGGCGCTTTGTTGTTCGGAATGCTTTGGCTGCGATGGGACGTTCTCGGGCCTGAGGCAGCGTGGTGGATCGTCGGGGTTTTCAGTTACGCTCTGACGACGTTTGCTGGCTTGTGGAAGTACCGTCGAGTTCCCAGCTATCACACCTACGGAGCGAAGTTTTCGCAGTGGTTGGTTTTGATTGGGGCTGTTTGCTTACTGCTTGATTACTCGGTCTGGCCATTTCGTTTGGCGATGCTCGCAGGAACGCTGGCGAATCTCGAGGCGACTGCGATCACATGGTATCTTGCTGAATGGCATGCCGATGTTCTATCGATCGTACATGCGAAGACGATGCGCGATCCTCACCGATCTAGAGAGGCCGCAAAATGAATGGCGGAATCCTAGAGGTTCTTGGCGGCGTCGGGCTGTTTCTGCTCGGAATGACTGTGATGACCGAAGGCTTGAACCGTTTGGCCGGTGAATCGCTTCGAAGCACGTTGAGCACTTTCACGAAGACGCCATTCACCGGTATAGTCACCGGGACGATCGTCACCGCATTAATACAGTCATCGAGCGCGACGACGGTGATGGCGGTTGGATTTGTAGGAGCCGGGTTGCTCACCTTCCTGCAAGCGTTGGGAATTATACTGGGCGCGAACATCGGCACTACTGCGACGGGTTGGATCGTGGCCCTGTGGGGCTTTACATTGAGCCTCAAGAACGTCGCACTACCGATGCTATTCGTCGGAGCGATGTTGCGACTGTCCCGGAGAAAACGGATCGCCGCAATCGGTTATGCGATCGCTGGATTCGGAGCGGTATTCATCGGGATCGCCATGTTGCAAAGCGGCATGGAGGTTTACAAGGATGCGTTTACGCCAGAGAGCTTTCCAACCGATACAATCCTCGGACGTTTGTTGCTGTTGCTCATCGGGCTAGGGGTTACGTTGGTGACTCAATCTTCGAGCGCAGGAGTCGCCATGGCGGTCACCGCTGTTCATGTCGGGAATATTTCTTTGTCCCAGGCCGCAGCGATGGTGATCGGGATGGATATCGGCACGACGGTGGCTGCTCTGCTCGCGTCACTCGGCGGTAACGTGAATGCACGGCGAACGGGTTTGTCACATGTCATTTATAACGTGATTACAGGAACGGGAGCGTTTATCTGCTTGCCGCTTTACATACGCGGATTGGTCGCTTTTGCGCCTACCATTCCGCGAGCGAACCCAGAACTTGCACTCGTCGCATTTCACTCATTGTTCAATGTACTGGGGGTGATTCTTGTCTTTCCGTTCATTCGTCAGTTCGCAGCCCTCATTGTTCGAATCGCGCCTGCGGACGAAAACAAGCTCACTGAGCGGCTTGAACCATCCCTACTCAGGCAGCCTCAAGTAGCTATCGAAAACGTGCTCGTTACCCTACGAGAAATCTCGCGTGTTGTCTTTTCATCGCTAGCCGGCCTGCTTTCATCGTCTGAAAACAGGAAACCAGATTGGACTCGAATGGAAGAAGCCGCTCATGCCATCGAAGAGACGAGAAGCTACTTGAATCGAATCAATGATCCTATTGCCGTGGAAAGTGGCTTCCGGCAAAAAATCACCGCTTTGCATATACTCGACCATCTGGATAGATTGATCGAAAGAATTCAAAAGCATGGGCGTTTGGAAGCCGCTGTAGCTGAACCAGATCTATCTTCATTCATGTCTCAACTAACGCGTTCGTTGAATTGCGACCTTGCCGACGCTAGCGTCATCGGTGAAGCCGGTCGAGAGTTGAGAAAAATTTCGATGGAGATCGATCTGCAAAGCGATCGGTACCGAAATGAAGCGATCGAGCGCACGGTCAAGGGCAAAGTTAAGATTGAAGCTTTGATCACTCAGCTCGATGCGATACGTTGGCTCCAACGCGTGACGTATCACTCTGTTCGGATCGTCCACTACTTGACTCCGTCGTCAAGCTCGGTGGCTCTTCCGCATGAGGAAGAGCCAAATCTCGATTTAGTTTAGCAAAGACCGATGCCGAGGGGTGAAGAGAGACTGGATACGATGAGTTGGGTCGATCAAGAAAGCCACGCGAATGTCAACCGACTCTAGAATTCCTCGAACGCGCTTCTAGCCTAAGTCTTCATTGATTCTACAGCTATAAACGAAGGGCCACTCTACCTTGCTTTGCGACAATTGGCGAGTCTGTGACGAACGGTTTAGCCGTCGTTCATTCAAAATCAAAATGAAGGAACGGTGTTTTGGGCGTCGATTAGTCTGGACTCGACCGCCGTAACGCGGCAGTAAGCCTATCAAACGACGGTGACCTGGCCGTTCATCAACATTGGAAGGAGCCAATCGCGGAGTTCGGTGAGCTCTTGATTCTGTTGGACAAGTAATTGCCTCAGAAGCCTTCCTGGCGTACAGGCCTCGTTTAACTTTGCGCCGACGGACATATCTGGACAGATTGCTTTTAGTCCTTCCAGATTCGCTCGCGTAATCTGAGGCTGCTCAGAACCATCTTCGTATCCCAACGGCATAAGATGCAGAATGGCGGGGATTTTTACCCTTGAGTCTTCGTTGAATTTCATCGGCCGATTTTCTGCTGCGTTGGGTCTAAATGGATGAAACAAGCCGTTCTTTTGCAAGTTCGCTAATCGCAACTACGGCGGGATGCTTCAACTTGCGTTCGACCGATATGGCATAAAAGCGTTCCATGATGCCATCGATGGAACCCAGTGTTTCGAGCGTGTACATGGTCCGCACTTCGGTTGCGATAATCGACGGGACCGCGATGAGCCCGGCTCCAGACTTTGCTGCGATTTTGAGCATCGCACTGTCGGCAAATTCGCCACGTATCTCCGGGCGGATGTTCTTGTCCCGGAACCATACGTCTAACGACCGCCGCAAGACAGTATTGTTCATGGGCAAGAGCATCGGCGCTAAGTCCAAAGACGCGGGAAAGCCTCGACGCAATGGACGAATGAGTTTCGACGTCCCCATGATCTCAACCTTCGATTCTCCCAGCAGGTGTGAGTAGGCTCGCACCTTCATCGAGGGGTTGAGCGGCGTATCGGAAAGGACAACATCCAGCCGATGAATGCACAAACTAGCAACGAGTTCGTCCATGTCTCCTTCGTGACAGACTAGACGTACACGATTCTCAAGATGCATGGCAGGTTCAAGAAATTTGTATGCAACCAACTTCGGCACGACATCTTTGACTCCCACGCGAAATACCAACGGCGAGCCTGTAGGTCGGCCGCCGACCATCTCCATTAGTTCGTTCCCTACCGCGAAGATCTCGTTTGCGTATTCCAAGACCGATTCGCCCATCTCCGTCAGCATCAGATTTCGGCCCTCTTTTCGAAAGAGTTTTACTCCCATCGATTTCTCCAGATCGCGAATCTGAACGCTCAGCGTGGCCGGCGTGACATGCAGTTGCTTGGCTGCGATCGTGATTCCGCCCTGGCGAGCCACCACCCAGAAATAGTGCAAATGATGGTAATTCAACCACTGCATACTTGAACCCGCCGCTTGCTAGCCCGCCTAAACACTTTAGAAAAATCAAACGATAATCGCATTGTAATTGCTCTAATCAAATGCTGGAACGGTCGTAATATACATTGTCGCCTTGAAAAATGAATCTGCGAAGGCGACCCTTTCGAAATCCCGACTCGTTCTCTCAAAGGAAAAGATTATGCGACTTTGCATTCACACCCAAGGTGTTGTGCTGCCCGAGGCACTCCGTCGATTTGCTAGCGAAAAACTAAATGTTGCGCTGGATAGATTGTCGGGCAGTGTCCAAGAGATCCAACTGCATTTGAACGACACGAACGGTCCCAATCGAAGCGGACCAGACAAATCCTGCCGAGTCATTGTTCAAATTCACAAACAAAAGCCCTTGGTTCTCGAGGACCACGATTCGAATCTTGGATTGGTTATCGATCGAATCACCGATCGGCTTGGGGCCGCCGTGAGTCGACGAGTGGATCGTCTTCGAAACAAACAACGCTTTTCGATGGGCGATACTCCGTTGTCGCAAGAGTGACCGAGTCGCGACGGCCGGAGTTACTACTTCCGTATTGACGACGCGGAGCGTCGAACAACTAAGTCGTGCATTCACAAGGACAATTTCATCATGCAGCTTTGCATCCACGCGCACGGTATCGATTTGACGGAGCGTATCAAACGTCAGGTGTACGAAAAACTGGACTTGGCTTTAGACCGGCTTGAGCAACAGATCACGAGCATCAGCATCTATCTGGTAGATACTAACGGACCTCTCTTGGGAAGGATCGACAAGGCTTGTCGCATCGTCGTACAAATCGAGAATCAAGAGCCTCTCATCGTGGAAGATTGCGACGAGAGCGTTGATGTTGTTATCGAACGAACCACCGATCGACTGGGCGTTGCTGCGTGCCAACGCTTTGAGGCGTTGTACGGTAAGCAGAAAAAAATTCATCGATTGCTTTCTTACGAAAACCTAAATCTTCCTCATGAAGGATTTGTAGAGCATGATCCAGTCTAACTCAGAACCCAACATCCGATCCAAGCATCTCGAAGAACTCGAGACGATAGTGACATCCAAGCTAGCTGGTCATGTCAGCCAATTTCAATTGATTGAATCCGTCGAGGGCTTAAGACTTCGAGGCTCTTGCAAATCCTTTTTCGCCAAACAAATGGCACAGGAGCTACTAATGCAAATAGGCAATTTCCATGTGTTGGTCAATGAGTTGGAAGTCGGATACTTTGACAACCGGATAATCGATCGGGATCCCGAACGCGTTTGTCGCATAGGGACTGTTTTCTATCCTTCCGGCTTTGCCGACTCAGGCGAAGTGGCGTTCATGCATGCATTGAAAATCACGATCGCAAACCAGGGATTGCTCTGGATGCTGAACGTGGAAAACAGCTCCCTTCAGGATTCCGAAGATCATCAATTCCCAGGTATTCGAAAGACACTTGAGCGATGGGGGACGATCCCAGTAGATAGTCCCAAGAGTGAAGTCGCAAGACTAGGTTTCGACGTTCAGAAAGTAACTGCAAATAGTCAGGACCCAGTTAGCAAATGCATTGAGTTTCTAAGTTTCTATAGCGTGGATCTCGTAGTGCTTACACTCCGCCAGCGCGACAGCATGGTTAGCTGGTCTGAGAAAACGATTGGCCTGCCCATATCACGCGTGCCGGGACAACCGACGTTGTTTATCCCCAAAGATGTGGACGGCTTTGTGTCCAAAGCGGATGGTTCGATTCGGTTAAAAAACATACTGATTCCTATCAATCGAAAACCTTGTCCTAGGGAGAGCTTAGAATTCGCTAAGCGGCTAGTTGATAGTTTGCAACAGCCTAACGGCACCGTGACACTTTTGCACGTTGGCAGCCTGGATACCTTGCCCCTCGTAGAGCCCCCCGAAGTTGCGGGTTGGAATTGGGTTGTGCAAACGCTTCCAGGCAATCCCGCAGATACGATCCTTCAACAAGCGGAACAATTGGATGTTGACCTCATCGTAATGACCACGGACGGTCCCGATCGATTCATCGACAAGTTCTTTGGCACGACCTCCGAGCGCGTGCTACGAAAGTCGAAATGTCCAATCTTGGTCTTGCCCATTGATCGGATGACAACAGGAGAGATCGACATCGTTGGAGCAACGTCAGACGCTTCGTAATTTCTATGCTCACACGAGACACTTCCAAAGGCAGTCTACGCTGAAACGCAAAAAAGCCGGATGGACAAAGCTTGGGGACAGGACAAAGCTTGGGGACACAGGACAAAGCTTGGGGACACGCACAAACTCCCTTTTGGACGATTTTATGGAATCGAATTGACCACAGTCGCCTCTGATTGCGGGTCTCCCCATGGTCTCCCGTTAGCGGGAATGATTTGGTTTAACCGCGTGCCCAACGGGCCGCGACCGCGGGGCGGTGCCCACGCGGTTAAACGAAATAACCTCTGCACACATGCATACAACGCCACATCCATTCAATTCCTCATGAAGTTCTGGTAACAAAATGAAAGATATAGCTGTTCCGATAGCGATCTTGGTCGCCTGGATTGCCCTCAATGTTTGGGTTCTTCCAATGTTTGGTATTCGCACTTGCCTTAGCGGCTCCTGTGGAACTAAGCAGTCGTCCCCAGAAGCGGAAGACACGGCGGGACAAGAGAATAAGGCCCCAGATCAGAAGTAGCGAACCAATCTGAACAGGCGGTGAATGCGTTTCGCTCATTTTGCACCTAGCGCCAGAAACCGGAAGTTCCTTCCGGTTTCTTGGATTGAGCCTGAGGCGCTCGCCGAGCCACGCCGCCGGAAATCGGCTAGTACCTCAGGCTCAACAAGCAAAAATCAATCGGAACGAACTTAAGGGTTTTGGCACTTGTGCCGAAGCCTTTCTAGTTGCATCCCTCCTAGTTTCCAGGTTGGCACATTGGCTACAATGGGCGTTTTAATCGCAATGCAGAAATTACCACGATGAAGAGAGAACCAACAATGCAGCGATCGGCAATGGCATCGGCGCTTTTGGGCTTTTCAGTCTTAGTATCCTCTATCATGGCCCAGGAAAAGAGTGTTCGTCCGGGCATCAACGACTCCTTTCGAGATCCTAAAGTCAGCGAATTTCAAGAGAAATTTGAGATCGAGAGTCGAGAGGTTTTTGCAAAGCGGATCGCGATTGTCGAAGCATGCAAGGTCACTCAGGGAATGACCGTGGCTGATATTGGAGCAGGGACCGGTGTTTTCACTCGACTGTTCTCCGAGGCGGTTGGCCCCAAAGGCCAAGTGTTTGCCGTTGATATAGCCTCGAACTTCCTCGAGCACATCAACAGCACCAACCGAGAGGCTGGTCGAAAGAACGCTCAAACGGTTCAATGCACTCCCGATTCAACCAAGCTGGAACCAGCGACGGTGGATGTTGCATATATCTGCGACACCTATCATCACTTTGAGTTTCCCTTGAAGACTATGAGTTCGCTTCACGCGGCGCTCAAGCCGGGCGGGCGATTGTTCCTCGTCGACTTCGAGCGAGTCGAAGGCGAAAGTACGGAATGGACGATGAAGCATGTTCGCGCCGGCCAAAAAGTTTTTGAAGCAGAGATTCTTTCATGCGGCTTCAAGAAGGTACGTGAGCATTCAGGCTTGTTGAAGGAAAATTATTTTATCGAGTTTGAAAGAGTTGAGCCAACAAAGTGAGTACTAACATCGCCGAACCGCCAAAGGGCGACTTGTCCAAGGGCATTGGAACGGAAGCGACAGATCCTAGGATCTACTTTGCGGCGGAGCGAACTTTATTGGCTTGGTTGCGAACGGGTATTGCCATCATCGGTCTTGGCTTTCTGGTCGCTCGATTCGGCCTGTTTCTCGCTATTGCTCGCAATCCACAGGCGACAACTCCTTCGATCACCGGTTCGACTGTGATCGGTACTGGATTCGTGTTGCTGGGTTCATTAGTCATTGCCGGCTCAGCGTTGCAGCACGCTCGCTTTGGCAGAACTCTCACGCCCGCTCAACTCCCAAGTCACTATTGGACACAATTCAGTTTGGTAGTAGCAGGTAGCGTTTCATTCCTAGGGGCGGCGCTAGGTGCATATCTACTGTACAGCATGCTTCGTTGACAACGTAAACGCGGATGTTGGCATCCATCGAAATTAACCGCCGCAACTCGGCTCACACGTAGAGGACGCAATGACTGCAAAGAACAAAAGCCAATCTTGGATCGCGATCATGGTCGCCTCTGGTCGATGGATACTCATGAGCGCTGGTGTGATTGGAGTTACATTACTGCTGATGATTTTTGCTGGCGTGTTTCATCCGAAGGTCGCACAAGAAAGCGCTTCGCACAGGAATCCAATTCCCATGGGTGCGCAGTTTGCAATCGTCAAGCAAATTACTCAGCCTCGATTTGAATCGGCCATTGGAGCGATTAAAGCCGTCCACGAGGCTAGTGTCGCATCGAAAATACTTGCCCGAGTCCTCGAAGTGAATGTCACCGCAGGCAAAAAAGTAAGTGCCGGAGAGGTTCTCGTTCGGCTAAGCGATGACGAACAACAGTCACGAGTAAGGCAAGCTGAAGCCGACCGAGACTCGAGACAAGCTGAGTTTCAATTAGCGAAAGTGGAACTCGAGCGTGCAACCCAACTTCTGCGAACAAGCTCAATATCTCAGTCAGAGTACGACTCCAATTTGACACGCGTGCAAACAACTCAGGCTAACCTGAATCGCGCTAGCCGCGCCGTGGAAGAAGCCAAGGTGTTTCTCGACTATGCAACGGTAATCTCGCCATTCTCGGGCATTGTGATCGATAAGGCTGTTCAAACAGGCGACACGGTTAGTCCAGGCCAAACTTTGCTGAATCTTTACGATCCGACACAAATGCAACTCGTTGCAAATGTTCGAGAGTCGCTTGCGATGAAACTTAAGGTCGGGCAACAGTTGCCTGCGGAATTGGAATCGCTGGGGCTTAAATGCTTTGCAACCGTCAGCGAAGTCGTCCCAAAGGCGGATGCTTCTAGCCGCTCGTTCGAGGTCAAGGTTACTGGCCCCTGTCCGCAAGGCGTCTATAGCGGCATGTTTGGAAGGTTGATGTTGCCTCTGGAAGATGAGCAACTTCTGCTGGTTCCCAAAATCGCCATTCAGCGGGTCGGGCAATTGACCTATGTCCAAGTTGCCAACCAGGCATTTTTAGTTCGTCGATCCGTTCAGTTGGGACGCACATTCGACGATCAAATCGAAATCCTTTCTGGATTACAAGCAGGCGAGCAAGTTCTCATACCTGCAGCATTTGAGAAGGGAGTTGTAAAGTGACACGGAAGTCTCATAGTTCTACGGGCGAACCAAGCGATCCATTGACCGCAATTGTACGGATCTTTTTGGAATCGAATCTATCAATCATCCTGATCATTTTGTCGCTGATCGTTGGCTTTGCCGTACTATGGATCACCCCCCGGGAAGAAGATCCACAGATTGTTGTGCCCCTTGCCGACGTTTATGTCAACTTCCCAGGTCATACGGCCGCTGAGGTAGAGCAACTCGTCGCGTCGCCTCTCGAACGGATGCTCTATCAGATCGACGGTGTCGAATATGTCTACAGCATGTCTCGTGATGATACTGCAATTATCACTGTTCGATTCTACGTGGGTCAGGATCGCGAGCGTAGTTTGGTAAAGCTTTTTAAGAAGCTAAATGAAAACTCCGACACGATTCCTGCGGGCGTGTCCGGATGGGTCATGAAGCCGGTGGAAATTGACGACGTTCCCATTGTGACGATGGCCCTCACAGGAGCGGCCGACAATAGCTACTCGCTCCGCCGAGCTGGTGAGGAACTCGTTGAGCGGTTGTCCGTTGTGCCCAAAGTAAGTCGTGCGTTTGTCGTGGGTGGGCAAGCTCGAACGATCACGATTGAATTGGATCCAGATCGATTGTTGGCACACAAGCTGGGCGTTCGAGAAGTTCGAAGCGCGGTCGAGATGTCTAATGCAGCGAGTGCGGCGAGCACATTCTCAAAATTAGATCGAGAGTTTCAAGTCGCAGTTCAGCCAAAACTGCATTCGTCCGAAGATGTTGGCAATTTGGTCGTTGGAGTCTTTGATGCGAGACCGGTCTTTCTCAAAGATGTCGCCAACGTGTCCGACGGTCCAAATGAAGTGACCGATTATGTGCGTCACGGATGGGGCTCCGCATCATCGTTTGAGAAACATGAAAATACTCCAGGGTGGCTGATCGGAAAAACTCGAGACGAACAGGAAACGTTACTGCATGATCCGACAGACGCGATTGCAAGTTCATCGACATTGGAATCACGACCCGCTGTAACTGTCGCGATCTCGAAACAGAAAGGGGCCAATGCGGTTCATGTTGCGGAAGCCGTTATTGCCGAGGCACATCGACTGCAAAAGGAAATATTGCCCGACGATATCGACCTTGTTGTAACTCGCAACAACGGGATCGTCGCCAATGAAAAAGTGAACGAACTCATCGAGGCACTCGGCGTCGCTATTGTAATCGTCGTGCTTCTGTTGACGTTCGGGCTAGGGTGGCGCGAAGCGTTGATTGTGTCGATCGCAGTTCCTGTTGTTTTTGGCTTGACGTTGGCAGTCAATTTGCTGTTTGGTTACACGATCAATCGCGTCACGCTATTTGCCCTTATTCTTGCATTGGGCCTATTGGTAGACGATCCAATTGTGGATGTCGAAAATATCGCTCGACATTTCGAGCATCGGAAGAAAGCAACTCGCAAGATCGTTCTTGATGCAGTATCCGAGATTCGACCGCCCCTGATCAGTGCGACGCTCGCTGTGATCGTAAGCTTCTTACCGATGTTCTTCATCACAGGGATGATGGGACCTTACATGTCGCCGATGGCATTGAATGTGCCAGTCGCCATGCTTATGTCGATGCTCGTCGCTTTTACGATTACTCCCTGGTTGTCGTACCATATTTTAACATGGGGGACAAAGCTCATACCGACCGCAGAACTAGGTTCTGAATCCGGTACGCACGATAGTAGTGCGGAACCATTGTACGAGGAGGCGTATGACCCGCTGGTGGTCCAGCAGTCGCTCCTATACCGTTTCTTTCGGCCTTTGATGTTACCATTGCTCAAGACCCGCTTTCGTGCAGTTCTTTTTCTTCTCTTCATGGGTGGATTGACGGTTGCGGCAATGGGACTCGGTGTTCTCCGAATGGTCCCTCTCAAGATGCTTCCATTCGACAACAAGAACGAGATTCTATTTTTGCTCGACATGGAAGAAGGGACAACGCTCGAACGCACCGATGCCGTCGTGCGACAGATGGAAGCAGTATTGGCTGCTCAACCTGAGACCATTAACTACGTGAGCACTGTGGGTACCTCGGGGCCGATCGACTTCAACGGCATGGTTCGACACTATTATTTGAGGAGCCGAGCATCGCAGGCCGAGGTCCGAGCAAACTTTGTCGGCAAGAAAAATCGCAAATTACAAAGCCACGGGATCGGCTTGCGATTGCGGGACGAATTGGAATCCGTTGCAAAACAAGCGAATGCAAAAATACAAATCGTCGAATTGCCGCCCGGTCCGCCTGTGCTGGCATCGCTCGTAGCGGAAGTCTATGGCCACGAAGGGAGCGACTATAGTGACGTTCTTCGATCCGCCGAAACCGTCGCCGATCGCATGAGACGCGAGCCTGGTGTTGCCGAGGTAGATGACATTCGGGAGGCAGCAATCACGAGATTGGTTTTTGTACCCGATCAAGAAAAGGCAGCCTTATCGGGTATCACTGTAGCTGACATTTCCAACGTGATTCAAATCGCACTGAAGGGAGACCAGCAATCGGTCATTCGCGTGGAGGGGGAGCGTAATCCGCTGAAGTTAACTTTTCGATTGCCTCGGTCATTGCGTTCGAGTCCAGAAGACCTTTCGCAGCTTAGCTTGAAGAACACCAATGGACAGCTCGTTCCTTTGCGCGAGATTGGAAAGTGGCGAACGGAGCGAGTAAGCCAAACGATCTATCACAAGAACTTGCAGCGCGTTGCCTACGTTTTTGCGGAATGTGTTGGACGCCCACCGGCCGAATGCGTCATCGACATTCTCAGCGATCAACAACCTAGCGGTGCTGATTTCGTAGAGGACGCTAAGCCGTATTCACTGGCTCGGCGTACGTTTCTCAACAATGGCAGCGGTATCGATTGGCGTGTTCCAGAGGGGATTTCAGTGACCTTCGCCGGCGAAGGGGAATGGAAGATAACCCTGGATGTTTTCCGTGACCTTGGTCTCGCGTTCGGCGCGGCAATGCTGATGATCTACATCATCCTAGTTGCCCAGATGGGATCGTTTCTGGTTCCCATTGTTGTCATGCTTGCCATCCCACTTACTGCACTTGGTGTGATGCCAGGCTTTTACATGCTGAGCACGATGCTTAGTCAACCCGTTGGTAACTATCCGGATCCAGTCTTTTTCACAGCAACAGCCATGATCGGCATGATTGCATTGTCCGGTATTGTCACCAGAGACTCCATCATACTCGTCGACTTTATGCAACAGTCGGTTGCACGAGGACGACCTTTGGTTGATGCAATCCTCGAAAGCCGAGTGGTTCGATTGCGTCCGATTTTGTTGACCGCCGGCGCCGCATTATTGTCTGCAATCCCAATCACCCTCGACCCAATCTTTTCGGGTTTGGGCTGGGCCCTGATTTTCGGACTAATCGCGTCGACACTGTTTACACTATTCGTAATACCTGTGACATACTGGCTACTCTACGCTGGCAGCGAGAACAAAATGTAACTGATCCAAATCTGCAGCTATTTCGCGTATTGGCACAGCAAATGCTATTTTAGTTCACTATAGCCACACTTTTTTGAAAAGGAGCTTTGCAATGCTCGGTACTGTTTGTTAGTAATTTTGACGCGTATGCTACTGGGCGCGCTGCCGGTGTGGCCGCATAATGCAAATGCATTTAACCTGTTTTTACTTTAGATTCTGAGGTGATTTATGTTGTGGACGATTTTGCTAATTTTACTCGTGATGTGGGCCTTGGGACTTGGCTTCGGCGTGGCCGGCAATCTAGTGCATGTGCTCTTGGTGGTTGCGGTCGTGGTGCTTGTCCTCCAGCTTCTTCAGGGACGCCGAGTCGTTTAGCCATATTAAACTGCTCTGGGGCGTATAGCCCTCAGCCTGACCGAACGAAATCAGCGAAGGTCGCTGATCGTTCAATGTACGAACAGAACCTTAAAAAGATGGAGACATTATCATGAGCGGTAAGACAGACATAGTCAAAGGCCGAATCAAAGAAGCCACTGGCGCGCTGACCGGCAACGAAAAGCTAAAAGAAGAGGGAAAGACTGATCAGGTTGTCGGGGAAGCCAAAGAAGCTGTTCAGAAGGTCGCCGACAAGATTAAAGAGGTCGTAAAAAAGGTGACCGAGTAGCCGGATCAACAACAGTCGAGCTTGTTCGAGGCGGTATGGGGTCGCTGCCACACGAATCTGGAACAGCGTTTCGTGTTTGGGCTCCCCACGCCGACGCGGTGTTTGTGACAGGCTCGTTTAATCATTGGTCGCCCGATGCGGATCCAATGGCAAAGGACAGTGACGGATACTGGTATGCGGATATCGCTGAGGCGGCCATCGGCAATGAATATCGCTACCGAATCGTCGTCAATGGCGATAAGCAATTACTTCGCATCGATCCTTATGCGCGGCGGGTGGAGGTTGGCGACCTGCCGACCGTAGAGGCCGATCCAATGCAGATGCGGCAGCTACTCCAGAACCTCATCAGCAATGCCCTGAAATTCCACAAGCCTAATGTGCCGCCCGTCGTCAGGGTCGAGGCGAAGGTACTCCACGACCCAGACCATCGCTCGAAAGCGCAGGTGCGTCCGCTTTATCAAGTCACCGTGCAGGATAACGGCATCGGGTTCGAAGAGCAGTACCGGGACCGCATCTTCGAGTTGTTCCAACGCCTGCACGGGCGGCAGGATTACGAGGGGACGGGCATGGGGCTGGCGATCTGCCTGAAGATCGTTGAGCGGCACGGCGGAACTATCACGGCGAAGGGCGCACCCGGAGACGGGGCAACCTTCACCATCACGCTGCCCGCCACACAATTGAACCTGCCATACAATTGAACCTGCCATACAATTGAACCTGCCATACAACTGAAAGCGAAAGACACCATGAAGAATCAGAAGCAGATCATCACGATCTTGATGGCCGACGATGACGCCGACGACCGCCAGATGACCAAGGATGCGTTTGTGGAGAATCGGCTCACCAACGACCTCCGTTTCGTCGAGAACGGGGTTGAACTGATGGACTACCTGTACCGCCGAGGCAACTACAGCGATCCAGAGCAGTCGCCAAGGCCCGGCCTGATTCTGCTCGACCTGAACATGCCTAAGATGGACGGGCGAGAGGCGCTGGCGGAGATCAAAAAGGACCTGAACTTGCGGACCATCCCGATTGTGGTGCTTACGACCTCGAAGCAGGAGGAGGACATTCACCGCAGCTATGAGCTTCACGCCAACTCGTACATCACGAAGCCGGTGACGTTTGAGCAATTGGTAACGGTCATAAAGGACGTGCAGCGGTACTGGCTGGAGATCGTGGAACTGCCGGAAAGGAGCCTGACATGAGCGCCGCAGCCCAGGCCGACATGGGCCAGCACCCTCTGCGAGTCCTACTGGTCGAGGACGACGAGGACGACTACCTCTGCACCCGTGATCTACTGCGGGACATTGGTGAGGGGCGGTTCGCCCTCGATTGGGTAACGAAGTTTGAGGACGCCGTGGCAGTAATGGCCCGGCAAACACACGACGTTTATCTCGTGGATTACTGTCTCGGCAGCCACGATGGCCTCGAACTGTTGAACGAGGCCAACCAGAGGAGCGCGCCTGTCATCCTCTTGACTGGCCTCGACGACCGAGACGTGGACCTGCGGGCGATGCAGGCGGGGGCGACGGATTATCTGGTCAAGGGCCGGATCGACGCCGCCCTGCTGGAGCGATCAATCCGCTACTCCATCCAGCGCAAGCAGATGGAGGAGGAGTTGCGCCGTTATGCGGAAGCCTTGCGGCAGGCGGACCACCACAAAGACGAGTTCCTGGCGATGCTGGCCCATGAACTCGGGAATCAACTTCACCCGATCCGCAATGCGGTTGAAATCTTGAAGCAGGAAGGGACGTCAGCGACCGCCTTCGTTTGGGCCACGGATTTAATTGATCGCCAATCGAGCCAACTGGCCTTGCTCGTGAATGACTTATTCGACGTTGCTAGCATCGTCCACGGCAAACTCAAACTTCGTAAAGAATCGGTCGAATTGGGCCGAGTCATAGCCCAGTCCGTTGAAGCCAGCCGAGCGAACATTGATGCCCGCAAGCAAGAACTGACAGTTTCTTTGCCCCCGAAGCCCGTGCGTCTTAACGCTGACCCCGCCCGATTGGTTCAAGTGTGGACAAACCTCTTGAACAACGCCGCCAAGTACACCGAAGAAGGGGGTCGTATTTGGATCACTGCCGAGGTACTGGAAGGGCAGGTTGTAGTTCGGGTGCGGGACACCGGCATCGGCATCTTGCAAGAGAAGCTACTCAGTATCTTTGAGCTCTTTACCCAGCTAGAGGATTCACAAGATCGTTCGCAGGGCGGTCTTGGCCTCGGCCTGACGATAGTGGGCCGTCTGGTTAAAGCGCACGGCGGGACGGTCCATGCCCTCAGCGATGGGCTGGGAAAAGGGAGTGAGTTCGTCACTCGCCTGCCCATTCTCCCGGAATCGTCTCTCCGTCCTGGGGTGGGGCCGAAAGCGAGCTCACTCGACGAGTCTGTTTGCCGCCGCATCCTGTTTGTTGACGACAACGTGGACTTAGCAGAAAGCTGGGGTTTGCTGATGACGCGGCATGGTCACAAAGTTCAAGTTGTTCACGACGGCCCGACCGCTATTGCAGCGACAATGACGTTCCAGCCAGAATTTGTTTTCATGGACATTAGTTTGCCAGGGATGAATGGCTACGACGTGGCCCGGAAGCTACGAAACCAACCGGGGTTGGAGAATCTGCGACTGGTCGCCGTTTCGGGACACGGGGACGATAATGACCGTTGCTTGGCCCACCAAGCAGGCTTTGACGAGTACCTGGTGAAACCGTTCGGTTTTGACGTTCTTCAAAAGTTGGTCGCACGGGGGCAAAGTCGAAGCCGCAGGATCAACTACGACCGGCTCAAATCCAATGAACCAAGCAGTTAGAGATGAACCAAGCAATTAGAGAAAGTGGGTGTGCCAAATCATCGGGATGGGGTTGTCCATCCTACGCGTGATGAAGCGGAAGCCGACAACGAACACTTCGACGGCAAGACGACGGAATAGGAGGTCGAATTGTTGGGCAAATTACGCGATGGACACACCAATTCTCAAGGCGCATTCAAGGAACCGCAATGACTCCGGCCAAGCCCTTACTATTTTCGGAAGACGTCGAAGAAATTCCAGCCGATGAGGCGGAGGATATCCAGCGAGTGGTCGCCGCAATTAAGTTGCTGCTTTCCCGCAGCCAATCAAAGAGCGGGCAATTTCGCGCCGATGTGCATGTGAAAACGCACGGGTATGCCCAAGGTGAATTTCGTGTACTCCCCAACCTGCCAGAAGAACTTGCGCAAGGACTCTTTGAGCGCGATAGTGTCTTCCAAGCGGTAGTTCGATTTTCCAACGCAGCTAGTCAGGCTCAGCCCGATGTTATTCCCGATGGTCGCGGGATGGCAATCAAGGTGCTGGGCGTGCAAGGTGAAGTGGTGCAGGCCGATGAGCAAAACGGGCAGACGCAAGATTTCGTGATGATCAATCATCCCGTGTTCTTCGCGAGGAACGTGAAAGACTATCTCCGCTTGGAGCAAGTCCTTGTGCAGGCCAACGAAACGACGTTCGCGACCTTGCCAAGGGCGCTGACCGGTGGCGACTGGAATCCATTGCACTGGCATTGGCGCGAGATGCTGACCGTCGCCCGCATTGCGGGACAACTCCCTGCGCACCCGGCGAGCAACACCTATTTCAGCATGGCCCCGATTCGGTTCGGGAACTACTTGGCCAAATACCGTGCCAAGCCTGTCGGGGATCGTCACGATTCCTATCTGGAACTGGTCCAGCGATTGGGTTCGCAGGCCGACGCGCTGCGATTGGCGCTGGAAGAGACGCTGCACACGCAGGAAGTGCTGTTCGAGTTACAAGTACAACTGCGCACCTCCGAGTCAACAATGCCCGTCGAAGACGCCACCATCGAGTGGCCGGAATGCGAATCTCCCTATCGCACCGTCGCACATCTGCTGCTGCCGCGACAAGAGATTACATCGCTGCGAGAGCAGTCTAAGTATCAAAGCCTCGCTTTCAACGTGTGGCATGCGCTAGTTGCCCATCGTCCTCTGGGAGGCATCAACCGTGTCCGTCGCTGTGCTTATGCGCTCTCCTCGGCATGGCGTCGCCAGGGAATTGTGTCGACGTCGGCAGGATCGTAGGAAGCTGATGCCTCAAACACCACACATCGAGCGATTGCGATGGGACTCGGTGGATACACATTAACAGTTTTCCAACAAAAATTGCACGGCCTGGCGGTTCAATTCAGCGGCGTTTTTTAGGCCGAGTTTCCGCTTAATGTTCTCGCGATGGGTGTCAATCGTGTGACTGCTCAGAAAAAGCCCCTCCGCAATGGCTCCGCTTGTTTGACCTTGTCCAATCATTCGAAAGATCTCCAATTCACGATCCGTGAGGAGATCCAGCGGATTCGTCGAATCACCCTTTTTACCGAGCGCCTGTGAAACCAAACGCTGGGTGATCTCTGGGCTGACATAGCGCTCGCCGCGAAGCACTGTCCGAATGGCTTCGATCACTTTTTCGCCGGAATCTTGTTTGTTCAAATAGCCAAATGCACCTGCCCGCAACGCCCGCTCCGCATAGAGCGATTCTTGGAACCCCGAAGATACGAGCATCTTGATACTCGGGTGACTCGACTTGATTCGCTTGATCAGCTCGATACCGTGCCCGCTCTTGAGCGATATGTCTATGATGATGAGGTGAGGATTGATTTGCTTGATAAGCGACATTGCCTCCTCTTCCGACGCCGCTTCTCCACAAACTTCGAGATCCGGAAAAGCGGAGATACGCAATCGCAGACCCTCTCGGACCATCGAATGATCATCAACAATCATGATCCTTGCTGGTGAAACTTTACCCATTACAAACTACCTCCTTCAAAACCGCGCATTTTACCATGGCTCCACCCTCGGGGCACTGGCACAATTCGTAACCGTCCACCAATCAGTGTAAATGGCAGCCAAAAATCAGGCCAGTGTGGCAGCCATTTCCAATCAGGCTAGCTCCGTAACCAACGCCATCAAGCTAACGGCTTTCCCAGAGCAGTCCGGTAGCGTTGCAACAAATTTGCGCACTGCAACAAATGAGCCATTTTTGTGCACATAGAAAATCTCGCGAAAGCACGCATCACGCTCACGTTGTTCAGCCTCACCGTGATTCTAGTGGAATCCGCCATGAGTCGAATGGTTCGGCGTTCGATTGAACCGGTACTGCACATCGAAATAATGATTCATGATCGTTACCATCCGCGTTTGGCAGTTTCCAATGAACGGAGTAACCAATGTGCGTGTTGTTTTCTAGCTTGAGGAAGCCAGACGTTTCACGCAGGTGCATCTAAGGCGTTTCCGCAAACCAAAAAATCAAGAGCCGAGCATGAATACACTCGAAATGACTTCGTACCCGAGGATCGGCTTGAGCGAAAACAATCGAGCGCAAGAATCGAAATGTACGACTCTATTCTTCGATACGTTGCCGGCGCCGACTCTCTATTCATTCTTGGACCGGGAGAAGCGAAGAAAGAGTTTCAGAAACATATTGCCACTTCTGGAAAAACGAAGCATGTCGTTGATATCGAATCATCCGATAAAATGACAAGCCCACAATTGGTCGCGAAAATACGAGAGCACTTCCATTTGTCTCTCGCAAGGCATAAAATCATCTCTGGTGAAATCCGCCAGTCCCTAAATCCTTGCGACCAATGTTATCGTGTTGAGCGATGTCCAATTCGTCGAACAGGTCTCGTAGGCGCTGGATGGCAACCGGTTTAGTGAGATGGCGATCGAATCCAGCACTAAAGGCCATTTCACGGTCGGATGGTTGTCCGTAGCCAGTCATGGCCACCAAGTAAACGCTGCTTAGGTCGGCGCGCTCACGTATTCGCCGGGCCAACTCGTGACCGCTCATTCCCGGCATCGAAATATCAGAAAACACTACGTCCGGCTTGAACGAATCCATCATTTCCAAAGCCAGCTTTCCATTCTCCGCAAGTTGTACTGTGTGGCCCAATTTCACTAACAGTTGTTCTGTAACGACGCGCATCGCGCGCATGTCGTCCACGACCAAGACACGATACGACAGAGAAGAATGTTTAGCTACCCTTTTCGATGCATTTTCCAGCAGGATGCCTGTCACGAGCGGCAATCGAACGGTGAAGGTGCTTCCACAATTGGGGCCGGGACTCTCCGCATCCACACATCCGCCATGCAAGTCAACCAGGGTCCGAACCAAAGCCAAACCAATCCCAAGCCCTGCTGAACCTCGACCCTGAGCACTTTCAATTTGAGAGTACATTCTAAAAATATCCTGCAAACGGTCGGCGGCGATACCTATCCCGTCGTCTCGTACTCGAATGACGACTAAGCCGTCGCAAACATCTAGCTCCAAAACAATTTTGCCCCCGATCCGTCCATATTTAGCGGAGTTGTTCAAGAGATTGCATATAACTTGAGTCAATCTACTTAGATCACCACAAACACAAGCGGCCTGGCTGTTGTCTCTCACCTCCAACGTCATGCCGTTTTCGGAAATCAAGATTGTCGATTCTTCGATAGCGGCATCGACAATTGCTTTGACGATGCATACTTGCTTATCCAAAACTAACTTGCCGCAACCAATCCGCGAAACGTCGAGTAGGTCGTCAACCAAATGAACAATCTGCTCCACCTGACGAGCCATCATGGCGCGCACGTTTTCCGCTTCCTCGCCCAGTTTCATGAATGCCATGAGTTGCAGCCCATTCTTGATGGGTGCAAGCGGGTTTCGAAGCTCATGAGCTAACGTTGCCAAGAACTCATTTTTGCGTTTATCCATTTGGAAAAAAACGTCGGATCGATCAGCCGACCGTTCTGGAGAAGCTGGAAAGATATCGAACTCGGTCGTGGAATTTGTCATTTTTGAATTGCTCCTAAATTTCCGCAGTACGAAAGTTCAATCTGCCCGATTGCGTGATTCTCTGCGAATACGCAGAAATGCAAATCGCGGGATCCGCGTAAAGAAAACTGGCGGATTCCGCCACGGGGCGTCGTCTAGCAGCACTCGAAACGCGTCGGATTGCGAGATCAGCCGTTTCACAACCTATTGAAATGATTGAGGTGCGGTCCATCGTCGCCACTGCGTACAATCGAGCGCCGGACAAAACAGATGACGTTGGGAATCGTTAGGATGCGATCTCGCATCGGACTATTATCCTTGTCGGCATTCGTTTCGTTGGATTCAATGACGGTGTTACCGTGTTGCAAAGAGGACAAAGCAGTAAAAGGCCGGAGCGGTAAAGGTCAAACTATCGATTCGATCCATCATGCCACCTTGACCGGGCAATAACGTGCTTCCGTCCTTGACACCCGAATCGCGTTTGATGCCAGACATGTTCGCGCCCCCTAAAAATCCAAAGACGGAAATGAGCAGGCCCGACAGCATCGCAAGGCCGACTCCGGTCCAGCCTGCACTGAGCTTCCAGGTGGTAAGCCATGGAGCAATGGCTGCAGCCAAGCCAACGGTGACAATCATTCCTCCTAGAAGCCCTTCGAGCGACTTGTTAGGGGAAGTTCGAGGAATGATTTTCGTCTTGCCGATTGCCCGTCCAATGAGCGCTTGTGCAATATCGTTTCCTTCGGTCAGTACAACGAGGTAGAGAAACCACCCAACTGCTCCCATTGCCGGCTCATGCGTTTCCGAA
>JAWXCK010000155.1:0-14379 GCA_034408855.1 Pirellulaceae bacterium
AATCCAATGCGAAACGGGTGTCCGGTGAAACTTCGGTTTTCTATTCGTAACGATAAATAGTCAATTTTGACCCACAGATTCTGCGGAAGAGCCAAAAAACAAATGCGTTGCCCTGGACCTGAATCATAGCGAATGTCGAAAGCATAACCATACAGTCAATGAAGTTGCTGGACAGAAAGAAAGTTTCAAAAATGACGAACCAACAGACGCCTGCCGAACACTCACGTCGCGATGCGTTGCGAGCGACGGTTGCAGGGCTTGGAATCTCAGCCCTAGCTTTTGAACCGAGCCACGCCAACGTCGTTCGAGAACTCGATGAGCGGCGTGGATCGCTTAAGCGTTATTCGATGAAGAAGTCGATCAATCTTTGGGCCTTTCCTTATCCGCAGCGGATGAATCTGCGCGAGTGCCTTCAATTGGCCAAAGATGCCGGCTTTGATGGGATTGAACTGAATTACGATCTCGACAACGACTTGTCGCCAAACGCATCGACGAAAGACTATGTCGCCATTCGCAAAATGGCTGACGAAATCGGAATCGCGATTAGTGGCCTCTGCTCGTTCTTGTTTTGGCCGTATCCCCTGACGTCCAACGATCTGGAAAAGCGAAAGCGTGGTTTGGAATTGGCCGGTATGATTGGTCAAGCAGCCCACGACATGGGTGTCGAAAACGTGCTGGTGGTCCCTGGCGCAGTCCATATTCCATGGCGAGATGATCATACGCCGGTTCCAAACGACCTCTGCGAAAAGCGCGCTAAAGAGGCGATTGGCCAGCTCGTTCGTCAAGCCGAGAAATCAAAGATCTGTCTCAATATCGAGAATATTTTCTTCAATGGCTTTCTGATGACGCCAATGGAAATGAACGATTTTGTCGATAGCTTTGCAAGTCCCGCCGTTCGCGTTCACTTTGATACCGGTAACATTTCGATGTTCCAACATGCCGAGCACTGGGTGAGCATCTTGGGCAAACGCATTAAGAATGTGCATCTCAAAGAGTTTACAAAAAAAGGGACCGACTATTCACTCGAAACTTTTCGACCATTGCTCGACGGCACTACGAATTGGCCGGCTGTTACCGAAGAGCTCGATAAGATTGGTTACGATGGTTTTTTGACGTTCGAGTATTTTCATCCTTATCTCCATTATCCAGAAGCTCTCGTTTGGCAAACATCGGATTCCTTGGATCGCATCCTCGGAAGAAAGGCATAGCGAGTACCCATCATGGTCGATCAAATCATTCGCACGCGTCATCAAGGCTATTTTTCTCGATTGGGGAATTCAAGCTTATCTTGCAACGAATTCATTGCGAACCCAGCCGTCGCCAATTCCTTCGAAATGACCGAAGGTCCAGTCGGTTGTCTCGCTTAATACTTGAAACTCGGCACCATCGCGCAGCGGTTGATCAAAGGCAGCTTCGTAAGTGTTCCCAGTCCCTTTTCGAGCAATGGTCTCGCCCGTGATGACGCCGCGAGGTGTTGTGACGACATGTTTGTATTGAATTCCAAAGTCGATACCGATGGCAATGATGACGGCGAGGATCGTTGCCGAGCTCCAATACAATATCGAACTACGGAAATAGTTCGCGGCCAAGGCAAGGATCGCGACCAAACAGAATCCGCCAACGCAAGTTTTTGCCTTAGTAGGAAATGCGAGCCAATCTGTCCAGAACAGAACATGATTCCACCACGGCGTGGGCCGCTCATTCAATCGCCCCGGAGCGGCAGCAATCGCTTGTTGAAGATTAGCTTTGAGATAGGGATCGCGAGGACGATACGGTTGGCTATTTCGATAGTTTAGAATGGCGCGTCCATACTCACCGGTTCGAAAATAGGCGTTGCCGAGATTGTAATAGATCGTTCCGTTGCGATAGCCACTGGCTAAGATGGCTTCAAGAATCTTGGCGGAATCGCGATAGTCATCTGGCGATTTCGCGGCGTCGAAAAGTTCGAGTGCTTTTACAAAAGATCGCTCTCGTTCTCCAGGTTCCATCGCAAATGCGACGAATGACGAATTGACAATCAAAACTATCCAAATCAAGGCAGCTCTCAGCATGGCTCATTTGCCTCGTTCCAAAATCGGGGCCATTCGAGCGACGAGGATCGCTGCAGAATCAATCATCGCTGACGGATCGTCGGTTAAGCCTGCTCCATACTCGGCGGATTCAATCGACTCCAACAGTTTCACAACGGCTTTTTGATCGATCTCTGAAACGGAAGTGTTTGACAAGATATCGCTTACGTCAGTCGTCGTTAAGCCTTCGAGGACACAGTCTTGGGTATCGGCAAAGAAGCCAAGAAGGGCCGCTCGAACATGTTTCAAAGCTTCTTTCGTGTCAGTAGCTTTGAGGGCCTGTCGAGCTTCATCGAATCGACGTTTCGCCGCGCGTCGGGCTTGTTGTCGTCGTGTCCATTTTAAGTCGGAAGTCTTTCGTCGATAGATCGTTAAAAGTATCATCAAGGAACCAGCGGCGAACCACGTTCCGGCAACGATCCAGCCCAACCAACTAAGGTCAATTCGCTCGTCTTGCAACTGGGATAAGTCCGAAATGTTTTGAAAGATCCCTTCCGAACGCAGCTTGATCTCACTGGAATTCGTCATAGGGATCGACCCTACCAGATCGCCGCTTTGCACACGGTTTGCTTCGCTGACCTCCAGCGCTATGGCGTTCGTAGTTACGTCGACAAATTGCTCGGTTCGCGGATCGAAGGTCGTGATGGGAACTGCGGGGAGACGAACGTTCGATCGTTTTGGCCGCATTGCATATGAAAAACGTTTAGTAGTACCTTCGATCCGCCCTGTCGGATTCTTGTCGATCAGATCAAAACTATCCATAATCTCGGGAATCGCCGACAGATCGGGAGCTGAGATCAGATCGAGTGATCCGCTAAATGCATCTCGTTCGACTTCCAAGGTCAATGTCAGTGGGTCTCCGACGCGAAGTTTAGTCGGACTCGCCGACGACACCCATCGGTAATCGCCGATGCCGCCGCAAAACGAAACCGGTCTCGGTGACGGTACGTCGCGAACCTCGACCGACTGAGCAGGTGCAATCGCGATGATTCGCTTTGGCTGATACTCACTTCGAACAACCCCCGCAACAAAGGTCCCTTTCACGACGGCAGGTCCAAAAGTATACGTTTCGGATTTCTCGGCCGTAAAGGTGCGAGTTAATTCGTATTTGAAATACTCGATCGGCGTTCCATCCAATCCGTCTCGCGTCTCTCGCCCTTTGAGTAAATCAAAAGCAGCGGCCTGCGTTCCACCAAATATCGAGCCGGTTCTTGTGCTGATGTCATTCAAGCCGAATCCGATTCCATCTTGCGCAAGAATCGGCTGCAGCCATTCGGCTTGTTTATTGGCGGAAAGCCCCGGTGGCAATTCGATCCAATTGATATTGATGTGCGGTGGATTTCGACGCAGAAGCCTCAGCGGGTCGGTCCGCGCGTCTTTTCCAGGAAGCGATTGAACCCAAATGGCGAGCGTCACAACAAACGGCTGTGTCGGATAGATTTTGTTCTGATCCATCTTGATTTCAACCAGCACAACATCTTGTTCTTCAGGCGGTTGGACTCGCACAGCAATCTCGTTGCTGTTCAACACCTGACCATTCAGCGTCGCCGTGGCAGCCGGAATTTTTAGGTCGCCCGTATGCTTTGGCGTCAAACGAAATTGGTAGACGTGACTCAACGTACTACTTTGCGTTACGCGACCATTGATAAACGTCACCTGCGATTGGTTCCGCGATTCATTGCCTAGTTCGACGACATCGAACAGCTCTTCAATCGCAGTAAGATCCGGCGAAGAAGGGCTTTTTGAATTAAGAATCTCAACTTGATAGTTGATGATCTCTCCAACGAAAATTTCTTCGGCACTCGCGGTCGCTCGCAGTTGAATTTCTTGCAATGCACATGCCGAGCTAGCGGCGATTGACAGCAGGAAAACGCTGGCGATTACGACGCACCACTCTCGAAAGTAAAGTCCAACATTCTCGATGCGTCGAATTGGTTGCGATATGCGAAGTGGACTCATCACCAATCCTTCTCGACGGGGATGCGTCCAAGAATCTTTGCTTGCAATTCGCGGTCTCGCTCTCGCTTTTCTTCTTGTCGCTCTCGTACTTTTCTCAAAGCTTCTTCCATTCGATCAGGCGAGATTCTCGGCGGTTGTTCTTCTTTTTTGGGATCTTTGTTTTCGTCTTTCTTTTCGTCGGGTTTATTCTGATCTTGTTTGTCCGATTCGGATTTCTGTTGATCTTTGTTCTCTTGTTCCTTTTTATTCTCGTCGTCTTTTTTGTCTTCGTCGTTCTTGTTTTGGTCTTGCTGGTCTTGTTTCTGATCTTGTTTCTGATCTTGATTTGGATCTTGCTTTTTCTTCGGTTGAGCTTTTTGAATCTCTTCGAGAATTCTTCGAGCCTCTTCTGCACCTTCGGCAGCCTTGAGGGTCTCTTTCTGTTTTAGGAACTGGATTGCAGATTCCATTTGCTCGACCGCTTGCGGGGCTAGCTCGATGGCTTTGCGATATCCTTCCTTTATTTCTTCCGGGTCGATCTCTTTCGATGGTTCGCTTGGGGCGTCTGGATCGGGCTCGGTCTGGGTTGGAGAAGCGGTGGGCGGCGGACTATTCTCAAGCTGTTTGAGTTCCATCTCAGCTTTAGGTAGCAGCAAACGCGATTTACGAAGCGTTCGCCCTTGCTTTTCGACAAGCAGCTTCAAGTCGTTTTCGGCGATAACCAAAAGCTGGTCAGGTTTAGCCTGAGCATCGTTGGTGTTGTCTGCGACAGTACCTGTCGATTTGGCCTTCAGATCATCCCGCGTGTCGGTCGGCTTATCTTCTTCTCGCTTGTCGTTTGAGTTTGAAGGTGGGTTGGGATTCAACGTTGTCGCAATGGTGGTTTGCTCGGCGAGCTCTCGAGTGAGCAATGGATGAAAAGGAACGACTGCGTCCCAGATTTTGTCTAACTCTAGAATCGCTCCGTCTTGATGCTCGATCGCTTCAGCGGTTGCTTTCTTTACGAGCGATCTCGATGCGTCGGTCATTTGAATGCTCGCCGCGTCGGCCCAGCTTTGCAACATCCGAATTCCCTCTTCAAGTTCCTTCGATTCGTCAGGAGAGGGGTTCGGGGCAACGGTATTGTTGGGGCTAGGCGATGTCGAGGGACGCAGTTCTTTCTCAATTTTATCCTTGAGCGTCGGGATCTCTTCGCCGAGTTCCGATTGAGTCTGCTTGAGTTCGACAAAGGTATCTGCCGACGCATTTTTTGCCAGGTTCTTGATTGTCTCTTTCAGTGCTTCTTGAGCATCGATCATAAATTGCAAAAACACCAACAAGTTCGACTCATCGCGTTGCTTCTGGCGATCGAGTTCTCGCCATTTGTCGGAGTAGTATTTGATCCACTGTCGTACCAATTCTAGGTTGCTCCGAGCCAGGACATATTCGGGTTGCAGTTCAAGGCAATGGCGATAGGCGGCGGTGGCTTGCATCAAGTGTTCGAGAATTTTAGGTCGCTTCTCGGGCTCGACCAACTCGGGTTGCTCGCCAGCTTCTTGTCGAGCCTGCTCGGCGGATAGAGTACCGAGATTGAAATGAGCTATGATCGCAAGTTTACGATCCTGACTCAGGCCAGCTCGCAAGTAACTCTCACGAGCTTTTTCGATATCGCCTTTTCGATGCAGCGCACACGCTTCGTCGAAAGCAGCGATCGCGGCTTGGTTCGATTTCTGCTTGTCGAGTTCTTCGGCGGCGGCTTGGAATTTTTCAATCGCTGTATCGTATTTCTCTTGTTTGTAGAATTGTAACCCTTCGCGTATGGCCGCGTATGGTTCGGCAGCAATCGTCATGCGATTTTCGACGGCTCCAGCGAACCCTACGCATAAAAAAGCGATCGCTATCGAACGCCACCATGTGGTTCCGAGGCTCTGCCTCGGAACCGACTGTAATGCAGGTGTCCTAACTTCTCTAGTTATAGCGGTCCTTCGATATGGTGAAATACAAAGTTCGATCAGCAGTGCGAAGAATGCGACTGCCAGGAAAATCTGGAATTGTTCTGAACGTCGCGAGCGTTCTTGAGTCGCAGCATTTTTTGCATGTCGATTCCGCAAATGATCGGCGTAGAGTTCGCCAAGATCGTAAGATTTCGTGCCCGCTGGAACGTAAACGCCAGAGGTTTTAAGAGCGATCTCGCTGAGAAGCGTTCCATCGAGTTTGCTCCACACTTGTTCTCCTTGATATTCGACAAACCCCGTCGAGTCGTCCTTGCCAGGTATTCGAGCGCCTTGATCGGAATCGCCTAGCCCGATCGCAAAGATCGTTACGTGATGTTCTGCGGCAACGTCGGCGGCTTCTAAAGGATACGACTGCTGGTCATCCCCGTCAGTGATCAAGAGCATCGCTTGGTCGCGATCGACCTTGCCTTGAAAAACGTCCAAGGCCTTGCGAATCGCGTCGCCGATCGCAGTCCCACCGCGCGGTGCACTGGACGGATCGAGTTCATCGAGAGCGCGTCGAAACGAATCGTAGTCAACTGTCAACGGACATTTGACAACGGCTTGACCAGCGAATGCAATCAAACCGACTCGTTCGCCTTCGAGTCGATTGACCAAGGCTGCGACATCGGCTTTGGCGCGTCCCAGTCGTGATGGCGGGACGTCCTGGGCGAGCATCGATCGCGATACATCGATCAGCACATAAAGGTCGCTGCCACGTGGGACTATTTTTTCGATTTCCGATCCGAAGCGGGGACCAGCGAGGGCTGTTAGGCTGGCAACAATCGCGACCAAGCGCAGTAACTGCTTAAACCAAAATCGGACTTGCGAGTCCTCTGGCAAAATTCGACTCCACATGGCTTGTGCAACGAAAGCTTCACGCGCCCGTCGTCGCCTTCGATCGGAATAAACGGCCAGCATCAACCAGGCCAAGGCGATTGGCAGGATAAGGTAAAGCGATTGTGGATTGTTCCATTCCATGGTTGTTTTTTGATCGTTTTTAATTGTTCGTAGAACTATGTTGCGTAAAGTTTCATCTTTGTGAGCCGTCGGCGCTTGTTGGTATTGCGTTTAACAGTCAGCCGCCTAAAGGCGGAACTACGAACGAAATACTACGGTAATGTACGAAAACGCGTCTCCTTTAATACACCTACGAGCATAAGCAACAATAGTCCAGGGCCAGCTAACCAGCGAAATAGCTCTGTATATTCGGAATACTTTGTCTCTTCGAAATTTGACTTTTCAAGTTGATCGATCTGTGCATAGACTTTTGACAAACTGGCCGAATCGGAGGCATGGAAATACTCTCCGTCGGCCGTTTTTGCGATATCGCGCAAGAGATCTTCATCGATTCGAAACTGCGCACCGACCAAAACTCGCCGTCCAAATTCGTCTTCTTGCGGAATCGGAACGACGCCATTGCGGCCAATTCCAATCGTATAGATTTTAATGCCAAGCTCCTTGGCAATCGAGGCAGCTTCGCGTGGATCGACGGCTCCGGCATTGTTGTCGCCATCGGTGAGCAAGACGAGCACCTTGCTTTTGGCATTCGAGTTTCGAAGTCGATCGACGCCTAACGCGATGCCGTCGCCGATCGCCGTCGATAGTTCTTCTTGAAGCATTTTTTCATTGATGACTCTTCCGCGACCATCGCGAACCGGTTTTGGAACAGCTAATTCTTTTATGATCTGTACCAGTGCACCATGGTCGAGCGTCAACGGGCACTTGCTATCGGCGAACCCACCAAATGCTACAATCCCAATTAAATCATCTTTACGCCCGGCAAGATCGCTGGTTCGCGAGCCGAGGATAAATTCGCCAAGGACATACTTCACTGCCGTGATGCGATTGACGTCCTCTCCGGCGAGTTGGAAATCGATTGCTTCCATCGATCCCGATACGTCCATCACCAATTCGATCGCGATCCCTTCGCCGGTAACCCTTGACTCGGATTTACCAGACTGAGGCCGAGCTAATGCGGCTACTAGCAAACATAATCCCACTCCGTACAAGTACGGCAAGAGTCGATGAATGCGTTGAAAGAAAGTTACAGGTAGACCTTTTAAATCCGCGATACTCGAAAATACGGCTGACGGACGTCGAGTCCTTCGCGATCGCCAACCGACGACTGCGATCACCAACGGAATGCACAGCAACCATAGCCAGGAGTAAAATCGAAATGCTTCCATGACTCAGTTTGCTCCGATCGGGCTCGATGGCAAAAAAACGGGCGTCTGCATGTCGACGAACTCCCGGGCTCTTCCAATCGACAATTCAATTTGTTCGGAACCGGGTTGTTGTCCAGCGAACTTAACCATGTCGGCCGCCTCTAGGAATTCCTTAAGGCGATTGGATTGCTCGGCTTGAAAAAGATTGCGTAAACGCATAGCTCGCAAAAACTCTTCCGTCGTTTGCTCGGGGGCTCGCACACCGGTTGTACCTTCGATGTAGTTTCGAACGATCCCGGTTAATCGCAAGTAGAATTCTTGAAAGCGATTCTTACTGGGTAGGTCCTCGGCCAGCAGTGCAGCTAGCGCAGTATGGGCGATTTCCGACGGCGAAAACACGATCGTCTCGACGACCGCTGCCGTTCGTCGTCTCAAAAACCAAGCCAACGATAGTGCCAGCAACGCGATCGGAACCGCAAGCCAAAGCCAATTCGAAGCTGTCGAACGCGCGAGCGACTGGGGAGCTTCCATCGGTGCGAGGTCGGCGAGGTTCGGGATTTTATCGCCGAGTTCGGACGTTATTTCGACTTCGATTGGCTCCGATTCGATCGTCGCCGTTTTTCCCCGATTTTCCGACGCTGGGCGACTATCGATGAACTCGATCGCGATGGCTCGAATAAGATGCTTTCCGGCATGTACTGGCTCCAATCGATAGCGAAATTTTCGCACGATCGGGCGCGTGGCTCGGTCTGATTCTTCAATCGTGTCGGATACCTCCGAGTAGTCGCGGATTAAAAAGTCACCGACAGCTTGTCCGAATGACGGCGGCTTGATTTCGACGTCGGATTCCGTAGCTACGATGATCGCCATCTCGACGATATCTGAAAGCCGAGGGGCGGACGGCGATATTTGCACCGTCAATTGCACTGGGCCTTTTTCGGTGGTTCGTTCGATCGACGTTTCCGAGTCCTGAATGTTTTTGCGTGTATTGGTAGTACAGCCGATGGTTAGGCACAGAATGAAAAACAAAACAGATCGAATATAGTCGCCATTCGCTCCGCGAAAGTGGCGTGCAGCTTTCGTGTTTTGCATTCGGAATATCATCGTTGACGTTCCCGCATGCGAAAGAACTTTTGCAGACCTTTTGCGTAGGATTCGTCGGTTCGAATCGACAAGCGATCGACACTAGCTTGCCGGAACCAATTGGTGATCGTCTGCTCGCGTTCTTGGGCGGCTTTGGCAAAAAGTGCTCGAACTTTGGGATGTCGCGTATCCAATTCGAGAAGCTCATCTGTTTCAGCATCGCGAAGCGTTAAAAAACCTACGTCGGGCAGGTCAAGTTCGCGTGGATCGGCAAGGGTGACAGCAATGCAATCATGGCGTTGATTCGCTATAGCAAGTGCTCGCGAGCAATCGGGCCCTAAAAAATCGCTCATTAAAAAAACGACGCAACGACGACGTTGGACATGACCGAGGAATTCGAGAGCCTTAGAGATATCGGTAGCGGCTTTAATCGGTTCGGTTGCCAGCAGCTCACGGATCAATCGCAGCACATTCGCTCGTCCTTTACGAGGCGGAATGTACTTGACGACATCGTCGGCAAAAAACAGCAGCCCTACCTTGTCGTTATTCCTCAGGGCCGTAAACATCAGTACGGCTGCAACTTCGACGGCGGTTTCCATTTTGCTTAGTCGTTGCGAGCCGAAGGAACCGGATGCGGAAATATCGACTGCTAAGAGCACGGTCAATTCGCGTTCTTCGCAAAAAGTCTTAATGTAGGGTGTTCCGGTTCGGGCGGTGACATTCCAGTCGATGCTTCGTATTTCATCGCCTGGAACATATTCTCGTACCGCGTCGAATTCCATGCCGCGTCCTTTGAAGACGCTCAAGTATTCACCGGCCAGCAGATCGTTGACTTGCCGTCGAGCAACAATCTGAATGCGGCGAACTTCTTTGAGAACAGACTCTAAATCGCGTGTAGCCATATTGGTTTACGGAACAGGGACCGATTCGAGTACTTTGCTGACGATATCGCTAGTTGTCATCTCTTCAGCTTCAGCTTCGTAGGTAATGATGATTCGATGTCGCATCACGTCATGAGCCACGTCTTTGATATCCTGTGGTGTAACATAGCCGCGACCGGCGAGAAAGGCATTGGCTCGAGCAGCCAAACAAAGGTTGATCGAGGCTCGCGGCGAGGCGCCATATTCAATCAGCGGTTTGAGTTCCTTCAATCGAAACTCTTCCGGTCGTCGCGTCGCCGCCACCACATCGAGCGCATAGTCCTTGACTTTGTCATCCATGTAAATCGAAGACGTAGTTCGCTTCATCGCGACCAGTTCCGAAGGTTCGAGGACCGGTTGGACTTCGCGGCGGATTTCGTCGAGCACACTATCGACGACTTTGCGCTCGTCAGCCTTGCTCGGGTAGTCGACAACGATCTTCAACATGAATCGGTCGACTTGAGCTTCGGGCAGCGGATAGGTTCCTTCTTGTTCGATTGGATTTTGCGTTGCTAAAACAAGAAACGGTTCTTCGAGCGGATAGGTTTGGTCACCGATGGTGACCTGATGCTCTTGCATCGCTTCAAGCAATGCCGACTGGACTTTCGACGGTGCTCGATTGATTTCATCGGCCAGAATCAGATTGGCAAAGATAGGGCCTTTTCGAGTCCCAAAGGTACCTTCACGCGGGTTGTAGATCATCGTTCCGATCAAATCCGCTGGAAGCAAGTCGGGTGTAAACTGGATGCGATTGAACTTGCATTTAATGGCATTGGCTAAGGCTTTGATGGCCGTTGTCTTGGCGAGTCCTGGCAATCCTTCGAGCAGTACATGCCCACCGGTCAGCATGGCGATCAGCAATCGAGACAGCATGGCATCTTGCCCCACGAGCACCTTGCGAACCTCGGACCGGACCCGGTCCAACTTGTCGGAATGCTTGAGGACTTGCTCTTTGATTCCTTGTATATCGACGCTCATCTTGGTAACCTTTTTTGCTTATTCTTTTGCATATTCGTTTATTCGATTAGGAAAGTTCATTTTTGAATCGAAATTGAAATTTTGACAAGGCGGCTATGCGGTACAATCTTGCTTGAAACTCAATGCGGCGTAAGCTTCCAGCTTGCGTTGAATACGAATTGGCAAGCTGGAAGCTTACCGCACTTTTTAGGTTTGACAACGAACTAGACTATGAAACCGATCGTTCAGATTTCGCTTGATTTGACCAACATTGCCGAGGCGCTCGATACCGCTCGACTGGCCCTCCGAGCGGGCGTGGATTGGCTGGAAGCGGGCACGCCGCTGATCCTGGCGGAAGGCTTGCACGGCATTCGAGCTTTACGGAAGGAATTTCCTGACACGCCGATTGTAGCCGATTTGAAGACGATGGACGGTGGCTATCTCGAAGCGGAGATGATGGCCGGCGCCGGAGCTACGCATGTCGTCGTCATGGCCAGGGCTCATGAAGAGACGATCCGCTGTGTTGTCAAAGCGGGTCGCGATTTTGGTGTTAAGGTGATGGGTGACAATATGGTCTGTCCCGATATGGTTGCGGGTGCAAAATGGTTGGAAGACTTAGGTTGCGATTACATCATCCATCATATTGGCTTCGACCAGCGACGAGGAATCGCGGCGCGGGGCCAACGCATGCCTAGCCCTCTCGATCAACTTCGAGAGGTCGTTCAAGCGGTTAGCGTCCCCGTCCAAGCCGTCGGTGGTCTCTCGCTCGAACAAGCGATTCAATGTCCGGCCTATGGGGCTCCGATGGTGGTGCTCGGTGCTCCGTTGACGATCGATGCCGATTCTTTTAGGACTGCCGATGGAAACCTTGAGTCGTCTTTGCGGTTAATTTGCGATGCGATCCATAGCCAAGAAGTAATTGGAAAGTAAGTGAGACGATGAAATCTGCCGCCGTTGTGAATTATGCTCCCACGAAGGGTTCGGTCGAAGTTCGCGATATCGAAACGCCGTCGATCGGTCCCGAGGATGTTTTGTTAGAGGTCGCCAACGTTGGAGTATGTGGCAGCGACTTGCATCAATGGACAGCCGAACATTCTTGGCCGGTAAATTACCCAGTGGTACTGGGCCATGAATTTGCGGGACGCATCGTTGAATTAGGGGCGGCTGTCGAAGGGTGGAAAAAGGATGATCGCGTTGTCAGTGAAACGGCTGCTATTATCGATCCTCGCAATCCGATGTCGCGGCGCGGGCTTTATAATCTGGATTCCAGTCGCAAAGGCTTTGGTTACGGCGTCGACGGTGCGATGACCAAGTATGTTCGAGTACCATCGCGTATCCTTCATGCGATTCCCGATTCATTGCCTTTCGAGCATGCTTGTTTGACAGAACCTTGCTGCGTGGCTTTCAATGCCGTGGTAAAAAATGCGCGCATCGAACCGGGCGATCGCGTTGTGGTTCTCGGGCCCGGTACGATCGGAATTCTCTGCGCCGCCATGGCTCGACTCTGCGGTGCCGAGGTCGCCTTGGTGGGTCTTGAAGCCGACCGGCATCGATTAGAAATCGCCAAACAGTATGGTTGTGAAGTTATTATTGGCGATGCGAAGCCTTGGGCGCTCGATCGAGATGGACTGGGTTGCGATGGTGTGATCGATGCGGCTGGTGCGAGCATCACACTGAAGATCGCGCTGGATATCGTTCGACCGGCCGGTTGGATTAGCAAAGTTGGCTGGGGACCACAACCACTCGGATTCAATATCGATCCGCTCGTACAAAAAAATATAACGCTCCAAGGAAGCTTCAGTCACAACTGGCCAATCTGGGAACGCGTGATCGCATTGCTTGCCGGTGGCCAAATGAATGTTACGCCAATCATTGGCGGCGTTTGGCCGATCGCTTCTTGGCATGAAGCTTTCGAAAAGATGCACAAGGGCGAAGTTGTGAAATCGATTCTCAAACCTGCCTAGTTAGCGGCTCTGCATTGGATTGTTTCCCAATTCGGACGAGCGCACCGTTGGGCCGGCTGGCATGATAGGAGCATTGGGATACGCGGGACGTGCCGATTCGGCGGCAATGTTGGATCTTGCGTCGGGCAGATCGGCGAAGATAAAACCTTCGCGATAATTGACGCCATTGATCTCGGCTTCGGCATATTGAGAATTCATCTCGATGTTCTCGGAGCCCTTAATACGTTTTCCGGCAAAGCGAGTTCCACGGTAGATCGTCCCGTATTGCCATGGTCCGATTCCCATAAACCAAGTATCGCGAGCACTGCTGCCGGCCTGAGCGATTCCAGATTGCCACACCGGTTCGTGAGTATCGCGCGTATACGCAAAGATGGCAACCTTGCTGGCGGCCGATTTGAGATCGCGTTTGGCCAGCGATATTTCAGGGATTGCCGGTATCGATGGTACTCCCGCGATCAAACTGCTCGCTGCTCCGAAACCGTTGCTTGCGGGTATCCCGTAGATGACGCTATGACCATCGGTTCCTAGGGCTCCACAACGCGCTTCGCAGACAATGTCCGCGTCTTCGCGTTTTTCGACTAACAGACAACCGGCCGCGACCATCTGCTGCCGGAGACCGCTGATGACGTAATCCGACGTTACCAGATTGGCTTGTGTCGGCACACCTGGAATACTTTTGCCAGCCGCCGCAGCATACGTCGTATCGAGAAAAATCTTTTGACCGCGCAACGGTCGAAAATCGATTTTTGAAATCGTCGAATCGACCGCATCCGACATCAGCAGTTGTTCGGTGGCGGTATATGATTTCGTCGTACCGCAACCGATGCAGCATGCAACGAGGCTCAGGCAGGCCGCAAAAAAAGCGATGGAGTTTCGATCTCGGTTCATATAGCCGAACCATAGGAAAATTGTGGCAGCACGACAACATGGATCGTCGAGGGAAATTGCCTAATTTTCCTAAAGCCCGCCGTATGTCATATCGGCGGTATCCTGCCGCCGATTGATGTGCTTTGTTTTACGGTGGCGAAGTCACCGGAATGATGGAGTGATCCGCGATAGCCCCCCATTGGCACTAGTTCGACTGTCCTAAGTTCGGTTATTTGACCCCAACCAGCTTGTCTGGTTGGTGAATAAGATTAGTAGCTAAACGAGCGTAGGCGAAAGTACCTCCCCCATTCCCCGCATCCCGCCGCCGCCGGAGGCAGGATGCGGGGAATGGGGGGAGCGGCGTGGCTTTTGTTTTAGCTGCTAAGCTCCTTCACCCATGGCTCAAGGCCATGGGGGTCGAACTTAGGACAGTCGAACTA
>JAWXCK010000156.1:0-74408 GCA_034408855.1 Pirellulaceae bacterium
CGATGCGCCAAAGGCGCTCGGCAACCCGCCGGACTGATCGTCTGGTGGGTTGTTTTTCTTCAACTTTGGACATCGGAGTGATGCCTCAAAAATCCAATGTGAAACGGGTGTCCGTTGAAACTTCGGTTTTCTATTCGTAACGATAAATAGTCAATTTTGCCCCACAGATTCTGCGGAAGAGCCTCTTGTTTTGGGATCTTTAACAAGATCCACTACGTTTTCAAGTATTCTCGGACATTATGCGGTATTGTGCTTTAAAAGGACCGATCTTATGAGATTCATGCTGGTTACGTTGTTTGGGATTCTACTTGGCCTAAACCTTCAGGGCGATAAGCGAGCGAACGCGGCCGATCTGCCAGTCGGCTTTCAAAAACTGGCGATCGGTGACCCCGCTCCAGACTTTAAGCTGCCAGGAATTGATGATCGCGATTGGACGCTCGATGACTTTCGAGATGCTAACGTGTTCATGGTTTACTTTACGTCGAATCATTGCCCCATTTGTCATGCTCACGACCCGCGGCTGATGAAGCTCGTAAAAGAATTGACGGGTAAGAGCTTAGCCATTGTCGCCATCAACCCTAATTCGGGAGACGGACTGAGGCAGGACGAGCTTGGCTATTCGAAATACGACGACAGCTTCGAACATATGAAATTCTACGCAAAAGACGAAGGGTTCACGTTTCCCTATCTTTACGACGGCGAAACACAGGCTGTCGCGAAAAGATATGGTTGCTTAGCCACTCCTCATGTTTTCATTTTCGATCGTGAACGCAAGTTGCGTTATCAAGGTTGGTTCGACGATTCTCGATTCCCCGATCCGTCGACCGTAAAACGGCAGGATGCGCGTGAAGCGATTCTCGCATTGCTCGATGGGAAACCCGTTCCTGTCGAAGAAACGAAGCCCTTCGGTTGCTCGACCAAATGGCGAGAAAAAATAGCCGTGGTTACGAAAGACAACGAAACATGGGAGCAGATGCCAGTAACGCTAGACAGTATCGATGCGGCCGGCGTAGCCAAGCTTGTCAAAAACGACACCGAAAAATACCGCTTATTCAACGTATGGTCGACGACCTGTGGTCCATGCCGAGTCGAGTTCCCTGGGTTGGTTCGCGTTTCGCGGCGGATGGGACTTCGGAAATTCGAGCTGATTACGATCAGCACCGACTTGCCTGAAGACCGTGAGGCTGCTTCTGCATTCCTGGACAAGCAGCGCGCCGCACTGCCGGCTAAGTTGCGACCGACCCTAGAAAAGGAGGGGCGAACTTCCAACAACTATCTTTACACCGAAGCGAGTATGGATAGCCTTATCCAAGCTCTGGATCCAGCCTGGGAAGGTCCTCAACCACACACCGTCTTCGTAGCGCCGGGTGGCAAAGTTCTGTTCCGCCACACAGGCGAACTTGGCGAAGAAGAACTTCTCGCGAAGCTACTCGAGTTCATGTCGACCGGCTATCAGCCTTAAAAAAGTTCGCAGTTCCGCCTTAAGGCGGTTAAAACTCTAACAGATAGCCAACGTTCAAGATCGCAAGCTAAAGCCGAAACTACGAACCGACAACGAAAAAAAGGCGAACGCAATGTTCGCCTTTTCTTTGCATTTCAATGAATTTCGACGACCTACAAGCTGCGTCGGCGGCGACGAGCAAAGCCGACTAAGCCAGCCACAGCGGCAAGACCGAGCGAGCTCGGCTCTGGAACGGCTGCTACACCAACATCGTCGACGCGAAATATTCCTTGTCCGCTAAAGGAAACAGTCGCACCAGTAAACGCACTTGTCGTATCGACGATCCCGAGGAAATACCCGTTCGTCGCACCCGAAATGAGTTGCGCATTCGCCGCAACCGTATCGGCAGAAGTGGTGTTAATACCCGAGGTAACCGAAAGACGCCCAAAGCTTGGAACAATACTTAAATCGGTTGGAGAAGACATCGTGAGTTTGACGGCGCGCGTTCCGGCTGGGAGGACCAAATCAAACGTATCACCACCGGTGAAGTCCGATACAATCGGATCGTCGAATCCTAGGAAATTCGTTCCCGACGGAGTAAATCCGCCAGAAAGTGTAGTTGAATCGACTCGCAACGGAGTTGCGGCGCTACCTGCAAATCCAATTCCAGCCGCAGTGAAAGCAAGCCCTCTGGAGCCAGTCGCTTCTGCTTCAAAATTGGTAAAGTTCTGGTCGATAAGGCCGCTCGTTACCAATTGAGCATCATAAGTCGCTTTGTTGAAAAACGTAAGTAAAGCAGCCGAGGCCGACTTGGGAGCAAGGAGCATTGCGGCTAAACCAGCCGCGAGAAAAGCGTTCCGTAGGATCATCGTTGTACATCGCTCCAAAATTAACCGTGAAAAGAATTGATTAGTTAAACCTCATAGCTACCTAACGCCCTCTTAGTACTCAGAATAACCCGACTGGGTAAGAAATAACACCCTGAAGTCAATATTTTTCAAAACTTTTCCGGAAAGTCGGCTTTTGTGATGGCAATCGGCTGTTCGATTTTTCGAGGCAATCCACGTGTTTTTGGAGCCCGTGTCATGCGCCCAATGCCGCTGACTTTCGTAGCGGTACGCCGCGAGGGGGCTTGTTGATTCATCTATGTGAAAAACCCGAAGTTATTTTTGACCTGTTGCTTAGATTATACGACTTGCGGTTGGATTGTTAACACGTTCATCACTTCTGAAATGCGCAAGTCGCAAAGCGACTCGGTCGATGCAAAGGTCTTGAGCAGCGAGTTGACTTTGGATTCATCTAATCTTTTTCCGGCGTTGTACCGAAATTTCTTTCTGAGCGGTTCAATGGCCTCATTCCTTCGCCGACGGTGCCCCAAAGGAAATTCGACTTCTATCGGATCGGTTGTCGAGCCATCGATAAATTGGACTTCAATGCGATTGGAAATCGATCGCAAATCGGGGTCTAAGTAGTCGCGAGTGTATCGAGGATCTTCGATGATCTTCATTTTGCTGCGAAGCTTGTCGATCCGTGGGTCAGAAGCGGCCGCTGCTTCATAGTGCTCGGCATTCAGCTCACCGTGCAGCATGGCAACTGCGGCGATGTACTGTAAACAGTGATCGCGATCGGCCGGGTTTACCAAAGGACCTTTCTTATCGATGATGCGGATTGCGGACTCTTGTGTATAGATACGAATTTCTTGGATTTCGTCGAGTCGAGTTTTTAAGAGCGGATGCAAAGTCATTGCGGCCTCGGCAGCCGTCTGCGCATGGAACTCGGCAGGGAAGCTGACTTTGAAAAGGATGTTCTCCATCACGTAGCTGGCAAATGGTCGGCTAACCTCGACCGACTTTCCATCCAAGACCACCTCATGGAATCCCCATCGAGGTGCTGTCATGGCGGAGGCATATCCCATTTCACCTGCCATCGTCCACAATGCCAATTGGACTGCTCGTTGCGTCGCATCGCCGGCTGCCCAACTTTTTCGAGAGCCAGTATTGGGAGCATGTCGATAGGTTCTGAGCGCCCCGCCATCTAGCCAAGCAAGGCTGACGGCATCCGCGATCTGCTTCGCGCTTCCTCCTAGCATCGAACAGGCAACGGCCGTCGATGCGATGCGAACTAAAAGTACATGGTCGAGACCTACTCGATTGAATCCGTTTTCGAGTGCGAGGATCCCTTGTATCTCGTAAGCTTTAATGGCTGCTTCTAATACATCGCCGACTGTCCATTCTCGTTGAGCCTGCCAGGCGTTATCGGGATTGCGATCCAAATAGTCGGCCAATGCAAGGATCGCGCCGAAATTATCCGAAGGATGTCCCCATTCGGCGGCCAGCCATGTGTCGTTGTAGTCCAACCATCGAATCATACAGCCGATATTGAATGCGGCTTTGACCGGTTCCAATTCCCAGGCCGTGCCTGGGACGCGGGCACCGCCATTCAAAGTTGCGCCAGGAACGACTGGTCCTAGCAATCGAACGCAGGCTGGATACTCGAGGGCCAGTAGTCCGCATCCGAGACTATCGAGCAAGCACCAACGAGCCGTATCCATCGCCTCACATCCAAACTCATGCTTTTCAGCCGCATACTCGGCAATCGCAAGCAGCACCGGATCATAAACGCGAGCCGAACTCGCAACCGTTGGTTCCATTTGTCCCATCATTTCCATTCTTTTTATGAAGCTAGAGAAGGTCGCAAGATTACATCAGATCGAGAATTATCGCTACCATCTTGTCAATCGACACGCAATTCATTCGAATCCAGTAATGTGGTATTGATCGAACCATCTATATTCTTAACTAAATCGCCGAAGCCAAATTGATGAATGACCCAAGCCCAGGGGCACGATTTCGACTTGCTATGCAAAGCGAACGTCCGTTGCAAATCGTAGGCGCGGTGAACGCACTCTGCGCAATGCAAGCTGAACGAGCTGGATTTCGGGCACTTTATCTTTCAGGAGCGGGCGTAGCCAATGCTTCTCACGGTTTGCCGGACCTCGGCGTAACAAGCATGAACGATGTCGTTCTCGATGCAGCACGAATTACCGCTGCATCGTCGCTGCCGTTGCTGGTCGATATCGATACGGGATGGGGAACAGAACTGACGATCCAGCGGGCGATCCGCGAATTTGAACGAATCGGTGCCGCCGGGGTCCATCTCGAAGATCAAGTCGCCGACAAACGTTGTGGCCACCGACCCGGCAAGCAACTCGTCGAGACAGGCGAAATGTGCGCTCGAATCGAAGCGGCAATATCCAGTCGCCTCGACAACAGCTTTGTGATTATGGCTCGAACAGATGCAGCCAGTGTGGAAGGAATCGAAGCTGCCATCGGTCGCGCGCAAGCTTATGTTGCTTCTGGTGCCGACATGATTTTCGCTGAAGCCATTGAGTCGCTCGATGACTATCGGCGTTTTGTCGACGCTGTTTCCGTATCCGTCTTGGCGAACCTAACGGAATTCGGGCGCACGCCTTCATTTTCATTAGATGAACTCAATTCGGTGGGCGTTCGAATGGCACTCTATCCGTTGACTGCTTTTCGAGCGATGAACGCGGCAGCGAAAGCGACTTACGAAGTGATTCGCCAAAAAGGTTCGCAGCGTTCAATCCTCGATCGATTGCAAACTCGAGAGCAACTTTACGAAATTTTAAATTACCACGTAGCAGAGCGCAAAATCGACCAGCAGAAAATTCAACCATGAACAAAATAGCCAAGGGCGGACTTGAAGGAATCGTCGCCGGTCAAACACGACTGTCGACCGTCGGCATCGACGGCGTTGGTCTGACGTACCTCGGTTACTCGATCGAAGATCTTGCCGAGCACGCCACTTTTGAAGAGGTGGCCTATCTGTTGCTCTACGGTCATTTGCCTAACAAGTCCGAGCTACAACAATTCAAAGGACGGTTGGCAAAGCAGCGAGGGATACCTGGGCCTTTGAAGATTGTCCTAGAGCAACTTCCGAAATCATCGCATCCGATGGACGTGCTTCGCACCGGATGCTCGATGCTCGGGGCGCTCGAGCCGGAAAGGGATTTCTCGGAACAATGGCAAGTTGCCGAGCGGTTGCTGGCTGTCATGCCATCGGTCTTAGTGTACTGGTTTAATTTCCAGAGCTCGGGAAGTCGCACGGACGTCGAAACAGATAGCTCGTCGATCGCCGAGCATTTTCTTCAAATGCTGCATGGTCAGAAACCTTCGGAGCTTCATCAACGGGCGATGGATGTCTCGCTGATTCTCTACGCCGAACACGAGTTTAATGCTTCGACGTTTACGGCCCGCATTGTTGCATCGACTTTATCCGATATATATTCGGCCATCACGGCTGGCATCGGCGCGCTACGCGGACCATTGCATGGCGGAGCCAACGAAGCGGCTATGGAGTTGATCGATCGCTTTGAGAGTCCAGAGATCGCCGAGAAAACATTGTTAGCAATGTTAGCTCGAAAAGAAAAGATCATGGGCTTTGGTCACCGCGTCTATAAAAAATGCGATCCGCGATCGGACTTGATTCAAGTTTGGGCTCGGCGTCTGTGTCAAGCTAAGGGCGACGTGCGACTTTATCCAGTTTCTGAACGGATCGAACAGGTCATGCGGCGTGAGAAGGGGATGTTTCCTAACCTCGATTTTTATAGTGCCTCAGTCTATCGTTGCCTGGGAATACCGACCAACATGTTCACGCCGTTATTCGTGCTATCGCGAATATCAGGCTGGGCCGGGCATATTTTCGAACAGCGAGCTGATAACCGACTGATTCGACCCTCGGCGGACTATACGGGACCAAGCGGGCAAGCCTGGGTTCCGATTGAACATCGACCAGATTTGACCCACTGAGTCAATTCGGCTATTCTAAGTTATGTAAACTTCTCACTACAGCTTGCATTTTCCCACCTTACTAGCCCTCAAGAGCATCTCTCTGATGAATCGAATGCGGCGTCTGAAAACATGGTCTATTTTGTTTTGCTTGATCGGCTCGATGAGCATCGGCTTGATTGCGTCAGACGAAACTTCGTCGGCTGCCGATCTTGCACCGATTTCCTTCCAGCGCGATATCCGCCCGCTTCTTTCAGACCATTGTTTCGCGTGCCATGGCCCTGACGAACAGAAACGTGAATCCGAATTGAGACTCGATCAATTCGAAGGTGCCATGAATCGAGGAGCCTTGGTTCCTGGGGATTCGGAAGAAAGCTTGGTTTGGCAGCGGATCTCTAGCGATGATCCTGAGACGCTGATGCCACCGCCGCATTTCAATAAGCCACTCAATCCAACGCAGCGAGAACTCATTCGACGCTGGATCGAGTCAGGTGCCGAATTTCAACAACATTGGGCTTTTGTCGCTCCGCAAAAACCGACTGTTCCGGCCAATGGTGAAGAAAATCCGATCGACGCGTTCTTGTTGCAACGACTACAAAAAGACAATTTGCGTTTGTCTCGCCCTGCCGATCCTCGGACGCTTATTCGCCGAATTACGCTCGACCTTACGGGACTCCCACCCACGCCGGCGGATGTCGAGGCATTTGTTGCCGACAAAAGTGATGATGCCGTAACTCGATTGATTGAATCGTTGATGAGCCGAGTTAGCTACGGCGAGCACATGGCTCGTTACTGGCTTGACTTAGCGAGGTATGCCGATACTCATGGATTGCATTTGGATAATGAGCGATCGATGTGGCCGTACCGAGATTGGGTTGTTCGAGCGTTCCAGCAAAATATTCCTTTCGATGAATTCACGCGATGGCAATTGGCGGGCGACTTGCTCGATAACCCGACCCGCGAACAGCTCATTGCATCAGGTTTCAATCGGTGTAATGTTACCACCAGCGAGGGTGGGAGCATTGCTGAAGAATGGGTCTATCGTTACGCCGTCGATCGGACGACGACGGCTGCCGAAGTTTGGATGGGATTAACAGCAGGCTGCGCCGTTTGTCACGATCACAAATTCGATCCGCTTTCGACGCGCGAGTATTATTCAATGTACGCATTTTTTCACAGTGCCGCCGACCCGGCAATGGACGGAAATAAAGTGGATACGCCACCCATCCTCAAACTGCGAAGCGACGATGAAAGCCAAAAAATAGCTGCCTTGAATCGAAAGCTTACTAAAGCCGATCGCGATTACAAGAAAGCCATTTCTGAATTCGATTACGTTGATCCAGGTGAACAAGACCCGCCGCCGCCGATGCGAACGCTCGATAGCGTTTGGTTCGAAGATGCATTTCCGTCCGGTGCCAAACTCCAAAATACCGGAGAGGCATTGATGCTGATCGATGACGAGCAAGGCCCTGTCTTCAGCGGTAAGTTTGCGGTGCGACGAAAAGCAAGCGGACTTGGTCAAGATAATTTTAACGAAGGTGCGGAAGCGATGGTCTTTCCAACTGGCGGGAAAATCTTTGTCCAATGCTTTCTAGATCCAGACGATCCACCAGAAACGATCATGCTTCAGTTTCATACCGACGGTTGGAAGCATCGCGCGGTGTGGGGTGCTGAAGAGAAGATCGGATTCGGAAAAGCCAATACGCCGGAAAAGTTTTTAGCAGGCGAACTACCAGCGACCGGCCAGTGGGTTGAACTGGAAATCAATCCGGCAAAAGTTGGATTGAAAGCCGGGAGCAAAATCACTGGTTTTGCGTTTACGCAATTCGGCGGGACGGTAACCTGGGATCAGCTCTGTGTGCGGAGCAAAATCGACACGGCCAATGATCCGACGTGGTCGTATAAAATTTGGAAGGATCGCAACGCTGCCAAACCGGTAAAGGAATTGCCGGACGATTTGAAAGAGATTGTTCGCTCGAAAAAGATCGAGGATTGGACGGAAAAGGAAGCTCAAAGAATCTTTGAACAATGGCTCGAAAAGATCTATGTCGACGACGATCAAGCTTTGAAATCGTTCAAGGATAAAAAGACTTCGATCGCAAAGGAAATCGAAGCGGTGGATGCGAATGTTCCGTTTACTTTCGTAATGGCCGACCTTCCGAAGTCGCGAGAAAGCTTTGTGATGATTCGCGGTGCGTACGACAAGCCAGGCGAAAAAGTTACACGACAAGTTCCCAGCTTTCTCCCTCCGTTGCCTGCAAAAATTGAAGGAAGCGAATACGACCGACTTGATTTGGCGAATTGGCTGGTAAGCGGTGCGCATCCGTTGACGGCTCGGGTGACGGTGAATCGATTGTGGCAACAGTTTTTTGGAACGGGCTTAGTTAAAACGAGCTCCGACTTCGGCTCACAGGGTGAACCGCCAAGCCATCCGGAGTTACTGGACTGGCTAGCCGTTCAATTCGTTGAAGATGGCTGGGACGTTCAGCGTTTTGCGAAGCGAATACTGACCAGCAAAGCTTATCGTCAAAGTTCTGCGGTCACCGAAGCCTTGCTACAGCATGATCCTGAAAACCGCTTGCTTGCTCGCGGTCCTCGATTTCGTTTGGATGCAGAAATCATTCGAGATCAAGCGTTGTTTGTGAGTGGGCTCTTGGTCGATGAAGTCGGCGGCAAAGGCGTGAAGCCTTATCAACCGCCGAACATTTGGGAACCTGTTGGCTTTGGGAATAGCAATACTCGCAACTATACACAAGGTAGCGGCGACGAACTCTATCGGCGAAGTCTTTATACGTTCCTCAAGCGAACCGCCCCGCCGCCTTTCATGTCGACCTTTGATGCTCCCAATCGCGAACAGAGCTGTGCTAATCGTGAACGCAGCAATACGCCGCTGCAAGCCTTGCAGCTCATGAACGACATCCAGCATGTCGAAGCGGCTCGGAATTTTGCTCAGCGAATTCTCTTAGAAGGAGGCAAGCAACCTAAGCAGCGGGTGCGTTGGGCTTGGCAAATAGTGACCGGTCGATATCCCAATGGCGTCGAACTCAAAATGGCTAACGAGTTTCTTGCTCAACTATTAAAGCGTTATGATCAAGACAAGGAATCGGCGAAACAGCTCGTCGGCTATGGTGAAAGCAAAGCCGACGCGTCTGTCGAGCCAAGTGAATTAGCAGCCTATACCCTGCTCGCCAATTTGATTCTCAACCTAGATGAATCGATTTCAAAAAACTAAACACTCGATCGACACTAAGCCACCATTATGAAACCACTCTTCGAATACATCCAGCAATCGACGCGGCGGCAGTTCTTCAACAGCGTTGGACTGAACGTCGGCGGTTTGGCTCTAGCGGGCTTGATGAATCAGTCGAACGCTGCTCAGTCGGGACGCATTTACCCACCGCTTCCTGGTCTACCGCATTTCCCGCCGAAAGCCAAACGCCTGATCTACTTGCACATGAACGGTGCGCCGTCACAGCTCGATCTGTTTGATTACAAACCCGGCCTCAAAGAGCACTTTGATAAAGATCTACCTGAGTCGGTTCGAAACGGACAGCGGATTACGACAATGACGAGCGGACAATCCCGTTTAGCCGTTGCACCGAGCATGTTTGATTTTAAAGCGTGCGGGCAAAGCGGTATCATGATGAGCAGTCTTGTTCCGCACATGCAGGGTATTGCTGACGAAATCGCGATGATTAAAACCGTCAACACCGACGCGATCAATCACGATCCGGCATGCACGTTTGTGATGACGGGGAGTGAGATTCCAGGGAAACCAAGCTTAGGATCTTGGCTCAGCTATGGATTGGGAAGCGAGAGCAACGATCTACCGGCGTTCGTTGTATTTACTCCATCGTTTCCAAAGGAGAGTCAAGCACAAGCTCTTTTTACGCGCATGTGGAGCAGCGGCTTCCTTCCGACAACCTACGACGGAGTCGCGCTGCGTGGCTCAGGAGACCCGGTACTGTATATTCAGAACCCGCCAGGTGTCACGTCGACCGATCGTCGCAAGATGCTCGATGCCTTGAATAAACTGAACGAGCAAACGTACCATCGGTTCGGGGATCCTGAAACACAAACTCGGATCGCCCAATATGAAATGGCCTTTCGGATGCAGACCAGTGTCCCCGATCTAACGGATCTATCGAGCGAGACCAAAGAGACGCTGGAAATGTATGGTCCCGACGTCGAGAAGATGGGGACGTTTGCCTCGAGCGCCATTCTTGCACGCCGATTGATCGAGCGTGGTGTCCGCGTCGTTCAGCTCTTGCATCGCGGATGGGATCAGCACAATAACTTGCCGAAGCTCATCAAAGGTCAAGTCAACGATGTCGATCAACCGACGGCGGCCTTGATTAAAGATCTGAAACAACGAGGCCTCCTCGAAGATACGCTGGTTGTCTTCGGCGGCGAGTTTGGACGTACTGTCTATTCGCAAGGAAAGCTGGCTGCGGATAACTATGGTCGTGATCATCATCCTCGCAATTTCTGCATGTGGCTGGCAGGCGGCGGGATTAAGCCTGGAATTACATACGGCGAGACTGACGATTTCAGCTATAACGTCGTCGAGAATCCAGTCCATCTCAACGACCTCAACGCAACCATACTCCATTGCATGGGGATCGACGATCGAAGGTTAAGCTTCAAATTTCAAGGGCTCGAACAACGACTCACCGGCGTTGAAACACCACGAGTCGTCAAAGAAATTCTGGCGTAGCCCCAGTTCGCACTGCCAGTTCGTACTGCCGCCTTTAGGCGTCTTCTCGTTTGAGCTACGCGACATCGCGACGCGTAGGTTTCTTGCCTTCATTGGTCTTGTCCGAGTTACGGTGAGCTGATTTATTCGCCTTCTCACGCGCCGCTACGGCAGACGCTCTACTCCAAAGAACCGCTAGTTCACCAAGCAAGCTTACTTTGACCGTCTCGCGAAGCGGACTGTCGGCAGGTAAGCCAGCCATCAAGGCGCGATGAGCCTTTCCAAGGTTATGGTATGGAATGCTCGGAAATAGATGATGGGTTGCATGGTATCGAGTTCCAATCGGCCCCCAAAGTTCCGTAAACCATGGACGATGTGGGTAGTCGCAGGAATCGAGCAACTGCTCTTGGAAGCTTAGTTCGCTTCCGTCTCCCGTCCAACGATGTGCTCCGAGTGTTCGGATGTTATTCATAATCAGCAAGCCGAGGCTCACGAAATAGGCTTGAACCCATAGCGGATCAAAAAACTTTCCTTGCAACGGATTGCGCAGTGCAATGAACATGCAAACACCGAAGCAAGCTAGCTCTTGCATAAACATCATTCGGCGTACGGCTTTACCGGCATCTGGTCGAAAGTACATGATGTCCATTACCATCGAAGAAGCTCGATGAAACATAACATTACGAATGCGAGGAAAGACCCAACCGATGGGAGCGATCACGGCGAAGCGAAGGAAGCCAGCGAACGGCGTAATCAGGGTAAGGAGCATGTAGATTACGATGGCACGCGGCGGTTGATGGCTCAAATTCAAATACTCGCCATCTTCTTCGGTTCCATAGCTTTTGCGGCGATGATGGTCAACATGCGGATAGTACATGAACGACGGGATCATAAACGGAATTCCGCACAATAAGTTCCAAACAATTCTAAAGCCTCGAAAGCCATCTTTGGGCAGATGGACCAACTCATGCGTGAACATGACCGATCGCAAAAACAAAGGAACCACCGCGCAATACAAACTTGCTTTGACTGTCAAGGTGAAGGCCGTCGAACCGGCAAGCCAACGATCACTGAAGAGCAACGCGTTGAAAAGAACGTGACCGGTGATGATCGAAACCAAAAAATCGGTCCAGTAGATCCAAGCGACCGGACGGTTGAACGTCTTGACTAAGCCTTTGGCTTGGCGAAGAGAAAATCTTCCATCACCTTCTTGGATGGAAATCTCGCGATCATCGTTGTGTGTGATAGACATGTTCGAGCAGCACCCTGTCAAAAGTCAATTTGTTGGCTCGCTAATTTTTTTCCTAGAACCTACCTTTAGCCTGCAATGGCTAGCAGATAATAGAAATCTTCTCCGTTTTCTATCGACAGTCAACACCTATAAAACGCGGAAATCATTACGATTCTTGGTGAACAACAAAACCTTGCGACATTTAAGGGGCGCAGTTGGACGGCGATCTTCAAAATGTAACGTTTGGCGCGATTGTGGCGTGCCGGAATAGCCTGTGGCACCTTTCCAATCGTCTGGAACATCGGATTAAAATGGCTTTTCCAGGAAAAACATCTGGCCAAACCTTGTGGCCATGACATACATTACGTTGATTGACAATTTACTTGAGTCATTCGTGTCGAATTCGTTTTGTGCCGGTTATAACGGTTTTTGGGATAAGCGTAAGATGAGTCGTAAAGCAATCTTAACAGCGTTGGTCGTCGCCTTGTGCATTTCGGCATGTGCAGAAGTAGAGGCTTGTCCGTTCTGCTCGGCATCAGCGCAAACCCTTCGGCAAGACATGCAATCGATGGATGTGGTCGGCCTGGGCGAATTGATTGAGTCGGGCGAGACAGACATCAACGGGCAGGGCGAATTCAATCTGCTAAAAGTTTGGCGCGGCGAAGCTCTGTTGAAAGGGGTCGCAAAGATTTCGGCTCCGTATTTTGGGCCTGGAAAAGCACCTAAAAAATTCTTGCTGATGGGCGTGGGAAGCGATGAATTGCTGTGGTCTTCGCCATTGCCCATTTCGACCGAAGCCGAGCAATACTTGCAAAAGGTTTCCGAGCTACCTGAAGACAACGCAGCGCGGCTCCGGTTTTATATTCGGTACTTAGAAAATGCCGAGTCGCTGTTGGCCCGCGACGCCTATGACGAGTTCGCTCAAACTCCTTATGAAGACGTCAAACTTGTTCGCGACGCCATGGACCGTTCCGTGATACTGAGCTGGATCAAGGACAAAGACATCGCTCCCGATCGGAAGCGATTGTACTACACGATGCTTGGAATCTGCGGTCAACCTGAAGATGCGAATCTATTGGAATCGTTAATGAAGAGCGAGTCACCTGAAGGACGAACTGGATTGGACGCGTTGATCGCTTGCTATTTGACTTTAAAGAGCGAAGCGGGACTTCCGTTGATCGAGGAACTTTTTTTGAGCAACACCAAATGTGTCTATGCAGATACTTACGCTGCGGTAATGGCGTTGCGATTTCATGGAACCGACGGTGGTGTCTTGCCGCGTGAACGTGTCGTCAAGTCGATGCGGCTAATGCTTGAGCGACCGGAATTTGCTGACTTGGTCATTCCTGACTTGGCTCGTTGGCAGGATTGGTCCCAAATTGATCGCTTGGTGAAATTGTTTATCGAAGCTAATGAAGACACAAGTTGGGTTCGCGTTCCTGTCGTAAACTACCTTCGAGCTTGCCCGCTCCCCGAAGCAAAAGAGCAGCTCATTGAACTTGAAAAAATTGATCCTAAAGCCGTAAAGCGGGCAGCAACTTTCTTTCCCATTCCAGTACCCAACACCCAGCCTGCTGGCCCGGCCAACAACGATACTTCTTTTCAGTGGCCTACTAAGCCAAGCGTGTTGAGAATGCCGTTGGGAGCTCGAGGCAAGCCGCTTCTGGCATCTTCGAACTTTACGGTGATGTCGGACATCTCTTTTACATCGACACCCGAACCCACGTTGCCATTGAACCGCACTTGGCTTGCGACCGTAGGATTCTTATCATGCCTAGGGCTAGGCTTGACGATGTGGTGTGTGATTTCCGGCGGTTCATAATCTTCGATGTTAGCTAGCTATAACGAGAATTCATTCAGTTCGACTGCCGATGAAGGCGTTTATCAAGCGGTTAGTCGGGCTGCGATAGCAAGTTGCGTTTTGGGCGTGATGGGCATACTCAGTTTTTGGCTTGTTCCGATCCTGTTGCTTCCCGTTTTGGGTTTCGTATTCGCCATCATTGGCTTTCGAAATTTGCGGCGTTACAAGGGGGAATTGACGGGTCGACCAGCCGCTATTCTAGGACTTGCAATTTGTGGCATCACGCTTGCAATCGCTCCTGCATTGCATGCGTATGTTTATGTTACAGAAGTGCCTGAAGGCTACGAACGTATCAATTTTTCGCAACTCAAAAGCCCCTATATCGATGCCGACATTCCGCCCGAGTCGGCCATGGAATTGAATGGCAAAAGCGTATTCTTGAAGGGATATATTCATCCGACTTCAATCGCAAGTAGCAGCGCTCGACGCTTTGTTTTAGTGCCAGACCTTGGCACGTGCTGCTTTGGTGGTCAGCCGAAATTGACGCACATGGTTGAAGTCACGCTGAGTGGCGATAAGTTTGCGAGCTATGGGATGCGACAAGTAAAATTGGCTGGAACGCTTCTGGTGGATAATCAATTGAAGCCAGTCTCAGACCTGCAGGGCGTCTACTACCAACTCAAGGCTGACGTCTATCGAGATTGACGTGACGCAATATCCAATCTCGCCATTCAATTCCGACTTAATCGATTCCGAAATCGAAGCCATTCTGGTTTCGTTAGCCAGAACGGGAGCATGGTCAAGTTACAACGGCCCTTATCTCGATGCACTGATATCGTCATTAAGCGAACGATGTCAACGAACATATGTGCAGGTTTGCAGCAGCGGTACCATCGCAGTCGAACTTGCCCTTCGCGGCTGCCGGATTGAAGCTGGCGACGAAGTTATATTGGCCGCTTATGACTTCCCCGGAAACTTTCGAGCCATCGAAGCAATAGGTGCGACAGTCGCAGTTGCCGACATAGGTCCAGAGAGTTGGAGCCTTGTCGACATCGACGAGCTCGAGCGACTCGTCGGACCGAAAACGAAAGCTGTACTGCTGTCGCATCTTCATGGAACGACGGCTTCCATGGCCGCGATTAGCCAATGGGCAATCCAACGCGATTTAAAAGTGATCGAAGATGCTTGCCAAGTTCCCGGTGCTTCGATCGAAGGCCGGCCAGCCGGAAGTTGGGGTGACTGCAGTGTCCTGAGTTTCGGCGGCAGCAAACTTCTTTCCGCCGGACGCGGTGGGGCGATCCTTACCAATGACGCACGGATCGATCAACGTATACGAATTTATCGAGAGCGAGGTAACGACGCTTTTCCTCTTTCCGAACTCCAAGCAGCGGTGCTTGGCCCACAATTGGCCAAACTGGATAAACGAAATCGGCAACGAGCATCGGTGGTCGCACAAATCGAGCAGCTTGTGTTGCCATGGAAGTGGATGATGTGTCCAAAACGGCTAGAAGCGACTTCCAACGCCGCCTTTTATAAATGGGGATTCCAAGTTGCTGGTTCTCCATCGCATCCAAATCGTTTGCGTGATGAAGTACTTTCCATCCTACAGAATCACGGAGTCGTCGCTGGTCCTGGCTTCCGTGGATTCGGCGTTCGATCCCAAGCTCGCTGCCGCCGCAATAACGATTTGCCCTATGCGACACGAGCATCGCAAGCAACGGTGTTAGTACATCATACGATGCTTGGACCTCAGCTTTCAAAAAGACTTTTGCTGGTCGACCAGCATTTGCGAGCGGCTAGCTTGATCGACTGATAAATGGTTACGAGCTTTCGCAATTCAGACTACATTACAAGTATGGAAACACCAGCAACGGTTGGACAGGCTGTTTATCGAATCCTCGATGCGAATTGCAATCGCGCCTCCGAAGGGCTTCGTACTCTCGAAGAGTATTTTCGCTTTGTAGTCGAAGAAGTGGAACTTGCGACTGCGTTGAAGCAATTGCGGCATGAGCTCGCGACATTGACTGCATCATTTGATCGGACGGAATTGCTTAAGTCTCGGGATGCGACCGGCGACATTGGCCAGTCGATCAAGATGGATACCGAAATCACTCGCGTCGACCTCGCCTCGATCGTATCTGCCGCCGCCCATCGTGTGCAGCAATCGCTCCGCTGCCTCGAAGAGTTTAGCAAAATCATCCAACCGACAACTGCCCGATCGATCGAATTGCTCCGCTACCGAGCGTACGATGTTCTCGCAAAAGCCGAATTGCATTCGCAGCAACATAGGTCGTGGTTGTTTCAGGCTCGGCTCTATGTGCTTATCGATTGCCAATTACCATTGAAAGTGTTTCTCGATCGCGCCCTGGCACTGTCGATGGCAGGTGTCGAGATCCTTCAGATTCGCGAGAAAAACAGGCCTGCGAGAACCATTTCGGCGTATGCAAAATCGTTGTCGGATTGTCTGGATACGAATCGAACGCGTTTGATCATCAACGACCGCGTCGATATGGCAACGCCTGCCATGAGTGGTGTGCATCTCGGGCAGGAAGACCTTGCCATCACCGAGGCTCGTCCGCTTCTGCGAACCTATCAGTGCATTGGTATCTCAACACATTCGATCGAGCAAGCGCACGATGCTGAAAACTTCGGTGCCGACTATATCGGTTGCGGCCCGACGTTTCCTTCACAAACCAAAGGCTTCGAAGATTTTCCAGGTCTTGATTTTCTGCGGCAAGTCGCCGATCAAATTGCGATCCCAGCATTCGCCATTGGAGGCATCACGCTCGATCGGCTCGATGAGGTTTTGGCGACTGGCGCTAGCCGAGTGGCGGTAAGTCGCGCTATTTGGCACGCTGATAATCCCGGCCAGATGGCAAGTTTGTTTGCGTCGAGATTAGCTTCGCATGTGAGCGGCAACAAAACAGATCGAACCGAAAATGCGAACGATTCAGTGTCGGTCGAGCAAACGACGGAAAGCGAATAGGTGCCAAGCCAATGGAAGCCAGCTTGCTTGAACAAGCGATTTCGCACCACCGATCGGGAGACTTATCGCGCGCCGCGCAAATGTATCGCCAGATCCTCCAAGGCAACCCGCAGCATCCGTCGGCCTTGCACTTGATGGGTGTACTCGAAATGCAACTCGGTCGCAATGACATCGCTATCGAGTGGATTCGGCGAGCGATAGCATTGGCACCTAACGAACCCACCTTCTACAACAACTTGGGACTCGCTCTCATCAATCGCCAAGAGACCGACTCGGCAATCGATGTTTTTAAGCGAGGCGTGCAGCTTCAGCCAAATGGCAAAGAACTGCATTTCAATCTTGGCATCGCTTACAAAGCAGCAAATCGACATCTAGAAGCATCGCAGTCGTTCCGCAAAGCTATCGAGCTTTCACCTGAATCTATCGACTATGCCTTGGCACTCGTACATGAATTGCAGCAACTCTGCGAATGGAACGAAGTGGAGCGACTGGCTCAAAGAGTTGTCGATGCCGTCGACAATCGCAACTTGGATCTCGCGGGAGCCTCGATTTCTCCTTTTTCATTTCTCTCGCTGCCAATTCCGACTACGGCTCCACAGCAACTTCGATGCGCCCGCATTTGGACTGAAGGCCGACAACCAGGCTCGACAACCGATTCTCATATTCAGTTGCGTAGAGTTTCAGAAAAGCGACCTGCAAGCATAAAAGTCGGCTATCTCTCAGCTGATTTCAGAGACCATCCCATTGCGTATTTGATGGCTGAGCTTTTCGAGAAGCACGATCGAGAGCACTTCGAGATTTTTGGATATTCGATTGGTCGCCGAGATGGAAGTGATATTGGTGAGCGAGTCATTCGAAGTTTTGACCACTTTCGAGATCTACATCCGCTGACTTACATTGAAGCTGCTCGGCAGATTTCCCTTGACGAAATCGACATTTTAGTCGACCTACAAGGCCACACCGATCAGGCTCGTGTAGAAATCCTTGCCTGTCGACCCGCGCCTATTCAAGTCAATTATCTTGGGTACGCCGGTACGATGGGAGCCGATTTTATCGACTACATTCTCGTCGATGATTATGTCGTTCCGCCAGATCAACAAGCCCACTTTTCAGAATGTCTCGTTCATCTTCCCGGCTGCTATATGGTGAACGACCGGCAGCGAGAAATTGCGCCGCGAACTCCGACGCGCGCGGAAGTGGGACTGCCCGATCAGGCCATTGTCTTTTGCGCGTTTAACGCGTTTTATAAAACAACACGGCAAATGTTCGACGTTTGGATGCGGCTGATGAACGCTATTCCGGAAAGCGTCCTATGGCTGCGTGAAGGCGATCTCAATGCGATGATGAATCTACGCCGCGAAGCGCGATTGCGCAACGTGACGAGCGATCGCTTAGTATTTGCTCCGTCTGTTTCGATGCCCGAGCATTTGGCTCGACAGCGGCTTGCCGATCTTTTTCTCGATACATTTCCATATAACCAACATTCGACAGCCTGCGATGCCTTGCGAGTCGGCTTGCCGGTTGTAACGTTATCGGGCGAGACATTTGCGTCCCGCATCGCCGGAAGCCTCCTTCGAGCCGTCAATCTAACGGAATTGATCGCCAACAATATCAATGAATATGAAAAGATCGCCGCTGATCTTGCGAAAAGCCCGAACAAGATGGCGAATATTCGAAGTAGACTTCAGCGTGAAATCGAACGAACTCCCTTGTTTGATGGAACTGCTTTTGCAAGAAAACTCGAGCAAGCATTCCGATCGATGTGGCAAACGTATGTCGATGCCCCTTCGTCGGCAAGGCTCTAGCTTCGACATTGGAGAATCGAGATGTTTTTGTTCCTTTTTGTAACGTCATTCGTTTCCGCTGGCTTTCTGCCTAATGTCGCATCATAGCCAAGAATTTGTATAATGTGACACAATTGCCTTCCACCGAAACTTTCCCGAGGTTATTCGATGAAACGTCGCTCCTTCCTATCGTCCGTGGCTGTCGCTGCGGTTGCCGCCTCTCACAAGCCGTTGCTTGCTGCCCAAACGACGACCGGGCATAAAATTGGGCTTGGGATGGATAATTTTGCGGTTCGAGAAATGGGGTTGAAAGCAACTGGTTTGCTGGATCACGCGGCATCGCTCAAGCTTGACTCGCTTTTCATTTCGGATCTCGATGCGTTTGAAAGCCTCGATGATGGCTATCTCGGCGACGTGAAACGAAAGGCCGACGAGCTTGGCATTGCATTGTACGTCGGGACTTGGAGCATCTGCCCGACGTCGAAGTCCTTTCGTACCAATCGCGGAACGGCCGAAGAGCACTTGCGACTTGGCTTGCGAGTTGCGAAGACACTCGGCTCGCCGGTGATTCGAGTTGTCCTCGGCACTGGTAACGATCGAAAAACCGAAGGAGGCATTCAAGCTCGAATCGTCGATACGGTTGCCGTTCTCAAAGCTTGCCGCACCCAGGCTCTCGATATGGGGATCAAAGTCGCTGTCGAGAATCACGCCGGCGATATGCATTCGTGGGAGTTAGTTCAGCTTATCGAATCCGCTGGCAGCGATTTTGTCGGCGCGAATTTCGATTCGGGCAACGCTGCTTTTACACTCGAAGATCCACACGACGCGTTTGAGAATCTCGGTAAGTACACGATCTGTTCGAGTTTACGCGACTATATGGTTTGGGAAACGCCCGAAGGCGCCACCGCGCAGTGGACGGCTGCCGGTGAAGGACTGATCGATTGGAAGAAGTTAGCGGTTCGCTGGTCCGAACTCTGCCCCAACGTTCCCATCATGATCGAAACCATGTATGGCCGACGAGATTTTCCTTATAAGACGGCCGACTTCTGGGAGCATTACGATAAGCGACCTGAATCGTTACGCAAGTTCGAAGCGATGGCCAAACGCGGTAAACCGATCGAAGCTCGCAAACCGTCCGGTCCCAATCAAGACAAGTTAGAGGTGATTGAATATCAAAAAGGCGAGCTGGCTCGATCTATTGCTTATCTTCGCAACGAGATTGGATTGGGGATGAAGTAGAGCAGGAATTTAGCGATCGAAGGATGTTTGTAAGCCGTTCTAGAGCAACGCTTCCGGGTTCACGCAGTTCGGCGGTTGTTTGCCATGGCATGCAGCAATCAAGTTATCGACGGCGATCATTCCCATCTTGGTTCTGGTACCTATAGTAGCGCTGCCAAGATGCGGTACCAGTACCGCATTTTCGCACTCGAAGAGACCTGGCGACAATTGCGGCTCTCGCTCGAACACGTCTAGCCCCGCCCCTGCAATTCGCCGCAACTTGAGAGCGTCCACCAACGCTAGCTCGTCGATTACCGAGCCGCGGGCAGTGTTGATAATGAACGCTGCCGGTTTCATTAACGCTAACTGTTCGGCACCGATCAGATGATGTGTCTCGGTGTTGTAAGCGACGTGCAGCGAGACATAATCGGACTCGCGTAACACGTCGTCCATCGATGCGTAATTCGCGCCGGTGTCCGCCTCTTCTTCGAGACTCAGTCGAGTGCGGTTCCAATAAAGCAGCTTCATGTCGAACGCTCGAGCACGTTTCGCCATCGCTTTGCCGATACGCCCAAATCCGATGAGTCCCAGTGTTGATCCAGCAACATCGGTGCCTAGCAATTGCATCGGATGCCAACCGGTCCACTGGCGCGCTCGCACCAGTCGCTCGCCTTCTCCCATCCGTCGTCCCACGGCCATAAGCAAGGCGAATGCCATGTCAGCGGTCGCGTCGGTCAGAACGCCAGGCGTATTCGTAACCGGGATTTTCAATTCAGTGGCAGTCCCGACATCAATGTTGTTAAAGCCGACACCAAAGTTCGCCACAACCTTGAGATTCGAGCAGGCGGTCAAAATTTCGGCATCGATTTTGTCGGTGATGTTGCACAATAGCCCATCGCAACTTTTCGCGTCGGCAATGATTTCTTCCTTGGTTGCCACTCGATCTTCTTGATGCCAAGTGAGATTCGTTTCTGTTTCGAGCCGAGCCATAACTGTCGGGGGCAGTAGCCTTGTCAAGTACGCTATTGGTTTCATGGGCTATCGAAGTTCAGGTAATACGGGAATCATCCACTGAAAAACATAAGCTTGCGACATTACCAACACTCCAACAAGAAAGGCTAGTGCCAAGCTATGCCAAAACACTGTTCGCAAGACCGTGCCGACATCCGGGCTGTCCTCGTGCCCGCCCGTTGCAATGCTTGCGACGACGATACTCTGCGCATCGATCATTTTCCCCATGACGCCGCCGGAACTGTTCGACGCCGCCATTAAAATCGGCGACAGACCAAGCTGTTCCGCCGAAACTTTCTGCAAATTGCCAAATAAGACGTTAGACGATGTATCGCTACCTGTCAGCGCAACTCCCAGCCAACCGATGATCGGCGAGAAAAAGGGAAACAGAAATCCGGTCGAAGCCATAGCGAGTCCCATTGTCGTGTCGGTGCCGCTATAGCGAGTGGTATATCCTAAGGCAAGCATCAATGCGATCGTGATCAGCGATACTCGCACACTCATAAACGTTTTCCAGTAAGTCGTAGCAATGCGCGTCGGATTCATCCCCAATCCAAAGCCAGCCGCAATACCCGCGAGCAATAACGCAGTACCTGTCGCGGACAATACATTGAAAGTGAATACGGCTTTTTCAGCCTCGGGCTCGGCGACAACCGGTGGAACCTTGGTTACGGCCAAATGCAATCCAGGCACATTGATCTTAGGTTGGTAAATCTCGTCTAAAAACTTTTTGGTTTGCGGTAGACCCCAGATGAACACAAACAGCGAGAGAAGTATCCAAGGCAACCAAGCCTTCATCGGAGAACCGGTGGCACTCGCGCGTGCAGGTGAACCACCGACCGATGCGTTGGAATTTGTCGACTCATCTCTGCTGGACGGTCCTCGAATCTTCATGAAGGCAACCAGCGACCCCATCGATACGATCGCGGCGATGATATCTACCAGCCACGGTCCGTGATAATTGCTGACCGCGAATTGCGCAACGCCGAAGCTAAGACCAGTCACAAGGCAGGCCGGCCAAACTGCAATCATGTCGCGCCAACCGACTTGAGCCCAAACCAGCCAAAAGGGTACGATGAGCGAAAAGAAAGGCAATTGCCGTCCCACCATTGAACTCAATAAGTGCAAGTCCAAACCGGTTACCGAAGCGAGTGTAACGACGGGCGTCCCGAGTGCTCCATAAGCAACGGGTGCCGTATTTCCGATCAGCGCTAACTTGGCTGCTTCGAGCGGGCGAAAACCTAATCCAATGAGCAACGCGCCGGTGATCGCCACCGGGGCACCAAACCCCGCCGCGCCTTCGATAAAGGCACCGAAACTAAATGCGATGAGCAGCGCCTGGATGCGTTTATCACTTGAAACGCCTGCGATCTGCCTTTGCAAGACGGCAAACTGCCCCGTATCGACCGACAGGTTATAAATAAAAATCGCGTTGAGAATAATCCAACCTATCGGAAATAGTCCGAAGGCGGCTCCGTAAGCTGACGCCGCCAAGGCGAGCTGCGCGGGCATTCCGTAAACAAAAACAGCAACGATAAGCGCCGTTGCGAGACCGGCCAATGCAGCAACGTGCGCTCGAACATGCCAGAAAGCAAGTAGACCAAGTAAAACTACCACCGGAATAGCCGCGATGAGAGCGGATACGCCGAGGTTCAATACTGGAGCGTAGTTTTGAGTCCAAGTCATGAATTGCTGTTTTCTCGTCGCAAGGTCTTGTAAGCCATGTGTCCTGCAGGACTTACTTTGACTGAAGTCCGACGGTGTTGACTGAGATTACTCGATATTGGTATCGCTTTCCGTCTTCCTGCGTCGAGTCCGTGTAATGCATCGCGACTAGTGGTTGAGACGGAGTGTCGCTGTATTGAAGGTTTTGGAAGATCGGACGTCCAAATGGATTCTTGCCTTGTTCCGGGACATTGGCGAGGAATTGACCATCGCGTTCAACAATAAAGCGAGCGAGTCCGCTTTCAAGATCGGCTTCTGCTTGCCACGTCAGCTCGTTACCTTCGATTCGCAAGTTGGTAGGAGCGGGTGGAGGTGTATCATCGACTACTAACGTGTCAGTAACATACTGTGTCCATGCTTTGGCGATTTTTGCGTTTGGTAACCATACCGACGTTTGCAATTCTCGATCAAACTTTGAAATGGGGATTGGAGCCACAACGACTGCCTCGCCAGTATACAAAGGTGCTAACCATGCTTCGTTAGTCGGCATTGCCATTAAGGAAGCACCGCTCTTCTCAGCCAATCGAGCCGACAGGCATGCATCCATCCAAGGAATCGCCAAATAGCGTTGATTTCCGCATTCGTGACTTGTCAGTGGATCAACCGCCACGCTGACGAGGCCGCCTTTTAGGCGAAGTACCCGATAGAATATCTCGACTCCACCCCACACGCCCGCGAAGCGCCCATCTTTCACGGTGACACCTTCCTTGGTTCCAAGATTGCACATGATGGGAATAAGGTAGGCAGCATCAGGAATCGAATAGGGCTTCGGCTTCCCTTCGATCGCAGTAAGTGCCGGCACGCCGGATCGAAGCCACGCTGCGGCAACTCGGTCTGGATGCAGAAGAACCATGCCACCTGCCCAATGACCGCCACCACTGTGCCCCCAGATTGCCCACGGGACAATTGCAAGTTCTGGATGTTGCGATTGATTCCCCAAATCGATGAGCGACTGTTGAAAAGCGGCATCTGAACCGTTGCGAGGATCACACCACAATTGACAGTCGGCTTTGTCCGGCTGCTCATACGAAGGTGCCATCAGAGCGCAATGATGCCTTGCAGCTAAGGCTTGCCAGTGGAGATCAAACGCGCCCGTTTGACCTGACTTACACGATCCTTCGCCACAACCGTGCTGATGCACAATCAGACCTCGGAGCGGATTACTGCCCGGTGGCATCCAAACCGTGTAGCTGACAGGATAAACAAGACTACCAGGATCTGATGACGCTTCGTATCGCACTCGATAGTACGGCGGCTCTACGGGTAAAAGATTTTCATACGGCGGAACCTGTGCAAGAGTGGAGCCAGAAATTAGGAGCAAAAGGAGAGCAACGGAACGCATGCTTGGCGGTACTCACATTTCTTAATGATTGAATTCTATCCATCGATCAATTTGCGTTGCCATCAGTGGACACGCGGACGGATGCTTGGTGAGCATTGGAATTGATGAACGCAAAGTTACAAGCAGCGGTGCTCGATATTCGGTACGTTCAGCTAGGTAGGTCAAATAGTTGAGATTGGCTGCCGTGACGCTATTTCCTGACGGAACAGCACCGTCGACGGGATCGTGAAATCGTACGATCAATTCGGCGTGGTCGCTTGATGTGTAAAAAAAGACGCCCGAAGTCCTATCTTGAAAGAATTCCATTTGAACGTCGGTTAGTGCCGTTGCTTCGTCAAGCCATTGAGACTGCAAGGTAGCTTGATGTAGGCTCAATAGTCCGTATACGAGAAACGCATAGTCGTCCAAATATCCGTTGAGTTTCGCTTCGCCGGCCGCAAAGGTTCTGAAGAGACGCCCGTCTTTAGTCTTCAACTCTGCCAGAACAAAGGTTGCCGCTTCGGTTGCAGCCGCGATGTAATCCTCTCTTTTGAAGATGCGACCGGCGTCGGCTAAACCTGCGATCATCAATCCATTCCACGATGTCAAGATCTTTTCGTCCGTCGCCGGTCGCACGCGTGTCGATCGTATGCTCGCCATGCTTCGTCGAGCCGATGATAAGGAGCGATCCAATTCAGTAAACGATTGGCTCCGCTCAGCCGCCAAAGCCGTCAACGTTTTTTCAGGTTGCGGTGCGTAAAATTGTCCCTCGAAATTTGGAGCTTGCGTGAGTTGATAAACTTTCTCAAGCTCGTGAAAACCTTCGACCGTCCGAGCAGCCGCGTCTAGTTCGACTCGGCTCCAACGATAGAACTTCCCTTCTTCGTTTTCGGAATCAGCATCCAATGATGCGAAAAAAGCACCGTCTTTAGACCTTAGTTCTCGGATCGCGAAATCGCAAATACTTTCCGCAACTACTTGGTACTCATGACGACCTGTCAATTCAAATGCTCGAGCGTAGACTTGTGCAAGCTGGCCATTGTCGTAAAGCATTTTTTCAAAATGGGGGATTCGCCAAAATCGATCGGTGCTGTATCGATGAAAGCCTCCGCCAAAATGATCGAAAATGCCGCCAGCAATCATCGAATCGAGAGTTTTGGTAAGCATCTTCCTTGCTAGGTTTTGTTCTGCATCGGGCGAAGAAGCTTGTTTTGCTCGCTGAAGAAGAAAAAACAAATTGGACGGCTCCGGAAATTTGGGACGATTCGAATTAGCATCGTCGTAACTGAAGCCACCGTACGCAGCATCAAATTGTTCGACGAGACGTTCTTCGGTCTGTATCGGTAACCGACTTAACGATTCAATGAGTTCGGCGGTGCTCTCGGATTGCATTTGAACGTTGGCTTTCGACATCGAAGCGACGATCGCATCCGTGACTCGATCGGCTTGTGTGAGGACACCCGCTGAATCGCTCTTCCAGAGTGACTGCGCGCGGCGGATGACGCTCAAAAATCCTGGCGATCCGCCTCGGTCGCCATCTCGAGCAGGAAAGTAGGAACCTCCGAAAATCGGCTTGGCATCGGGCGTTAAGAATACCGACATGGGCCATCCGCTCCGTCCCGAAGTCAATTGGATCGCCGTCATGTAAATCTGATCAATGTCAGGTCGCTCCTCGCGGTCAACTTTAATGCAGACAAAATTTTCATTGAGATAGTTGGCAATCTCTTGGTCGACAAACGATTCACGCTCCATCACATGGCACCAGTGGCAGGCAGAGTAGCCGACTGAAAGGAAGATTAACTTATTCTCCTTCTTCGCAAGGTCCAACGCTTCGCTGTCCCACGGATACCAGTCGACCGGGTTGTGCGCATGCTGCAGCAAATAGGGGCTCGACTCTTTACTCAAACGATTTGTAACGATGCGATCTTCCGCGAAGGCAAACCCGGAAAGACACGCAACCGCGCTCAACAAACCGATAAATGTTCGCGTGCTACGGATCGTGGTATGAAAATAAAGGATCATGAGCAAGTCTCTAACTGCGATCTAACGCTTTGTCGTTCTAAGCCATTATGGTAGAAGGTCACAACGAGAGCAATCTTGCTCCCCTCGCCCTGTACTCGGGGAGAGGGGCTGAGGGCTGAGTTGCATGGCAGTTCAACGCTCTCTCAATCGACGACATGGATTTCATGTCGGCCCGACGAATCGGCAGCCGCTCGCGTCATTCCTTCAGAATTGAATTGCATCACAATGGTTCCTTGAGTATCCACCGCAATAATCCCGCCTCGAACCTGATGTTGCGGGTGCTTGAGTATTTCCTCCACAGCTTTGGCAAGTGAATCCTTACGATACTCGACTCGCGCCGACACATCGTAGGCGACCGCATGCCGGATAAAGTCCTCTCCAACTCCAGTACAGGAAACCGCGCACGTCTTATTATCAGCAAATGTTCCGGCACCTGGGATGGGCGAGTCACCAAGGCGTCCGAACTTTTTATTGTTTAAGCCTCCGGTCGACGTTGCCGCAGCCAAGTTTCCAAAGGTATCCAGGGCCACACATCCAACCGTTCCCATTGCATCGGACTCGGTCTGCCGTTCTTCTTCTTTCGTCTTCTCCAGCTTTTTTCGTTGATGTTCGGTTGAGAAGTAGCTATTAGGAACGCGAACGATTCTCGGGTCCGTGGCATATTGATCGGCAAAGTTTTCGGCGCCAGCCGTTGCCAGCAATACGTGCGGCGTGTCGGTCATCACACGCCGAGCTAGCGACACCGGATTCTTCACCGTCGTTACACCGCCCACAGCTCCTGCAGCGCGATCTCGACCATCCATAATCGTTGCGTCAAGCTCATGTGTACCGATCGCATTCATAACCGCACCCTTGCCGGCGTTGAAATAGGGTGAATCCTCGAGAAGCCGAACGACTTCTTCCACTGTATCCAAGCTGCTCTTACCACTGCTGAGCATACGTGTACCCGTCGCCAATGCCAGTTCGAGAACATCGGTTCGATTGGTCCGCCATTCATCTGAAGAAGGCGCCGAACCAGCGCCACCATGAATGACGATGGCATATTTTTCTGTGGGTGATTGGGCATGGGTCTTCAAACACATTGCCAATGCGAGGACGAAGAAACTCATCAACTGAATCGGTGTGATCGAGTGCATGTTGCGTTCCAATAGAGAGTTCGCGGCTAGTTGATAAGACGATAACCTGGGTGGTTCTGCAATACAATCGGAAACTCGGGTCAACCGTCCGATGTTGGGGCGTCGATTCCGTATTCCTTGAGCTTCTTGTGCAGCGTATTGCGATTGATGCCAAGTTTGGTTGCGGTCTTGGTTTGCACTTGGTTGCATTGATCTAATACTTGAAGAATCAGTTCCTTTTCCACGCGATCGACAACGCGACGATGCAGGTCATCAGCATCAGGCGGCGCGGTGCGAATTCCTTCGGCGACGACTTCTGCCGTCAGCGATTCTACGTCCATGGCTCTCGATGTCGCCAGCGTACTCTTCTTTTGGGTGCCAAAAAGCGAACTTGGTAACTGTTCGATGGTCAACTCGTCCGACTCGGCCATGACCACGGCTCGTTCGACATAATTCTGCAACTCGCGAACATTCCCTGGCCAGTGATAGTCCTGTAACGCCTGCATTGCCTCGCGCTGGATATGGACGACGTAGCGTTCATTGATCGAGCTATAGTGATTGAGAAAAAAGGCAACCAGGGACGGGATATCTTCTCGGCGTTCACGAAGCGGCGGGATCTCGACAGGCACAACGTTCAATCGCCAATAGAGATCTTCGCGAAAATCATTGGATTCAATTTGTTCTGCAAGGTCGCGATTGCTAGCCGCAACGACTCGAGTATCCACCGAAATCGTTTCCGTATCCCCAACGCGTTCGAACTCCTTTTCTTGCAATACGCGAAGCAGTTTGACTTGCACATGCAAGGATGTACTGTTGATCTCATCCAAAAAAATGGTACCCGTGTGGGCCGCTTCGAATCGCCCCGTACGATTGCTGACTGCCCCAGTAAACGCACCGCGCACATGGCCAAAAAGCTCGCTTTCCAACAGGCTCTCGCTGAGCGCACCACAGTTTACTTTGACAAAGGGTCCGGCTTTGCGGTGGCTCAGTCGGTGGATTGCGTTGGCGATCAATTCTTTGCCCGTCCCCGTCTCACCGAGTATTAAGACTGATGCATTTGTCTTCGCGACGCGACGCGTCATGCGATAGACTTCTTGCATCGCTAGCCCCGCTCCTATAATTCCGCTGATCGGGCCACCCGAGTCGAGATCGTCCGTTTGTTTTCCGTAGGGTGCCATCGTAGATGTAGTAACGAAATTAAGTCTATTTGCCTTCGAGCGGTTCGAAAATCGAGCGAAAGGTGATTCTATCGATCGAATCCATTTGCGGGATCGGAGATGTTTCATGCATTTCATCAAGCAGTGCCGAAGTCAATTCGCGACTGTGGGTCACCGAAAAATAGTGAACATCATCGAATCCCTCTATTTCCAAATGTGTTCTCTGATCCGAAGAAATTCTGTCCGTGAGCACAGCTAATGGCAGCAAGCGTGTACGTGGGCTGGTGCGAAGCCGCTGGACCAGTTCCGAAAGATTCATCTCTAAGACTTTGTCGACGATGAATACATACTCGATCGGATTTGGCTTTTGAATAAGTCGCATCGTTTCGCGAGCACTTTTCGATTCGAGAGTTCGAATCCCTAACATCGATAGTTGCGTGGCCAGTGCATCGCGAAGTTCACTTGCCCCTCCGACGACCAAGGCTAATGGCTTGCTTTCCAGCTCCAGCATCTCTTGCTTAGTCTGCTCGAACGTATACCGCCCTTCAAATTTCGTGTCGCTATCGAGCAACTGCGTCAGTGCCGAGGCGGCCGAATAGCGAATGGCCGGTGGCGAATTTTTTACGGCAGCCATCAGTCGAGCCATACTAGTTGCTGTATTCTGAGGAGCTTTTCTGATCGCATTGCCGATCGCTTGAATGCTTCGAAGCTGCGACCCAAGCAAACCGTTTTTCATGGACGTATCCGAAACGGCACCTAAGTATTCGAGATTCTCTGATTTCTCGAACGGTTTGAAATTGCGTTGGAAAGCTGGAAGATCGAGTTCGATCGTAGGGGCGATTCGGTAGTTTCTTTCAAGAATAATCGACGTTGCGAGCGGCGAGTCGATGCTGGTGTGCGGTGCGAGTTGAATCGCTAAATACGCAAGTCGGTAGGCTTCTTCCAAATGGATACTCGCTGCATCGTCAAGTTCCGACAATAAATGCTTTCCATCCGACGACCATCGCCAAACACCGTACGTTTTAACTGTCGCCTCGCGACGCAGAGAATGGTAAAGCTTTAATTGAGCTTCCATTCGCCCTAATACCAAACGTTGAGCGGCATCAGCGCTCGGCAGTGTTTGTCCGGAAGGAGCGAGGACTTTAGCTACCACCTGATAGGTTGGGCTGGTTGGCGGTAAAACGCTGACCGAAGCCATCAGCTCGGCAAGGTAATCGTTTCCCGGAGTTCGAGCAGCGATTAGTAGCAATCGTTCTCTTGCAATGGAATCCGACGTACTGATGCTCGCCTTCAACGCCGCCTTGCCTTCATCGCCCATCGTAATGATCAATTCCGAAACAATCGGCGCAGCCGGCTTACTCGACGACGCGACCGATTCTAATAATGCCGCGATGCCCGACTCACCTGCTCCTTGAATCGCCAAAACGCCTCGCTTTCGATCGAGCAGCTCTTTCGAATTCAATTGCGAGATGGCGTTCGAAACCGACGTTTGGCTTCGAACGGCTCCAGACGACAATTCGAGAATCTTGTGAACCAACGCTCGTTGTTCTTCTGAAACTTTTTCAACATTGCTGCCTACTTTGAACCAAGTTTCCAAGCCGACCGACCGCGTCATTTTCGATGCCGTCGTCGCGTCGAGCGGTAGGGTCGCTAGTTGGTTCAAATAGCGTCCGACCTCATCCCATCGCTCAATCCGAACCATATACAGAATAGCTCGACTGATATCGATTGCGTTTTGCGGTGGACGTTGTTGAAGCGACTGAACAACGACGTGACTTTCTTCGACAATTTTATTCGTCAATACGCTGCTGGGGACTGCGGTTGCATTAGAAATTCCGCCAAAGGGTTGGGCTGCAGCTCCTGGTTCGCCAAAGATATTCTCTGGTTGGCCAAAGGCATGCATCGGTACGAGGCCACTCAGTAGGAATGATAATAGCGTTAGGCTAAACGGAGTTCTCATCACATATCACCTATCAAAAGCTCTTTTTCCCATCGCTCCATCTGTTCTGCGACCATCTTCGGATTGCTTGACCCATACGACATATATGAATCCACCGCACCGCTGATTCCTAAGCAATTCCGTAGCGATCCATCGAGTTTCGCGTCGACACTCTTTAACTCAGCATCGGTCAGCTCGACTAACGGGACAGACCGCTTCCTGGCCAATCCTACCAATGAACCGACCAAATGATGTGCAGTACGTTGCGGGAAGCCATTTTTTATCAGATACTCCATCAGGGCTGTCGCATCCAAATATCCCTGATCGAGTCTAGCTCGAATATTTTCGCATTGTAGCTCGGCACCTTCGACAATCGGGATGGCAAGCTCCAAACACGCCTGCACGGTATCAAAAGAGTCGAACAACGGCGGCTTGTCTTCTTGCAGGTCGCGATTGTACGCCAAGGGCAACCCCTTGATGAGTACCAAAAGCGTTTGGAGATTGCCGATAACCCGACTGCTTTTCCCTCGGGTCAATTCAAGGGTATCTGGGTTAATCTTTTGTGGCATAATCGAACTACCAGTGCAAAACTGATGCGGAAGCTTCAGAAACCCGAATTCGAATGTCGACCACAAAATCCATTCCTCTGCCCAACCACTGAGGTGTTCGGCGATCATCGTAAGGACAAAAGCCGACTCGACAGCAAAATCGCGATCGCTGCTGATATCGATACTGTTGGCTGCCACACCTTCGAATCCAAGCTGCTCGGCCGTCCAAAACCGGTCGATCGGTATGCTCGTTCCGGCGACTGCTGCGCCTCCAAGCGGACAGACGTTTGCTCGTCTTCGACAATCGACGACTCGCGATCGATCGCGTGCTAGTTTTTCGATGTACGCTAACCAATAGTGCGCCGCAAGTACCGGTTGGGCCCGTTGGAGATGCGTGTATGCGGGTACGATCACACCTTCGTCAATTCGACATCGTTTGAGAAACGCCCGTTGCAAATCGAGCAACAATCGATCGATTCGATCAAGCCCTTCTCGAACCCATAGTCGAATATCTGTCGCAACTTGATCATTTCTCGATCTCGCCGTATGAAGCTTGCGTCCGACGTCGCCCAAGCGATCGATCAACGCCTGCTCGATATGCATGTGGATATCTTCTAATTCCGTACGCAGTGGAAAAGTACCCGCTGCAAGTTCAGCTCCAATTTGATTCAGCGTCGACTCGATCGACTCGGTCTCCTTCTCCGTTAGCTCGCCAATACGATGCAGCATTTTTGCGTGAACGATCGAGCCGCGAATGTCTTGAGGGTAAAGGCGTGCGTCGACGCTAATGCTTTCGCTGAAGAGCTCGAGGCGTTTGTCGGTAGAGGTCTCGAAAACACCACTGCGAGATAACGGGATCAAATCAATGTTCCATCAAAGGGGAGAGGTACGTACTCAATTCGCTCTATCGATTCTACCACCACCGGCTTCCCAATAGAGTAATGCTTTTCCAACGATTTAACGCGACGTTCGAGGCTTGGGTGCAACCAAGACTCCTTTTTCGCGAGCGTTCGAGGCGTCAGTTTCTCAAGCGACCGAATCAACACCCTTGCCGCCGTTTGATGGGAAGCCAACGTCCCCTGGGGCAATTCGAAGGTGTTTTGCAAATTTGGCGACCGTGCGTCGATACTCTGAATTGTTCGTCCGCTCACGAAATCAAACGATCCTTGAACCGCCAGAAGGACGGCCATCCGATCGGCATCCAACTCTGTCCAGCGTGCGACTCGAGTCAAAAGTCCGAGCATGGCTGCGACCGAACCTAGAATCACCACCGACTGAAATAGCGGTAATGCTCCCGACGGTATGCCTAACTGACTGAGAAGCAACAGACTGGGCTGTTCGAAAATGAGCGGCAGTATCAACACGATCGACGGCAGCATCCTCAGCCAAGCATGCCGTCGCACTACATGTGCTGATTCATGGTAAACAATCAACCTAAGCTCGTCGTGGTCGAGCCTCTCCAATAGCAAATCGCTCAGCAATAGTAATTGATGACGCCGCCAAATCCCAATGATCATGGCGCTTGCAATCGTTCGATTCGTTTTCCAATGGCGAATCGCACGAGGATTTCCGTTGGTTGCTTGCCAAGCATCGAGTATACAAGATCTCTTCACTCCATCCGGCATCTTTTCCGTCGATAGTATCGATGATAACACGTATGGAAGTAAAACAGTCGTGAGCAAGATCAAAGTGGTCGCGGCTAGAATCGTTGACCAGGCGTTTGAAGTAAACAGAAAGTCAGAAAGAAAGATCAAAATATCCCACAGCAGACACGAAACAAAGCATGGAACAAACGCCAACAGCCAACCATGTCTCGCATTCAACGACGCGCGGGCACCGAGCGACGATTGTAGCTGAAATCTGGCAACGTCGATTAGGGTTAGCAAGAGGATCGATGGAAAACACCATCCAGCGATGATCATTGCGGCGCTGTTCCATTTCGGAATAATCGATTCGATAAAGTCCCCCCAACCAATTATGGCGAGATAGCATGGTGCTAGCCCTGCCCAAATCCATAGCCAGGCTTGACTTCGCCACTCAAAAGTCATCAATTGAGATCTGCTAGATTTACGAGAGACAGTCGATGTCGAGCCACGATCCAGATTCCAAGCCAGGAGTTTGGCAATTACCCCAAAGACCCCAACCAATCCCAGGCACCAACTCAAGCAAAATGCCGATGCTGGATACTCGACAAAGTCATCGAGCATCCAGCCGGAAAATACACTGAGAAGCATCCCAAAATAGATCAACTGCATAGATGGAGCCTTGTTTCCAACAAACTTCGTGGATGAATTGACGATAAACGAAAGGTCCGATTCTATCTATGCCGCCTACAAACTAGACAACGGAGTAGCCAATACGACGCGCCAGTCGGTTGGATTGTATCGATAATGCCAGCAACTCAGCGCCGTATTACATTGCTTATCCATTCGCTTGCTGGCGGTGGAGCTGAACGACAGATTGCTAGCCTGTCGAATCATCTGTCCCAACGAGGATTTCGATGCACTTTGATCACGCTCGATAGTGCCAAATCCGATCGGTATCCGCTCGATCCGGACGTCAATCGAGTTGGCTTAGACGTCATGAAGCCGAGCCGATCGCTTTTCGCCGCTTGTTCAAAGAATCGAATGCGTATCAAAGTCTTGCGAGACGCGATCAAACGCAGTCAGCCTGATTGTGCAATCAGCTTTTGTGACAAGATGAACATTCTTGCCCTGGCAGCTTGTCAGACGCTTTCGGTTCCAACGATAATTTCCGAACGCAGCGACCCTCGTAAACAACATCTAGGCTGGATCTGGGAAGCGGCTCGTCGCTGGCATTACCCTAATTCAACGGCGGTTGTTGCACAAACCGAACCCGTCGCGGCATACCTTCGAACAATCGTCGGTTCGAACGTGAGCATTGAAGTCATTCCGACGGCGATCGATATTCCATCGCAAGGGCTTGACAATCGCACCGACTCTTTGGATAGAAACACGATCATCTATATCGGCCGACTCTCGAAAGAAAAAGGTCCCGATCGATTGCTTCAAGCGTGGTCTACCGTTGCCTCGAAACATCCATCCTGGCAGCTTCGCATCGTTGGCGTTGGCCCGATGGATTCGCAACTTAAAAATCAGTGCAACGACCTTTCGATTGCCCATCGAGTGGACTGGGTTGGGTGGAGCGACAATATATGGTCGCACCTAAGACAATCGCGGGCTTTCGTTCTGCCGAGTCATTACGAAGGTTTCCCGGCAGCGCTCGTTGAAGCAATGCATGCCGGCTTGCCGGTGATAGCCACCGACTGCTCCGATTCGATTCGCGAAATTATCCAGCACGAGCAAAATGGCTTGATCGCATCGAACAATCGCGAAAGTTTAGCGAATGCAATCGACAGACTTTTGGCCGATGCGAGCCTTCGGAAAAGTCTTGGGGCATCAGCATCGGCTTCTACGTCAAAATATCTTTGGCCATCAACCATCGAACGATGGATTCAGCTAGTGGATCGAGTCATTAAACTGGCCTAAGCTGCGACTATTTCTTTTCAGCGACTTTAGCAAACTTCGCCTTTGCAAAAGCTTTTTCGCCAAAGATCGATGTTAGCTTTTCTTCGTCTTTCATCTTCTCGGCTTTGCCCTTGCAGATGTTGCAACAGAAAGCCACCTTGGTTCCGTTTACATCGATTGCGGTACTCGCATCGAGTGGTTTACCGGAAAATGGGCAAGCGCCTTGTTCATACTGCTTGGTTGAAACAAGCTGTTGATTTGCCTTGGTTGTATACGTTGCTTTATCGGCTTCGAATTTCTTTGGGCAATTCCCGCAACAAAAGTAGACGTTCCCATCCAAGTGCTTGACAGCATGCTCTTGCTTGGCAGCGGTACCACGGACAGGGCACTTAATCCCTTCCATCGAGATCGATTTCTCGGCAATCGCAATTCCGCCGACTACCAAACCAACTAACGCCATTGCAAATGTAAATCGCTTCATAATTTTTCCTCTGACAATTGGAACAAGGAATCAGTGCGCTGGCCCGGGCGGTCCAGCATAAGAGCACTTCGCTTTAGGTGAGCGGCAGGAACGAACTCAATTGTCGTTCGCCGTAGAACAGGCACATCCTAACACTATTTAGCGTGCCGGGTCAAGAATATTGAGAAGAATGATGCTTAATATCGAGAATCAGCAAGGAATCGTGCTGGTAGATATCGCATCGAAACCGCGAAAAAGATCGATAATTTGCTTTTGGACTTTTATTGCTCGAATAAGCGTCCAAACGTGGGAAGGTGAGAATTCTGCCGGATGCGTCGAGGCGAGTTGGTCGAGTTCCTCGGCGACGGCAGCCTCTTGATCTTGGGCCGAATGCAGTTGCAACTGCAGCGGCACTAATCGATCGACGATCGAAGAGGAATCGGTGAACTCGTCTATCGAATCGGAGCAATCCTGAACCAACAACAGCAGTAACTTCGCGAGTTGCGAAGGTGGCAATTGAGGATAAAGTTCCTCTATCTGTTGGAGTAGCTTCGCAAGGACCATCAAAGATGCTCTATCGAGGTAAGGGTGGTACATAGAATCCTAGCTTTGCCGTCGAGTCGAGGCAAATTCGCCAAGTGAGATTCTTAGAACTGACTAGAATTAGCCGTCGGGGTAGCCAGAACGACCTACTCAAGCGTTATAATCCGCAACGTTGGCATCCCACCCTTGCTTTCGGCTGCGTGGTTGTTTTGGAATCGCCCCTGAGCTTATTTTCGGATCAACTGTCGCTAGCCCAATGCCACTCACTTTCGTAGCGCCGTGCCGCTCTCCAAGTCGAAGTCCAACTAAACTTTCAATATAGCCTTTCACCAAAACCTACGACTTCTTCAACGAGGAACCCTAAATGTATTTCGCAAAGCTTCGCTTCGTATCGATATTGTTCGTCGCTTGCGCGATGCATCATTCTAGGACGATCCTCGCGGAGACGTACGATGTTTTGCTGCGGAACGGAACGGTGCATGTGGGAGATGGAAATCCACCAGTCGTCGAAGATGTCGGAATCAGAGACGGACGCATCGTCGCAATCGGTGTAAACTTGGCCGTGTCTGCCAAGCAAGTTTACGATTGCAAAGATCAAGTCGTCTGTCCAGGTTTTATCGACCTCCATACACACAGTGACGACCCGATCCTCGAACGCGAAACGAGGGCGAATCGCAACTATTTGATGCAAGGTTGTACCACCGTCGTTACGGGTAACTGTGGCGGCGGGCACGTCGATGTCGCTGCATACTTTAAAAAGATTGACAAAGACGGTGCGGGCACGCATGTCGCTCATCTTTTGCCGCACGGAAGTCTTCGATCCAAAGTGATGGGAAAGGACGATCGAGCTCCAACTGCGGAGGAACTCGCTGAGATGCAAGTCTTAGCGGAAAAGGCGATGATGGATGGTGCCTTTGGAATGTCGACGGGTTTGATTTACATACCGGGAACCTTCGCAAAAACGGATGAACTCATCGCGATTGCAAAGAGCGTTGCCAAACATCATGGCATCTATGTAAGTCATATCCGAGGCGAAGGGTCGGGCTTATTAGATAGCGTGCAGGAAGCGATCAAGATCGGTATTGAAGGCGGATTGCCGACGCATATTTCACATTTCAAAGCGAGCGGAACCGATTCTTGGGGAAGTCTACATCTGGCAGCGGCTATTATCGAAAAGGCTCGAAGCGAAGGGAAGATCGTGACGGCAGACCAATATCCTTATATCGCATCGAGTACGTCGCTTGAAGCCACCTTGCTTCCCGATTGGGCTCGGGCTGGTGGACGAACGTCGTTAAAGAAGCGGCTTGATGACCCCGAATTGACGGCAAGAATTCGCAAGGACGTCTTAAAATCGCTCAACGTGATTCATCGCATCCAATTGGCGACCTACAAGCCTCGCAAGGATTGGATAGGAAAAAATCTCGAGGAGATTGCGAAAGCCGAATCGATTGAGGTTGTCGATCTTGTCCTGCTGATCGAGCGCAATGGTGGTGCGCAGATCGTCAATTTCGGTATGAGCGAAGAAGACGTTCGAATGGCGATGAAGTTGCCTTGGGTCGCGACAGCCAGCGACGGTAGTTCAAAAGTACCTTCCGAGAGTATGCCTCATCCACGTTCCTTCGGGACGTTCCCACGCAAAATCGGACGCTATGCGATCGAGCAGAATGTAACGACTCTCGAAGCTGCAATTCGTAGTGCAACGTCGCTCCCCGCCGGAATTATTGGAATGTCAGATCGCGGCCTTCTTCAATTAAACAAAGTTGCCGATATCGTTGTTTTTGACCCGAAGGCATTTCGCGATCAAGCAACCTACGATGAACCGTATCGCGAGCCAACGGGTACGAAAATCGTTTTGGTTGGCGGCGAAGTCGCGGTATTGGACGGTAAGCCTACCGGCGTTTTGGCTGGGAAAGCAATTCGCAAGAATTCGCGCGCCGTTCCGCTACCCTAAGCCACGCGGGATTCGAGCTTAGGGGAGGAGCTATTTTGCTTGATAGGTTATAATAGCGATGTGCTAGGAATTTTGAGAGTCCCAAACTATCGGAGAGTGATTCGTGAGCAAGCTCCAACGAGCCAAGTCAACCAAATCAAGTAAGGCAACTGATTCTCCGCTCGTCAATCGGTACAGCCTCTTATTGTTATCAAGTATTGTAGCCGTCGTTGGAATCATCTTTGTTGCGACGAAAGATAAGAGCAAGGGGCCATCTGAATCCATTCAACCGACGGGAATACAACTTACCGCCAACCTACCACGAGGCTTTCAGCCAACCAGTGTCAATTCAGCATTGCCATCGGAGCCCGTTCCGCCGGGGATGATTTGGATTCCTGGGGGCGAGTTCTCGATGGGATGTGATGAAATCGGTGAAACGCTGTGTGGCATGCCCGGACTTACGGCGGATGCGTTGCCGATCCACCGAGTTCAAGTAAGCGGCTTTTGGATGGACAAAACCGAAGTCACGAATGAACAGTTCAAAGCCTTTGTCGATGCGACGGGATATGTCACGATTGCCGAGCAGAAGCCAAGCAAAGAAGAATTTCCTGGCGTACCTGAAGATAAGCTCGTAAAAGGCTCGACGGTTTTCACGCCCACGGCTGATCGAGTTCCACTCGACAACTATTTGCAGTGGTGGCGGTATGTCGAAGACGCCGATTGGCGACATCCATTCGGACCAGAAAGCAATATCGAAGGACGCGAGAAATTTCCGGTCGTGCATATCGCCTGCGGATGCCGAAGCGTTTTGCAAATGGTCGGGCAAGCGTCTTCCTACCGAAGCCGAATGGGAATTCGCTGCTCGAGGTGGCGTTCCAGGACGACTATATCCTTGGGGAGACGAACTCAGGCCGAGCGGCAAGCATTTGGCAAATATTTTTCAGGGAGTTTTTCCGACCAAAGATTCTGGCGCCGATGGCTTTGTCGGGATATCGCCGGTCGCACAGTTCCTGCCCAACGGATACGGGCTGTACGATGTCGCAGGCAATGTCTGGGAGTGGTGTAGCGATTGGTATCGGCACGACTATTACGAGAATCTCCAATCGCAAAACGAATTATCGATTAATCCCCTTGGCCCCAACGACTCATTTGATCCGGCCGAACCTGGTATCAACAAACGCGTGCATCGGGGTGGTTCGTTTCTTTGCACCGACGAATATTGTACGCGCTACATGGTGGGGACACGCGGTAAAGGTGAAATGAACACCGCCAGTAACCATACTGGGTTTCGATGCGCAAAGTCGGCTGCAAATTAGTGTGGAATAATTTTCACCAGCGTTTCGGCGGAGCGACGGCACCACCCTGCTCGAGTTTATCGCTCGTCGACTTTTCATTTTCCTGCATGCTGCTCTTGCGACCAGACGGAATGACTGGAATTCGATCGACCGGCGGGACATACTCGTTGGTTCCGCAGCCGATCTCGAATGCTAGTATGAATAAAAGCCCAACGATGCGCAATCGATGCTTTCGGCTTTGTTGAGAAGGCATTAGTATCGAGATCTTAATCGGCACTCGGCAGTGCATCGTGGCTCATTCGCGTCGACATCGCCTCGACTACGTTGGTGATGTTGTCGGTAGTCGACAAATCTTGAGGACCTCCCGATTGGTAGGCGAGGAATCGAACGCTTCCGTCGCATACAGCCCAATTGGCACCGCCAGGATGGAGACTCCAAAAATGATAGCGATGCAAATTGTTTGGGTCGTCCAGCTTTCCTGGGCGATAGAAATCGGGCTGCGAACTCGGATCATGAAAGCGTTCGTAGACTCCGAGCACAACATCGGCGGCACCAAAATTTGGATGATCGCCGGAACCGGCCCACTGCCAACCATAAATGAGGTTGTTCGAAGGCGGTCGCTCGCCGATCATCAGCGTATGGCTTGTTCCGTCGGTAATGTCGCTCATCCTGACGCTGGAATTCACGTAAAGCAATCCGTCTTGTCCGTCCGCTTCTTTGAACTGGTTGCGTCCAGATACACCAAGGTAGGAACTCAATGCCGAAGCTTGCTGGCCTCGCGACCATCGTAGCCTAGCACCGCGAACATCCGTCGGACAAACGAACAGCGGGCAGGCAACACCATTTAAGCAACGACCATTTGGCAACCATTGCCACCACGGCCACGCCTCGATCACGCCACGACGATCGGCTGCGTTGTAGAGATTTGTCATCTCGACGTACGGCGCGATGCGCATCATCCAGCTCCAAAACGGACCTTCGGCAGGATAATCGCTATCCGGCTCCAGTCCACCAGGCGCCGACTCGCGTTCGAAACTGGAATACCAATCGAGTCCAATTTGATGAGCCGACGGGTATCGCTGATACGTATCGTGAAACATTTGTAATGCCATCGCTTGTTGCCGCAGATGGCTGGCACACTGAGCCCGTCGCGCCGCTTCACGAGCTTGCTGTACGGCCGGAAGCAAGGTTCCTGCAAGCACACCGACAATCGAAATAGAAACCAAAAGCTCGACGAGGGTCATCCCAGTCGCATCGCAGTTTCTTTTTCTTCGGTAGTGATTAAAGTGCATCAAAATCATTAAAGCGGCTACAGCTTCCAATGCAAGAACTTACGCAGAGCTCCATCGAGTCATGGCATGTAGAATAGAGAATTGTAGTCGAGTATGCAATCTTTCTAGTTCGACTGTATTAGAACTCGTCAGCGTCGGGTAGTCTATTGGAACACCTTACGAATCACGCGGATCAAGTGATTCCGCATCCGCTATGTGACCGAAGCGTTGGAAGTATAATCAAGGAAAGACTGTTCAACGTGGAACCCGCGGCCTTGCGGCAAAACCATGTTGGGCGACCGGCGGCGTTAAAACGAGCAATCAAGGAATACTCATGAGCATTCAGTTACCCCCCAGCGATCAGCAAGCAGCGGAGCAATTAGTAGCAATGGGCCGTTTTTCGTCGGTCGAAGAGGTTGTGTCGGAGGGGATCAGACGTTTGGTCAGCAGCGAAGAAATACGTTCAAAAGTACAGATTGGAATTGACCAAGCGGATCTTGGCGAATTGGTTGACCATGATACTGCGTTTGAACGGCTACGAGAGTTGGCAGCGTCATACGACAGGCAAACCAATTGACAAAGCCGCTTTACACTATAGCGGCAATAGAAGATCTTGAGTCGATCCTCGAATTCATCGCAAAGGACAAACCGGGCGCAGCGGTCGGATGGGTTGCACGCATCGAGGACAAATGCGTCGCCATCGCGTCCAATCCCGAAACAGGGCAGCAGATGCCGCATTTGGGTTATGACGTTAGGGCGAGTGTATTGGGTCGCTACATGATTTTCCATCGCTTCGTCGGTGGACGTGTTGAGATACTTCGCGTAATTCCAGCCGGCCCTGAAGTAACATCACTCTAGGTCGTCTAACGGAGGTTTTGCCGACGCCGTTCGTGACCGAAGCGAGAAAACGTGGCATGCCAATAGATTCTACCAGCCGGGAAAAACGTTGCCAACCAAAAAGGCGTCCGCGGCGTTGAATCGCCTGTGGACCTGACCGAAGCGTTGAAAGTATAATCAGGGAAAGACTGTTCAACGTGGAACCCGCGGCCTTGCGGCAAAACCATGTTGTGCGGTCCTACGGTTCCGGGATTCCGAGGTCACGGCAGATTTTCCGAGCAAGATGGTCCGATATCTCGCGATGGCGTGGCACAGCAGATCGCGATCCCGTAATTGGATTGCCCCACCACGAGTGATTACCACCCTCGCGAACAAGTTCGCATCCATGGTCGGTCAAATGTCGAATCAGGTCTCGACGTTTCACGGTTGGATGGCAACCTCTTCGTAGGATTCGCCAGCCGCGTTGCGAGCATCCTCGCGATTCAGTTCGATCGCTTCGCCAAGCGCTTCTCGCAGATTCGATAGCAATTCATCGCGAGTCGCACCTTGGGAATTAACTCCGGGTACTTCTTCGATCCAGCCGATCCACCAGTCGCCGTCTTGGCGGATCACCGCGTTATAGTTAGGAGTAAGCATTTGTGTTCCTTGGAGTAGGCCGCCTAACGGGAGGCTTTGCCGACGCCGTTCGTGACCGAAACGTAAAACGTCGCATGCCAATAAATTCTACCAACCGGCAAAAACGTTGCCAACCAAAAAGGCGTTCCGCGTCGTTGAATGGCCTGTGGACCTGACCGAAGCGTTGGAAGTATAGTCAGGGAATGAGTGTCCAACGTGGAACCTGTCGAGTCCAGTAGATTTTACTGGACATCTTCCGCCTCAAGTTCATCCATCAACGCATCGTGTTCCATTACGTCGCCAGCATTGACTTGAGCGATGCCAAGTTCGATCTTGCGAAGGAGGTAAAGTCGGTCGATGAGATCGTCAAGTGACACATCGTCCTCAAGCGTTTGGATGAGCGAGATTGCCTTTTCTTTGGTTGTCATAATGACGTCCTTTGATCTATGACCGACAACGGAAGGCTTTGCCGACGGAGTTCGTAACCGAAGCGAGAAAACGTGGCAAGCCAATTGATTCTACCAACAGGGAAAAACGTTGCCAACCAAAAAGGCGTCCGCGGCGTGAACAACCGAGCGACGTTACCGAAGCAATCGACCGCGACCAACCGAAAGATTCTCCAACAACGAAGCCGCGGCCTTGCGGCAAAACCATGTTAGCGGACGCGGGCCTACGAGCAAAAGCCTGCCCAGTATTCGTCGTGTGACAACTCGAAGCAGTTGGGTGACGACTCGCGAAGCATTTCGTAACGCGCCGTGTAAACCTTAAGTGCCGATTTGAGGCCACCATCAAGAACCTCAGCGAGGCGCTTCATTGCGGTGAGTTTTCGGTTTGCAGAGATGTCGGGGTCAAGTTCCGGCCAATACTGCGCGTGCTTGTCCGAACACGGTGAGCACAGAGGTGTGTCCATTGTGGGCGCACCACAGAGATGACATTGCGCAGTCAATCTACTAGTGTTCGTTAACATGTTTTTATACGACACCCTGTCGCATAAACAGGGAAATGGTCATATTCTGGCGAAGTTGCGGGGAATTTGCAAGTTAGTCAGCATTTTGAGCAGGAGAACGTGTATTGTTGGGTTTCGGTCGATGGAACTTCTAGAACGATTCAAACATCTACGCTGAAGGAAACAATTCGTAACTCAACGAGGGAGGAATTCGATACTTGACTCGGTTATGGACGGCGCTATGATTGCTCCGCTGGGTCGATTTAGGTCATGGCTCTCGAATGTGGCTGGACCAAGGAATCTACTTTCCATGATGGAACGACGCGATCAGCAGGGACTTCAGGTTAATCCGCTCCTTGTTATTCTCGTTGCCGACTGAAAACGCCTGCTCTTCATTCCCGCAAGCAGGTTGGTTCGTCGACAACTCATGGAAGGTAGATTGCTATCATGATGAGTTCCACTGCGATTTTGTTTTCCCTGTTCATCGCCGCTTCGGTTTCGGTTCAATTCGACGTCCCTCCTTTGGCACCCGCTTCAGCTTTGCCCGCTGATTGCCTTGCCCGACAAATGCCTGGCAGTCGCTTTGTGCAAGTCAAATTAGATGTTAGCACAATCGTCTCGCCTGACTTCAAGGGTTCGTTTGACGAGTTGATGATCAAGCTTGTCACTCGCAAACCATCGGTGCAAGTGGCTGACTTTTGGCCGCGTACCGAAATGTATTCACCGGTGACGACGCCGATGGCTATCGCTGAAGATTACGATCGGATTCGACAAGCTTCAATACAAGGAGCGGGCGGATATCCAGGCGTCGGGTCAGCAACGGGCCAAGCATATTTTCATGATAACCTTCACCGCAAAGTCGCCTACGAACAGCAAGCTCCGATGCAACTACTTACCGCTGCCGGAACCATCGATCGTCGAGCGGGTGTTTATTTCAAATTCAAATCGACTCCTCAAGCTGTCCTTGAAGGTTCGCGGTTTGTCATTCTGACGCTGGAAGTTCCCGAAACGTGGCGTGGCGATCTACTCGAGTTTCATGCTGTCGCCTTTGGTCGCAAGAATGCGGACTCGAATCAATCTAATAAACTCATCGGTCAAGAACGATTCTTAGTCGCCCTCTATTCCGAAGGTGATCACGAAGCGGCCCAATTCGCGATGGCGTTTGTGCAGCAGCAATCGAGACTTCGAAATACTGCTCAACAATTCGCCGGAAAGATCGAACAGAAAGCTTATCCAACCCCCATCCACAAATTGGGTCAAGCACTCGATATTTACGAACCGTTGGTACCCGTCGATTACTTAGAGCAATGGGTCTTTGGCAGCGTAGCCCATCAACCCAATCCACGCTTGCCGGTTGATCTTCGCGTGGCGATGTTGGACTTTATCGATAGCCGCGCCGTCATCGAATCGTTGGCCGCTCCATTTCAAAACACGCATCAGCAATTGGTCGCGACTAGAACCATGGCGAATCGAAGCCGTTAGTTCTTGCTGAAACCGAATGGGGTACTGGTTTCTCTACCGAGTGGATTCTTCATATAGTGCCGATAGCAGTCGGCACACAAGTCGTAACGCTTGCGTTGGTAGAGTTCGTCCCCGAGCCCCGACGTCAACGGATCATCGCTCGACTCGAGCAGCTCTTCTAAATCGCCAAGATGATCCGGGTCGTCGACAATCTCATTGCCAAGTTGATCGATCGCGGCTTCGATCTCAAGTCTTACGATGTACCTCAGGTCATGATCGGGATCGATTTCTCTCTTACATCGATCGCAGGAATAATGAATCATCAGGTTGTTCTCCGAACTCGCACAGAACGTATGAACTTCTCGAATCACTTTCTAATCGCGTCTATATCGCATTGAATAATACGATCTCGACTACTCTATAGTAACGCTCTTCGCCGTGACGTCGCAAGTATCTAGAGTAGAATGTTTTTCAAGCAGATTTATTTGTAGCGATGCGAAGCTATCAATCGAACGGATTTTTTCGAGTCATTGCAAACAAATCAGCACTTGAAGTTCGCAGTGGTGTTCGAAAACGCTACAATAACCCGTTTCCATCAAAGGTTAATATTTTGCCAGATTCGACGAAGAACGAGCCTTCCACCAACCTAAAGCAAGCGGCGGATGCCTGCGGAATTATTGGAATTCCCGAGCATTGCTGGAAGGATTTGGAAGCCTATTGCCAGCTCTTGTGGGAATGGAACAGTCGAATGAATCTGACGCGACACACCAATTTTGATTTATTTGCCCGTCGCGACCTGCTCGATTCCTGGAAATTGGCCAATCTATTGCAGCAGGGCGAGGAAGTCCTCGACGTTGGTACCGGCGGCGGAGTGCCAGGAATAGTCGTTGCGATCCTGCGTCCAGACCTACAAGTCTCGCTATGCGACAGCGTAGGCAAAAAAGCCAAAGCAGTGGAGGCGATGGCAAAAGAGCTCAAACTGAAAATCCCAGTTCATGCGACCGACGTTCGAAAAGTGTTGGCAGATTTTCGCTATGATAGCATCGTCACACGTGCCGTTGGTCCACTTGCAAAGCTTTGTCGATGGCTCGACGAACACTGGTTTGCGTTTGGTCGTCTGCTTGCGATTAAAGGCCCGAAGTGGATCGAGGAGCGCGGCGAAGCGCGGCATCTTGGGCTACTTAAGAATATCGAACTTCGCAAAGCGGATGCTTATCCAATGCCCGATACCCATTCGGAGAGCGTGATACTCCAATTGCGAAAGCTGCGTCCTGGTGAGAAATCAATGGAATGACGACGTCCATCAAGTCAGCGATTCGCTCCAATGCGGCTTCCGAACCTCGCAAACGATCGAGCATAGGGACGGCGATCGAATCAATCTCGCGATCCGATAGTTTTGTCAAATCGATCACCGCTTGGGATGCCGACCGAACGTTGACTTGGGAAGGCGTGTGGCCCGCCGCCGTTGCACCGATGGTTGCTGCGCTTTTGAATATGCGGCCGCAAAGTTTGATGATTGTCGTCCCCTTGCCAGCCGACGTCGATAGCATCACTCGCGATCTGGAATACATTCTCGGACGGTCGATCGAAGTATTTCCGCAAGCAAGCGATGATGATAGCGAACTAGAATCGCTGCTCCAGCGAGAAGTCGTCGAGCGACTCCAGGTTCTCAGCCATCTAGAAGACTATCGAAGCCTCAATGAATCCTCGCGATTCAAACAAGCTCCACCGGTTGTGATTACGACGCTGCCAGCCGTAATGCACGCCGTCCCCAGTCCCGAGTCGATACGCAGTAGTCGCCGTTTGTTGAAGATTCGACAGAAGCAGCGAATCGATGAACTGCGCAACTGGTTCATCAGTGCTGGATATCATACGACAACCAGCGTGCAACTGCCGGGTGAATTTACTTTTCGCGGCGGCATTTTGGATGTCTATCCACCTGACTCGGCGGACCCGATTCGAATCGAATGGTTTGACGACGAGATTGAATCGATACGCACTTTTGACGCGATGTCCCAGAAATCGATCACTCGATTGGACTCCGTCGCGATCCCACGCGCCAAAGGCGATGAAATTGCAACTGCGTCGCTTCTCGACTATCTCGATCCGAAGACGTCGATCCTGTTGCATGAGCCGACTGCGATTTTGCACACGGCGAAAGCATTTCTAGAAAGAATTCCTTTTCCCGAACGATTCCAAAGTCCGGATGCGGTCATGGATTCGATCAAGCAACTGCATCACGCTAACCTTGTTCAACTGGCCGATGTCGAAACCTTGGGTTCTCTGCATCGACTTCCCTTGGGTGACGTGCAGCGAATCGGCGGCGAACTTGAACAGCTCGCGATCCAAGTTGATCAGGCTCTTGGCCCGAATCGAACCGCAACGATTCTCTGCTGGAACGAAGGCGAACTGAGCAGGATGAATGAACTGCTAGCCAAGAGCCAAGCTCTTCTTAGCGGTCGAGTCTGCTTGGAGCAAGGTTGGTTGGCGGCTGGCTTTGAAGTCCTACCGGATGGTCCGGTGGTTCTATCGGTCAATCAGATGCTCAAGCGGCATTCGCTTCGCCGTGGCACTCGCAAAATATCCTCGCGAGCCATCGATAGCTTTCTTGACCTACGCGCCGGTGACTTGGTTGTGCATCTTGCACATGGGATTGGCATCTATCGCGGGATGCAATTGCTGGAAAAGCATGGTCAAAAGAATGAGCATCTGGAAATAGAATTCGCTGAAGGAACCAAGCTCTTTGTTCCAACTAGCAAAATCGATTTGATTCAACGATACATTGGCGGCACGAAAAGTCAGCCGAAACTAGCGAAGATTGGTGGCCAAACGTGGGTTCGACAAAAAAGGGCAGCCGAAGAGGCCGTCATCGATATGGCTGCCGACCTCCTCGATATGCAAGCCAAACGACGATCTCACGCGGGGATCGCTTTTTCGAAAGATAGCGTGTGGCAAACTCAGTTCGACACCTCTTTTCCTTATCAAGAAACAACCGACCAAACCACGGCCATCGCTGCTACCAAGAATGATATGCTGGCTGCTCGCCCCATGGATCGACTCATTTGCGGCGACGTCGGTTTCGGGAAGACCGAGGTCGCGATGCGTGCTGCTTTCAAGTGCATCGATAGCGGCTATCAAGTCGCTGTCTTGGTCCCGACAACCGTTCTCGCCGAACAACACTATAAAACATTCCGCGAACGTATGGCCGAGTTTCCGTTCGATGTCGAACGACTGAGTCGTTTTTGTACCGGTGCATCTCAGAAAGATATTTTAGCGAGATTGGCCAAAGGACAAATCGATATTGTGATCGGCACGCATCGGCTTGCGTCGCCCGATGTCGACTTCTTCAATTTAGGCTTAGTAATCGTCGACGAAGAGCAACGATTCGGTGTCGCCATCAAAGAGCGGCTAAAACAACTCCGTCCCAATGTCGATTTACTGACTCTTTCTGCAACTCCGATCCCTCGAACCTTGCACATGTCGTTGGTGGGCGTACGAGATATTTCAAACCTCGAAACACCGCCCGAAGAACGTTTGTCGATCGAAACAAAGGTTGTGCGTTTCGATGACGCCATCATTCGCAACGCAATTTTACGCGAGATGAATCGTGGTGGACAAACCTATTTTGTCCACAACCGGATTCAAGATATGGGGCTTTTGGCTAGTCGCTTGCAAAGGATCATACCTGAAGCACGGATTGTAGTTGGCCATGGACAAATGCCGGAACATCAGCTCGAACAGGTGATGCTTGATTTTATCGAACATCGTTTCGATGTCTTGCTCTCGACCACCATTATTGAAAGCGGACTCGATATTCCGAACGCCAATACGATTTTCATCGATGCGGCAGATCGATATGGTTTGTCTGAATTGCACCAATTGCGAGGCCGCGTCGGACGCTATAAGAACCAAGCTTATTGCTATTTGATGGTCGATAAGAACAAGCATCTCAATCCGGATGCGGCTCGGCGGATGCATGCAATCGAAGAGTATTCGCAGATCGGTGCTGGTTTTGGAATCGCGATGCGTGACCTGGAAATTCGAGGGGCCGGAAATCTGCTTGGTACCCAGCAGAGCGGACATATCGCAGCCGTTGGCTACGAACTCTATTGCCAGTTATTAGAAGGGGCGGTTCGCAAACTCAAGCATCAATCGCCAAAGCTTTCTATCGACGTCGAAGTCAATCTCCCCATCGAGGCATTTATACCGAGCGACTATGTTCCGGAGCTTCGGCATAAAATCGATCTTTACCGCCGATTGAGTCGTATGGATGACATCCGAAAGCTAATCGAATTGAGGCAAGAACTCGAAGATCGATTCGGTTCGCCCCCTGAGGTCGTCCGTCGACTCTTAGAAGTCGCCGAACTTCGCATCGACGCCACGCTTTGGTCGGTGAAATGTTTAGCTATTGAAGAAGAACATCTCGTCTTGACGTTCGGCGACCGGAAACGGATTGAACAATTAGCCAGGCGACATGGCAATCGTCTGCAAGTACTCGATCGACAACAAGCATATTGGTCCATCGCCGGAGAAACGCGGACCATGTTAGAAATCGCCAAATCGATCTTCAGTCATTGAAGTTATCGCCAACAATCAACTGGTTTCAAGGCTCTGCCTGGGAACGCACTGCTTTCGAGGCTTCGCCTCGTGTACCGTTGGTTGACACTCTCGCATTGTTGAGATTTCGGCAGGCAGAGCCAGCGTAACAGTGGGTTCCGAGGCGGAGCCTCGGAACCAGATAAACAAGAGGGGATTCCTAACACTTCGACGCATGCTGAAAGCTTACGCCACCGCTATTCGACGCCGATTTTCTTAGCTCGACCTTGAGTCCAAAGAATGAGTCCCTCTAAACGCTGTTGGCCTCGAATATAATAGGCTTCACCGAGATGGTTTAGATGGTCTCGATAGCGTTCGACGCGTCCCTTTTGCCAATTTTTCTGTTCCGGCGCCAGCCAACTATTTTGGACAAGTAACTCTGCTAAGGCCTCTCCGAGAAGTTGGTGCCCTTCGATGCCAGGATGCACGTGATCGATCAACCAAGGATGTCCTACGATTCCATTCGCACATTTCGATTGGAACAATGCATCCGCGTCGAGCAGCGGTACTCGATACTCCGAAGCGCTATCGCGAACGGTTTGTTGTATTGCGGAAATCGCTCGCAGTGGACAGACATCGTAATCCTTTGCCGCAATGAGATGTGATTTTGCATTGTCCCAATCTTTCTCCGCGATGGCGCGTTGCCCAAGATAATAATGGGCTCCTGCATGACGCGGGTCCATCGCAAGGATTTTTTGCATCGCATCGCAAACTCGCTTCGTATCCGCTTCACCCTCTTGCGACTGCAACCATAAAGTTTCAATTCGTTGTGTCTCGTCGTGACTTAGCGTCAGATCTATTTCGAATTTGAACGGCGGGCTATCTCGCAAGTTCGCGGTAGGGACGACAAAAACCAATGGTACATGACGAGCTTGGCAAGCCTCGGCCATTTGTTGAAGATTCCAACGAAACGAAGCGACGACGTTTGGTGCATCGAGCGAATTGCGATGGTACTTTTCTAACCCACCTTGTGAATCGAGCAACGCATCGACTTCGCGATGCAGACGGGTAGTTCGGTCTTCCACATGATTCGCAGATTTCGCTCTTGCAATTGAGCTTACATATTGAACCATTCGAAGGCGATAGAGTCGGCTGATCAGTCCAGTTGCAATCGTCGGCGTCCGTTTCCAGCCACCCAACTCGCGCTCTTCGAGGAATTCGTTGTGTCCGCAATAGACGACGATCAAGTCGGGCGAGTAATTCAAGACTTCGCGAAGAATCGGTAGTACTCGATAGCTGGCGTAGGAAAGTCCACCGCAATTGATCGCCTCCCATTTCCTACTCGGGCCGATCAACTCCAAATTGATTCTTAGCCAATTCGTAAATGCGGTAGGCGGACCATAGGGTTCACCTTGCGTTGTCGATCCTCCCAACGAAAAAACGCGTGTCGTAGCCGCCGGTTTCTCGAACGAAAACTCGGCAGGTGAAAACAATCTCATTCGTTCATTGGGGATTCGGCAGATACCGTTCGAATCCTTTTCGAACAGCGGTGCTAACTGACTCATATCGAGAAAAGGATCGAACGGCACGTCTTGCTTTGGCAGATCAAAAGCGCGAAGTGCCAATTCGATAACCACGAACGGGAGTAATCCGAGCATCATGGCTAGGAAGCGAAATCCGAGTTTTCGACGCGACCAATGCGAATTGAATCCAGGACGGATCAATCTTTCCTGCGTTGAGTCATTCATCTGCTCGCCATCCACCCAACCGACTCCTATCGTAAAACAAGCTCCTTCGATCTGATTATCGAGCATACCATAGCCATGCTTTCTAATCGATCGAGCGAATCTACGCACCAGTCACCTCAGGTACAAAAACTAGCGAGAATTTTCGATCAAGCCGACCGTTCCGCGATAAGCTGATCGAGTTCGAATCGGAGTTTGTCGAGAATCTCATCGTAAGGAAAGGCCCCCAGCGGTACACTTCTCCGCTTCAAGTTCACTCGATTCGGCCCACACCACAATCCAAGGTCCGCGTCGTCGGTTTCGCCAGGCCCGTTCACGCGACATCCCATCACGGCAATGGTGATCGCATAGTCCTTTGCATAACGCGTCATCTCCTTAACCTTCTGAGCCAATTCAACAAACGCTTCGTTCTCGACTCTTGAACAGCTTGGACAGGAAATGATATTGAGCTGTGAGGGATTTATCGCCACAACGCTGCGCAATCGTCCGGCGTAGATATCGTCGATGATCTCACGACCAGCAACAATCTCTTCGTTCTTCCGAGTATTCGGTACGGTAAGCGACACGCGAACGGTGTCGCCGATCCCGCGACCGATTAACTGCTCGAACGCAATTCGCGTTTTGATGATCCCATCTGGCGGCAAGCCAGCTTCGGTTACTCCGAGATGGATCGGTATCTCCGGTCGAGCTTCTGCAAAGCGCCGATTGACCTCGACGACCTTGCTCGGATCGCTATCTTTGAGCGAAACAACGTAACGCGTGAAGTCGAGTGAATCGAGATAGTCGCAGTGTTCGAGCGCCGACTCGATCATCGGGCCAATCGAATCATCGGCCGCAAATTTGGCTTTCTTTTCGGGGTCGACACTGCCACAGTTGACGCCGACTCGGATTGCGCAGTCATTGTCGCGAGCAACCGACGCGAGATAGGCAACTTTTTCTTGCCATGATTTTGTGCGTTCGTGGTGGTAAAGATGACCTGGGTTGTAGCGAATTTTATCGACATGCGGCGCGACCTTTTCGGCGAGCCGATAGTTTTCTTGAAGATCTACCGAAAGGTTAGCTTGCGTCTGGCGGCGAATTTCGGCTAAAGCTTCGGCGTCTTTGTCACTATCGACGGCGATACGAACAACGTTTGCACCTGCTTCTTCTAGAAAGTTAACGAGCGCAACGGTTGCATCGATATTCGTGGTGTGCGTCGCCGTCATGCTCTGAATCGCAATCGGATACTCGGCTCCAATATGAATACTTCCAATTCGAACGCTGCGAGTCGGGTTTCTGCGAATAGTCATAGGGCGAATCAAAGATTGGTTATCGGTTGCAATTGGTTCGTAGTTCCGGCTTTAGCCGAATGTCGGTAGCGCTTGGTAATGTTTACTAGGTCTTTTAGCCGCCTGAGGGCGGAACAACGAACGGAGAGTAGTTTACCCGATTGCTGCTTCGCCCGGAACTCGGCGGACATAAATCGCTCGCTCGCGAACTTCGATGACCTCGATGAGTGTGTCGGGTTCCAACAAGTCGTCGTGTGATTGAACGTTCCAATAATCATCGCCAATCATCGCTTTGCCAAGTGGAGCACATCGCGACACCGTTTTCCCAATCTGACCAACGAGATAGGCTAAGTTGTCGGATGAATCCAAATTAGCTTCTGCAGGCGGCGGCTTCAACTTGAGCATACGGACAAACGGCATTTTTTCCAACTGGTTTCGCAATAAATAGACGGTCGTAATGAAGCCGACACAGGCGATCGCAATTTGACCGATGCTGACTGCCAACTTGCCCCACTGATAGTCATTGCTCGGAACAATAAACGTTTGACTGGCGAGAATAATCCCGGATGCCAGCATGAGAAAGCCGCCAATTCCGAAGATACCAAAACCCGGCAGGATGAACATCTCGACCGCAATCGCCATGAGACCGCCCATGCAAAGAATGATTTCAAGCCACTCAACAGTGCCATCGAGAAATTTCATCCAGAAGAAGAGCGAGATACATAAGAAAGAACAGAAACCCGCCACGCCCAAGCCTGGAGTCGTGAGTTCGTTGGTGAACAACACCATGGCAAGCGTCAGCAAAACTGTAGCAAGCCAATCTAGGTCGGCTAGCGACCGAATCCACCGCTCAAGCGAGGTCACTCGTTTCGCTTCCGGCAATCGCTCGATTCCCCACTGGTTGGCGACGGTGAGCAAACTAGGTGACACCGAAGAAGCCCAATTTCGTCGAACGGCTTCCTCAGCCGTAATTCCACTTGCAAGCGATAGCTTTTGGCCTTTCTGCCAATCTTGAAAATCCGCACGCTGTTGAAACAATTCCGCATCACCGATTTCAATACGACCGCGTGGGTTTGTGAACTCGTGTATGTCGAGTTCAGGACAAAGCAACCCATAAAGTTCTCCTTCGCTTCGATTCGTCCGCTGCGCAAGGACTTTCCAAGCAGAATGCTCGTCTCGAATCATCGCCGGACTGATCGTCGCTTCGCCAGCTCCACCAAGCCTAGAACCTGGTTTAAGAACGAGCGAGTCGCATGCCATCGCAATCAATGCCGCATCACCGAGTGCTTCGCCATCGACCCATGCCACTGTTTCGATCTCCGATTCATCGAAGTTCGCCAAAAACTCGGCCATCCTTATACTTTCCGCGAGGTTGCCGCCGGGCGAATGAATATGCAGGATCAGCAGATTGGCCTTCTCGACATCACAAGCTTCATTCATCGTCCGCAACCATCGGTTAACTGAACTGTGACTGACGACCCCTCGGATTTCAATGAGTGCAGGCTTCAACGGATTGTCGTGAGTCAATTTCCGATTCGACTTCCAACGTGACACGCCGAGGATCTCTTGAAGCTGTTCTTCATCTCGGGCAACGTGCGTGATCCATCGCCACGCTCGCATTTCCTGGCCAGTATATTTTCCAAGTTGGCCGGGTATCGACAACTGCGTTTCGCTGACGACTTTCCCTTCTTGCCGAAGCGGCTCCAAAGCCGTTTGCGAAACGAAGCGTGTTTGATTCCCAACCAGCTCGACTTTGTGAAGCGTTGCATCTCGATCCAGCATCGATCGTACCGCATCGGGAGGAAACGCACCGCGACGTTGAGCGATCCCCAAGTAGCCATCGATAACAACTTGATCGACCATCGCTTCATCGATAGCAGCTCGCCCGAAATCAGCCAGCGGGTCCATGGCGATATCTTCGCAGGCCAGCGCAATCAGAGCAGCATGACCTTCGATCGACTCAGAAAGATACGCAACCGATCTCGCTCGAACACCGACCGGCCCCACCAGCCATCGAGCCAGAGAAAGACTCCGCTCAAATTCAGTTCCTCGACCGAGCAATCCTCCAATCGCTGGATCAGATGCTGCGGCAGCGTCTGGCTTTCCAACAAAACGCAACACAATCACCGGTCGGCTTTTGCCATCAGAAATATCGAGAATTTGCTGGAATTGCAAGCGAAGTCGACGGTCATCGATTTCTGCAAGCGGCAACGGCACCCACAAAAGATGCCCTTCCACTTCATCAGGCAGCCGTTGAGGAACCGCAATCTCATCCTGTATCACTGGCGTCTCTGCGTGAGCGTGCAGCACATCTCGACCGACCGCGCAAACCAAAAACAGCGTCAAGCACCCAATGAAATCCGTTAGAGCAAACGTCCTTTCTAGGAGCAACCAAGGACTTCGCTGAACGCAAAAATCGCATCGAGCCGTAACATCATCGTCCAATATTGGCATAAAAAACCAACCCAATCATCTTCCGTGCAAAGCATCCCTAAACTACATCATAACTCTTTAAAAAAATCGCAAACGGCTTGCCACGTCCAGTATATCGCGAATACCGCTCAATTATAGCGCAGCGTCACTCAAAAGATACGTCGATCAAGTTGGTAGTTTCGCCGTCAGGCGGCAATTCTGCCAAGCAAATCCTGCCCTCGGTGCGAGCTCCCAAACTCTTACCTAAAAATTCGTTGGCTTTTGCAGAGAAGTGCAAAAAATTTTCGATGTATCGGACTATCCGTGCCGCCCGCAGGCGAGATCAAATGATATAAAAGGCAGAAGGTAATAATGTGGTGCGACGCTCCGCGTCGCAATTCTCGACGCGGAGCGTCGAGCTTCCTTCAATCGCGCAAAAAAAGCGGTAGTCAGCTTGACTACCGCTTTTTGCTTTTAGAAAATCGCGTTCAGCGATGCCTATTCATTCGGCCTATTCATTCGATGGCGACGAGATCAATGGACCTTCGCTGCCCAGTCCACCCTTGAGGTCTTGCGAAGGTCGTTCGACTTTCACATTCATTGGTGGTTCGGCCGCTCGCTCTTGTTCTTCGTTCCATTCAACTCGTTTGCGCGACAAGCCGATCTTGCGTTCTTCGCTATCGACTCGAAGAACCTTGACTTCGATCTCTTCTCCGACCTTCACAACTTCTTCAGGGTTTTCGATCTTATGATCGGCAAGCTCCGAGATGTGTAATAGGCCTTCCAAACCGTCTTCGAGTCCTACAAAAACTCCAAAGTTGGTGATCTTGGTGACCTTCCCGCGAACGATTTGACCCGACTGATACTTTTCGGGAATCGTGGAATTCCATGGGTCGTCGTCCATTTGTTTCAGTCCAAGGGCGATTCGACGACGGCTTTGATCGACGCTCAATACTCGGCATTCGACGACTTGTCCCTTTTCGAGGACTTCGTTCGGATGGCTGATTTTGCGTGTCCAAGACATATCGGAAACGTGCAACAGGCCATCGATACCTTCTTCGAGTTCGATAAAGGCACCGTAGTTGGTCAAGTTACGAACCTTGCCAGAGACAAGACTGTTCTCGGGATACTTGTCGACCACAATGTCCCAAGGATTAGCTTGAGTTTGCTTGATACCGAGCGACAACTGCTGGCCTTGCGGATCGACTCCTAGAATCTTCACGTCGATCTTGTCACCGGTTTGAACCATCTCACTTGGATGATTGATGCGGCGGGTCCAAGACATTTCGCTGATGTGAACCAAGCCTTCGATCCCTGGCTCGAGTTTCACGAACGCACCATAGCTCATTACATTGACGACTTCGCCATTGATGACGGCGCCAACAGGATAGCGAGTTTCGATGTCTTCCCATGGATTGCCTTGCTTCTGCTTGAGTCCCAAAGCAATCTTCTGCTTTTCGCGATCGATCTGAAGGATCTTGACTTCGATTTCTTGATCGATACTGACCATCTCGGTCGGATGACCAATGCGTTCCCAAGCCATATCGGTTATGTGCAGCAAGCCATCGATGCCGCCCAAATCGACGAAGGCACCGAAATCGGCGATATTTTTGACAACACCTTTGCGGATTTGACCGACTTCCAATTCGCTCATCAAATGTTCGCGATCTTCTTCGCGTTGCTTTTCGATCAGCGAACGACGGCTGACGACAATGTTGCGACGCAGCTCGTCGATCTTGAGGACTTCGCATTGAACAACGCGACCGATAAAGTCGCCAATGTCGTTGGGGCGACGAATGTCGACTTGGCTGGCAGGCAAGAATACGTTGACGCCGATATCGACCAACAAGCCGCCTTTGATTTTGCGGGTAACGGTTCCGGTAACGATTTGGCCTTCCTGGACCGAAGACATCATCGCTTCCCATTGGATGATCTTCTCGGCCTTGCGCTTGCTGAGGCTGATCATCCCACGTTGTTCTTCGACATTGCCGTATTGATCTTCGACTTCTTCGATCAAGACTTTGACCGTATCGCCAATCTGTGGTAATTCTTCGCCTTCACCCCATTCATTGCGATGGATCGCTCCTTCGCTCTTAAAACCGACATCGACGACGACAAATTCGGCATTAATTTCGACGACACGCCCTTCTACAATTTGATTGACGTCAAATTGGCGATCGGCATCATGGAGGCTATTGAGAAGCAGTTCTTCGCTTTCTTCGAGCGTGAACATCGCATCCAATTCGAGAGTAATCGATTCATCTTCGAGCGAACGAATGAGGTTACGGTTGACCATAAAGTGACAAAAAACCTTGGATTCTTCAAGCTGGAGTGGATGGGTCAGGTAGCCAAGAGGTTACCGTGTTAGACGCAGCCAGAAGCAGCAGCGAACCCTTAAAAAGAAGGAATAGGACCAGCCAAGACGCGAATGCCATTCACTCGCGTTATAATCTTGCACCGATTCGGAGTGCGAAATTTAACAAGCATCCCGATTTACAGCAACGGCGTTCCCGAAAGAAAGCCGCCGGATATGCTATAAAAGTAGAGTTTTATTCCTGGCCGAACAGGCCTTAGCTTTTATTTGACGGATACGTGTTCAATGACTTCCGAGCCAATACTGCGATATGTAATCGGTGGCGACCATGCTGGGTTTGGTCTCAAAACGGAAGTCTTGACGCTTCTTCAGGCTGCCCAAATCAACGTAATTGACTGCGGAACACACTCGTCGGATCCCTGCGATTTCCCCGATTTTGCCGAAGCGGTCGCCAAGGAAATCTTGCAAGGTCGTGCGGATCGAGGCATTTTAGTGTGTGGGTCAGGCGTCGGCGTAAGTGTTGCCGCCAACAAATTCCCAGGGATACGTGCGTCGCTTTGCCATGACACCTATTCGGCGCGGCAAGGTGTTGAACACGATGATATGAACGTATTGTGCATTGGTGCGCGAGTCATCGGTCCCGAGGTTGCCTTCGAAATTGTCCGAGCCTTTTTGAAAGCTCGTTATACTCCGCAGCCTCGACATGCAGCCCGATTGGCAAAAATTGTCGATATTGAACGGCGAGTTCTCGAAAACAAGCTGGGTTGGTAACAAAACGCTATGAGTTCACGCGTCGTGGTCGTTACAGGCTCGTCTTCGGGCATCGGTCAATGTATTGCAGAAAAATTCGCTATTCATGGCGATAGTCTGATAGTCCACGGTTTCACGAATCTCGATGGTCTGGCCGTCTCAGCGCATAAAGTCGCCTCGACGGGTGCCGATATGCACAGCATCGTTGCCGATATTCGTGAGCAGGAAAGTGCCATGCGGCTTGTCCAAGAGGCGTTCGCCCGGCGAAATCGCGTCGACGTTTGGATCAATGCGGCTGGTGCGGATGTGCTTACCGGGTCAGCTAAAGATTGGAGTTTCGAACACAAACTTGAACAACTTTGGAAAACGGATGTCGCTGGTACGATCCGCATTAGTCGGGCTGTCGCAAATCGAATGCTCGAGCAGACACCGGCCGATTCTTTGCCTGCGATTTTGAATATCTCGTGGGATCAAGCTGAACAGGGGATGGAAGGCGACAGTGGGCAACTCTTTAGTCCGATCAAGGCCGCCATAACGGCATTTAGCAAGAGCCTTGCCAAATCGGTCGGTCCCCGCGTTCGAGTCAATTGTATTGCTCCAGGCTGGATTCAAACGGAATGGGGGATGACTGCATCCGAGACATGGGATCGACGAGCTCGCAGTGAATCGATGCTCGATCGCTGGGGGACGCCGCAAGACGTCGCGAATGTCGCATGGATGCTCGCCAGCCCCGAGTGCGAATTTATCAACGGGCAGACAATTGCCGTCAACGGTGGTTGGAAGCCGATGGTGACGTGAGGCTGAGATGATGAAAATATGAGCGGCACGGAACTAGCATTTCATCCGAGCAAAAAGTGGCTCACGAATAATTCGCGTGCTTTCTTCCATTTCGAACTTCCAATCAAGCAGACCATCGTCTCGGCCGTGATTCGCTTCTGAGAAATCCAAAGCTCGATCGTTTCTTTTGACGCTGGTCCATACTCGCCACCGCTTGGTGGACGAACGAAATAAAGTTGTTCGGCTTCTGGTTTATCCAGCTCGACTAGTTCCGGTTTCATGATGGACGGCGAACTCGATTCAACGGGAGACTCGCTGAACGGTAGCGAATACTCGACTGGCGATTGAAGTACTTGCCGATCGATCGGCTTAGGTGTGTTCGCCAAAGATTCGTCTAAGGATCGTGAGAACTCTTGATTATTCTCGGGAATGCGAAATTTGCCTTGGCACTTCGGGCAGACCCCCCGCTTCTTCGCAAGTTCGCCTTTTACATTCATCGGTGCCTTACAAAGGTGGCACTTAAATCGTATACCCATTTTTTACTTGAGTGCTCTCAACGAAAAGTATTGTGGCAAGCATTGCATGCCTTATCGAGTTGACCAGCTGCTTCGCGGGCCATCGTTGGATTATTAAGCTTTACCGCGTCCGCAATATGTTTGGCTTCTAAGATCATCTGGCTTGTCCATGATTTGTACTCGCCGTCGTCCGCATCATTCATCCCAGGTTGATGGAGTGTCTCGCCAATCATCCCGATCAGCTCGGCAAACTTTAAGGTCTCATCGGTGTGCGATTTGAATTCGGCTTCCGACGCGACAAATCGATTCAAGTTCTCGCGGAAAGCCCATTCTAAGACTTGCATGCTAGGTACGCGATCGGCAATCTCAGACCAATTCAACTCGGCAATTGGGGAAGTATCGTTGAGCGGAGAGCCTTTCAGGAGTGTCCCCAGATCTTCCATGCGAAGCTTGGCTTCGTTGAAGGCCGGCCCTGTCGCTACTTTGGCATTGGCCGCCATTCGCGAGAAACGTCCACGAGCGATGGTTGCCGAGTTCTGCCAACGAACTTTTTCGGGATACATTTCGATGACCGCGAATAGAATCGCCTGCAACGTGAACTCTCGACGGGCATCTTTATAGCTTCCGGCCGCGAACTTGGCAGGCGTTGTGACGATCGAATCCAATCGACGCTTCCCTTCTTTGACTAAATCTTCGATCGATTGCCCGCTAATTCGCTCCTTCCAAATCGCACTTCCTGAACTATTGGAGTTGCCCGATGCATCTGACGTGACGACCTCGTCAGCTTCTGTCGACGAGCTTGCCAGATCGCTGGCTGACGGCGGTTGCCCGACAAGTTGCTTAAGAACATCGACAAAAAACACGCCTTCAAATTCTTGCGGGATTAATGGCGGACGCGCTGCTCGCATCGGCTTGCGTCGCAATTGTTGGGCGTGCATAACGCCCACCAGGACCAAGCCCATCAACACGGCTATCGATAGACTTCGCGATGTAATTTTGGTTGCTGGCATCAAATTTCGTTGGAGCGACTTTTCAATAGGGGGGATGACGATCGCGTTGCAGATGCTTGTATTTTAGAGTATTTTGCGAGCGATGGGGGCGATGCATAAAAATGATTCTAGAAAGAGCTCGCATTTCTAGTGTGCTTGGTGCAGACTAACCCGAATTGCGCCGGCTCGATCGCGATGGTTGAAAAGTTGTCCCAACTCCTCCTTCCCGCCTTAAATTATGAACATAACTTTTGCGAAAACGTTGGTCGCATTCTTTTGGACATTCTTGGTGATCGCAGTTGCTAACAACTCCGTGAACGCCGACCGACAACCGAACATTTTATTGATGATGGCGGATGATCAAGGTTGGGGAGAGACAGGATACAATGGCCACCCGAACCTGAAGACACCTGTACTCGATGAAATGTCGCAAAAGGGGCTACGACTGGATCGTTTCTATGCGGCGTCGCCCGTTTGTTCGCCGACACGAGCAAGTGTTATGACGGGGCGTCACGCAAATCGATCCGGTGCCTTTGCACCGAATTGGTCGACGCGACCCGAAGAGATTACGATTGCTCAGATCTTGAAGTCGGCAGGTTACCGCACCGGCCACTTCGGCAAGTGGCATTTAGGGGCCGTAAAAAAAGATTCGCCACTCAATCCAAATCGAATGGGGTTCGATGAATATCTCTCGCACGATAATTTTTTCGAGATGGACCCACCGCTAAGTCGCAACGGTGAGCCACCGCAGATAATTCATGGGGAGAGTTCTGAGATCGTCGTGGCCGAAGCCGCGAAATTTGCGAATCGAGTAACCGCCGAAGGCAAACCGTTTTTCATCGTGGTTTGGTTTGGCTCACCTCACGGACCTTATTCTGGCTTAAATGCAGATATTGAGCTTTACCGAGATGTCAAAAAAGAAGAAATGCGACTTCGCTTTGCTGAGATCACGGCCATGGATCGCGCGATCGGCACCATGCAGCAAACATTAAGTGATCTAAAGATCGAAGATGACACTCTGCTTTGGTTCAATTCCGATAACGGCATTCCGATAGCGAACGAAGTAGACTCGTTCAATGGTGGTTGGCGAGGTCGCAAAGGCGATATCTATGAAGGTGGATTATTGGTTCCGGCGATCATTCAATGGCCATCTGTCATTCAGTCAGGACGACGCAGCGATGTCGCGTGTGTTACATCAGACATCTTACCGACCGTTCTCGATTTGCTCGGACTGAAGCACCCGAATCCTGATCGCCCAATCGATGGAATCAGTTTGAAGTCATTGATTGTCAATGACAGCATGAAGGAACGCCCGTCGCCGATCGGCTTTTGGAAATATCCTTCGGGCGGTGAAGGAAAGAACGAGCGTTGGATCGCTGCGGCACTATCTACCGGTACGACGCCTACGACAAAGCAATCGAATATCCTCTTCAACAATTTTCGGCATCCAGTGGTCAAGCTCGATGATTTCGAAGGCGATGCGGCATGGACTGACGCTCGCTACAAATTGGTAGTCACTCCTGGGAACGTCAAAAGGAAGAAGAAATCTACTTCGAGCGCCAGTCTCTATGACTTGCAATCGGATCCCAAAGAAACCCGAGACATAGCAGCCGAACAACCCGATCGCGTTACACGGATGCAAAGTGAACTTGAAGCCTGGCAGCGTTCCGTCGAACGCAGTCTCAGCGGAGCCGATTTTAATAGATAATCGAGTATTATCTAAAATGTTGCTTTGCGAATGCTAGGTATTGGTCCCAATCATAGGCTGTTACATCATGAACGCCGGAACGGATATGGTAGCCAATCCGACCTTTGTTGACCGGTTCGTTAACCGATGGCATCGCGTCCGACGTTAGCGTAATTCCCGGTACACCCAAAAGTCGGTATACCGGATCGGCAAAGTAAGCCGCGAGAAACTCGCCGCGTGGGTCGGCCCAAGTATCTTCAGCTGCGCTAGCAACATAAACCGGACGCGGGGCGACCAACGCGATGAGCTCATGCTGGTCGATAGGCATCGCAGCCTCATTGTCGTCGTACTTCGTAAAAGCATCGCTAAACCAATGCGGGAACGAACTATTGATCCGCTTTACCGTTTCTCCAAAGTTTCGTTTATTCAGCGCCGCGCCGCCACATCCTGAATCGTTCGAGATGACGAGCGCAAAGCGTTCATCCTGTGCACCTGCCCACAAAGATGTTTTTCCAAGTCGCGAGTGCCCAATGACCGCGACATGCTTCGCATCGATGGCTGGATCGGTTTCCAAGTAATCCAGAGCTCGACTGAGCCCCCACGACCATGCCCCGATTGATCCCCACTCGGTAGGGCCCGGTTTGACTTGACCTTCTGAATAGAAAAGTGGGTGAAGTCCATTTTGCCAAGAGTCCTTAGTTCCCTTATCGTTTTCGCCGTAGTCTGGATCGATGTCGCCATAGTAAATCGTCGCCAGCGCGAAGTTGTTTTCGATGAGCTTTTCTACCTGCCATCGACTTGCCTCGACGCCTCGCGACGATTCTGTCGAACGATGGTCGACGACGCCGGTCTTTGAATTGGCTCGCATCCAATGGGTGTTGAGTGTAATGTTCGGGTCGGAATGAACCGCGTGATTTCCATTGAAATTAAGTCCAAGAAAAACGGGTGATGGTTTGTCGCTTTTGGGCGAGTAGATCAAGATGCCAACTGCCAGCTTCCGATCGCCTCGTTGAAAAGTCATTGTGACTTCTTTGCGAATCGCTTGTCCACCAAGGGCATCCGCGTCAACGTTTCCCACTTCGAATTGGACTTTCAAATCGGTTGGCGTTTTCGGCGTATAGCCATAGACATGCTCGGCAAACAAGTTCAACAATTCTGAGCGGCGTTCGGTTCGCCAACGCTCGGCAGAATCGACGCGATTTCCGTTCTGCATCCGCAATGGATCGGGTAGAACGTATGGCAGAACAGCAGCTTCGTCATCGTTGAATCCATCTTTCTGTGCCATCACATTTTCGCTCGAACACGTCAACACAATCCCCAGCAATATTCGCCAATTAACTCGCAAAGACCGCATGAAGACTCTCCTGACGAATAAACTCACTGAAAGTGCTACTCTCACGATTTTCCGATAGCACGCTTTGCAAAATTGTAACCTTATTCTTTCTATCGATACATAGCATTCGCGTTCTGATTGTCGGATTGAAGCGTCTGATCGCTCGTTCATTATCCTCGCCGCTTTTCGAGCAACACCATCATGAGCAATGAAAGCAACGCTCGAAGTTCATCGTCTTCATCGATCTCGCCGATTTTTTCAATGACAAAATATCGCTCGAAAAACGATGGCTTCTTGAGCACGCGAAGGACTGGTCTGCCGTCCGCTTTGGTGATCAAGTAACTTGGGTTCAATAGAAATACGAATATGAAACCAATGATCGGGAGCTCGCCTAGCACCGATTCGATAAGTTTTTTCCATGGACTCTCTTCGCGAAGATGCATTTCGATCGCGTTGTTCTCGAATATCTCGTAGTGGGCAGACCAAAGCGATCGCATTCCGCGACGTCGAACCGATCCCCAATCGCTACCATCCGACGCCGTGAAGCGATAGTTTGCCGAGAAGTCAAGAATGCGATCCGCCTGTATATCAAAAAGTTTGTCCTTCAGCTTCGAATCGGAAAAGACTTCAACTTTTTCCTTTAGTCGAAACATCTTCTGCTTGACGAATAAAACCGTATTCTTGTTGGCATCGCGGACGGCTACTTGTTGCGAGAATGCCCATAGTTTGAATCGAATGTCGAGTGGATATTGCACGAGCTGCTCCTATGGGTGTTCGGGGTACAGTTCCGTCCGGTATTTCGCCGGACGATGTATAATGTGATTGGCATTGTAAAACATCTAGTCGCTTCGTGCAGAGTATTACCAATCCAACGAAAGTAAACGCGAATTCGAGGAAGTGCAACGGTGTCCACGCACCATCGTTTGAAAAGCTTGGTGACGCCGCCAGAAATAAGCGTCGAGAGGCTGCACAGACCACATGCCGCGAAAAATGCAACAGCCAAACCGAGCATGATGCAGCCAAGGGGTTGGCTGTTTTGAATGGGCAAGTTAAACTGGCGTAGCTGTTATGACGCTTTCGGGTTACCGTCGAAAAATAGTATCCATTGCGATCGCCTTCATCGAAGCCATGAAAATGCGAAGTAAACACACGACAAATTTGCCAGCGGTTTTTCTTCCGCTTTCGCTCTATAGCATTCTTTGGTTCTCAGGATACGCATGTTGCATATCGTCGAGCGTTGCATTGGCCGAAGAGATTCCGCTGGTTCAAATGCTTGTTCCTGGCTTTAGCGTTCGCGAACTTCCGGTTGAATTGACCAATATCAATAACCTACGCTATCGCAAAGACGGTCAGTTGTACGCCCTTGGTTACAACGGAGATATCTGGCTCTTGAGCGATCGCGATGACGATGGCTTGGAAGAGTACGCCAAGAAATTTTTCGAGAATGCCGGTCGATTGCGAGGACCGATCGGCATGGCTGTTATTCCCGACGATCATGCTTTGTTGGCTTCAAGTGTCCACGAAGGGCGAACGGTTGGACAAGGTGTGGTGGTTGCTTCCAAAGGTAAAGTCTCGGCGATTCTAGATCTCGATGGCGACGACGTTGCCGAAGAGGAAAGAGTTATCGCAACCGGTTGGGTCGAGATTCCGCAGAATGTCGACTCGATCGGAGTTGCAATCTCTCCTGTCGATGGAGCCATCTTTTTTGGACTCGGTGTTAAAGATTACAACAAAGCTTACCAGCTCGATGAGACTGGAAAATCTCGATTCGATTTGAATACCCAGCGCGGTACGATCCAACGCATTGCTCCCGATTTGTCCGAGAGACAGACAGTTTGCACCGGAATTCGTTTTACTATTGGTCTTCAGTTCGATCAATATCATCAGTTGTTCGCAACGGAGCAAGAAGGTGCGACTTGGCTTCCCAATGGGAACCCGTTTGACGAACTTCTCCATATCCAACCTAACCGGCATTATGGATTTCCGCCACGACATCCTAAACATCTACCGAACGTATTCGATGAGCCGAGTTTGTTCGATTACCGCCCCCAGCATCAGTCGACGTGTGGGCTGACGTTCAATTTGCCACTCCAGCCGAATGGACCGATATTCGGGCCCGCAAGTTGGCTTGGCGATGCTTTCATTTGCGGACAGTCACGCGGTAAGCTCTATCGTACGAAATTGATCCGCAATTCGGAGGGACAGTATCTCGCGACCAATCAATTGATCGGCTGCTTGGGCATGCTAACGGTCGATTGTTGCCTTTCCCCACACGGAGACCTGCTCGTCGCGTGCCACAGCGGCGGTCCGGATTGGGGATCTGGGCCGTCTGGAAAAGGTAAGATTTTCCAAATAAAATATCGTGAGCCGCCACAAGGCGAACCGATCGCGATTTGGTCGGCTGGTCCACAGGAGGTCCGCGTCGAATTCGACAAACCTCTCGCACTCGAGTCGATCAAGAATCTCGGAAAACGAGTATCGATCGAATATGGTGAATACGTTGCAGCCGCTGATCGATTTGAAACCATCCGACCTGGCTATGCGGCGACGAAAGCTCAGCAAGCTACTCACCGCGATAAACTCGATGTTTATTCGAGCAGCCTGACTCCGGATCGCCGTACTCTGATTTTTTCGACGGCGATCCACAATCGATCCGTCGCTTACGCGATGAGCCTTCCGGGCCTTGGTCATCCATCTAATGACGAGAAGCCTAATTCACTGCCGCAAATTCCCGACATCGACTTAGCGTATTCCCTTCAAGGTGTTCAGGTCGATTGGAAATCAAAAGATGGCTCGCTTCCCGATTGGAAAGGTTGGCTACCGCACGTCGATTTGCGATTAGCAAAACAATTGACCGATGGTATGCAACACGCCACGGAATTTTGGCACCGCATCGAGCAGCCGGGCATCTTGACAATGAAAACACAACTCAACCCAAGGGGGCTTTTTTATCCAGCAATACAACCTGGAGCATCGCTCGATTATGAGCCCGATGAAGATCAGTACATTCAAGAAGCGTCGTTCGAACTGGAATGCCTTCAACCATTTTCTTGGGGAGAATCCGATTCGAGTCTAAAGAATGCTACTCAGAATGGTGAGCGATTTTCCGGACGAATCGTTCTACCGAATCGAGCCTCTCGAAATGCTCCGCTGATCGTGCAATTGCAAACAGGCAATTCGATGCCAAGCGTTAGTGTTCAGTGGTCGGCAAGACTTTCCGACAATAAAAGTTGTTCGGGAACGCTCCATCTCGATCGTTTTCTACTTCCTTGGGCCGAATCTGATCCGTCGGCTTCCGCTTCTTCCGAGTCGTCGCCTTCGGAAATAGTCCCGGAACTTGCGGATGCGAATTGGGGGCGAGGTCGCCGAATATTTTTGGGACAAGCAGCGGGCTGCTCCAAGTGTCATGCGGTGAATGGACTTGGTGCGACCGTCGGCCCCGATCTTTCTAACCTGATTCATCGCGACTATGAATCGGTCCTTCGAGACGTAAAGCAACCGAGTTTCTCGATCAATCCGGACTTTACGTCGTACAACGTGCGCTTGAACAGTTCGCAAGTACTCGTTGGCTCGCTTCGCAGCGAAGGCGATCAGTTTTGGATCAGCGATCGAGATGCCAAAGTGACATCGTTTTCGAAGAGCGAGATCGATGAACTGAAGCCGTCATCCGTTTCGGTCATGCCCGAAGGGATCGTCGAAAAGCTTGATCCAAAACAGCTCAATGATTTGATGGCGTTCCTCTTGAAACCTGCGCCTCGCATGCCACGAGTTGAAAAATTGCCTCCTCCTCGATCGCGTCGCCGCAGTGAAGTGGAGTCTGTGTTGCGAACCCATGCGACGGACTCTGCTGGCAATTCGAATGCTGCCGCGCAAAACGTATTGCTTAAGCCACTCAACGTCCTTTTGGTGGCCGGAAAGAAAGATCATGGGCCGGGAGAACACGACTATCCAGCATGGTTGCACATGTGGAGCAATTTGATGTCGGCGGCCGATGAAGTTACGCTGGATACGGCCATGGAATGGCCGACTGAAGAGCAATTACAGATTGCCGATACGATCGTCTTTTCTCAGAAAGGCAAATGGACAAACGAGCGAGCCGCGAAGATCGATCAACATTTGGGCAAAGGCGGTGGTTTGGTTTATATACACTGGGCCGTCGAAGCAGGGAAAGATGCTCCACTCTTTGCTCAGCGCATCGGCCTTGCTTCCAATTCGTCGACTACAAAGTATCGGCATGGCGACGTTGAGTTCGTTTTTCAGACGACCCCCGAACATCCTATCGCTCGAAATTTTAATCGATTGGCGTTGCACGACGAAAGCTATTGGAATCTGCACGGTGATCCAAAACGTATTCAAACCATTGGGACCGCCGTCGAAGATGGCGAGATTCGTCCACAGTTTTGGTCACTGGAATCTGGAAGCGGCCGTATATTCGTCTCAATTCCTGGCCACTACTCATCAACCTTTGATGACCCACTTTTTCGAATCTTGTTGCTTCGCGGCATAGCTTGGTCTGCGAAAGAGCCCGTCGATCGTTTTAACGAACTTGTTTTGTTGGGCGTCGCTCTCGAAGCTGAGGCACAATAGCGCTTCGTTCGCGGTATACTGGTTGCGTCTATTTGGTGCTCTACTCATTTCGATCGTTCTGACTCCGATATGCTCTCTGTGATTCTTCCCGTTCGAAACGCTCCGACCTTTGCGGCGAACACGCTTTCCAGCCTTGCAAGTACCTTTAAGAATCTCGGTGCTTCGGAACTTGTCGAGTTCATTTTGATTGACGACCATTCGGACGCCGAGTACGGAATAATCGAACTTTTTCGCGGTTTTCGCAGCGTCACGGACTCGAAAGTAAAGATCGTTTGTTTCAATCAACGTTGCTTTTATACCTACGCTTGCGCCATTGGGTTCACTTTGGCGAAAGGGAGCCAGTTGCTTTTTATAAGTCACGATATGGTTACCACACCGAGCTATGTCAAAACGCTTTTGCAGGTCGCGTCGCTTGACGATTCGTATGGTATCGTTCGTGGCGCTTCGTAGTATATCGATGGCTTTCCCGAGCACGTCATCACTCCACCGCTGCCATGTCGCGACTATTCTGACGTTGTAAGTTTTTCGGATTATGTGGCTAGTTACTATGGCCTGGCCGTCCAGGTCGATCGATTTTTGGTAGGCGACTCCTTTTTACTCAAACGCAGCGTTGTCGATAAGATTGGCGTCATGGATATCGGCTATCGTCATTTCTTTGGCGATATCGATTACGGCTTGCGCGCTCAGCGAGCCGGCTTTAAATTGGTATGTGCCAAAGGTGCCTGGCTTTATCACGAAGGAAGCGGGCACGCGCGTGACCCACATACAGGCAAAAAAGACTCGCGCGACGAGATTGTTCAACTTACTGCCGACGCCGTGACTCGATTCTGCCAGAAGTGGGACCCGAGTTTGCCACTGGAGCGGCAGTCGGCAGAAACTTTGGATTATGAACGTCTTCGAGATCTGCAATCGGCCGATTTAGTCGAATACAACCCGCCGCTTGTGATCGATCCGACCATCGTGCAAATTTTAGAGTAAAGCACGCCGCCGTACGTAGGTTGCCACGTAGAAGTAGACGACGCCAGCAGCTATCAACGAAAGTACGCCCATTGTTTGCTTCCATTGCGAAATGAGCAAAATAATAAACGTCCCGATATAGGCAATTAGCAACAAAGCGGGTGTGATAGGATAGCCCCATGTTCGATAAGGACGAGCGACATCGGGTTGTGTCCAGCGAAGCATATAAACCGCTGCGACAGCAAGGCTATAGAAGATGAGTCCGGCGCAGATCACGGAGTCGGTAAGCCCGTCAAAGGCTTGTTTGATCCGTTTTGAATGCGCCGTGGATTCCAGAATTTGTGAGCCGTCGGCGCTAGCCGCAGGTTCCGAATGCGATGCCGAACTCGGTTCCCATACCGAAAAGAGAATCACCAACAGCACCGTCCAAGTTGCTTGAACGACAATCGTATTGGCTGGCGTTAAAAACCTTGGATGGATGCGTTGCAGCCAGGACGGAACAAGTCCATCGCGGGCAACGGCGAGATAGATGCGCGGCCCTGTAATCATATTCGAGTTCGTCGCCCCAAAGGTCGAAACCATAACGCCAACTGCCGCGATCTTAGCCCCAATGGTACCGAACATCTGCTGAAAAACATCGGCCGCAACCGTGCCGCTTTGCGCTAGATGCCTGACTGGCAATACGAGGTGGTAACTCAAATTTGCACCGAGGTACACCACGATGACGATTCCGATGCCAATCGCCATCGCGCGTGGAACATTACGTTTAGGATCGCGAAGATCCTCGGCGACTGGACCAAGATTCACCCAACCATCGTAGGACCATAACACCGCTACCATAGCGAGTCCAATGGCTTTCAAAAAACTCGACGTTGCATTCGAGTCGCTCGGCAGACTCCATATCGGATACAGGTTATCGGTGTTGACGGTACGGAAGAGAAAGGGGAGGACAATCAAGGCGACCAAGAAAGCGACTTTGGAAACCGTCGCGATATTTTGCACCCCAGCTCCAGCCTTGGTGCTGAAAAGATTCACCATCGAGAGGCCGATGATGATCGTGATCGCGAGCAACGTTTGCCCGATCGTGGACATCGGTACCAGCTCATTGAAGTAGAGTACCGTGGCGCAGGCCAACGCGCCTACCGAACCCGTGCGAACGACCCAAAATTCTGTCCAGCCCCAAAGGAACGCTGGCAACTTTCCGAAAGCTTCTCGTATGTAAAGATAAGGACCGCCCGCGTGTGGAAACATCGCACCGAGTTCTGCGAAAGCCAACGCTCCACACAAGGTAATTATTCCAACGATGAGCCATGTTCCCATGATGGCCGCGAAGCCATAGGGTTCCAAAGCACTATCGACCGCGCTAACTTTGAGAAAGATCCCCGAGCCTATCATCGATCCAACAACGATAGCCGTCGCATCGAACAGCCCCAACACGCGAGGCAAACGCTGCGGTTCTGTTTCATGCTGTCGATCCGCTGACAATGATGCGGAATCGATCGAACGCGATTTGTCTTCAGGGTCCGACATCACAAATACCTTTCGGAGTGCGGGTTATCCGACGATACCGACGACTTTGAGGATTCGCACACAAGCGTACGCGATTCCGCCGGAAACTGGGATGGTAAACAGCCAAGCCCAAGCCATCCGTTCGACGACGGTCCATCTCAATGCATTGAATCGCTTAGCAGCACCGACGCCCATGATCGACGCCGAAATATTATGCGTGGTTGAAACAGGAATTCCTAAATACGATGCCAATCCGATGATGGTCGCGGAGGTGGTTTCAGCCGCGAATCCATTGACGGCCTGGAGTTTAACCATTTTATGACCGAGCGTTTTAATAATTCTCCAGCCACCGGCCGCCGTCCCGGCTGCCATCACTAGCGCACAAACAAACTTGATCCACATTGGAATTTCTAGATCCTTGCCGGCAATAGTTTCAATCTTGAAGAATGACATCCAGCTCGGCAGATTTCCAAGCCGACCATCCGCAGTACCCGATGCGAGAGCTAAGGCGATAATGCCCATTGTTTTCTGCGCGTCGTTGGTTCCATGCATAAATCCCATTCCCGCTGCGCTGATGATTTGGACTTTGCCAAAAAGCATGTTTACCAATCGAGGTTTCCAGCGTCGCAGAACTACGTACAAAACGGTCATAAGGCCAAACCCGAGAAAAAAGCCAGCGATGGGGGAACCAATCATCGGCACGATGACTTTCCAAAGAATCCCTTTGCCCTGATACCAATGCTCTTTGTTCGGCACCGACCAGATAACAACGCTCCAACGCTCCGCCGCTGCCACGGAGGCTCCAACGAGGCCGCCAACGAGCGCGTGGCTCGAGCTGCTGGGTAAGCCCCAGTACCAGGTGACTAGATTCCAAAAAATTGCACCGATTAAAGCGCAGATGATGACTTCTTGCGTGACGACCGTCGAGTCAACCAAGCCTGACGCTATGGTTTTGGCGACAGCCGTCCCCCAAAGCGCACCTACCAAATTCGTGACCGCAGCCATGACAACAGCTTGTCGCGGAGAAAGGACTTTGGTGGACACAACCGTCGCGATCGAATTTGCCGTATCGTGAAAGCCATTGATGTACTCGAAGACGAGCGCAACCAAAATCACAATGAGTATGAGTATCATGTTAGCCGCTAGCTACGAATTCTTCATGACGATGTGAGTGACAGCGTTCGCTGCGTCCCGGCAACGATCGATTACTTTTTCGAGCAAGTCATGCAGGTCGCGAACCATCATTGCTTGGATAGGATCGTATCGACCGCTATAGACGCCGCCAAGCAAATGCAGAATAACGTCGTCGGCTTCGGATTCGATCGACTGCATCCGATCGTTCAGCAATTTCATCGTTTCGAGCGACGGCGATTTGCGAAGTTGCTTGATCATTTCCGAAAGCGTCGCGGTGGCACGTTCAATCAAAACGGTTTGCTGCGAAAAATCGACACCTTCCATCCGCTCCGGTGCTAGGTTGAATCGCTCGGCGAATTTTTCGATCGTTTTACAAGTCTTGTAGAGCGCATACGATAGCATCTCAATGTCTTCGCGTTCGAGGCCAGTCACAAATGTATTGACGAGTTCGCGGCTGATCTCATCGGTAATAAGCTTGTCGTTGCCCCGTGCCTTCGCAAAATCGTTTAGCGGTTGCGATTGCTTTCGGTTCTTAAGCAATTCAATTAGAAGATGGGTTAAGGCCAGCGTCTCGGCGGCGCTGGCTTCTAGCAGATCAAAAAACTTGTTGTCGCGACTAAAAAAGCTTTGAATCGAGAACATAGAATTTCAAAGTGTAAGGAGCTGAATACGATTTTGAAGAGGCGTTTCAGTCGCACATCGTACCCGATGGCTAGCATTCCGCGAAGCTCCCATCGCCAAGGCTTTTGCTCAAGTGGCATAAGCTTCCAGCTTGCGTTTCTCCGTTTACTCCCGAACGCGGCAAGCTGGAAGCATACCCCACGCGATTGCGGCAATACTTTTGGAGGGTCGATCTCAATGTGTCATGGCGTCGGTAATTATATTGATCCCCATCGGATAGGAACAAGGAATTGAAAACGTCTCGAAATAGTCGGCGTTCTCTCCCTCTCGTTCCCAGCCGTCCCCCAGATCGTTGTTATGGCAAAGCAGTGCGACCATGCGCTGGTCGTCATCAAAATAAGCTTGGAAATGCGGTATAGATCAGCAAGAATCGTGGGCGGTAAAACACACCTCTCCTCAAACACTAAGCCGACTTGACTGAAACGGTCGAAGCCATTCATTGTCGTAATGCCGGTTGCTGCCGTCAATCAAGACGATTGGTCGTGGCGTTGCTCTATTCTAGGATCAAGGTTAGAAAACGGGTTTAGAATTCTTCTCGCAATCGCTCAAGAACATGCCAAAGCCTTATGTTTTACCCTTGATCAGCTATTTGGTGGGTGCCACCATCGTCGGTGCGTTGCCAAGCGAATTTTATGCCGTAGCCTATTCGGTGATGGTAGTGATCGTGGCGATCGCGAGCTGGATTTGGCTGCGCGGAAAGAAAATTGTAGTCCCGCATTGGCGAATCTCGGAAGCCGTCGTCGTCGGCTTAGTAGGAATCGCTCTGTGGATATTTTTGTGTAAATTGCACCTAGAGCCCTTGGTGACTCAATATCTTCCCGGTTGGCTCCGCCCTGCTTCGCGAGTTTCGTTTAATCCATTCGAAGAACTTTCGGCACCTTGGGAGATTTATACTTTTATTACCTTCCGAATGATCGGGTTGTCGTTCTTGGTGCCGGTCGTCGAGGAAGTTTTTTGGCGAGGCTTCTTGATGCGGTGGATTATTTCGGACGATTGGGAAGAAGTTGAACTCGGACGATTTACTTGGCCTTCGTTCTGGGGAGTCGTTGGCCTCTTTACGCTTGCCCATCCCGAATGGTTGGCGGCGGCAACGTACTGCGCCCTAATTAGCGGTCTGTTTTATTGGAAGAAAGATATCTGGTCGTGTATTGTAGCGCATGGCGTTAGCAATTTTGCGATGGGGATCTACGTGCTGGTTACTGGAACTTGGTGGTTGTGGTAGCGAAACAAGACGTTGACCATCCGCTTCGATGTGGTATTGCAACCAGCCCAAGAGGAAAGCCAAATGGATCGTGGAACTCTCGAAGACGCCATCGGGTTGGCGGTTGAAAAATTTCGCGGCGTTCAAGACAAAGCCGGTCAACCTTACATCTTGCACTTACTGAGAGTCATGATGAGCGTCCAGTCGCCCGAGGCGCAAATCGTCGGAGTCTTGCACGACATCGTCGAAGACACCGACGTTACGCTGCAAGATCTATCCGACCTTGGTTTCTCTTCATGCGTCATCGATGCCGTCGATTGTTTGACACATCCAACGGAATTGAGCTACGCAGACTACATGGTAAGAATGCGAAACAATCCGATCGCTTGCCAATGCAAGTTAGCCGATTTGAACGACAACTACCGCCTTGATCGAGTTGCCTATCGCGACGGGCATTCCGATAAGGACGCGAGACGAGTACAGCGTTATATTTTGTCATACCAATTCTTACAGGATGCAATCGATGAAGTAACGTACCGTCGCATGATGCAGGAGGTCGAGTAATGCAAGATTTAGCCATCCCGGAGTTGGACGCGCTCCACAGCCCAACGAGTATCATTCGGATCCCGCCAGAGCTCGATGTTCCTGTCACTTCGCGAGTTATGAAACTGGTCGACACGACGGCCTTTCGACGACTGAAAAGCATCAGTCAGCTTGGCTTAGTATCTCAGGTCTATCCGGGCGCAACGCATTCTCGATTCGAGCATTCCTTAGGCGTCTATCGAAACGGACTTTTGTTTCTAAAGAGACTTGCAAGTATGCCAGAGTTTCGAAAGGCTATTTCGGAAGCCGATGCGCAGCTCTTGATCGTCGCCGGCTTACTTCACGATTTAGGGCACTGGCCGTTTTGTCACCTGATCGAAGATATGCGATTGGAAGGCGTTGCGAGCCACGAACATGTCGCGCGCCAATTTCTATTGAATAGCGAAATAGCCGATGTGCTCGAGCGCGATTGGGGAATAGAGGCGGATGCGATCGCTGAGCTCCTATCGCCCACCAACCCAAAACAACCTCACTATCCTTTGCTTGGAAGCATTCTGAGCGGCCCGATCGACATTGACAAACTCGACTATCTCGATCGCGACTCGCTTCATGCAGGCGTACCGTATGGTCGTAACTTCGATCGGAATCGATTGGTCAGCCAATTGTGTCTTGGTCCAGACAGCAAATCGCTCGCGATCACCGACAAGGCTCGAACGGCCGCCGAGATGATGGTTTTCGCTCGATATGTCATGTTTAGTGAAGTCTATTGGCATCATGCCGTCCGCAGCGCAACAAGCATGCTCCAGCGAGTTATCTGGGAGCTCCTCAGGAATGCACGAGTGCAGGCCGAGGGTGGCGGCCTGCTATTGAACTCGTGGCAGTCGATGGGCGACAGCGAATTCATTCAGAAAATTCGAGAGTACGCTTCCAACTCGAATGTGGCACCGATCGTTGAAGGACTATTTGGAAGTAAGCGAGTACTCTACAAGCGCTTAGCGGAATTTCACAGTTTAGAATCGCCCGAATTGCACGCGGCGCTGGCGAGACGTCCCTACATCGAATTGGTCGAAATCGGGAATCGACTCGCCGAGCGGCTGGCTAAGGAAGCCAAAATGGAGATCCGTCCAACTGAAGTGCTGATTGACGCGCCACCAACCAAACTTGAAGTTCAATTCAACGTACACGTCAAGCAATCATCGGGAGCGTTTCTACCGCTTGGTGACTTATCGCCCGTCGCCAAAACATTAGCCAGCCAGCAATTCGATAGTCTAGTAAAACGCGTTCGAATCTTCGTCGCACCCGCATTGCGAGATCGCCTTCGCAGCATCGATCTTTTATCGTGCATTCAGAGTGTCCTAGAGAAGTAAGAAAAATTGCGAGACTTCTCACCGTAAAAGCAACTGTGGGGCATCTCTATTTGTGGGGTGTCCCCAAAGGCTCCCCATGCGGGGTGTCCCCAAGGCTCCCTCTCGTCCGTAGCATTGGTTGGATATAGTCACGGTGGCGGCACAGTGTATCAGATCTCTCGCAAGATGTGGGACGAATCGCTTTCGGCGTTCCTTTTGTTCACGTCATACATTGATGCAGTTAAGCAAGACAACATGACCTTAGACCTTTCCCCAGAAAACAGACGGCCTTTTTTATTGTCTGGAGGCTTTCATCAGAGTCAATGGCAGTGGAATGATTCGTTTCTGTACGGGGATCCTGCGAGTGCAGGGGCGATCAAAGGGGTCAGGCCTCTTTGATTGACATTAGGACTCCGACTTGGTAAGTTAGCAGGTTTTCGAGCGGAGGAATTATGCCAAGGTCACCGAGAGCCGA
>JAWXCK010000157.1:0-4819 GCA_034408855.1 Pirellulaceae bacterium
CAAAAATCCAATGCGAAACGGGTGTCCGTTGAAACTTCGGTTTTCTATTCGTAACGATAAATAGTTAATTTTGCCCCACAGATTCTGCGGAAGAGCCGTATATTTTACCCAAGTGAAATATACGCATTGCTCTCGCCTTCACTCTCGCTCGAGTATTCAAATGCTAATTCAATGTCCGAGAGTTCAAAGATCATTTTTCGCCTTCCGGTAAAAAAGGAGCGGTGCTAATTGAATGTGCCGCAGTTCTCAAAATCGGAACCGCTTCGAGCCCTTAAATCTTAAACCTAAAACCTTACATCTTACAGAATGAAACCGCTCACGCAGATCGCTCATGAGTTCGTGGCCGCTTGCCTTCAAGGTGGCGACATTGCGGTCGATCTGACGGCTGGAAATGGACGAGATACACTCTTTTTGGCTCAATGCGTTGGAGAGACAGGCCACGTCTTTGCATTCGATATCCAGGAAAAAGCGGTTCATGCGACTCGGACGCGACTAAGAGAGCATGGAATCGAATCGGTTGTTACGCTCCATTGCCTTTCGCATGCAGATTGGTCGAGCAAAATCGAGTTAGAGCATTCCGTTCGAATCAAAGCGATCATGATGAACCTTGGCTATCTTCCCGGTGGCGATAAATCGGTCGTGACTCAAAGTGATTCGACGAAACAGGCCATCGAAGCGGCTGTCGATCGGCTTCAGCCAGGTGGGATTTTTTCGATTCTTTGCTATACCGGACATCCCGGCGGCGAGCGTGAAGCCGAGGCGGTTCAAGCAAAGCTATCAAGTTTGGATCCGATAGCATTTGACGTTAAGCAAGAGCCAAGTTCGCCAGCCGTAGCCGCACCGATTCTGTACCTTGTTTATCGTCGGACAACTTGAATCTCGAAAAGCTCAGGCCAATTCTTGCCGGTGACGAATAGTTTTTTCGTGGATCGGTCATAGGCGATGCCATTCAAGACGCGTTCTCTATCTTGCGGCTGCCGTGGAAAAAGCCCGGTCAAATTGATCCAACCAAGGACGCTACCGTCGATAGGTGAAATTCGCACGATGCGTTCGTCGTACCAGATGTTCGACCAGATCTCCCCTTCGACATACTCGAGCTCATTCAGCAGTCCAATTTTTTGCTTACCGGCTTTAACCGCCAAACGTTTCACGACTCGAAAATCGATTGGGTCAAGATATCGAAGCGTCGACGTTCCGTCGCTCATGATGAGATGCGTACCGTCATTGGTCAGCCCCCAACCTTCGCCGGTATAGGAAAAGGCCTTGAGATACTTCAGCGTTTTAAGATCGTAAATCAAACCGACGCGATTTTTCCAGGTGAGCTGAAATAGCTGATCGCCGAGGATCGTAATGCCTTCAGCAAAATACTTTAATCGCGTTTCTTCTTGAACATCGCCCGTTTTCCAATCGACGCGTCTCAGTGCTGACGTCCCGTCGCCACCGATACTTTCGTACATTTGCCCTTCGACGATTTCTAAACCTTGTGTGAAAGCCGCCTCATCATGCGGGTACGATGCGACAACTTTATAGCCCCATTCATTCGACGGACTCGCCGATTTGAGTTGAGCGCAGGCAATGAGGGTGACAAGGCTCAACGGCAACACGGCGACGATTAGCCAAGTAAGGTGTTTAGGTTCGAACAAATTGGTAATCGTCAAATTGCGAATGCCCTTCTTCGTGGATTAGTTAAGCCAACGAAATCGTCTTGCCTTCGCGAGCCGAACGATAGATCGCCTCGATTATTCTCAAGTCGCGAAGTCCTTCTTCTCCAGACACTATCGATCGACGGTTCTCGACAATAGAAACGGCGAAAGCATCCATTTCCGTTGCGAACTGATCGATCGGCTGGAGGTGGATCGGGCCTTTGGAACTATCGGCTTGAATGCCGGTGTAGCTGAAAGCCGGTCCGAGCTTGACGAAGCCACGTTCGGTTTCGACATGGACGTGATTCATTCCATTTTGGCTATAGGTCGTACTGCAATGCGCGACGAGTCCACTTGGAAAATTCATCGCCCACGTAATCGACTCATCGACTTCAGCAAATTTAGCGGCGTCGGTTTTCGTTTCTTGCGCCGTCACGCTGATCGGCTCTTCGTTGCTTAAGTAGCGACAAGCTTGAAGAGCATAGAGGCCAACATCCATCAAGGCTCCACCGCCAGCCATCGCACCGCGCAATCGCCATTGCTTCGGATCGCCAATCGAAAATCCAAAACCGGCTTGAATCGCCTTGATGGAACCGAGTTCTTTTTGGCGAAGCATGTCGATGCAAGCCAGATGATGCGGCTCAAACTGGCATCGGTATCCGATCGCCAATTGCCGCGAAGCCGATTCGCAAGCAGCGATCATGCGCTGGCATTCGGCCGCCGAATTGGCCATCGGTTTTTCGCAGAGTACGTGCTTACCTGCTTTGGCTGCGCGGACGGTAAATTCCTCATGCATACTATTCGGCAAAACAACGTAGACGACATCGATTGCATCGTCGCCGACGATCTTGTCAAAGTTGTCGTAGTTATAGATATGCTGACTACCGAGTTGGTATTTTTGAGCCCAAAGGCTTTCTTTCTCAGGAGTTCCTGTCACGATGCCCGCGAGATGGCAACGCTTGGTTTTTTGCAAGCCGGGCGCGATCTGATGAGTGCTCAAATTTCCCAAACCGACCAGGGCAAAACCGAGACTCTTCTTTTCTGTTCCAAAGGCTGCAGTACTCGAATGAAATCCGCCGATGGCCGCCCCGGCAGCGAGTCCAGCAGAGAGAGACTTTACGAAGACACGGCGTGATGAAGAAGAATGATGATGGGTCATTTTTGCGTCTCGATCTTGGGTAGCGGAGGGAATGTATGTCAAGAATATAACAAATTACCGTCTTTCTTGTGCAAACATCCATTCATAGAAAGCCGGGTTTGCGTAAGTTTTGGTCCAACTATCGTGCTGGGCTTCGGGGTATTCGGTAAATTTTGGGTTTCCCCCCAAGGCTTTCAAGGCTGCAATCATCTCTTGCGATCTTTTGGGTGGAACGACACTGTCCTTCAAGCCATGGAAGCACCAAATCGGTAGGTCGACGTACTTTTTTGCCGTCGTGGGATCACCGCCACCACAAATCGGAGCGGCTGCGGCAAAGAAATTTTCGTAGCGTGCAATTGCGTCCCACGTTCCATAGCCACCCATCGACAGACCTGTAATGTAGATCTTCGTTTCTTCGATGCCAGCCGACTCGATCATCGTGTCGACCAACGCTTTGACCATCGCGAGAGTTTCACTTGGCTGCTCTGGCATTCGACTCGATTCTAATTTCCAATCGACTTCCACCCATTTTTTATCGGTAGGGCACTGCGGGATGAGTACATAAGCCGGATACTCCCGTCGTCGTTCTTCCTTAGCGAATTCTCGAGCTCCGTGAATCAGTTGTGCCAAATTGTCGTCACCGCGTTCGCCAGCTCCGTGCAAGAACACGATCAACGGATACTTCCTACTCGGCTTGTAGTCGATCGGTTTCATCAAGCGATAATTGAGCGACATCCCCGCTTCGGTGCGATACTCGCGAGGTTCGAACAACTTGAGCATCGGATCATTCGGGTCGATCTTCGGCTTTTTATCTTGAGCGTGGGTCAAATTCATAGACAAGAAGATAAGAATGAAGGTCAGGACAAACCGCATTTTAGAGATGTAACAAAACATAACAAATAGCCTAGGTGGGATTTGGACGGCATCGGCGGGAATCGAAACTTCAAACTATGATATCAAGGACACCCAGAAACCATAAGACCTGCAGAACGAAGACCGGCGGCTCACTCAGTGTCGTGCAATAGCTAAAATAACAGCCCGCTAGCTATTGGGCCGCTCACAATGGTCTAATTCCGAGTACTTTTCCATCACGTAACCGAGACTGCACAAAAAATGTTCATTCGATTGGCCAAACTGAGTTTGCTTTTCGTGCTCATCGGCGCAAACACCGTCATCGCTGCCGACCAGAAGCCGAACTTGCTGCTGATCTTTGTCGACAATGTCGGCTACGGCGATCTTGGATGTTATGGCAATCGCGACGCGATTACGCCTCGCATCGATCAACTCGCCAAGCAAGGCGTACGGTGTACCGACTTCTACATCGGTTCGCCAAGTTGCTCGCCGTCGCGAGGTGCGATTCTCACCGGTCGACATCCTGAACGAAACGGCTTGAATTATCAACTCAGCTCAGACCCAAACATGCAGCAAGGATTGCCATCCAACGAAATAGTTTTGCCACAGCTCCTCAAGCCGCTCGGATATGCATGTGGTGCCTTTGGCAAGTGGAACATTGGTTTCGATTCGGGACTGCGGCCAACCGAACGCGGCTTCGATGAATTTTTCGGGCATCGCTCGGGGAACATCCATTACTACAAAGGACTCTATCACGGCCAAAACGATATTCGACGCGGTACCGAAGAAGCAGACCTTGGCGGCCAATATAGTACTGATGCATTCGCCGACGCGGCTTCCGATTTTATTCGTCGTCATGCGAAACAACCTTGGTTTGTCTATCTACCTTTTAACGCTACACATTTCATCGGACAGAACAATGTCGAACCGGACGAGAAAGTCCAATGGCAAGCACCGGCGGCAGCACTGGCGCGCTACGGTTGCCAACCGGATGAACCCAACCAGCGGAAACGATTTCTTGCAACGCTGACGGCCCTCGATGATGGCGTCGGAAAAATTCTCGACACATTAGACCGCGAAAATCTTACGCAACGTACCTTGGTTATGTTCATTTCGGATAATGGAGCATTCATGCTGCCTGGTCGCGGGCTCGAAGTCCAATCGAATGCTCCGCTGCGCAGCGGAG
>JAWXCK010000158.1:0-5571 GCA_034408855.1 Pirellulaceae bacterium
ACAGAAACGAAACGCATTCGAATACCTTGTTCAAGCCATCCAAGCAAAGCTCTCAAACCAACCCGCTCCTCAAATTCTCCCCGCCCCGTGAACGGTTACCACCTGCACGTCCGTTCGCAATTGCCAAAGCGTGTGATGACGCAAGCGATCCAGAGTAGATAATTGAATGCGAAACCAACACCAAGAAAATCGCTAACCCCCGCACCGCGTCAAGTCCGGCCACGTGTTTAATGCAGGAACTCATTTCAAATTTTCCAATTTACCTGGCACTTCGATGCAATTGTTCATGGGTCGGAGAGGAGTTTTGGTGCGGCGTGGTTAGATACTTTTGCTTCGATGGATTGAACAAGATACTCGAAGCCGTTTTGATTTTGCATCCGACACTTCCCCAGCATACCGAAGATATTTTATCTAAAGCGGCTTCCGCTGGTCGATCGTGTCCCAAGGCAAAGCTTGCGATAAATCACGATCGGTTCAAGAGCTCGCCCGGCGGTATTAATCGTCGGCGCGATACCATCGACCGTAAGGAAACTCCAGAGTGTTCGCTGTGTGCGCAAAGCGATTTGTCCCAAGGAAGCTGCGAGAGCATCTGCCCAGTACGTTTTCTTCGGGTAAGTCTCTTCAACAACTGACTCGGACGAAATAAGTATTCGGGCTTGAGCAATCCGACCGTCTTTTACGTTCTCGCAACGCGTGCGAGATATTCACCGTATTCATTGGATCGTTTTGCGGCGAGTTTTTCTTGTTAACCTGCGAAATAAAACCCATGCGATAGGCGATCTCTTTTTGGCAGCCGATTTTGAGGCCTTGTCGTTTTTCGGCGGCGGCGACAACGACGGTTGCGTCAACTAGCAAATCGTGGGTGCCGGCGTCTAGCCAAGCGAAGCCTCGCGAGAAGAGTTAGATCGGTAGTTCACCTTGCTCCATATACCATCGGTTGACGTCGGCGATTCCTAATTCGCCTCGTCGTGATGGGCGTATGTTCTTGGCAGCCTTGAAGATGTTATTATAGATTTTCAACGGCTGGTTGCCGTACATCGGCGCGACATTTCCAGGCATCGACAATCTGGCTCACTATGTCAGCTACTGAATGCGTAATGTTCCATTTTGGGTAGTGCGATCGAATCTTGCTGAGATCGCTGTAGTAGCAGATGTGATCGCCCACGCGATTCTCTTCAAGATAAACAAATTTCTGAGTCTTTCCTGTGAAAGATTCTACTATTTCAAATGCCTCTAGTATTGAGCAGCTATTCGCTTTGCCTCCTCCGAGGTTATAGACTTCCGCTGATCGAGGTGCGTCGATGAAGGCAGCCATCAATCGAACGACGTCCTCGGAATGAATATTGTCGCGAACTTGTTTTCCTTTGTAACCAAAAATTTTGTACTCTTTGTCAGTTAGATTACATTTCACGAGATAGCTTAGAAACCCATGCAATTCTACGCCCGTATGTTTGGGGCCTGTCAAACAACCGCCTCGCAGGCAGCAGGTGGGCATGTTGAAATAACGTCCGTATTCCTGGACCATGATATCGGCAGCTAACTTTGACGCCCCGAACAAGGAATGCTTCGATTGATCGATTGAGAAATTCTCTGCGATGCCATTTGCATAGACGACGTCGTCAAAATCCCAGCGACTATCGAGCTCTTTGAGACGGATTGAGTTCGGCAAGTCTCCATAAACTTTGTTGGTGGACATATGGATGAAGGGGGAATCGATGCAAGCGCGTCTTGCAGCTTCGAGTAGATTGAGCGTACCGACGGCATTGGTATCAAAATCGTCAAACGGAATTTGTGCGGCGCGATCATGGCTGGGTTGAGCTGCCGCGTGAATGATCGCGGACGGTCTGACTTCGGCTACGAGCTCCAAAACGGCTGTTCGATTTCGAATATCTAATTCATGGTGTTGAAAGCCAGGCAATTCACGAAGCATTCGCTGCTGATTCCAGCGAGTATCACCTTGAGCACCGAAAAACACGGCTCGTTGATTGTTGTCAACACCATGCACATTCCAACCTAAATTCGCAAAGTACGTGCAAACCTCAGAACCAATCAGCCCAGAAGAGCCAGTGACTAGTATCGATTTCTTTGATATCATTTTATTGAGTTGTGCGATAGCGATCGAAACTATGTACGTTGAACGACATGATCCTGTGGTTCAATCGGTTTCAAGTGGTCGCCATTTTTTGAATAGACGTTGCAATTCAATTAGCCTACCGAACGGACGCAAAGGGGCAGGCTCCCACGGATTGAGCATGAGTGCCAACTCGGCAGCGCGTTCGGACGTCAAACACTTTAATTCAGCATCCCGAATCTTTGGCAATTCGATAGACGAGCGTTTCCAACCATCGATCCAAGCTCTTTCTTCAGGCGTCATAGTTTTAGTGTTCTGAGTCTTAGCCGACGGCGAACTCGCTGCCTTTCACTTACGCCTTCGGCTGACGGTTAAACGAGTTCCTAGCTGCTGCCGATGAAACAACCATTATCGACTCGAATTCAAGAGCAATTGAAGTTCCGCAATCGCTTCGAGGTCTTTGGGACGACCTGCAGCGCGTTTGAGTTGTATAAGCTTTTCGAGCGTAACCACGCGACATTCGTATCCGAATAATTTGATGACATACGAGCTGGCAAGCAGCTCTTGGTAGCCACCGCCGCCAGGAACATCGCCCAGTAAATCTAGCGCGCCAAGTTCCGTGTTTAACGTAAAGTTGAGCCCATTGCCAAGCGTCCTGGCATCGAGAGAAAAAGGTAATCCAAGTGGCATGTCTCGTAGGTACGGATTGTATGGGGCTAAGCAATCAGCCAATCTCTGTAAGTTGTCTGGATCGCGACTATAAACGATATCAACATCGTAGGTGCTTCGCGCCAAACCGTGCGCAATTCCTGCACCGCCTCCGATGAGAATAAAATCGACGCGATGAGCGGCGAGCAGTGGGAGCAGTTCGACAAAGTTGCCTTCTTTTGTCATCGACTATTTCTGTTCAATGGCCATTGTGCTACTTCATTTCGCGTGAGCTACTCGAGTTCTCGGCTATCGTTTGATTCATTGAACTTGTTGAATCAAGCATCGCTTGTCGAATTGTTTCCATCGATTGCATGAATCTCTGAAATTTCAAAAACCGTTCCTCGACCGTCAATTTAAGATTCTCGCGTAACAAAGATACATCGACATCCTTTTTGTAAGCCTCTAAAACCGCGTCGAAAGTATCAGGCGGTGGCAGTTCGAATCGCATGATTTTTCTTCGTCCTTCAAAGCACGCTTCGGAGGTATTCACCGTATTCATTGGATCGTTTGGCGGCGAGTTTTTCTAGTTGTTCGGCTGTGATAAAGCCGATGCGATAGGCGATCTCTTCTGGGCAGCCGATTTTGAGGCCTTGTCGTTTTTCGACGGCGGCGACAAAGACGGTTGCGTCGACTAGCGAATCGTGGGTGCCGGCGTCTAGCCAAGCAAAACCTCGCGAGAAGAGTTCGAGCGATAGTTCCCCTTGCTCCATGTACCATCGATTGACGTCGGTGATTTCCAATTCGCCTCGCGGGGATGGACGTATGTTCTTGGCGACCTCGACAACGCGCTCGTCATAAAAATACAGACCTGGAATGGCGTATCGTGACTTGGGTTGCTTCGGCTTCTCTTCGATCGAAATGACTTTATTGTTCTCGTCGAATTCGACGACGCCGTAGCGCTCGGGATCGAGCACAGGGTAGCCGAAAATCGTTGCACCGCGAGATCGAGTAGCGGCCGATTGCAGCATCGTTTGAAAACCTTGACCGTAAAAAATGTTGTCGCCTAAAACAAGAGCTGCTTGGCTCTTGCCGATAAAATCAGCACCGATCGTAAAGGCTTGAGCTAAGCCTTTCGGTTCAGGCTGGGCTGAGTATTGAAATTCCATCCCCCAGTCCGCTCCAGTGCCAAGCAAGCGCTGGAAGAGCGGTAGATCGTGTGGTGTCGAAATCACTAAGATCTCGCGAATGCCGGCTAGCATCAAGGTCGATAGCGGATAGTAAATCATCGGCTTATCGTAGACCGGCAGCAACTGTTTGCTGATCGCATTCGTCAGCGGATAGAGTCGGCTGCCACTGCCACCTGCGAGAATGATTCCTTTGCGATGGTTCGTCATGCTTTTTTCCACTCGTGAACCGATCGTAAAATCGCATCTCGGACATCGGGCAACTTCAAGCCAGCATCGATTGCTTTCGTGTTGTCCAAGACGCAATTCGAGCGAGGGGTTTTGGCGGCTCGCAACATAAAATCTGCTTCCGATTCAAAAAACTCAAAGCGATGACCGGCAGGAACGATCGGCTGAATCAATTCAACGACTTCCTTGGTGCTGACGTAGCCAGTGTTGGTTACGTTGTAGATACCAAGTGGCAGTTCGTTAATACAGCAATCCAGGCATGCGTTCACATAGTCGTCCAAATGCGAGAGGCTGTTGGTGGCTTCGAGCAACCGTTGGTATCGGACGAGTTTTGAAAGATAGTTGCGCGGCGAATCGTTGGCATCGAAGGGGACTCGCAATCGCCAAATGTAACATCGATTGCTTTCTTGTAAAATTTCTTCGCCGAGTGCTTTGGTACCCGAATAGAAACTGCAGTTGTTGGTGCGAAACGAAAAATTGGGAGTATCAGATTCCGTGAACCCGTTGGGACGTTCGCCGCTTCCGGTATAGATGCAACCGCTGGAGACATGCCCCCATCGGATTTCTGATTCTTTGCAAGCCGCGTCGATGATGCCTGGTAAAACGGCGTTGGCTTGCAAGCATTCGGTCATGTGCAATTCGCAGGCGTCGACGTTGGGCTTGCCGGTGTAGCCTGCACAGTTGATCAAGAAAGTCGCGGCGCTTGCGTCGATGCATTTTGAAAGCGACGAAGCGTCGTAGATGTCGCAATCCGTTCTCGAAATGGCTCGGAATGGCAACTTGCGCGCGGTCAACAGTTGCCGAAACTTTGTTCCGACGTAGCCGCTCGATCCTAGTAGGAGATACATAGACTGGATTTGTTCGTAGTTCCGGCTTTAGCCGGCTTCTTGCAACGATGTTTTGAATTGGATAGGCTGATGGGCCGCCTGAAGGTGACTACGAAATTAGTCGCCTGAAAGTGGAACTACGAACTTTTCTGCGATCGGCGCAGACTTCGTTCCTTTGGGTGACAGTCCAAGCCAAGGAACTAACCACGGTGTCTTGCTTGTTATTGTTGCCCCCCGTTTGGAGGAAGAAAGGGTTGCTGTTTTCGATTTTTCGAGGGCAAAAATAGCTAATTTGACTAGAAAATTGCTTAGTAATACGAGTATACACGCCAGGATTTTGAGAACTAGGTACTTCGAGAAACTCAACGCTTTTCCGTTCGAGAAATACGAAGCAAGTCGGGCCGACAACCGCTGACCGCGGGGCTAATAGGTAGAATGCTTTCAATGCATTTTTTCGTGAGCTGAAGGGTCGCTTGGATTGCTCATAACCTGACGCGTTCATTTTGAATAAAGGCTCTTCCGCAGAATCTGTGGGTCAAAATTGACTATTTATCGTTACGAATAGAAAACCGAAGTTTCACCGGACACCCGTTTCGCATTGGATTTTTGA
>JAWXCK010000159.1:0-22573 GCA_034408855.1 Pirellulaceae bacterium
TCAAAAATCCAATGCGAAACGGGCATCCGTTGAAACTTCGGTTTTCTATTCGTAACGATAAATAGTTAATTTTGCCCCACAGATTCTGCGGAAGAGCCCGAAATAAGAAGTCACCGACGTTAAGATTGAGTGACTATAATAAAGTTTCGTCGTGAACTTTGTCTTCTATTCTGGAACTGCAAACATAAACCGACCAGGGAACATTTGAGCCATGGAATTCACGCCGACAACGCTCAAACAAAGGATTGTCGATTTGGACTTAGCAACTTCAAACCAAGTCGACCTGGCGTGGAGCGAGATGCGAGGCGACAAATCGAATCTTGATGAGTTCCAGGCAATACTACTGCGCAAAGATTTAGTCACCAATTTCCAGCTAGATCGCCTGCTCACCGGAGAACGACTTGGGTTTTTCTATGGCCCCTACAAAGTCCTTTACATGATCGGTGCTGGTACGTTTGCTCGAGTATTTCGAGCCGTGCACAAAGAGACTAAGCGAGTCGTCGCGGTGAAAGTCTTACGAAAACGGCACCGCGACCAGATAACACAAGTCGAGCAATTCCTTCGTGAAGGACGAATGGGCCTCCAGTTAATACATCCCAATATCGTGACAATTTTTGAGATTGTGAACGATCCTCGGACTCCGTATTTGGTGATGGAATTTGTCGAGGGCGATACACTTCGCGAATTATTGAAGATTCGCAAACGATTCTCACCTGTCGAAGCCTTGCGAGTCATTCAAGATATTTGCGCGGGGCTAAATTTTGCAGCACAGTCGGGTGTTACGCATCGCGATTTAAAGCTCACCAACGTTTTAGTCACCTCATCTGGTCGGTGCAAATTGGTTGACTTTGGTTTAGCCGCTATGGCCGATATTTCGTCTCCAGAGGCAATCGCCGACTGTCCCAGTGCTCGAGCGATTGACTACGCAACGCTTGAACGAGCGACAGGCGTTCGAAAAGGTGATCCACGTAGCGATTTGTTTTTCGTCGGTGTGATCATGCAACATATTATTACTGGCGAAGCTCCAATGCTTGAAACGCGCGATCGAATGGCTCGATTGAACGTCTCGCGATTTACCGATATCAAATCGATCGGTTCTCTGGTTCCGGATTTACCGCCCGCAGTAGGAGCTATCTGCAACAAAGCTTTGGAGATGAATCCGGAGAAGCGATACCATACGCCGTATGCAATGCTGAATGACGTTCAGACCGTTCTTCAACGATTGGAAAGTGGCCATGTCGACGAAAAAACCGACGGTCATGTGGTTGCTCAAGTCGATGCAGAGATGGCCAAGGAAGGGCTTGGCAAAACAGTGATGGTTGTCGAGAGTCGCATGGAACTTCAAGATTTGCTCCGCCAACGCTTGAAGAGTCGCGGTTACCGAGTCCTTGTCTTTAGCGATCCAGATCGAGCTCTCGATCGCTTTCAGCCTGACGAGAGCCATCCTGTCGACTGTGTTGTTATCAGTGCTCCTGACTTGGGAGTCCAAGCGCTTGAAGCTTTTAACAAATTGGCGGAAACAGAATACACGTCGAGTATTCCTAGTATCTTGCTGGTCGATCCTAAACAGCAACATATAATTCGCGCAGCCAAACACGATGAGCGGCATATCTTACTGCCTATGCCGCTGAAGGTCCGAGATCTTCGTGGGGCTTTGATGAGGTTGATCGTGCCTCAAGAAAGTCATTGATCGCGATAGACTTGGGTGCTTTCTTCTTTGACGACCGCCGTCGGACGCAACTTGCTCTTCAAATGAGCTCGAACGACCTGAACACCGCTTTCAGAAAACTGAATGCTAAATCGAAAAACATGTTGGTCTTTGGCTCGCATTTGAGAGATGGGATCAAACAACAAACCTTGAGCGGTTTCTTTCACGTTGACCGGGCCATTGTGTCTGAGAGCTTTCGCGCCTTTGGGTAGTTCGATCATGAGTTGGACATCCTCATCGATACGCGTACCGGTGTTCGTGATTTGAATCTCGTAGGTGGTCTCTCCGTCGACTTCGATGGGATCGTTATCATCTTCGATCGTAAACGATAGTTCGCTTTGCCCTTCGATGCGAATTTGCTTTTCGAACGCTTCTGCTTGGACCCCGGTGGCTTGACTTTGTAGTCGAATAGCGAATTCGCCTTCCTCAACTGGCAGCAAAGTTAACTCGGTTGTTGCCGTCGAACCGACTGGCAATTCTTGGAGTCTCCAGCTTACGGCATGTTGATTGGAACTATAGTCGCCGAGATTGCCGGACGAGTTGTACTGGAGACCGCGCGGTAATTTGGCAACAATTTCAAGATCGTAAGCGGTCGACGTTCCTTGATTGGTAACGCTGACTTGGTATGTTGCCTGACGTTCGAGGTATCGTAGTCCCGGCCCGGACATAGAAAGCTGCAATTGAGGCGAAACGACTTCGACGTCGACACTCGACTCATTGCTCGAAGTGTTGGCCGCGACGACCCTGATTTGATTCCGAACCATTCCTGGCTTGACGGCGATCAATTCTAGGTCGATGGTTCGCGATTGTCCTGGAACGAGGTCACCAAAGGGTGCTCCAAGGTAATCACCCGATGGATGACGCAGTCCGGCCGGGACGTTCTCTTCCAACGAGACACCACGTGCCACACCGGTCCCTTCATTCGTTACACTGACCTGAATCTTCAGTGGCTTTCCGAGCAAGATTTTGTTTTCGACAATCTGCTTGACGACGAGTTTCGGTTGTGTGCTTACGGTTCGAACCGAAGCTTGGGCGGCGAAATTCACGCTGGCAACGCTTCCGATTTCCCCTTCTGTTTCTGGAATCAGTTCGACCGTCAGGACTTGTTCGCTCCCGGCTGCCATTTCGCCCAACGACCAAACGAGCGTTCCGTCCGGACGGCTTTCGGCAGGCGGACTTGTTTTAGAAAGTCGGGTTCCTCGCGGTATGGAATCGACGACCGATACCTCGTATGCCGTCGCGTCGCCAACATTTCGAACCAACAACGCGAACGTGGCCGGCTGACCTACTTGAACTTCTTCGGGGGCCCGCTTTTGAATCTGGAGACTTGGGTTTTGCGCACCGTCCATTTGTCGAGCACCCGGTGCTGCACTGGCCAACTTTACCATCTGAGGAGAGGTTGACTCCCGTTGTCTCGATGGTTCCCGAGGCGGTGACGATTCGCTTCGTAACGGCAAACTGGTAATCGATGGCGAAAGCGTTGGAACGGGCGTCGACAAAGCAGTCGGCAAAGACGGCGCCTGCGATGGCGAAGTTGGCGACGATGGCAAAGATGGCGGCAAAGACGAAGGAAGTGGAGTTGGCGTTGGCATCGACGAGGGTGGCATCATCGGAAACGACGGAGGTGCAGCATTCGACAAGGCGGGCGGTGCTGGGAGGCTGGCAGCGCTGGGGAATGGCGAGGGTGGGACACCGAGGTTTTCATTGTTCGAGAATTGAGGCGGCGGCAATAAACCAGGAGGAGAAGCGAGTCCAGGTTTTTTGGCGGGAGTCGGACCTTGCCCAGCGGTCAATGCGATCTGCGAGTCTCCGACGGGACCAGCTTGATTGAAATCAAACGCTCCTATGGCCGGGGCATCTTCGTCTGGCCATCGTTCTGGAGGCACTTGATCGACTGGCGCCATCTGAAATTCTTCGGGAACCTCGCGCATCAAAGGTTCAGCGACCGTTCGAAGGTGGTTCATCGGCGTGTTGGCCGACTCCCTGACGTCCGACGGAAAGGTTATCGGTGTTGGCTTCTGGCGCGCATAGTCCGGATTGACCGTTTCGAGCACGCCGGCACGTTCCCGGGAATCGCGCTGCGCAACGGCAATTGCGAAAATAGCAAGACCAGCAGTTAGCAAAAAACCCGCACCAGCAATCGCAATTCGTTTCATGTCCCACGACATCCTTGTCAGGGTGGACGTTTACATACATTTTCAACGTGCTGTCAAAGTGAGCGGAAGACGAGAATCTACCACGTAGAAGCGTCTCTCCGAGACGCTGAGAGAGTCTCGGAGAGACTCGACTACGTGAATTCAGGTACATTCTTTTTTGCCGCTCAACTAAGCGCAATGGTTCGACAAACAAATCTCATACTCCATTACCCAATATGCCGAAAGATCAATCGGACGATTTTGACATAGCCATAACGCTAGCTTTGGGCTATAGTTGCATTCCCTAAAAAATATCATTAAGAGCTTTGTCCATTTTTTCTTTGATCGAGCACGAACATTCAATTTCCACTCACTTACTTCCGCACCTAGTATTCCTCTCCCCATGGCCAGCAAAGAATTCGACGTCGATCAACTTGCCGCATACCTTCACATGACGCCGGACAAGATCGCAAAACTCGCTTCGCAAGGACGGCTTCCCGGTCGCCGTATTGCTGGAGATTGGCGTTTTTCCGAATCCGATATCCATCATTGGCTCGAAGATAAAATCGGAGCCAGCGATCCTAAAGAGTTGAGCAAGATGGAAAACATCTTCGAACGTTCCGCCGATGTCGATGATTTTTACACAGCCATCGCCGACTATCTGCCGATCGAAGCGATTTCCATTCCCTTGGCGGCTCGAACGCGCGGTAGTGTTATTCGGCGGATGTGCGAAGTCGCGGCCGGAACCGGTCTGCTCTGGGATGCCGACACGATGGCCAATGCCGTGAGTGCCCGAGAAGATTTGCATCCGACCGCTCTCGAAAACGGCGTCGCCATGTTGCATCCTCGACGCCCACAATCATCGATCCTGGCCGAGCCATTGCTGGCCTTGGGAATTTCATCGAGTCCATTGCCGTTCGGGAATACCTCTGGCCATTTAACCGACGTTTTCTTTCTTATATGCAGTACCGATGATCGAGTGCATTTACGATTGCTCGCAAGACTATCGCGGTTGATTTCGGATAGCGTTTGGTTAACGCAGTTGCGATCATCCACTTCGCCTGCCGAAGCCCTCGAACTGATCCGAACCGGCGAACTCGAATTGCTCGCCCAGCAAAGCTAAGCGTAGCCACGTTTCACCCCACTACCCTAAACAGAATTGCGTTCAACTCCATCGCAGACTATCCGTATCGCTTGCTCTTGATCGGCGGATATTTGGATTCTCGACAACGGCAAGTTCAACGCCTGGGCTACGCTCTGCGAATCAATTTTCTCGCTGCCGTAGACGATCACTTTCCCGTGATATTCCAAGAGGTGATGCAGCGTTTGAAGAGTTGCTCGAACGGATGCACTCATCGAGTTTAGCGTCGTAAACCATTCGTGCGGCAAGATGACGAATTCGGCATGCAAGCAATCGACCCCTTTTTCGGCAACGATCTGAGCCGAACATTCAAGCATAACGGCTGACAACAACGGATGCATGAGCAACGATCGATAATCATGAAGCTCACATACGATCGGCCACGTAGGACTGTCGATTGTTGTCGGTCGGCAATGGGATGCGATGCCTACTTTGTACTGGATACTCGCAAACTCACGCGCCAGTTCGTTGGCTAGCGGATTTGCATCCGAGCCATTCATTAAAAGGATCGTAGGGATTTTGGCTGGATGAGAGTCTGGGAAAAGCAAGTCGATCACGGCTTCTCCGACAGGTTGCGGCGATCCGATGAGCGGTGCGACGTGCGACGACAAACTAGGGCCGGCGTTTACTTCGACAAAGCAGCCGCATTGATCGCTAAGCGGTACGGAGATATCTGACGCAACAAGGTCCATGCCAGCGATATCCAAGCCAATCGTCTTTGCAGCGAGAACTGCTGCCGCTTGTGTAACGGGATGAACTCGATCGGTGCAATCTTCGGTCAAGTCACCCAAGTGACTAACCAGTATTTCCTTATTCTTTTCCGGGACGGATTCGAAGTTTAATCCCTGTTGATTCAAGACGATCGCGGTGCTTTCGTTGAGAGCAACAAAGTCGAGATAATCCGTATAGTTCTCGCCTCGTCGAGGATCAAGGTTAAGTTCCTCGATCAATTCCCGAATAGTTCGAACTCCATCGCCGATCACATACTCGCGTTCCGCTTTCGAGGCTGCCACGAATTTTCCGCCAATCACCAATACACGATGATGATTGCCCCGAATATATTGCTCGACTAACACATCGGTCGTCGCGCCTGAATCACACGCCCAATCATAGGCCGACAAAATTGCTTCACGTTCATTGAGATCGAGTCTGACTCCGCAAGAATGATTGCCGTTGCGAGGTTTCACGACGACTGGCAAACCGATTTCTTGTGCGGCTCGCCAAGCGTCTTCTCGATCTACTACTGATCGTCCTTTTGGGACATTGACGCCGACGGCCGCCAGCATCGCTCGCGTAAGTTGTTTATCGCTAGCAATCGATTCGGCGATTGCCGAAGTCGCATCGGTTTCGGCGGTCCAAATGCGGCGCTGAAAAATTCCTTCGCCAAGTTGAACGAGACTACCTTGATTGAGTCGATAATACGGAATACCGCGTGCAGTGGCGGCGCTGAGAATTGCACGAGAGCTCGGACCAAGTCGCTCTGTATCGGCTAAATCGATCAGTCTTCGATGCTCCGATGCTGAATCGATAGCTGTTACCTCCAATTCGTCCGTCGTTGCACCCATCGCGTTTTCGATGAGCCGCATAGCGGTCGCAAGGCACTCTCGCAGCAGCGATTCTTCTTCAAACTCGAACGGCAAAAGAAAACGATTTGGGGCATCCGCCGCTTCGGGAGCGATCCATCGAGTCGAGACTCCTGCCGTCTGGTGCAGTTGGCGAGTAAGTTTGCTGAGCGTTTCTGGCTGATTCGGGGGCGACGCTGGAAACTCGACGAAAGCCTCCAAAACGGGCAACAATGACCAGCGATTGGGGCCCAAAAAGACGATCGATTTCAGAATTTGCATAGCGGTTGGGTCGGCGGGTAACGTTTAAAGGCAGGCGTAAAATGGAAGTTTTAATCGCGAAAAAGCTTGTCATTCCGCCAAAAACCGCAGGATTTCAAGGCGATTCGTCAGCAGTGCTCGCAAGTATAGTTCAATCGCATCGATCGATGCAATAAAACCTCCATAGGAAATTTTCCCGCTCGATTCAACGGTCTTGGTTGTGGTCGCTTCCACTTCCGAAAAATCATTGACCGCCAACGCGACTTGGCGTTTGGACTATTGCAAGTTGTAAGATCAAGATGCATCCAGTGTATACTCTTTGTCACTATGAAACTACAAATCCGCCTTGTTCTATGCTTGCTTGTTGATGTCTTCGCGGCGTCGGGTCTGTTCGCCGCAGATCGCCCGAACGTGGTGGTTATTCTGGCTGATGATTTAGGCTATGGCGATCCAGCATGTTATGGTGGCAAGATCGCCACGCCGTTTCTCGATCAGCTTGCTCGAGAGGGGATAAGGTTTACCGACGCGCATACCAGTTCCGGTGTCTGTACTCCAACACGCTATGGTTTGTTGACCGGACGCTATAACTGGCGTACCAAGTTGCAAAGTGGAGTGCTCGGCGGATTGAGTCCACGATTAATCGAGCCCAATCGCATGACGATCGCGTCGCTGCTCAAAGCAAATGGCTATCACACTGGCTGCGTCGGCAAGTGGCATCTCGGGATGGACTGGGCTCTCAAGCCTGGGCAAGAAGTCACCGAATTGAGCATCGAGAGTCGTAAGCAAGTTTCTAGCGTTGACTATGGTCAGCCGATCGCAAACGGTCCCAACAGCGTCGGCTTCGATTACTACTTTGGAATCAGCGCCTCGCTCGATATGGTTCCGTATGCCTTTATCGAAAATGATCGCGTTACGTCGTTGCCGACCGAAGATCGTGATTTTTTGATGATGCACGACCGACCGACGGGTGGTCGTACTCGCCCCGGACCGACGGCACCCGACTTTGATGCAGCCAACGTTTTGCCGACGCTAACGCAGAAAGCGATCGAGTATATTGGCAAGCGATGCGCAAAAACGATAGGTCAGCAAGGCAAGAAAAGCACGACTGAGAATCAGCCATTCTTTCTCTACGTTCCGCTAGCTTCACCGCATACCCCAATTTTGCCGACCGCCGAATGGCAGAATAAGAGCGGTATCAATCCGTATGCCGACTTCGTCATGCAAACAGATTCGTCTATCGGCGAAATCATAAAGGCGATCGATCATTTTGGAATCGCTTCGAACACGCTGTTGATTGTAACCAGCGACAACGGTTGTTCGCCGCAAGCGAAATTCGAAGAACTGGCGAAACACGATCATCATCCTAGCGGTCCGCTTCGAGGACACAAGGCGGACATTTTTGAAGGGGGCCATCGAGTACCGTTCTTCGTTCGTTGGCCTGGCCGAGCAGCCGCCGGCAGCGTTAGCACTCAACTGGTTTGCTTGACCGATATCATGGCGACGGTCGCTGAGATCACAAACATCCCACTTCCTGCCAATGCAGCCGAAGACAGTATAAGCTTCCTTGAGTCATTTAAAGGTAAACCAAGCAAGCGGAATCATGTCGTGTCGCACTCGATCAATGGCTCGTTCGCTGTTCGCCAAGGCGATTGGAAGTTGCTGCTTTGTCCCGATTCCGGTGGCTGGAGCGAGCCGCGTCCAGGAAAGGATTCAGTGGACGGTTTGCCAAGTCAACAACTCTATAACCTTGCTAGCGACCTGGGCGAACGCAACAACGTCATAGAAAGCGAACCCGATCGCGCGCGACAGCTAACGGAACTATTGAGTAAGTTCGTTGCTGAAGGACGAAGCACGCCTGGTCCGAGTCAGAAAAATTTCGGCGAGATTAACTTCCTTCGTAAAGGCAAGTAGTAGTATATTTTTCAATGAGCCGCTATCGATAGTCCGACGTGACATTACGATCATCGCTAATATTTTGAACTGCGCACCGAAATAAGAAGAACCGGCGGCTAGCGCCCAATGACACTCACTTTAGTCGCCATTCGTTCCTAAGCTGTGAATTTGTCGAAGCGCATCGCACCAATGTCGCCTTTCGCTCCGCGAAAGTCGCGTGAATCCCTAAACAAACGATGTTTTACTTGAGATTCACGTTTCGTTCGCGGAGCGAACGACGACACTGGTCTCCAAAGTCAGTAGCATTGGGCTAGCGCCGTGCCGAACACATTTTCAACAGCCTACAAATACCCATCACCCATCATTCCTCATGAAAACCCTACCACTCGCCCTCGTGCAACGCTTCGCGTTCGTCAGTTCACAACTGCTAGCGATCGTCGTTTGCGTTTGCTTTGCGAACGCAGCGATCGCCAGCCGTCCCAACTTTATTGTAATCCTCGCCGACGATCTCGGCTGGGCGGATTTGGGTTGTTATGGCAATTCGTTTAATGAAACGCCGAGCATCGATAAACTGGCTAAGCATGGGATGCGATTCACGCAATTCTATGCCGGCCCCGTCTGTTCGCCGACACGTGCCAATTTGCAATCGGGACTCGATCAAGCTCGATTCGGCATCACGCAGCATATTCCCGGCCATCGTCGACCGTTTGCAAAACTTGCCGATCCTGTTGTCCCGTTGCAACTACCATTGGAAGTCGAGACGTACGCTGAGCGATTAAGCGCATTCGGCTATCAGACTGGCTATTTTGGAAAATGGCATCTCGGTGACAAAGGATATAGCCCCGCGCAGCAAGGTTGGCAAACGGTATTCGAATGTCATGGCAACGCATTGCCACCCAAGGATACGGGAGAATCCGAGTCGCGTCGCACCGCGGAATACCTTACCGACAAAGCCGTCGCGTTTATCGAATCGAATCGAGAGCGACCTTTTGTTGTGCAGGTCTCACACCAAGCCGTTCATATTCCGCTATCGACGACTCCTGAACTTCTGACCAAGTATCAGGCGAAGAAGCCGGACACCGACTATCCGAGCAATCCGTCCTATGCCGGTTTGACCGAAGAGCTCGATCGGAGTGTTGGACGGATCATGGATGCTGTCGATCGAGCTGGAATTGCTGAGAATACGCTGATCCTATTCCTTTCGGATAATGGCGGCCTGGAACACGAGCAGAGTGGCCGGATTGTAACGTCGAATAATCCGCTGCGAGGCGAGAAGGGAACGCTTTATGAAGGTGGAATTCGCATTCCAGCCATCGCGAGTTGGAAAGGGCGCATTGCCGAAGATTCGTTATGCGAAATTACGGCTATGACGATCGATGTCCATCCGACTTTCGTCGATCTGGCACAGCCTGAATCGACAGCCAAGCCTGAATCGACGGCCAAACTGTTGGATGGAGTCAGTATCGCATCGCTGTTTCGCGATCCAAAATCTTCGCTAAGGCGTCATTCCTTGTACTGGCATTTGCCGCACTATCATCACAGCACGCCGGCGAGTGCGGTTCGCCAGGGCGATTGGAAATTGATTGAATTCTTTGAAGACAATTCGCTCGAACTCTACAACCTTGCAATCGATGTGGCGGAACAAAATAATTTAGCCAGCGTCGAGCCTACGCGTGCGAAGGAACTGCATGCTGCTCTGCAAGCATGGCGTAAAAATGTCAATGCACGACTGCCGACGACGAACCCTGACTACAATCCAGCCCGAGCCGATCAACTTGGTAAAGGAAAGGAACGGAAGGCATCGCCAAAGGAATAGCATTATCCCGTGAGCGAACTCCAGAACAGTCTCGGCAATCGAAGTGGCGAAGGACGCAGATACATATGCAACATATCCCAAGCGACTTGTTCCGGATGCCGATGCGAGGTGTACCAGATCGGTTTCGGCATCATCTTCAGCGGAGCGCGAAGGATTGTTTTTTCTGGTCGATCGAGCAAGTACGTGTTGTGCACGAACCCGATGCCGCTTTGCGCATTCTGCAGATTTGAACTCGGGTGACCACCCCACGGTGGCGACATCAGAGCGAACGATAAAGCTGGCCATTGATTGATCCCGATCGTACCGTATCGCAATTTGCGCAAACATTCATCCAGCTCAGCGGCGTATCGCTTCTCGGTCGCACTGGTCAACGTAAATGTTGCCGCGAGTGTTCCCCAAACTTGCTCGTTCATCAACTCGGTCGCTTTAAACATAAAGTCGGATTCTGAATCCGCCTCGATTGCCAGTTCGGCGCAGACGCACGTGAACGACTCGTCTTGTAAAAGATGTGGCGCGGCGACTGGGTCGATGTCGCGAAGCAACGTCCAGGGCAAGCGTTCAGGGTCCGTCGCCGGTATATCGCTGAATCGCTCAAATCGCTCCGCTGCACCAGGATAGTAGGCGAAACGCCGAGGAACGCCGGACATGATTTCCTCGATCATCCCGAGAAATTCTTGCCGCTGAGGCCAATTGCGACACGTCACGATCAGCTTCGTCGCGATGCAATTGAAGGATACGTTGTTGGTGATCGACGATGCAATCGTTTGAGCCTGTGCCCACAATTCGGCTCGAGTGTATTGGCCGGGGACGATCGCCCACGGACTGACGTTCCCCAGTTCGCTAGTGATCGATTTCTGTAATATTGGCTGATTGGTTTGACGTCGCTGCTCGCGTTGCGAGTCGACTCCCCAAACAATGTTATCGTGGGAATTGATCGAGCCAGTGATGTGGACACCGTTGGTCGCTGGATGTTGGATTAAGTGTTGACCGGTTTCCATTCCGCCCGATGAAAGTCGGAACAGATTAGCATCGACGAGCGGTTTGAAAGCCGACTCGAAGAACGAACCGAGGTACGCGTTGACTGGATTGAGCTTCAAGGCGACGGCACAGCTCTCGCCAAAAATTTTCGACAGCGCGTCGGTAGCCGGTATCGATGAGACGTTGCCGGCCCCCAACACGACGACGACTTCCGGCACACTCTTCTTGCCGCAGCAACGAGCAAGACTTTCGCGGTGTATTGCATTCGCATCCACGGCAGGATCGAGCCAAGTTTCGGCCGCCATCGGGCGAAACAGCAGTGCATCGTACATTTGCCGAGTCGGGAAGACTGGCACTCGGCACTGTCCGTGCCGTTTCACGACCACCCCCGGAATTCGCGGAGACCCGTTCGACTGAACATCCTTGAGTGTTTGGCCGAACAATTGCAAAAAGCGAATAGTCGCGAGCGGGCCTGCGGTGACTTCTTCCACGCGAGCTAGACTATTTTTGTCGATCCGTTTCGCGTCACAAGCCGCTTCCACCCATTCGCGAGCCACTTGGCCAACAGCTTCGATGCACTGGTAAATCAACTCTAATCGGCGAGGAATCGCCATTTCTTTCAACGACACAGCACCCTCGCCCAACAGCCTGAGCGACTCATCCATTTCTTTCGTTCCGGCCTCGTATACAACTGACAATATTTACTCCCTTATCCCTTGGATCCATCGATAGTTGATACTCCCAGCTTCGCAGGATCGTTTTACGTCAAAGTAGATTGTATGGCTATTTCGCTCTGATTTTACTTTGGAACGGTCGAACCTCTCGCAATTTCCGTTTTTTCATTCGCCAAAACGGACTTGACAGCGATTTCTTGCTTGGGGTAAAGAAATGACTAGCAGCGGCCCAGCCTCGCAAGGATGCGATGGAAGCCTAAGTGACACGGAATGTCCAACGAAAGAGTCCTATCGTTAACCGAGAATTTGCGGGAATGCTTGGTTAACCATACTCCTAGGTTGAAGTCGTAAGTGTCGAGATCGTGATTACTGGGTCGATCACCCTCAATACAGCTTCGCGATAGGACTTTATACTGTGTATCGAGGCGGCTCTCCGATTTACGGAGAGCCGTTTCGATACCAGGGATCCGATGCGACTCCATCTCTTCGAAGATCGCCTGGCAAGTTAACGTGCTTTACCGTTGAGATTACTCCGGCAAGCGCAATACACAGTCGATATTGAAGGGACATTTACTATGGTTCGCGTTGGTTTAGTCGGCGTTGGCTTCATGGGTTGGATACATTATCTAGCTTATCAACGTTCATCCAGTGCTCAATTGGTAGCATTTGCATCGCGTGATTCGGCAAAGCGGCAGGGGGACTGGAAAAGTATTCGCGGCAACTTCGGACCAACCGGCGAGCAAATCGATGTCTCTAAAATGCGGGCATACGAAACACTCGATCAGATGCTCGAAGACCCTTCGATCGATGTCATCGATATCTGCTTGCCGCCGCACATGCATGCCGATACGGCCATCGCTGCTCTAGAACGCGGCAAGCACGTTTTGTGCGAAAAGCCACTCGCCTTAAAATCGACGGAATGCGATCGCATTTTAGCTGCCGCCGAAAAGAGCCAACGAATGGTTATGGTGGCCCACGTCCTTCCCTACATCGGCCCGTTTGCCTATGCAGCCCGGTTAGCCAAAACCGGCGAGTATGGAAAGGTACTCGGCGGTTATTTCAAGCGAACGATTTCGAACCCCGATTGGATTCCAGATTTTTTTGATGCGACTCGAGTGGGTGGTCCGCTGATCGATCTGAATGTTCACGACGCTCACTTTGTTCGAATGGTCTTTGGTGTTCCGAAACAAGTAACCGCCGTCGGGCGTGTTGTTAAAGAGTCTGTGACTTCGACTGGCAATGTTACCAGTCCAGTCACGAAATTTGCGCATGTAATCTACGAATTTTCAGACCCTGAGATAACCGTCGCATCGACAGGCGGAGTTACCGACACTCCCGGTCGTGGCTTTACGCACGGCTTTGAATTAAATTTCGAAAGAGCAACGCTTCAGTTCGAGTTTTCGGCCTTTGCAGACATATGCGAAACAATGCCGCTCAAAGTCTTGTTGCAATCGGGAGAAGTGCTTCGTCCAACGTTGCCAAATAGTGATGATATCACGGCATTTGAACTGGAAATTTCTGATATGGTGACGAGTATTGAGTCTGGCGATGTTGCGGAACGACTTTCATCACTCGTCGCCCGCGACGCAATTCACCTCGCCGAGTGCATTCAGCGATCGGTGATCGAGCGGCGATCGATCCAAGTTTAGGAGACAGACCGTTTAGCCAACATGGAATTTGAATACTTAGGTCCTTATCAAATTGACAAGCTCCTTGGACGAGGCGGGATGGGGAACGTCTATCTGGGCGAGCATTCCAGCTCGGGTGATTTAGTCGCCATCAAAGTCATCGCGTCATCGTTGGCGGATCAAGAACGATTTCGTCGTCGCTTCGCTGCCGAGGTTGAAACGCTCAAGCGACTAAAGCATGCTAATATTGTTCAGTTGATTGGCTATGGCGAAGAAGAAGGGCATCTCTTTTATTCGATGGAGTATGTTTCTGGACACAGCCTTTCCGAAACGCTCAAGAAGAATTCGCGTATCCCATGGGACCGAGCGATCGAGATCGCCATCGAAGTTTGTTCCGCATTAAAGCATGCTCATGATTTCGGGATCATTCATCGCGATCTGAAGCCCGCCAATGTCATGCTTACCGATTCTGGGCAAGTCAAGTTGACTGATTTTGGAATCGCAAAGCTCTTTGGTAGTTCCGATGTTACGGCGGCCGGATCGGTACTCGGCACGGCTGATTACATGCCGCCGGAACAAGCGGAAGGGAAAGCCGTTACCGTCAGGAGCGATCTGTATGCGGTTGGCTCGTTGCTCTTTGCTATGATCGCAGGGCGATCGCCACATGCTGCCAAGTCGATGCCGGAAATCCTTTACAATGTTCGGTATTCCGTTCCACTGTCGCTCGATGTACTCGATCCCGAAACACCGCACGAACTATCGGAATTGGTGACTCAGTTACTTTCCAAGGAAGCTTCCCAACGTCCGCCAACCGCCCTGGTCGTAGGCAATCGACTTCAATCGATACAGGTAGGCATGCGGCATCGCCAGGCTAAAAAAGCCGACCCTCAACTGGATGACGTAAGTTTGGCGAACGAGTTTACATCGATTGAGCTGGTCACGAATGATTCAAGCTCCGATGAGTTTTCTATCGCCGACGAGGCGACGTCAAATCTCGATGTCGACAAACGCGACGCTGAGAACAAGCGAGACGATGTTCTCGAAAAAAATATCCTTGCCAACGCGCAGACGCAACTTGCTCCGCCGCAGAGCAGCCTTGCAAAAGACCTCAACGATGACGTCGTGGCCGCTGGAAAAACACGGTTTACGGTGGTCGAAGAGAAAGACCGCCAAAACGCAAAGCTGAGTAGCCAGCATGTTCAAGACGATCCGGAAACATCGAAATGGCTTTCTGTCGTTGCTTTGGTGATGCTACTCATTGCATGCCTTGGTTCGATTCTCTATTTCACACGCTCGCCTTCGGCGGATCGTTTGTATGCTGCCATCTCGACAGCGGTCGAATCTGGAAGCGATGAAGCGCTGATCGATATCGAGCCTGTCATTGGCCAGTTCGAATTGCTCTATCCACAAGACGATCGAATGCCCGAACTGGCGGCGATCAAAAACGAGATCGAACAGCAACGGACGGTTCGACGATTGATGCATCGATCGCGTCTGGTAGGCAGCGAAGCTGAAATGGACCCGGTCGAGCAAGCTTTTTTAGATTGTGTTCGAATAGAGCATCAGGATCACGAACTGGCCAAGCGAAAGTTCAAAGCATTTTTAACGGTGTTTAGTCGCTCGGAGCGTTTAACGGATCGCCAAAAGCGACTAATCGAAATGGCGGAAGCCAGCTTAGAAAAACTGGAAAGCGGTCAGCATCTCACGATCAATCCGGCTACCGAGATACTCAACAAGCAGATCGAGTGGCCGAAGCGAATCTTTCTTCGGAGCAGCGACAAGCATTCCATCAGGGGATACTCGAACTCTATTCCGATAAACCGTGGGCCGCTTCGGCGGTGGCGAAAGCCCGAAAATTGGCCGACGACGCTTCGAAGTGATTCATCGTGGAACAAAATTGTTCGCGTATAGGCTTTGGAATTATTTTGCCAGCACGTAGCTGTGTCTCTCCGAGACACATAAAACCCGCAGCTTTGCTGCGGGGTCAGTCTTGGAAAGACTGACCTACGTGTTTTTTCACAGTCTAGTAAAGAACTATCGACGAATCGATGACTTGCTGCTATCGGTTCGAGTCGTTGCGAGATAGCGAGTGGTTTCCTCTTCGATCAATTGTGTCTCGCCGTCGGCGCATTCCAGTTCAGCTCGGAAGCGATGCATGCCCGCTTCGGCAGCCTGCGCCACGACGCGGAGAGTGATCGATTCTCCTGGCTGGATCGCAGCGATCGGATCAAACACCACTTGACCAGGAAGAATTTTCGACGAACCACCTTCGGTTCGCACGGGTTCGATTCCGTGCGAGAACTGCGCCAGGATCTTGACGGACTGTGCCGTTTTTGAGCCGCGATTGACGATTACCAGATCGTATACCACATCTTGTCCAACCGGGGCTGGGGCGACCGGATCGGTAACGCTTAGTTTCAAGTCAGATACCGACTCGACTTGAACAACGGTTTCCACCAACGCTTTGCCGCCACCGTTACATTGGATATTGGCTTTGATCGTGGCAGCACCCGCTTCGACTGCTTGAAAGGCAAATTCGAAGTTGCTCGACGCATTGGCATCAATCCGTGGAACAGTCCAACGCACTTCGTTTCCTTTGACGACCGCTCCATCTGGGAGCGAGACAGGTTTTAATCCTGGTGGGATGAATGCGACACAACTCGTGTTCTCGGCGATTACCGAACTTGCATTGCGGAGATTCAAGCGATAATCGGCGACGCTTCCTTGATATTGCGCGACAGGAGTATTCCAGTCGGCTAGCAATTCCACTTGAGTCACGGCGACATCGATACTTGATTTCGAATCGAGCGAATTGACGATGCTTTGGGCTTCGCCTTCGATCTTGATTGTACCTGATTGCTGGAATGTCAGTTCGACTTCGACGATCCGTTCGCTTCCGGCTGCGAGATTGCCGAGCTTGGTCTGGTTGCTACCGTAGGCTTCAGCGGTCAAGCGCACGTCGACGTCTTTGACTTCGGCGTTGCCAGGGTTGCGGACCCGCAATCGATATACTTCGGGTTTACCCCAGACTACTTCGGACGGACCTTCGATGGCGATGTTGAGTTGAGGCTGTTGAACGTCGACGTTGATCGTTCCGGTCTGTGGAAGCACGGTCCATTCGACAGCCATCGCAATATGTTCCGCTTTAGTGGCTTCCAGCGAGATACGGAAGACTCGCGATTGCGAGGGTGCGATGTCGGTAACATGCCATAGTAGCGATTCAACGCCAGCAGCATCTTTTTCGGATTCGTACTCTCCCGCCGTAGCGACCGGCAGCGATGACTTGACGCTCGCCGGAATCGTCATGCTGACGATAATGCCGCCAAGCATTTCCGTGCCATCATTGCGAACGAGAACTTCATACGGGACAGCTTGGCCGACTTGAAGGGCCGGCGGTCCAGAAACCAAAAGCTTGACCTTTGGAACTCCCATCTCAAGTCGCATGCCGGTACCTTCAGCAGAACTTCCGGCGGTGATTGTAGGCAATGACGCGTTCTTGGCTGGTTCGATACTAAGCGAAGGTGTCCTGGCATTCGTTGTCGATGATTGCGTTGTCGTTGATTGCGTTGTCGTTGATTGCGTTGTCGACGCCGCGCTCGGTGCTGCATAAACGTTGTTGGGCATCATAAATCCAGGCTCGACTGACCTAGACTTAGCTTGATTTTTAGATTGATCTGGAACTTGATCTGGAGTCTGAGTTAAAGTCTGAGTTAAAGTCTGAGTTTGAGTCGCGGTCGGAACTGACTTTCGTGATACTCGCGGTAGTTCTTCCTCGGCTACCGATTTGGACGCCGGGGTTTTATAGGCGTTATAAGTGGGTGGTATCAAAGTCGGAGTTGATTTGCTTTGGGCTTTGGTGATGGGCGGCAACTGATTCTGAGCGACGGCTTTCGGTGAATTGAGATTCGAGGACGATTGAGATCGGCTTGCGACGCCGGTACCAACGATACTTGGCGGATCATCGGAAAAAATATCGCGACCGGCGGGCGAACGTGGCGACGGAGGAGGTTTGGGGATACCGCTGTTGAATGAAAAGGGTTCGCGAGACGTTTTCTGAGCCATTTGACTTGGCGATGTCGGAATCGGAGCCGAGAATTGCTGGTCGCTCGTGCGATTCGATTTCTCGACGCGCACGCTCGATTCTTCATTGCCTTCGGTAGTGCCTCTCAATTGCTTGACGATCCCACCTTGGAACATTCCCGGTTTAAACCCTCGAGATGTTCCGGTTTGAGATGATGAGGATTCAGAATTGCCTTCTCGCGGTCTAAGAATGCGCTGAATGGCATTCCCCCACACAAGTCCCTCGGTCGATCCGTTGCTTTTGCTGCTCCCTTCATCGCCTTGTCCGAAGACAACTGCAGTCGGTATAGCAGCCGCGATCGTCATGAGTACGAACGCAGCTCGCCACGTTAGACTCGGAAGTTGCTTAATCATTTGAAAGGCTCTCCAACTGGATCGCAAACATAAAAAACGCGTCGCGCAATGTCCTGATGAAAATGTGAGCGGCACGACGCTAGCCGCCGGTTCTGCGGATCAACAGTACGTCAAACACTCGGCGCAGGCACTTCTTGTTAGGATCGGTTAGCAAGAGTATTGCAGATGAGCAAAATTTGCGGCTTAAGCAATTTATGCCGGTTTTTCCGCAGATGCGTTGAATTGCGACATCGAAAAAGCGACGGAACAATGCTAGCGAATTGGCGGTAGCGTAAGCTTCCAGCTTGCTATGCCCTGCAAATAACATGACGAGGCAAGCTGGAAGCTTACCTCACTTAGAAAATAGGATTTGTCGAAATTTAAAAAGCGAATCGATTGCCGGTTAACCGTTCATAGACGTCGATATATTTTTGGCGAGTCTTGTCGATGATCGATTCAGGAAGACTTGGCGGCGGGCTATTCCGGTCCCAATCGGTACTCATCAGGTATTCGCGTACAAATTGTTTATCGAATGACTGTTGTGCTTGGCCGGGTTGATAGCTGGAGGCGGGCCAAAATCGCGAGCTATCAGGCGTCAAGACTTCATCGATCAAGATGACTTCGTCTTGATGCCATCCCCATTCGAATTTAGTATCCGCAATTAAGATCCCTTTCTCGGCAGCGATCTGTGCGCCTTTTTGGTAAACGTGCAAACTTCTTTCGCGAAGCGAATTGGCCAGTGGAATTCCAAGGTATTTTTCGATCGCGTTGAAGGAAACACTCTCGTCATGCCCGGCTTCGGCTTTGGTGGTCGGGGTAAAAATGGGATTCGAGAGCTGCGCGCATTGCTGAAGACCGGCCGGCAACGGGATCTCGCAGATTTTTCCGGATGATTGGTAGTCTCGCCAACCGGAACCTTCCAGGTACCCTCGAACCACGCATTCAAAAGGGATGACCGTCGCTTTGCGTACTTCCATCACTCGCCCGACGAGCAAGCCGTTGGGATCGTATTTTCGGACATCGGGTGGGACATCCGTCGATAGCATATGGTGTTTTACGCCCAAGTTTTCAAACCAGAACCGGCTCAACTGCGTTAAGATGCGGCCTTTATCGGGGATTCCGTTGGGCAGAATATAGTCGAAGGCACTGATACGATCGGTGCTGACGATGAGCATCGAATCGCCAAGGTCGTAGCAATCGCGAACTTTTCCTTGACGCTTTGGGAAAGGCAAATCGGTTTGGACAAGTGGTTCATTCATCTTCACGACAATCTGGTTGCCAAGTAGTGAGCTCGATAACAATCGATTACAATTTTCGACTACAATCGTTGGACGTCGAGTTTACGATTTGTCGATGCTTTCCGAAAGAGTCGACAATCTTTTACCGCTACAAAACTTTGTTCCTAGACTAAAGCGCCACCCAATGGGGCTCATGCAGTTCAATGTACCCCTAATTGACCAATACGACCCGCAGGTATTGGATACTGCCTATATTTCAGGTATCGAGGGGGTCCCATGGGCAGGCCGAATCGAGAGAACCGATAACGGCTTTGAAATCGAGCGGGTTGTAGACGAATCCGGTCGGCTTTCGGTCGTTTGGCCCAATCGAGAGTACGGTGTCTCTGTTTTGACTACCGCAAGTCTTCGTTGTCAGACCGAGCCGTACTGGCTTCCTGTTGAATTAGCGCGTGGCACATTGCATCGCGTTCGCCATCGAGCGTTCGATTGGCAACGCCTCGGATTGAAACTCAGCGAGGCTTTTAATCTTTTGGTGGACGATTCGATTCGGTACTTCATCGATGCCATCATGCTCCAATCTTCGTCTCCCTATATGGCGTGTCAAAAAGCCCAGCAATCGATTGAAGCCTCAGTTTCTGCTTCGCGAATCCTTTGCCGCTCGTTCATGGCACAAGCGATTCAGTTTCGTGTCCAGCAAGAGAGACAACTCAGTACGCTCTTAGGATTGCAACTAGACCATGGTCGTCGATGGCAAACGGATGCCGTGACGGTCCGAGAAGCCTTTAACTCGGTCGTGGTCGCTCCGAGCTGGCATCGGATTGAAGCCGATGCCGATCGAATTGGCTACGAAGTCTTTGACGAGCAAATCAAATGGGCGAAACAGCAAAACGTCCGCATCGTAGGTGGCCCTCTGGTGTCGCTTCAGCCACACGCGGTTCAGAATTGGATGTACATGCTGAACAATTTTGATTCGCTCTATCAAGGTGCTTGTCAATTTATTCAGCGAACAGTTGAACGCTACCGTGGTCAAGTGAGTATTTGGAATGTCGGAGCCGGGCTCAACGGTCCCAACGATCTTGGATTGACCGACGAACAAACCTTGCAGTTGGCCGTAGGTCTCATTCAGACAGCTCGCCGCGCCGATCCTCGCACACCGGTGCTTATCACCATGGACATGCCTTGGGGCGAATACCTTGGCAAGCGAGTCAATGCGATTAGTCCGTTACATTTTTCCGATGCACTGCTTCGCGCCGATTTGGGACTTTCGGGAATCGCATTGGAGCTGAACTTGAACTACTCACCGGGTGGTTCATTGCCTCGCGATTTGATCGACGTTTCCGATCTTATCGATCACTGGTCCATCCTAGGCGTACCTATTGTCGCATGCATGACGGCCCCTAGCAGCCTTGAGAACGATGCAAACGCATTCGGAAAGTATCGGATGGTTTCCAACTGGAAGGCACCTGAATCCGAAGTCGACGTGAACGCCACATTGATTGCACCGTCGCCCGAACAATATGCGTTGGAGACCATTCAAATGCTCTTGGCAAAACAAAACGTTCATGGCATTTTCTGGAGCCAGCATTCCGATCGCGATAAGCACGTCTACTCGAACGCTGGATTAGTCGATGCCAATGGAAATCCGCGTCCGCTCTTGGAAGGTATTCAGCAACTTCGAAGTCGATTCGGTCAATAGTGTGCTATATCGCTCATTCGATAGATGGATTCAAAGACTACAATGGCCGGTCGCCGTTTTAGCAGTCCTCATTTTGCCTTCACTTGTGTGGGCTACGTATTGTCTGGCCAGTCGCGTCCTGATCATGCCGCGTTCGACGATCGCCTTTTGCGGCGGAGTGTTTGTTTTCGTATTGGTCTGGCGATTCATCCTTCGGTTTCATTGGATGGGGCCATGGTTGATGCGAGCCGAACATGAAGCGACGCATCTCCTCTTTGCGTTGCTTACCTTTCATCCGATCGTGGGACTTTCTCGCGAAGAGAAGCGGGGGTCGCATGTGCGATTTTTGGGAAGCGGCAATTGGATTATTCAAATCGCCCCCTATTTTTTTCCGACCGCCGCTGTGATTCTTTGGCTTTTTGCAATCTTCCTGCCACTCAGTTTCTTTTTTTTGCCTTGGACCAGTATCGCCTTGGGAATCGCTACCGGATTCCATGTCGTCTCTACAATTCGTGAAATACGCCGAGACCAAAAAGAACTCATAGCCTTGTCATGGAAGTTTTGTTGGATGTTCCTGCCGTCGGCAAATATCCTCATGCTCGGCTTCCTAATCGCTTTTTCGAAAGACGGATTCAGCGGACTCGGTGAATTCATCGGTGATATGATCGATCCTGCCAGATGGCTGCTTCACGCAGCTCTTGGAATCAAAAGTCACTTGACCGAGTCAAGTACATGAGCGGACTGACGTATGAACCCAAACATAGCAAGTGTTTTAAGGCTCAGCCGCACGATGCAAAACGCCAATTGCGTTCCGGCTGCCGAATATTCCACGCTAGCTTTTGGGGATAACCGAGTCGCTTACAATCGCTTCCAAAAAGAGGCCCCATTCGCGTGGCGGAAGTGGGTATCGTTTGCGACGATATTCATCGGATACGACTTCGCTGATGATTCGCAGCGATTCCGAGGATCGAGTCTTTTTGATAAAGCTTGGATCGTTTCTGAAAACCGAATGAACTAATAGGAGCGACTCGATAGCTTTGTCCTTGTTGCTCACACCCCGATCGATAATTTCTTGGTTCCTGACTCTGAGCCCGAGTTGCAAGCAATTGAGTACCTCGTCGCGGGCCGGATGATCCGCCGGCATCACGCCAAACAGCCGGGTCAAACCTCGCATCATGATGTAGTGAAATTGAGGGGATGCATTGTGGGCATCCAACCAAACTCCGGCATTGGGCCCGTCGGTAAGTTGGCCTGGAATGACTCCCAACTGTGCGCGGTGAATGGCCATATCGAGGTATCGTAGTTCGCGAGTCACCTCATAGGCTTTGGCCATGAGTTCTACCGAAAAAGAGTGGCTCTTCCGCAGAATCTGTGGGTCAAAATTGACTATTTATCGTTACGAATAGAAAACCGAAGTTTCACCGGACACCCGTTTCGCATTGGATTTTTGA
>JAWXCK010000160.1:0-59376 GCA_034408855.1 Pirellulaceae bacterium
GGTTTTTGCAATCACTCAGTTTCGTGTTTTTCATGGATTTTACGGCTAAAATCGATTGCGGATCACGAAAACCACCCACAGTTTCTGCGGAAGAGCCATTGACAAAGGAGAATCGACCACCGCGGAAGTTCATTTTGTTGTCTATCCAACGACTCAAATGGTCGAGCTAGACTTCGATATCTTTGGGCGTCAGACTGACCTTGACGAAAAACCGCAATCACGGCACTTGGCGTCTTATCATTTGAAGATACCAATTCGCGAAGAGTTGTCCCTTTTACGTCAAAGCGACGCATTCGAAATTCGGGAGGGAAAGTCCAATGCGATTCGGATCGTAAACTCAAGCCGATGGAAATGGAGTTCTCTCACCATACGCACTGAGCTCGAAGGCATTACTGCGTTAGCAAAAATTGACGCAATACTCGACGAAAATGCTTTGACACAAGAAGTTTCCGTCGAACTATTTGGGACGAATAAATTCTTAAGCATTACCGAAAAGCCGAAAGAAGTTTCGTTGCGTCTCTTTGCGACGCATGGTTCCGGTCGAACGTCTGTTTTCGTAGGAGAACTGAAAGTGCCAATGCGGCACATTTCGAACGTAGAAATTTTTCCGAAAGCACTGCTACGCGACCATGATACGTCTTGGTTGCCGATCAACATCGTTGGTCGGGCAGTGGACATTGGAGATTTCGCAGCGAAGCTAAAAATATTCCTGAACGATAGAGAATTAAGTCACGGAACGGATGTTCGAATCGAAAGACTGTCCAGTAAATGGCTTCGAATTCAAGTCCTAAACCAACAGCTGCAACTGAACGTCAGCTTGGACGAAGTCAATCAGGTTGTGTTGAGCATCGAAGAGTTGGGATGGCGCGAATCATTGCCCATCAAATAATGCCCTTCCATTTTGGAGTATTGGAGATCTTGGTATGAATCAAAAATTGCACATTGGCATCGGACTGGCTTTGTTGTTATTCACGGAGTTTGGAATTGAATGGGCGTACACTCAATCGCCGCCACCTCCGCTACCCCAATTGAATTGTGTAGAACCTGAAGAAAAGAGCTGTGATAATAGCGTCGATTTTAGCCCATGTACGATGATCAGTCGCGACACAGATATTTTGATACATCCTTATGACTACGAGGAATTTGGAGGGAGTTATGGCGAATACTATACCGTGACTTCTCCGGATAGTTGTGAAGGTGAAACGGAGAATATTTCGAAAGATATGGCAGATGTCGTCGATTGTGGCGGGCCGAATATTGGACGCGGATTTCAGCAAATTGCAGACGCAGCCGCAAGCAAGGTTTGTTACACGACACGGTTTTGCAAGTTCTCTCCCGCCCAATCTGCAGAGATTAAGGATTGCGCAACAAATTGGGACAGTAAAACTGGAATGGGCGAAACGGTCTGTTCGTACTATTGGTACTGCGAAGGATTCGGCAGTCAAACGCCACGCGATGACGATTACACCCTAAGTTGGACAACTTGTAAGCCGTACCCGAATTGTACTCCTGCCCCTGTTGACGAGGAAGAAGACGAGGAAGAAGACGAGGAAGAAGAAGAACCGGAATAAATCGAATTCGGAACCGAATTGTCCGTGTCGAAATCGGATTTTTGCAACAAAAGCCCAACGGTTTAGATTCACTCATTTCAGAAGTTCGAGGACAATTGATTTCGGAATTACAACCGAGATAGTCCAAACTCCTCCAACACTCATCGGATGTTTTTCATGGATTTTTCCAATCGTAATCGAATCTACCGCAAAGCCTCAAGCAATTATGCGTGCTCCTTAGCGTTGGGTTTTGCAATTTTATTGATTCAATCTTCAGTGTCTCGTGCGCAGCTTGTGTCAACATTCTCTGAGTCGCTCGAACAATTTAGACAATCGAGATCTGCGATTGCTTCGTATTGCGTGCGAATCGAAAGTTTGACGTTCCTGAGCGACGATTTTAAGCAATCTTTGGTTGCGGGTGCCTCTCCTAACGTCGATACGACAAATTTTTTGTTGCGTTCAACTTTTGAAATCGCTTGCGATCAAGCCAACGATCGTTGGCTTGCGATTCAGTACACAGAACCCTTCCTGCCGGAATTGGCATTCGCTGGTTCATTAAATGTAGGTAGTTCGATCAACGTTTACTTAATTGATGGAGCGGTCGCATTTAAGCTTGCTGGACGTAAATTCGTTGAACTGCCGTCGTTGATCGCCGTCCCGGTGCCAGACCCGTTGACACTAGGCGGGGGATTCTGTCACGAAATGGCGAACTTCGTACCGCAATCCAAAATGTTTTCAAATCTTTCATCCTGGAACCGCGCCTATAAAAACTGGACGGTCGAATCAGCAGGATCGATCGTGACGTTTCGCCAACCGTTGGCGATGGATCCTAAATTGAGTCCATTGAGTATTTCATTCGACGCTCAAAAAGATTCGCACCCGGTCGCAATTCGTGTGGGTGAAATGCGAAGTAAGGGATTTTTTCATAGCGTCGAAGCTGACGTTAAGTTAAGGAAAGTCGACGGCTATTGGATGCCTCGCTATGTGTCCTACGCTTGCAACGAAAATACCGTCAAAACGTTTTTTCTTGAATGGTTTTCTATCAATCAGCCGTTGCCTGAAGGACTGTTCGACAAAGATCTTTTGTTATCGCTTTTGGGAATCGAGTGAGTGAATGTTGCGACCCCGTTCCATGAATGACCCGCGTTTTAGACAATATTGGGTCGTTTATTTGTCAATGCTATTCGGCGTATTCGTATTCGCTTTATCGAATACGCTGGACGCGCAAGCAATAACGGAAAGTCCGAACCGTCAAAGCATGGATGTTCGTCGAGCTCCGGCGGTCCAGCTTTGCCGGATGCTTTCGATTGCCGATGTGCGTAAAAAAATCGGAATGTCTCCGTCAGATTATGACGAGTTGAAATCAAAATTATCGGAGCTTCAACGTTCAATGCCAGATATGAACGAGTTTATTTTGAGTGACATTCGGGAACGAGAACTTCTATTAGAAAGGCTCGTCGTGGAAGCAGAGAGGATGGAGCCTGAAATTTTCGCAATGCTGAGTAAAAAGCTGGGACGCTCCGGCGTCGATCAACTTATGGGTGTCTATCTGCACTTCTATGGCGATGAAGGCGTTCTCAACCAACGAATTTCGGATCGACTGCAATTGACGACGGAACAACGATCGAAGATTGAAGTCGCGATTGCAGAATTGAAGCTCGAAAAGACTGCCGTACTGTCAAAAATCGCAGACGGGAAGGGAATCGAAAAAGACAAGATTGGCCCGCTATTGTTGATGCGGGCAGATGCATATAGCCCAGCAATCCAGGCGACCCTCACAAAAGATCAGCAGCGCGAGCTTATATCGCTCAAAGGCGACCGAATTTGGACAGACAAAGGTCAACCGTTTACACGCCTCACATTCGGTTGGTAGCAAGATAACGACATCGCTGCTAGCACAATAAACTGTGCCGCTCATTACTGCGGCAAGGTTACTTCTTTGCAGATGTCTTTTCCCAGGGGTCCACGATTGAGATGCCGGTATCGGCGAAGTGCTTTACGTTGCGCGTCGCTAAGGTCGCATGCCGAGCGGCAACGATTCCTGCGATCTGCACGTCGCGGATTTCGACTCGACGACCAACGGCATGCAGTTCGGCAGAAATTTGCCCCGCTCGTTCTGCTGCGACCTGATCAAAGTCAAGCACGTGGCCTTGTAACTCTTCGTCGATCATCCCTTCGAGTGCCTCCCGTAGCAACTGTTTACGCCGACCATCGGGAAGTGAATTGAGCCCATAGCTGATTTCGAATACGCTGATGCTTGTTGTCCATACCGATTCCGGACGGATGACAATTAAAATCGGGAGTGATAGACTGAGTTGCCCTGTTCGTCCGAAATTCGTTTGCGAGAAACCAAAATGAAAATTAAAACGCTCTTCCTTCCGCTGTGCTTCGCCTTGTTGCTTCTCAATCCACTTACGATCGGGCAAGAAAAAAAAGTCGCGAGTGAACCGGTCAAAACTGCGGAAAAAAAACCGCCGGCTCGTCCTGCGCCGACGGTCGCCGATTATGTTTATGCGAGTGAATCGCCGCGTCAGGTTTTTGATTTTTGGCAAGCAAAATCCGAGCAGCCCACGCCGCTTGTGCTGTTGATTCATGGTGGTGGTTGGCAGAATGGTGATAAAACTGGATACGGTACTTCGTCGATCCAACCCTTTCTCGATCGAGGCATTTCGGTCGCTGCGATCAACTATCGATTTATAAATCAAGCGATGGAAGACAAGGTCGAGCCGCCGGTGAAAGGTTGCTTGCATGATGCGGGTCGCGCCCTTCAAACGTTGCGTTCGAAAGCCAAAGAATGGAATATCGATCCAACGCGAGTCGGTGCGACAGGCAGCTCGGCCGGTGCTTGTACTTCACTTTGGTTAGCCCTTCACGATGACCTGGCGGATCCGAAGAGTAACGATCTCGTAGCACGGCAATCGACGAGATTATCGTGCGCTGCCGTTTCGGGTGCGCAGACGTCTCTCGATCCGAAGCAGTTGCGTGAGTGGATTGTCAATTCGGTCTATGGCGGTCATGCCTTTGGTTTCGCTGGACCTGGACGATCCAGAGGCGACGAATTCGAGTTGCTTATCCCCAATCGCGAGAAAGTTTTACCTTGGATTAAAGAGTACTCACCGTATGAATTGGTCACTTCCGACGATCCGCCGCTTTACCTAGAATATCCTCGGCAAAAGGAAATGCCCGAGATCGGAAAACCTGAACCCGATCCAACGCATTCGTCGATGTACGGAATTCAGCTTGCAGCCAAAACGAAAGAAAAGAATGTCGAATTGCTCCTCGTGTCTCCACAATCCCCTTCGACGCAATACCCGACGATGCAAAGTTTCCTTATCGCCAAGCTGCTCGGCAAATGACGCTGGCAATACGCAGGCTAATTCGCTCGCATTCACGAGGACAGCGTTAAGAATAGAACAGCAATCGTTTTGATTGAGACCGACCGGTAACAACGTAAGAGGCACTTGCGATCACTATCAATAGAATTGAATTCGGCTCTGGTATTGACGAAACGTCGCCCACAAAGAACTGGAAGGTCCCATTCGATGTTTTATTGCCATCCGTGGCATGCGTGCCTGTTATAGAGAACTCCAGATCATAGAATCCCGGTTGGGTAAATGCGAGATTAAAATGATTGTGCGAGCCGACTGACGTTTGAAAGCTTGAGATACCGAGCGTAGACGAATACGCGACGTTCGGACCGAAGATGCCGTTAGAAAAAATCGAGAAAGCACCGGGGGCGGTTTGCGGTAGGTTAATGCTCCAAGTAAGGGCATTCCATTCGGCCGCATCCAATTCGTCGGAAGCAAGTCCGAGAAACGGGATTTCGATACTCGGTGAATTGTTCTGCGAAAGAAAGTAGACATCCGAATTGGGCGATCCGCCGAGAAAATTCCATGTCGGTCCGCCGGGATTCGTGAACTTAGATGTCAGAGGCACTACGGCCGTGATTTCTTGTGGCTTGAACTCTTGGTCACTTATTGCTGGGAGCCCTGCGATCAAAGCTCCTACTCCTAGATGCCAGTGTGGAAACAAGTTTCTGGGGCTGTTTGGATTCAACGGATCATCTAGTTCGTAGCCGATTCCAATATCGCCGTGCCCGCCAGTATAGAGCATCCCTGAAACCGCTTGTTGCGAAGCAAAGCACATTCCCAATACGCAAAAGCTTGCTGCAATCGTTCGCCGGCACATTCTATAAGCCATTCGAAAATCCATAGTAGAACCCGATCTTGAAAATTGAAAGTCTCGTAATTTACCTAACGCATCGCCACGGCTATTGCCACTCGCGCCTATGTGCTATAGTATCGCATATGCAAATCGTATGCAAGTGCATACATAAAGCGATTGGTGAGGATTACCGATTTAGGTCGTTTATTGCATCTTTGTCCGAATCGCTGAGCGCAATTTGACTGGCAGCCGGAATGACAAGGGATAATGTTCGCGTATGAGCAAACAGGGAAAAATGAATATGGGATCAACTAGCGATGCTGAGCGTTCGGTTTTCAAAGAAGCGAGTGGTGGATTCACTCTGACTGAGCTTTTAGTTGCAATCGCCATTGCTGGATTGCTGGCTGCTCTTTTACTTCCAGCGATCCAGCAGGCGCGAGAAGCTGCTCGACGTTTACAGTGCAGCAGCCAAATGCGGCAAATTGCTATCGCAATACACAACTACGAATATTCGTTTAGAACTTTGCCTACGCAGTATCTGGGAGCGAAAGAGGCTCCGAGGTACTGCCAGACTGGATTTACGAGTTGGGTTGTTCCCATTTTGCCGCAGCTTGAACAATTCGCTTTAGTTCAGTTGATTGATTCGCATGTCGGGATGGCCGATTCAGGACGTCAACTGAGTTTGAGTGGTTACAGCACCGTAACGCTCTCATCCACCCATCCCAATGCTAAAGCTGCGGCGACGAAACTGCCGCTCGTTCTTTGCCCTTCGGATCCGGTACGAGCTTCGTCCGCAATTGGTTCGGCAAACGCGTCCGCTGGTTCATACACCGCGAATACTGGATGGCCAATGGGAGCGAGTGTTTCCAATTCGAGCGAGGCAAGCCTGGAAACAAACGGGGCAATCGGCCTTTTCAATTCGAAATTCATTGAAAGCTGGCATGTAGAGCATGTGACATTCGCTAGTTTTTTGGACGGCACATCAAATACCGCATTGATCGCAGAACGTGTGATCAATTCGGTCAATGCGTCGCAAACTCCGTTTGGACTATCCTACGGCCGGATCGATAAATTGCACCAAGGAATGTTCTCGTTTTGTGGCGGGAGCCTCACCAAGCGAACGCTCGATCGTTGGATCAGTTACTGTGAAGGCGTTTCAATGCCGGACGCCCATTATTCTGCTCCAATTGGCAACGGCTGGATTTCCGGATGGTCCAACGTTGGCAATACGTATATGCATGTCTTCACTCCCAACAAGCGAAACTGTCACATTTACGGCGGCGAGGGGAACGGAAATAACATTGTTACCGCTGGCAGTCGACACATCGATGGCGTCAACGTCGCAATGGCGGATGCAAGCGTCCGGTATATTACGCAAAGTATTGACCAGAATACATGGTGGGCGATTGGAAGCCGCAACGGCGGTGAAGCCAAGGAATCACACTAGGCAGCTCCTGTATGTGACGATTTTGTGTAAGATAGAAGCATGCAAGAGTGTAGCCAGACTGTTTTTAACTAAAGCGGAAGAATTGTGGCCGCAAGCGATAGAAAATCTAAAACAGCAGCCCTTTCGGTTGAGTCATCACGAGAGCGTCTTCGTGAAGCCAATTTGCGCAGCACACCATCGCGGCTCGCGGTATTAGAGTACTTAAGTTCACAAACACGAGCGCTCAGTCACGCTGAGATTTCGGATGTCTTGGTACCTGCAGGCTACGATAAGTCAACATTGTATCGTGTTTTGATCGAACTTTCAGAATCAGAGATTGTTGCCCGAATCGACGCTGGCGATCATTCATGGCGATTCGAGATTCGTGGCAAGGGGGCACATTTACCTGGCGATCATCCTCACTTTGTTTGCGATGATTGTGGACGCGTTGAATGCCTAGCCAGTGGCGAAATCTCTTTTTCGAGCGGCAAAAAAGAAAAGACCGGAAAAACGCGACATATCCGGGAGGTCTTCCTAAAAGGTACTTGCAAGGATTGTTTGAAATAATCGATCAACGATTATGAAAGCATCGCTTGAATATCGCCTTGCGTCACCGGTTGGATGATCCCGCGCTCGGTAATGATTGCGGTGATAAGTTCAGCGGGTGTGACATCGAATGCAGGATTGTAAACGCGAGCGTTGACAGGGGCCGTCCGTTTGCCGAAGGCATGGGTAATTTCGATATCGCGACGTTGTTCGATCGGTATTTCATCGCCGTCAACAATGGACAAATCGAAGGTGCTCGAGGGGGCGGCGACATAGAACGGTATTCCGTGATACTTGGCGAGAACCGCCACGCCATAGGTTCCGATCTTGTTGGCCGCATCGCCTCGCGCCGTGATGCGGTCCGCACCGACAAAGACAGCTTGGACTTTCCCTTCGCGCATTACTTGTGCGGCCATTGAATCGCAGATAACCGTACAGTCGATTTTACGCTGCATCAGTTCCCAGGCTGTTAGTCTCGAGCCTTGCAGCAGCGGTCGAGTTTCATCGGCGTAAACGTGAATAGACTTCCCTTGATCTTGTGCCGTGAAGAAGGCAGACAGAGCTGTCCCGTATTCGGAAGTGGCAAGTCCTCCCGTGTTGCAGTGCGTCAGCAATCCCATCCCGTCATGGATTAGCGAAGCTCCAAACTTTCCGATCGCATGACACATGATTCGATCTTCGTCATGAATCCGACGAGCTTCATCGAGCAATCGTCCGCCTAATTCACTTACTGTTTCAAGAATGCTTTCTGAGTCCAATCGTCGCCGCATCCGCTCCAATGCCCAAAATAAGTTAACGGCGGTCGGTCGCGAAGTCGCGAGATAATCGATCGCTTGGTGAACGGCTGTTCGAATTTCCGGCGAGTCAGGTTCAACACCCGAAAATTTTCTCAGGCTTAGCAGCACGCCATAGGCCGCAGCGATTCCGATGGCGGGTGCCCCTCGGACTCGCAGCATGACAATCGCTTCCCAAACCGTTTCTACCGATTGGCAGTCGAGCACTTCTAGTGATTCTGGCAGCTTTGTCTGGTCGAGCAATCGAAGCGTGCCGTTCCAATTTTCGTGCCATTCGATCGCGTAAACGGGGTTGTTTGGGACGGTCATACAAATTCCAGGAAATTCGGAAATGGGGCAGCGATCGACATATCTTACCAATTTGGTGATTTTACCAAGCCAATGCGATATGATAATGTTAAGCGATAGGCCATTCACGCGAGACTTGGTTTAGAGCATAATTGCGGACCTAGCCGTCGGTGCTTTTGAACATGTTAAATCCATGGTCGAGTTCCCGGTTAATGTAATAGTCCACGGCTTGCGCGCCAGCAGCCTACGAGAAAGAATACGACGGAGAGTCCTTCGAGAATGCAATCTGCAAATTCAACGTATCGAAGAATTGGGCTTTTGGGAGTCCTAGCCCTTGTCTGCTTGCGACTTACCGTCGGATGGCACTTCTATATGGAAGGCGTGACGAAAGTTCGTGAGGGAAGCTTTTCATCGGTCGGCTTTTTAGGTGCCGCCAAAGGGCCGCTGGCTCCTGAATTTCAAAAGATGGTGCCTGACTATGACGGTCGAATTCGATTGGATCGCAATGCGATGGTAACGGCCTATTCCAGCTATGTCGATCGCGTTCGCAACACGTATAGTTTTAACCCGAATCAAACCAAAGACGCCGAGCAGATTAAAGCCGATACGATCGCTCGATGGGACGCCATCGACGCGGAATGGTCGCCGCAAATCAACGAATACTTCAAGGGCTTCGAACGCATCGCCGAACTTGCTGTCGATCCAAAACGATCTGATGTTGCATCGCTTCGGGCTCAGCGCGATGAGATCGAATCGAAATGGCGAGGATTGGTGAAGCCGACGCTATCAGCGATCGACAAAAACAATGCCAACCTTGAAAGTCGACTAATAGCGATTGCTACGCCGAACCAGCGCAGTACCGTGGGTGCGGTTTCGTTCGAAATCGGAGGCGGTCTACTTAGCGTGCGCTTGATCGATAAGATCATTCCAATATTCGATATGTCGGTTGGAATATTGTTGATCCTTGGACTATTAACACCGGTTGCTGGGGTGGCGGCAGGGCTGTTCCTTGGCTCGGTTGTCCTCTCGCAGTTTCCTGGTTCACCTGGGGCACTGCCAACGTACTTTCAAGCGGTTGAAATGGTTGCCTGTTTCGTGTTAGCATTTTCGGATTCAGGACGTTATGCCGGCTTAGATTTCTTCCCATGGGCATTTTGGAAGAATCGAGCAGCGAAATAGGCTACATGATGAGGTTTGTCGTATCGGTTGGTTGGTGAAACATGGGCATTTGTTAAACATTGGTGTGATTAAACATTGGTATTGTTAGATAGGTGATGTCCGAAATGGATCAATTGACTCCGGAAGAAAAGAAGATCGGCAAAGACAACTTTGACGAGGCCATCGGTGTTACGCGACGCGATTTTTTGCAAGGCGTCGTCGGTGCCGGTGCAGTCTCAGGCGCTGGCCTGGGAGCGATGTACTTTGGATATAGCAAAGTAAACGACCCTGTTCGCGTAGGTGTCATCGGAGTTGGCGACGAAGGGAACGTTCTCTTGGGTGGCTGCTCGCCCGAGTACGTCCAAGTCGTTGCTATCGCCGATATCCGACCATCGAGTATTCATCGAGCTTTCCATGGCGACTGGGCTACACCGGCAGCACTGTCGGCTCGTCCCGGGTTGATTGCGAAAGCCAAGTACTCATCGATCGATGAAGCCAAAAAGAGTGTCCGCGTTTACGATGGACTCGATGGCATCGCAAAAATGCTCGATGATCCTGAAGTCGAAGCGATCATTATCGCTCTGCCGTTGCACCTGCATGCACCGGTCGCGATTCAAGCCATGTTGCGCGGCAAGCATGTTTTGACCGAGAAGCTGATGGCTCATAACGTCGCACAATGCAAGGCGATGGCCCGCGTTGCGGCTGAGTCGAAAGACAAAGAAGGCAATCCGATCCATTTGGCAACTGGCCATCAACGGCACTATAGCGTTCTTTACGACAACGCAGTTCATGTCATCCAGTGGGGAATGCTCGGTCAGCTTCACCATATTCGAGCTCAATGGCATCGTGGTAATTTGCCTGGCAATGACTCGTGGCAACCACCGTTGCCTGGCGGTGAACTCAATGATTCTGGAAAGACCGTCGATAAGATCGTCGAGCAACTTGGCAAGCTCAAGAAAGAACTCGCCGATGCGCTCAAACGAGGTTTGAGCACGGACCTGGAATTGCTTCAAAAGAAAGTCGATCAATGGGAAGCTTGGAATCTCGATCGAAATCTGGATGCGGATAAAGCTGGATATATTTCGAAGAAGCTCGAAAGCGGTCGCGATCGGCCAGCCATGGAAGAATTGGTTCGTTGGCGACTCTGGAATCGAACCGGCGGCGGGTTGATGGCCGAATTAGGAAGCCATCAATTGGATGCGGCGAGCATCTTCTGTTCGGCACTGCGAAAGGACCATTCCAAAGCCCATCCGCTGACGGTGCACGCTATCGGTGGTCGAACTATTTTTCCAGAAGATCGCGATGCGGAGGATCACGTTTACTGCTCGTTCGAGTTTCCTGGACCAGAATATGATGGTCGTTTCGATGTTGGTTATCCGACCGTCGAGAAGAAGAATTTCATCCCGCCATACTCTGAGAATCCGAATAAGAAAATCGTTGTGTCATACTCGTCGATCAACGGCAACGGATTCGGTGGTTACGGCGAAGTGGTGATGGGAACCAAGGGAACCTTGATCCTCGAAAAGGAACAAGAAGTCATGCTCTACGCTGGCTCGGATACATCGGCATCGGTCGGCGTGAAACCGGCTGGCGGTGGTTTTGCACTCGATACTCAGGCGAGCGGCGGACAGGCCGCACCGGTTGCCAAGGCGGCTGCTTCGGGACCAGTTAGTCGCGGTTATACCGAAGAGATCGAGCATTGGGCTTATTGCATTCGCAATCCGTCCGAAGAAAACCAAGTTAAATGCTATCCGAAAATTGCGATGGGCGATGCGGTGATTGCACTTACCACCAACGTCGCTATCCAACGCGGTATGAAAGGCGAAGCTGGCTTTGTGAAATTCGATGAACGTTGGTTCGAAATCGATTCCGATGAAACGCCCGACGGAAGTTCGGTCGAGAATGAGCTTAAATCGCTCCAGGAATGGAAAGCGTAAATCCAGATTCGTAGCGATGCGGCCGCGACAGGTCGTTGATTTATTAAATGGCGTTCGCTTCAATATCGCCTCGTTGTTCCGCTGACTTAATCGAGCGACATTCGCCTATGACCCACGCTCCAAGATCGATACCCGGGCGAACGTTTACGATTGTATTCGGAATCATCTTAGTCCTCGGGGTTGTCCTGGGGTTTTCGGTCGTCATTCGATTTCAAGAAATGATGACGGCCCTTGAAAACGTCCGTCACTTGTGGCCCAAAGCGGCTGCCGTCTTGGAAGTTCGCTATCGAACGTTGGATCCACGATTCGAGGCCGATCAGAATGCAATCGCCGATGATCGTGCAGTCGCTCTTGAGCAATGGCGGCAGTTGCGGATTCAGTTCCATGAGTCGACTCAATACGATGTTCAGTCGCGCGCGGTCCAACCATTGGAATCCGTTATTAAGAGACTCCTTCCAGAAACTTCAGACAAGCTCGGCAAGAATTCGCCAGACGCAGCCGTCGCCGCCTTTGCTCAAGCAGAAAAAAGCTTAGAATCGCTACAAAAGGACGGAATCGGTTGGCTTTCCCAGTTGTTGCTGCGTTTGACGATCCCTGAACCGATCTATTCTTTTCTAGATTGATGGCATTCAATTGATACACGTAGCGCGACTGGCAAACTTCTTGGATCGCTATTTTTGCTAGCACAGGTCGCCGATAAATGAGATCGTCGAGGATAGGGTGTGGAAAGGAGTCTGCACACATGAGTCTACTCGTCGATTATCAGACCCCTAACCAACGGTACCCGATCCATGTCTTATGCTGCTGGCCCATTCACTGAAGACGCCGAACCATTCCAAGACGAGGATCTCAAATCGCTATCTCGGCGACGTTCGATTGCGCATGGAGCTGCGCCGCAATCGCCGCTCGAAACCTATCTTCGTGAAATCAACGAAACGAAGTTGCTTTCCGCAGCCGAAGAGCAGGATCTTGCACGGCGCATCGCAACCGGCGATGCCCAAGCTCGCGATCATATGGTCCGCGCGAATTTGCGATTGGTAGTCAATATTGCTCGCGGTTATGTAAGTAAAGGGCTTGGCCTTCAAGATCTCATCGAAGAAGGAAACCTCGGCTTGCTACGCGCCGTCGAGGGTTTTGATCCTGACATGGGGACGCGATTCAGCACCTACGCAAGCTACTGGATCAAACAATCGATCAAACGAGCCCTGATCAATTCCTCGAAGACCATTCGAATCCCTGCGTACATGGTCGAATTGCTCAGTAAGTGGCGACGAGCGACGGCTCGCTTGACCGATGAACTTGGTCGCATGCCGACGCAAGAAGAGATCGCGAGAATACTCGGGCTTCCCAAGAAGAAGCTTCCGATCATTAAAAAGGCTATCCAAGTTTACAACGCGACACCGCAGAGCGATCAAACCGAAGTCGGTTGGTCGCTAGGCGAAATGGTGATGGATGAGAGGTTGAAGAGTCCCGACGAAACGTTGCTTGACAATGACGTTTTGACGACTGCCTTGGAATTGTTAGGGACGCTCGATTCTCGCGAAGCCACCGTCCTTCGCATGCGATTCGGTTTAGAAGACACCCTGCCACATACGCTCAAAGAAATAGGCATCGAACTCGGTCTTACACGGGAACGAGTCCGCCAAATCGAAACCGAGGCCTTAGCCAAATTGGCTAACGGGTTGAAAGATCCCAAGGAACGAATGGGACTTGCCTAGCGATCGGTCTGCGCTGAAGCAGTCCATTGTCGAAACGTAGATTCGATTTCTTGGCCGAGGGACAGTTTCAATTTGTCGTGCTGCTTGTCCAACTGCTGGTTCATTTTAATGACTAGCTTCTCGGAGTAATCTTCCAACCGATCGTCGACGACTTTGCGAAGCCCTTTGCCAAGTTGTTCAGCTAGCGGTCCGCTCACCTGACTAATACGGTGGACCTCAAAATGCGTCGCCTCGACCTTGGCATCTTTTACCACCGGCTCGAATTGTACTTCGGGTGGAAAGACAAGCGGGTTGGTTTTCATGCCAACTTCGGCTTGCACCCAGATTCGAACTACCGCATCAGCATTGGTGGATAAACTGATCAGTTGAACATTGCGTTGCCATTGACTGATCCGACCAAAGGCATGCAGGGGTGCTTCGATCGTCGTTTCGAAAACGAGTCGATCCTTGGCGATCATTTCCAGTCGATTGAGTTGCAAGACAAGTCGACTGTCGGGCTCGATCAATTCAACATAGTAGCGCGACCATGTTCCATGCTTGACCGTTCGATACTTGCGCTCTGTTTCAATTTTCAACCCTTCACGGCGAAATCGAAAACCATCATAAACCTCTTTCTGGAGTCCCCATTTCCGGTTGTCTTCGTAGGCCGGTGGAATGTTTTTCAGAATGAGCCACCGAATCGATTGCTCTAACTCGGGTGTTCGCGATCCAAATTGTTCGCGGGAAAGTTGATCGAGTGTATCCGGCAACGTAAGAACTTGATTGACCGGTCGTTCTTGTTGTTCAGGTTCGACTTGCCCAAGGTAATCGAAGAGATCAAACTTGTCAGCCGGTTCCGATGTAGTAGCGACCGTCGTCGGATTCGTATTCAACTGGGCATGAGTCGTTGAGCAGGATATGCACAAAACTGAGAGAAGTAGAAGAGTTTTGGGCATGATCTAATAGTCCCAGCACATCCAACGAACCGGGTGCTAGCGCACTCCGGCTGATGGAAATAATAATTCGCTCGAGTTTTACGTGAAATACAAGCACGAAGCGCCAGCGAGTGTGTCTGTCACGGATGCCGTATCGGAAAGCAAAATTTCTATGCGGCTCGCAGTGCGCGGTTTTGCTGTGACCAGTTTATCCAGCTTTGAACTTCTTCACGGTCGGCACCGCTTGCGCCGCGCAGAACGCGCTGCCCAGCTTTGCTCGATGCGAAAGTACTCACCGCCGAGTAGAGATGGCTGGCATTGGAGGCCAACAACTGCTCAGGGGTTCGAACATCGCAAGCGACTAGCATCTGCGCATCATGTCCTCGCAAATTCGGAATGCGGCATACCAGCGTCGCTTGATGCTGCCAATCGATAATCGTATCGACACCATAGCGTTTATCATCCAAATGATCGGCGACCGCTTGGGCATTCGCATTCAGTAGATCGCGAACGGTCTGAATGCCAAGGGACAATAATTTTTCAGCCATCGACGGTCCGATGCTCGGCGCGTCGACAACGGGGCTATTCAATTCAAGGTAAAATTTAAGTCCAGTTGCGCTGCTGTTTTGCGGGGTTCGTGAAGAACTGCGATCGGAACTTGAAGATTGCGACGATCCGGAACTTCGATCTGAATCCGATGATCGAATTGCTCGTTCAGGCGAATTTAAATATTCAGGTCGACTTGCGACTGGTGCGGATATATCAACGTGTGGCTCGCGCCGACGTTCAGGTCGTTCAGCGCGATCATATCGAACTCTGCTGCTCGATCGAGACGATCGGCGACTCCGCAAACTGCGTCCTTCTCGTCCTTCTCGTCCTTCTCGTCCTTCACTGCGTTGGCGAATTCGCTGTTCGCGATCCGACGAACTGTCTCCGTGCAGAGACCTTCGAGCGGAAGCGATCCAAGTGGTGATCCGCGATAGTTCATAACTTGTACCGCTGCGCAGGATTTCTTGGCCCGAAGGTGTCGTTAAGAACGTCTCAACGGTTCGGAGCAAGCGACCTGGATGCATCTGTGCCAAAGCTTGGGGCGTCCTGAATCCGCAACCAACGAGAACGCGAGCGTCAAATGCTCGAAGTTGTGGAACGCCGCACATAAGCTTCGCTTCTGCTTGCCGAGCCATGATCGTGTCGATTGAAGCGATCGATGCCCCTAAATGATCGTAAATCCATTGCGGGTCGGTGGTGATCCATTGTCCAACGGACTTGATGCCGATTCTTTTTACTTGCTCTCCCAAGGATGATTGCAACCCAGGCGCATCTTCGATCGGACTACTCTCGGTGAGAAAGAATCGTCGCGACTGAGCGATCGGTGCTGGTGCTGTAGTTCGGGACGGCACCGGTGTCGTATCCGTTCTTGGATAGTCGTTGTACCGAAAAATGCGCGGCGACGTTACGGTTCGCGGTGCAGCGGGTACTTCATCGAAAGCGTAAGCTCCGGATGCAGCGGAAAGTTGAGCGTTGACCTCGGCTAAGGACGGAGCATACTCTTCGTATGCCGCCGGTCGCGATATATGTCGAACGGGCGTCACATACGATTGATCTCGAAATGTGATCGGTGCATACGCTCGGGCATCGGTCTCAACGGTCCCAGGATTTAAGTGCGAGACCCAGCCATGATGGACACGAATGCGTTCGGCAACTTCGGGTTCACTGGTCATCAGTAGAACTTGCTGTCCTTGTCGAGCAAATTCGATCAGGACGCGAACGACATGATCGAGCGTTTGCCCATGGAAGCCATCTAAGGCGTCATCGAGAATCAACGGCAAGCGACCAACACGATGGGCAGCCGATTCGAGAATCGCCATACGCATTGCCAACTCGACCAACTGCCGCTCGGACGATTGCGACGGCGGTACGGGATAGTCGATTCGCTTTGTATCGGCTCGATAGTCGCGATATACTTCCCGATAACTCTCCAATCGTCCTTGATTAGAGAGGCCGGCTGCGTATCCCAGATCGCGACGGAGGGCTTCCAATGCCCATGTTGGCAATCTACGCAAAGCCCCGGCTGACAACTCCCGCACGTATCGTTCAACGCATTGTAGGAATGACCCTCGAGCAGCTTCATGGTACGGACCATGACCTTGCAATTGCGTTTGGACTTCCGACAATCGTCGGCGTGTCTGTTCGTAAAGATCCCAGCTCTTTAAGACTTCATCGGCGTAGTTCAATCGCGATCGAAGCTCTTCGGATTCCCAAGCGGAAGTTGCACGATTCGAAACCACCGTTCGACGACCTTGAAGTTTTGATTCCAAATCGTCGATCAATCGGGCTAGATGCGAGATGCGATTGTGAACCGTTTCACAGTCTGTTGCAAACGTTTCGGATGTGTTGGATACTCTTGTTTCCGACGGGATCCAACCATAATCTCGAACTTGTCGAGGTGGCTTGGCATAGCCTGCCCAAGTTCCATAGTAGTCGCGATGAGCATTGTTCGAACGGACGTAGCGATCTTGGCTCGCTGGTAACGACGAATAGGTTTCACGCGAACTATTCTCCGCATCCGAATCTCCATTTTGGCGAGACGTCTTCTGACGAGCCAATTCTGCTTCTCGCGTCAGCAGTTCAGAGTGCTCGGCGCGATGTTGGACAAGTTGCGATTCCCATTCTCGGTATTGAGCTGAATGGATCGGATCCAACGTCGAATCGATAGTACTCGAAGCGGTCACACCGCCGACTGGCAGTCCATGAAGTTCTGGATGAATGGAGAGTTCGTTAATTCGAGCTGCCAGTCGCTCTCGTTCAGCCGACCACCAAGCTCGATCGCGGTCATCGACGCGCAGGTGATGCAATCGCTGTTGTATGCGATACTCTTCAGCCTTGAGTCGTTGATAGGTTTCATCCTGTTCGGTGCCGGTCGCGACGTGAATTCCAAGTTCGCGTGCCGCTTGCCACAATCGCTCAGGAAGAGTTTCGCCCAATCGTCCACAGAAGACTGCGTCGTAAACCTCACCTCCGATGCGGTGCCAAGGTTGATCGCCGGCGGTTGCGTTCGGGTTGGCGGCGTTGGTCTGTCGCGACTCTTTTTGTCCATAATAATACGGAGCGGAGAATCGATAATCGCGGTCATTTATCGGATCGGCCGAAGAAATGACTCGCGTAGCTCCAGCATCGTCGGCCCATTGCAGCGAACCAACCAGTCCATCGACGGCGTCTTGGCCATACCCACTCGCATCGCGATGTCGGTGGTACAGCAGCCCCCGTATGAATTTTGCGATCGTGCTTTTGCCCGCACCGCGTGGTCCCCAAACGGCGTTGAGCCCAGATACAAAAGGGCCAAGATGAATTCGATTTGCTCGATTGTGTGGATCGATATCTAAGCTGACTAGTCGCATCGTAATGGCTCCTCCTTGGCCGGTGATGAATCATTCGTCGGGAGTTTGCGAACGGGAAAATCCTACTCCCCTGGGTCGCTGAGAAGCGTAACACACATCGGCAGTTTAGGTAAAGATGGATTTTCTCTCAGAAAATGATTCGGCAATAAGATGTTTTTGCTAGCACTCATCGCTTTGAATAGCCAGTTCGAACCAATGTTGAGCAGCTCGACCGCTAATCGTTTCTCGCTCCATCAAGTCAGCGGCGATTTTTTGGACGGCGTTCCTGTAACTGGAATTCGATAGCAAGTGTTCGGTCTTGGCGAGGAGTTTGCGTTCGAGTCTTTCTGCTTGCACCGGACTACCAGCTCGCATCAACGCAAGACGTCGTGCCATTCGCAGATCTTGATTCGCACCGGCGACGTTGTAAGTCCCTGAAAGCTGGGCTTCGGCACCCATTCCGGCAAGGAGTATGAGGATTTCATCTTCGAGCCAATCCTTGGACGGCTTCGAACGCCCTTTTTGTAAATGACATAACCCAAGCCGTTCGCGATTGGCCGCGATCGTAATTTTTTGTAACGGACGTCCGACGACCATCGCAATCACCGCATGTCCAGCTTCATGATAAGCCGTCAGAAGTCTTGGGTCGAGCGACTTGTTAGCGGACTCCGAGTTGGTCTGATAGAGATGCATTGAGTAGTAAGCCGTATAGCAGCTGCAAGCACAACCTAAGAAAAACCGAAGTTATTTTTGACCCGTTCCTAAGTCGTATTCGTCTGAATGATATCCGAAACGACTCGACCATGGACATCCGTCAAACGGAAATCGCGGCCACTGTATCGATAGGTAAGTCGAGTATGTTCGATCCCCATCAAATGAAGAATCGTTGCATGCAAGTCGTGGACATGAACTCGATCCTCGATAGCGTGCATTCCGAGCTCGTCGGTTTGTCCGTACATCATTCCGCCGCGAACACCGCCTCCAGCCAGGAACATTGAAAAGCCGGTCGCGTGATGGTCGCGGCCAGGTTTAGCTTTGTTTTTGTCATTATTGATTTGCGAGTAAGGCGTTCGCCCAAACTCACCGCCCCAAATCACCAATGTATCTTCCAACATCCCACGCTCCTTGAGATCCATCAGTAAGGCTGCGGTCGCCTTGTCGCTATCGGCGCAGAGCGTGCGATGTTTGTTATCGTTGTCAGTATGCGTGTCCCAAGGCTGTTTGTTTTTATCGACATAATAGACTTGGACGAATCGGACGCCGCGTTCCAAAAGTCGACGCCCTAATAGACAGCTTTGTGCAAAAGTAGAATTGCCATATCGATCATGAACGGATTGCGGTTCGTTGGAGACATCAAAGGCTTCCGATGCTTCGCTTTGCATCTGATAGGCCAGTTCCATACTGCGAATATGTGCGTTCAATTCGTCATCGCTCGAAGATTGTAATTGCAGGCGATTCAAGTGCTGGATCAAATCCAATTGCTCTCGCTGTTCGGATCGCGAAAGACTTGGGTGCTTGAGATGGGCAACCAAAGAATCCAGTTTCATATCCGAAGTGTTGACCGACATCGCTTGATGATTGCCAGGCAGAAAAGCCGCTGACCAAAGCTGTGGCCCGACGACGGGCATCCCAGGACAAAGAGCGACAAAGGCTGGAAGATTCTCGTTCTCGGTCCCTAAACCGTACGAAGCCCACGAACCGAGACACGGTCGCGTTGGTTGCTGGCTCCCCGAATGCATGAGTAAAAGTCCCGGTTCGTGGTTCGGAGTATCCGTATGCATCGATCGAATCACGCATAAATCGTCGGCGCAAGTTGCCAGTTGCGGAAAGAGCTCGCTCATGATGACGCCGCTCTCGCCATGCGGAGCAAAGCGAAAGGGCGAAGGCATGTAGCCGTTTCCACGTGTCTTCATTCCTTCGGGCAACTGGCCTTCATATTCTGTTAACTTTGGTTTGGGATCAAACGTATCGACGTGCGACGGAGCCCCGTTCATGAACAAAAAGATCACTCGCTTGGCTTTGGCTGGGAAATGCGGGCCTTGGCTACTACCTTCGGCTTTGCACTGTTGCTGAAACATGCCGGCCAGCGGCAAAATGCCAAAACCACCTCCGGCGCGCTGAAGCATCTTTCGGCGATCGATCGAATTTGTCACAGCACTTCGTTCCCTTCAAAATTACTTAATTGCACCCGGTTTTTTGCTCTATATGTGAGCCGTTCGGCACTAGCAGGCTCTCAATCCACAAACAGCATCCCATTGCCAACCATCAAGGCATGCACATATTTTTTCTTTTGATCATCAGCCGACGCTAAGTATTCAATCCCAAGCTGGCGTTCATCGGTCGTCGGTTTGCGTGAAAAGAGGAGCAAGTAAGCCTGTTCAACCAGCTCTTCGTTTCCATCGGTTTCTTCCTTCAATCTTTCTGTTAGTATCGCCGCTGTTTTTACGACGAACGGACTATTTAGCAAGAACAGCTTTTGCGTTGGAGTCGTAGTTGTAGCTCGCCGCTCGCTGTGGACATTCGGATCTGGATAGTCAAAAAGTGCCAACATCGGATTCAATTTCAGCCGACTTACTTGGCTATAAATCGTTCGTCGACGAGTCTCGGGATCGCTCGGATCGATGCTGTGGCCGCCGACGTCGGCATCGAGTTTTCCGGCTGCTGCGAGCATCGAATCGCGCAGTTGTTCGATGCTAAGTCGTTTCCGATTCATTCGCCATAAGAGTCTGTTTTCTTCATCCGCATCCAACCCCGGTTCATTCGTCTGACTGGTTTGTCGGTAGGTCGCGGACATCGCAATTTCTCGGCAAAGCCATTTGAGCGACCATCCATGCTCCGTGAATCGCACGGCGAGATCATCCAGCAATTCCGGGTGTGATGGCGTATCACCCAATTTGCCGAAATTGCTTGGTGTGCCAACCAATGGCCTTCCGATCATCTTTGCCCAAACTCGATTGACGAAGACTCGCGCAGTTAACGGGTTATCCGGTGATGTGATCGATTTCGCCAGTTCCAATCGACCGCTTCCATTTTGAAACGCCTCCGGTTCCGAACTTGATAGAACCGTCAAAAAGCGTTTGGGAACCACTGGTCCTTTGCGATTCACGTCGCCTCGCACCATAATCGCTAGATCGACCGGTTCGGTCTCGCGCAGAATGTGCATGGCATCGCGAGGATTCTTGGCTTCGCCTTTATTCTTGGTCTCGCGATCAGCATCCAGAGGGCGATTAAACATTTCGACACTCGCAAAAACTCCGGCGATCGCATAGTAATCAGCCGTTCCGATCGGATCGTACTTGTGATCGTGGCAACGAGCGCAGGCGACTGTTAATCCTAACAGGCCTCGCGAAAGGATATCGACGCGATCTTCCCATTCGTCAGCGATCACTTCTGGTGAGGACCGGCGATAGTATTTTGGGCCAAGTCCCATCAACCCAAGGGCAACATCGTCGTCTTTGTCTTCTGGAGTCGCTAGGTCAGCCGCCAATTGCAACTCGATGAACTGATTGAACGGCATATCGCGATTCAGCGCATCGATCACCCAGTTACGGTAGAGAAACGAATTCGGAAAGAATAGCTCTTCGTTGCTGCCTACAATATGAGCTTGATCGTCGGCGAACCTCATGATGTCCAACCAGAGTCGCGACCAATGCTCGCCAAAACTGGCTGAGCCGATCAACTCGTCGACTGCTTGAGTATAGTCGTCTTCTTCTGCGAGTCGCTCAACGCGCGTCACCCATTCACGGGAAGGAGGCAATCCTGTTAGGTCGAACGACAAGCGTCGCAGGAGTATATTCGGGGCTGCCGTTGGGCTGGGTGATATTCCATTCGTGCGCAATGAACTGGCTACAAAATGATCTGTTTCGGTTCGACACCAATCCATCCAATCATGGTAGGGAAGCGGATGACGTTCGGGTTTTTGAAAGGACCAAAACTGCCGCCCAAGATCGTAATCGATTTCGGAATGAACGACCTCGGCTGGAACGCTCGATTCCTCACGCGGATCGGCGGCACCCAGTTGAATCCATTTCACAAAATCTTCGACGATTTCATCCGATAGTTTATGCTCGGGCGGCATCTTGATCGATTCGTACTTGATGGCCGAGACGAGCAAACTCTTGTCGACTTGCTTGGGCATGACTGCAGGACCGCTTTCCCCGCCGCGTCGCATCGCATCTCGCGAATCTAATCGCAAGCCACCTTCAATGTCTGCCCCTTCGGACGAATGGCAGTCATAGCAATGCTCGACGAGAATTGGACGGATTTTGCGTTCGAAAAAATCCGTCTGTTCGTCAGCTTGAACGATGCTCGTCTGCGCCATGACGGTTAAAATGCAAAGGGTTACAGCAACTCGCATCGAGTCATTTCGGGTTTGAGGAATTGGGCGGGATGGAGTGAGCGTCGACTTGCACTCGGATGGGGGATGTTTTTGCAGATTCATGCATTGTAGCGAAAATACTCGTGGCAATCAAAATGGAATTCTCAGATAAAGCAGCACATTCTTGCAACCAACGCTCATCAATTCCAACGATTTGCCACTCAAGGTGCGTGAAATCACATTCGCAACCGTCGATGCCGTAGCATCGAAAGCTTGCCGCGCCGACGTTCGGTTATGATTTCGTGAGGCGGCAAGTGTCACCTTCGCTTACTTTAATGGCAACGCAACACCAGGGCCCGGTGAAGCTCAGCGTTTCGATTGTTAAAAATATGAGGCACGGTCTCTGACAATAGCCAACGGGCGATAGCTTAACCTGGATACTAACATGCTGCTCTACTTAGACGATCGATTCGCGGACCACGATACGGGACAACATCCCGAGTGCCCCGATCGAATTCGTCGCATTAATCAAACGCTTCGCGATGAAGGTTGGCTTGAGCGATCCAAACAGCGTCGCTGGGAACCATGCTCCAACGCGATTCTCGAACGGATACACAGTTCCGAATTGATTCGGAGCTTAGAGAAGGCCTGTTCCCAAGGCGGAGGCCGGATCGAAGCCGATACGGTCGTTAGTCAAGACTCGTTCGAGGTCGCCAAATACGCCGCTGGTGCGGCAGTCGACGCCGTCGATCGAGTTTTGAAAGGCGAAGATCATCGAGCTTTCTGCGCCGTTCGACCGCCCGGCCATCATGCCCGACCAAAGGCTCCAATGGGGTTTTGTTTGCTCAACAACGTCGCGATTGCTGCCAAGCATGCTGTGGTCGCACATCAGCTCGACCGGGTTCTCATCATCGACTTCGACGTGCATCATGGAAACGGTACACAAGAAAGTTTTTATTCGGACCCGAGCGTGCTGTTCCTTTCGATGCACCGCTTCCCTTTTTATCCAGGGACGGGCGATGTAAGCGAAATCGGAACCGGTCCTGGCTTAGGGACCACCAAGAATATTCCAGTTGAATACGGAACGACGCGCAAGAAAATTATCGAGCGATTCGAACGCGGTTGTGACGAAATCGCAAGTGCCTATCGACCGCAGCTTGTTCTGCTCAGCGCCGGCTTCGATGCTCATCGTAACGACCCCGTCGGTGATCTTGGCTTAGAGCAAGAAGACTACGAGACGTTGACGAACATCGTAGTCCAAGTCGCGAAAACAACCTGCGACGGACGAATCATTTCGCTGCTCGAAGGCGGCTATAACCTCGATTGGCTTCCCCGCTGCGTGCTGACGCATTTAGAATCGCTCAACAAAGACTAATCGCATAATGCATCGAATGTCGTCGATAGGCGAGCCGCTCACTTTCGTAGCGGCGGTGCGAGCCGTCTGTGGGAAACGAAGAAAACAATGGGCGGCTAGCGCCGGGCCGCTCACTATTCTAAATGCCGCGAATCCTTTCTATTGCGGCTTTTTATAGTCGCGCCAGATCCAGCGAAGGGTATTGGGAAAGATCGAAGCACCATGTTTCGGGTTGTGCGTTCCTTCACCATAGACGAATTGATAGTCGTACCCTTTGAATGCCAAGCTCTTGGCCATCGTTTGGTTTGCTAATGGCCAATTGCCGTGCTCGTTGTCTAGATCGTTCGAGCCGTCTTGCAAGAATACACGAATCGGTTTCTTCTCGGTCTTGCGGATGAGTGCTTCGTAGTTATGTCCGCTCCGAATATTCGTAAAGGATCCGATGTGGCTGACGACCTTGCGAAACTTGTCTGGTCGCTCCCAGGCGGCGGTAAATGCACAAATACCGCCTGATGAATTTCCGCAAATGGCCCACCCTTCAGGATCGTCGGTCAACTTGGCTTTCGTGTTGACGATCGGAATAATTTCTTCGAGCAAGAAGCGGGTGTACTGATCCGAAAGGGTGTCGTATTCAAAGCTTCGGTTGCCCGGTTTTGCTTTGGGATCGTTTTGACTCTTCAATTTCCCCGGATTAATAAAAACACCGATGGTGACCGGCATTTCCTTTTTGTGAATCAAGTTGTCGAATACGATCGGTACGCGAAAAGCCCCAGTATCACTTACCATCCCTTGCCCATCCTGAAAGACCATCAAACAAGCTGGAGTCTTGCCGTCGTACTGGGCCGGGACGTAGATCCACCAATCGCGAGTCGTACCAGGAAAAATTTTGCTGTCGCTCATCGTGAGTTGCTCGACTTTACCAACGGGCACTCCTGCTGCGCGTGCCATGGAATCGGGACCGAGCTCATATTGGTCATCTGGCGGTGCGGCAAAAGCCGTTACACAAATGAGACTGCAAATGAAGAAGTGAATCGAACGAAGCATGGGAGAAAACTTTCTTTGCGAAGGGATGGATGTACGGTAGAACAAGGTGGGAAATACGCTCGTTCCCAGGCTCTTGCCCTCTCCGTTATACATGAAACGGCGAAATAAGTTCTTGGTCGCCAATCATGGCGCTGGTGTATAGCCTTTAGGCGACTCTTCCGCCTCGATCCGGCGATATGCATAGTTGCGGCTAAAGCCTGTACACCAACGCTACGCAATAAATTGCGTGCCGCAACACTTTGGCTACCGATCTCGATGTGTATAACTAAGAGGGCGGAGCCTTGGAACCAGATGCAACGACGTGGGAAATTGCAAGCTACATTCTATCGGAAAACATAAACACTAAGGGAGCTGCGGCTTGACTAGGGCTCCCGTTTTCTGATCGATAGGATAAAGAGCTTTTTGGTTTTCGAGTTTTGCGATCATATCAACCATCAAACGCCGAAGCTCTTCAGGCTTCTCTACCGCGAGATTCGTCGATTCGAATGGGTCTTTGGCTAGATTGAACAGTTGATAATGCGAGCCATCGGATACTTTTGAAGGAAAGTAGTGATAGATGACCTTCCAATCGTCTTCGCGGAGCACCGTAAAGTACTCGCTTCGATGCGGTGAATGCGGGAAGTGCATGAGGAAATTTTGCTCACGCGACGGATCGGGTTTGGCGGAAAGCAAAACGTCCAAGGGCGAGCCGTCGATCGTGTGATTCGAAGGAACTGTGTTTTCCGTTGCTGCCAAAATGGTCGGAAACAAGTCGTATACTGCTCCAAGTTGGCTCTGAATTTTGCCAGCCGGAATAGGAAGTCGTTGCTGGAATGACTTTTTAGAGTTGGCTTTGGCCCAAGCCGCAATGAAAGGAACACGCATACCACCTTCATAGTGCGCCCCTTTCTTGCCTCGAAGCGGAGCTGCACATGCAACTTCATGTTCATTCCCGAGGGGTGCGTCGGAACCATTATCGCCTAAGAAAAACACCAACGTATCTTCGGCGACGCCCAACGTATCGAGATGGTCGAGAATATCACCGAGCGATTTATCCATCCCTTCGATCAAACTGGCAAAGGCTTGAGCATTTTCCGGCTTGCCCGAGTTCTTGTAGTTTCCGACGAAACGTGGATCGGAGTTGAATGGAGCGTGAACGGCATAGTGGGCAAAGTAGAGATAAAATGGCTTGTCGGATTTCACCGACTGCTCGATTTCCGACTTGGCTTCGATCGTCAATGCCTCGCTTAAAAAAATGTCGGTGCCGTGATACTTGTCGAGTCCCGGAACGGAGTTCTTGTTATTCTTTTCGTTTCTCCCGAAATTTTGCATGCCGTAATAACTGCCTGGCGCACCGATCGAACAGCCTGCTACGTTGACATCGAAGCCGAGATTCGTCGGTATTTCGCCTTCAACGCCGCGCGGTCCAAAATGTCCTTTTCCTACATGGATCGTACGATATCCCGATGCCTGCAGGATCTTCGGCAAGGTCACATCTTGTTTTGTCAAACCGGTCCATCGCCAATCGGGCGGACCCGACGGGCCGCTATTATTGGTATCCGGATTGATCCAGGTCGTCGTGCGATGCCGAGCCGAATTTTGTCCAGACATGATGCAGATTCGTGTCGGCGAACAAACGCTCATCGCATAAAAATTATTGAAGCGAATGCCGCGTTCTGCCAATCGCTCCATGTTGGGCGTTCGATAGTGATCGTTGAGCGGATAGCGTTTGGGTTGACCTTGCTCGTCTGTCAAAAAAGGTACCGATGTATCCATGACCCCCATATCATCGATCAAAAAGACGACAACATTCGGTCGATCAGAACCGAACAAAGAAGATTGCGACGTTAACATGCCAATAAAAAGAAGCAAGCATCGAGTCGGGAAACTATAGTGATTGAACATGGCTTGAGATCGGTTCTGAGGAAGGGGAATTTGGCGAGGCGGTCTTGATAAATTCAAATAGGATTATAACCTTCTAACGGTTGTTTCGGTACTAGCAGCACCTTTCCCATTTTCTTTCGAGTCAAGTTATGCCAATGCGATACCTAAGTCTCATATTTCTCTCGCTGATAATTTTACGATTCTCCACGATCGTATTCGCCGAAGAAGCCTCTCCTAGAAAGTCGATCTTCATCGAAGACTTTGAACAAGGGATCGATCGTTGGGAAATCTTCGATCCCAAAACGTGGGCGATCGAAGAACATGGTCTTGGAAAAAGCTTCGCGATCACTCGTCGCGAAAGCGAGTACCAACCGAAAGTCCGAAGCCCGCTCCACATCGCGCTCGTCAAGGAGATTCAAGTCGGCGATTTTGAAATAACTTTCAAAGTCAAAAGCACAAAAAATACCGGGAACCATCGCGACTGTTGTATTTTCTTCAACTACCAAGATCCGACTCATTTTTACTATGTCCATTTAGGTGCCAAACCCGATCCGGCGAGCGGACAAATCATGATCGTCAATGGAGAACCGAGAAGACCTTTGACGACCAATGACAAAATCGTGCCCTGGAGCGAAAGCTGGCATACCGTCAAGTTAGTTCGGAAGCTCTCTACTGGACAGATCGCCGTCTATTTTGATGACATGAAACAGCCTCAAATGGAAGTGAGCGACAAAACTTTCGGATCGGGCCGCATCGGAATCGGCTCGTTCGACGACATGGACGCCTTCGACGACATACAGATTTTCGATCGATAGTTACTTCGCTTGCGAAGAACTAAGGGGGGCCGCTTCTGAAAATCAGCCCCTATCGCTTGCTTTCTTGAATCGGCTTGTATAAACTTTGCGATGCAAAGCTTTTTTGTGAGAGGCGATTATGAATGCACAGCAGGCGATTGACGATATTCGGGAGATCGGCGAGATACTCGCTAGGGCTCGGCATACTTCGTGTATTCGAGCAACTCCGATCGCCGGCACGGCTTTGGTGGCGATCATCGCGGCATCGCTTGCCGGGTTTGCTTTGGAGCCGATGTTTCCCGGCGAAGCGTCCTTTGTTCGCTATTGGTTCGTTGTTGCTTGTTTGAATGCGTTGATCGTGGCCGTGGATTTGGGGGTTCGATATTGGAATACGGATTCCGAATTGCAGCGGGGGACGACTCGGATTGCAATCTACCAGTTTGCGCCCTGCCTATTCATTGGAGGATTCGCCACCCTTTGTTTGCTCCCGACAGGCGAACAACCCAGCTCGCTTCTGCCAGGACTTTGGTGCATCATTATTTCGCTCGGCCTCTTTGCAACCCTCAACAACGCGCCACCCGCCATGATTTTTCCGGCCGCCTTTTATGCGATCGTGGGCGGGCTATTTTGGCGATTCGATGAATGGACGGTCGGGCTTGGATCGTGGTCGATGGGTTTGGCGTTTGGGATCGGACAGCTTTGGACCGCAGCGGTTTTGTGGCGAGGTCCTAACAATGACTAGCCCTCGACCGAACGATGACGGTGTTCATGAGTATTCGGGACTTGATCGGGTTTTTCATGAAAAAGCTAGACTGGCCATCATGACGAGCTTGGCATCGCAGACCGATGGACTTTCGTTTGCCGATTTGAAACGTCTATGCAAACTGTCTGACGGTAACCTCAATCGACATCTAGAAGTTCTTCAGGAAGTCGGCGCAGTCGTGCTCGACCGAAGCGGTGCCGGTCGTGGCAGCCGAACGACGGTGTGCATTACTCGTGCTGGACGTAAAGAGTTTCAAAACTACCTTGCGGAGCTCGAACGAGTTCTCAAAACGGCTGTCCGAGCGTTGGAAAAATCGAGCGCTCCGAAACCCAAACAAAATCGAGTCGGACTTTCCGACGCCTAGTCTTTTTGTAAGAGGGGAATCATCATGAGCTCAGAATCGATCAAATCTTTCACGCCCGAAAACTCTGTATTGCAAAGCTTTGTGCATCCGGTCGATCATCCCGAGGATGGCTGGCGATGGACTTCTGAAGTGAATCGATGGAATTTTTCCAGTCGGATGAAAGCAGTATTTATTGCGATATTGATTACCAGCGCGGCGCATTTGGTGTGGCGGCGAAATCCTGGATACATGGGGTACTCGATCTTCATTCTGCTTGCTGCGAATATGCTGTTTATAGGAGTTCGGCTGGCAAGCATTCAGCGCGTGAATCCAATAGGCGGTACATCGCCTTCGTTGTCTTGGCCGGTTGTTGTAATCCTTCTGTGTCTCGGGATCGGGTGTTCGAGAATGATCTGGCAGGGGAACATGGCCGTTGCGGTTTTTACGATTGTCTTGATTGGGATGCTTAGCTTAGGGTTGCATGATAAATCTCTTACGTTGGGACGGGCGTTGTTTCATTGGATCTATTCGAGTATCGACGGAGTGTTTGCTTGGTTCAAACTATACGATTGCTTTCCCCTGCTTTCGTTGCTGCTCCGTCGATGGCCGTGGATGGCATGGGGCATTCCGGTTGCGGTATGCTTCGTCTTTCTCGTGCCGCTGACGCTTGCCCATCCCAGTCTCGTAGCAGACCTTGTGACCTTCATTCAACACACCATTGAAAATCTATGTCTGTGGATTTTGGAGTGGGACTACTTAGAAATCATTGTGATAGCCATTGTCGCGGCGATGAGTCTCGGTCTGTTGTTACCGACTCGATGGGTGTCATTGGAATCGTCCGCTTCTCCCAAGACTAAAGCCGATGCGTGCAGCGACCTAGTATATCAAATCGTTCGCAATACACTCATCGCAGTCATCGCCGTCTTTGCGGGCTTTTTAATCTTCGAATTCCATACGCTATGGTTTCGCGTCTATCCACCTAATTTTCATTATTCGGGTTATGCCCATCAAGGGGCAGCATGGCTCACAATCGTTTTGGCCATGTCGACGATCTTGCTTTCGACGATGTTTTCATCAACAACGCACGTGCACCCAAAGCTGAAAGGGTTACAGGTATTAGCGAAGCTTTGGTTCTGCTGCAATTTGCTATTGGTTATCGCTGTCTACTATCGGCTTTCTATTTATGTCGGTTTCAATGGTCTAACGCGTTTGAGAATTGTCGGGTACGTCGGCGTCACTTGCGTGTTGATCGGATTCGTATTGGTGATGTATCGAGTATTGCGATCGCGAAGTTGGACGTGGCTCATAAATCGTCAACTCTGGACATTGGCGATCAGTTTATTCTTCCTGTCCGTTCTTCCGATGGATTGGCTCTCACATCGTTGGAATGCAAGCCAGATCGTAGCCGGTCGTTTGTCGCCGGCAGTTCAGATCGCCGTTCAACCGGTTTCTGACGAAGGATTGATATGCATGATCGAATTGATACATTCCGAAGATACGATTTTGCGCGAGGGAATTTTAGTCAAGCTCGCTGAGCGCGATCTGCATCTCCGGAGGGTCGCTCATCCTTCGAGAGATAGCAACGATGACGAGGAATCAACAATCGGAACAGCATGGAAAGACTTTCAGGGTTCAACGCATTTGCTCAGTAAGAAGCTAGCCGCCATTGACGACGAACTTCGCCCATTTCGCGAGTCGCCCGCATTGCGAATAAGGGCTTGGCAAGCATTTCGCAACTGGGCGATGCAATGGTATTGAGGATACTTCTGGCTTTCTTAGGCCACGGATCTGACAAGCTCGCAACGGGGCAAGCCCGTAGCGAGCTAGCAGCAAAGACTTTCGACCGTTATACAATTCAGGACTCGACATCAACGATCGCGCGCTAGAGAAGCAATCCCCTTACGAGCATCACTCACTGCAGTTTCTAATCCTAGTTTTGTTCTGTGGTCCGTTCGAACTACCAGCGAACGATATTTATTTGGTCAACATCCTCGAAATGCTCGTCACGTGTAGCCAACGATAGCGAGTGTTGTTTGGCGGTTGCCGCTATCCAAATATCATTGTCTGGTATAGGACGCCCTTTCTTTCGAAGTGCTGTTTTGATTTCTCCGTAGATGCGAGCCGTGTCATCGTCGCATTTGACTGTCACTGTATCGCGAATGAATTCCGCGAGCCGTAGAATATTTTCGTCGATTTTGTTTGAGTTCAGCGCTCCGTAGAACAATTCGCCGATGGCAATGGACGAAATGTACAGTTCGGACGAGGGTGCTGGACGCTGAAGTGTCTCGTCGCCGATGAGAAAGGCGATAGCGATATTTGTATCGAGCAGAAACTTACCATTCATCCAAATTGACCTGTTCGCATCCTGCTTCGATGGCCTCGCGCATCAATCGACCTTCGTCAGGGTCGATGCTACCGAAATGTTTCTTGAGCGTATCGACGGACATTCCAGTGCCAAGTCGCTTTAGTGAGCGAGCGAACTCCAGAACACGCTGCTGAGCGTCGAGCGGAAGTTGGCCGAGTTCAATATTGATCTGTGATGGAATGTCAGTACTCATGCAACTATTCTACACAGGAAGTGAGCGTCGGGAAACGCACCGCAAACCCGCAATTCGCAAAGTCTTGACGAATGCCCACAGAACGAATAGCGATTTATCGCGCTCTCTCGATTCGATTTGTCATCCGTTCGGAGCTTGCCCCCGACCGCCGAAGGCGGTCTCGAACCGAACGAAAAAACAAACGTCACGCGCCGCGAACCCGCCTAGGACCGCGAAACAAGCTCGCAACGGGGCAAGCCCGTAGCGAGCTAGCAGCAAAGACTTTCGACCGTTATACAATTCAGGAGTCGACATCAACGATTGCGCTCTAACAAAGCGATACCCGCTAGCCGCCGATTCTGCTATTGGACATTTCGCGGGAATCTCGGTGTATTTGGAACCCGCGGCTAACGCCGACGGCTCCCATTTGGAGATTTGCATTAGGCAAGTCTGAGACACTGGACGTGCCATGCGATCGCCGAACACGTTGGTAAGGGCCACCTGATTCGGCGACCGCTTTACTTGGCTGCGATGAGTGTGTTTCTAAGCAGCATTGCGATTGTCAGCGGGCCGACGCCGCCTGGAACGGGGGTGATTGCCGATGCAACTTTGGATACTCCGGCATAGTCGACGTCGCCAACGAGTCGATCTTCTTTGCGATTGATGCCGACGTCGATCACGACCGCCCCTGGCTTCACCATTTCGGCTGTGATCGCTTCGGGGCGTCCGATGGCGACAATTAAGATGTCGGCTTGTCGAGTTATTGCAGATAGATCGTGGCTCTGCGAATGCACGACGGTCACGGTTGCATTCGCATTGCTCGGACCGCAAGGGCCATCTTTTTGCATCAGCATCATGGCCATCGGCTTGCCGACAATATCGCTTCGCCCCACAACGACGACATGCTTGCCAGAAACGGCAATATCGCAGCGTCCCAATAACTGCATCACGCCGTGCGGCGTACACGGCAGAAATCTCGGTCGACCTTGGGAAATCAATCCAACGTTTTCGGGCGAAAAAGCGTCGACATCTTTTTTAGGGGCAACGGAGTCCAAGACCCGCCGTGTGTCAATATGCCGCGGAAGAGGCAATTGCACGAGAATGCCATGGATCGAATCATCGAGATTAAGTTTATTTAGGAGCGACAAAAGCTGCTCTTCGGTCGTTTCTTCGGGCAAACGAAAGAGTTGGCTTCCCATGCCGGCTTTTTCGCATGCCCGTTCTTTGTTGCGAACATAGACTTGGCTGCCCGGGTCATTACCTACGAGGATGGCGGCCAGAGTCGGCTTAATCCCTGTATTTCGATAGAATTCGGCCACTTCGGAGGCGATTTCGCTTCGAATGGTCTCGGCAATCGATTTTCCGTCTAAAACACGTGCTTGGTTCATTCGAGCAGTGTAACCGTAGTGACGTGGCCTGAAAATCGATGGTTTGGTATAAGGGACACAGAAAGAAAAACGCTTCCCTAATCTATCTAAAGTGAAAAGAATGTCGGACGAAGAAAAACTGAGCCCGGTCGAAGCCATCAAAATCGCCAGCAATTACCTGCGAGGCACGATCTTATCGGAACTGTCTGCGGATACCGCTAAATTTGGCAAAGAAGATGTTCAGCTTCTCAAGTTTCACGGCACGTACCAGCAGGATGACCGCGAGACGCGAACGACGAGCAGCGAAGGTGGCAAGAGTGAGAAACTTCATAGCTTCATGGTCCGCTGTCGTATCCCGGCTGGAATCATGACCAGCGAACAGATGCTGGCGTTGATGGATTTGAGCGATGAAATCGGAAACACCACCGTAAAAGTGACGACTCGTCAAAGCATTCAGTTGCACGGGATCATCAAATCGAATTTGAAGAAGTGTATTCGCCGGATCAATGACATTGGTCAGAGTACTCTTTCAGCTTGCGGTGACGTCAATCGAAACGTGATGGCTTGTCCAGCTCCGTATCAAGACGGCTTGCGTCCGCAGATCCAGAAACTCGCCTACGACTTGGCGATGCATCTGGCACCCAAGAGCCAAGCTTATTATGAACTTTGGTTGACTGATCCCGACTCGGGTGAAAAAACATTGGCCGGTGGTGGCGATGACTTTGTCGAACCGATTTACGGCAAAGTCTATTTGCCTCGGAAATTTAAAACGGCTATCACACTTCCGAATGACAATTGCGTTGATGTGTATACAAACTGCTTAGGTTTCATTGCCGTGATTCGCAACGGCGAAATCATCGGCTACAACGTAACCGTCGGCGGTGGCTTGGGAACAACGCCAGCCATCAAGCGAACGGCTCCAATGTTGGCCAAGCGAATGGCGTTCGTCACGAATGACCAAGTGATGGGTGTTGCCGAAGCGGTGGTCAAGGTCCAACGCGACTTTGGCAATCGAGGCGATCGAAAAATCAGTCGCATGAAGTATTTAGTGGCTGCTCGCGGCATCGAGTGGTTCCGTAGCAAGGTCGAAGAGTATTTCGGTAGCAAGCTTCAAGACTGCACGGTCGATGACGTGACCGAGCACGATGACCATATGGGATGGGAACCGCAGGGCGACGGCCTTTGGTTTTACGGATTTAATGTTGAGAACGGTCGTTTGTACGACGATGAAGATCGGCAATGGAAAGCTGCCTTGCGAGAAATCTGCACGACGTTGAAGCCGGAAATTCGATTGACGGCTCATCAAAGCATTCTGTTCTGCAACATCAAGTCGGAAGATAAAGCTCGACTCGAATCGATGATCAAGAGTCGTGGTGTTCCGCTGAGCGAAGATATTTCTACTGTCCGTCGCTGGTCGATCGCATGTGTTGCGCTGCCGACGTGCAGTTTGGCGGTCACCGATGGCGAGCGTGTGCTTCCGAATGTGATCTCTCAAATGGAAGTGGAACTGGAAAAGCTTGGGCTAGAAAAGGAAAAATTCACGGTTCGGATGACTGGCTGTCCGAACGGCTGCGCTCGACCTTACAACGCCGATATCGGGTTAGTCGGCAAAGCCAAGAACAAGTACACGGTTTTCATTGGCGGAACACGCATTGGAACTCGATTGGCCTTTATCTATAAGGATCTGGTCCCTTTGGATGCGATCGTACCGACGCTCCTACCACTCTTCGTTGCCTTCCGCGATCAACATCAACCGGGCGAAAGCTTTGGTGATTTCTGCAATCGCATGGGCAATACTCGGCTGCAGGCGTTAGAATCAGCCTAACGAATTCGGTAGCTCGATTTCGTTCTGAGCGCTTTGTTCAATTTAAAACGTGGGGTAAGCTTCCAGCTTGCCAACGATCATTACGTTGCTGTTTTATCGCAAGCTGGAAGCTTACGCCACGTCTCCTACCTATGACTTGAGTTCGCAATGCATACCGCGATTCCGATCGGGGCTGTTTCATTCTGGAAATTTCGTTGGATCGCCGCGTGGTCTCTTGTAATTGCGTTCGGACTATTGAACGGTTCGTCTGCAGCCCAAGTTGCATCGAAAAAATCCGATTCGCCAAAGTTCGAATCGATTTGGGATCGATCCAACTTGGTTGCTTGGTGCATTGTCCCTTTCGATTCGCAAAAAAGGTCACCTGCCGAGCGCGTTGCGATGCTTGATGAATTGCGATTGCGCCGCTTTGCTTACGACTATCGCGCTGACCACCTTCCGACGTTTGATATCGAGTTGCAGTTACTTCGCGAACATCAGATCGAGCTCACCGCCGTTTGGTTTCCGACGCGACTTACGGATGACGCAAAGTATATTCTCGGACTTCTCAAGAAGCACCAGATCCAAACGCAGCTTTGGGTGATGGGTGGCGGCGATCTGAAGATGTCCGAATCGGACGCTGACAAATTCTTGTCATTCGAAGTCGAACGCATTCGGTCGATTGCGACGGAGGCTCAAGCGATCGGCTGCAAAGTCGCTTTGTACAACCACGGCAATTGGTTTGGAGAGCCTGAGAATCAAATTGCGATTATCGAGCGGCTTAAGATGCCAAATGTCGGGATCGTTTACAACTTGCATCACGCGCATAGCCAACTCGATCGATTGCCTGCGATCTTATCGAAAATCAAAGCTTATCTTTTGGCGATCAACGTCAATGGTATGCGAACCGACGGCGATCGAATTGGCCATAAGATCCTTCCGATCGGCGAAGGTGATCGAGACTTGGTCGTGCTTGAGCAGATCGAAGCAAGCGGCTATCGAGGCCCGATCGGCATTTTGAATCACACCGATGAAGACGCCAAGCAACGCTTGCAAGACAACATCGAGGGTCTCGAATGGATGCGAGGTCGGATCGAAGGTAAGTCAGGTCTGACTAAGCCTACTTGGCGATCGTATCGCGGTACCGCTCTCTATCACCCGACACTTGGAAAACAGTTAGCCGAACAAGCTTCGAAGGAAGGAGATATAGGACGAGGCCTGCGTTTGTTTGCCGCTGAGTCGACAGCCTGTTTGTCTTGCCACGCGATCGGAAGCCATGGCGGAAAGGTCGGTCCTGAGCTTACTTCGATCGGGACCAAAAAAACAGCGGAACAAATCGTTACTTCGCTATTGTGGCCGCATCAAGAGATCGAGCCTGCCTATCAAACGTATCAAATTCTCACCGATGACGGGCGCGTCGTTCGAGGATATCGTGTCAGCGAGCACGACGAAGCGATTGTGATTCGAGAACCGGCCTCTGGCGTTGAAACGAAGATCGATCGCACCGAGATCGAGGAAGAAAAGGTAACCGGCTCGGTCATGCCTGAAACACTGGTTGCCAGCCTGCCTCGCCAAGATCAACTCGATTTAATCGCATTTGTATCGAGTCTAGGTCGTTCGGAATCGCTTCAACAAGATGTACTCGCGTCGGTTCTAGCCCATGCTCGAAGTCACAAAGCCGCTAGCTTCCCGTTGCTCAAACAACCGCTCGATCCTGATTTACATCCGTGGCATACGCATCCGATCAATCGCGATCGTGTTTACGATTTTTATGCCAAACAGGCCGAGTATTTTCGAACGCAAGATTTATCGTCGGTATTGTTAAGCGAGTATCCAGGTTTAGACGGTGTCGAGTTTGGGCATTGGGGAAATCAGACCGAGGAAACATGGGCAGGTGACGAATGGAATCAGGTTGTACTTGGCTCGTTGCAATGCCACTCGTTCAAATCGAAAGGCCCGACGCTCGCTCGTACGGTTTGCGTCAGACTTGGAATCGATGGAGTCGCGGCTGCCTGTTTCAATACCGATACACTTCAATACGAAGCGATTTGGACCGGTGGCTTTGTTTCCTTTTCATCGGTCCGACATGGCTTCATGGAGGGGGTTAAACCCGTCGGAGAGATGCAGCCGGTTCCGAAGCCGGTCGTCCACCAGCAGCCAATCGAGTATCAAGGCTTTTACCGGATGGGAGGTCAGACAATTTTTGCCTATCGCGTCGGCGATGTTGACTATCTCGATTCCGCCGATTTCGTCAACAATCAATTCGTTCGAACCCGAATGCCGGCGACCGAACATCCGCTCAATGCCTGTTTGAAAGGCGCTCCTGCTGTCGAGAATGATACTATTGAAACATCGATCGAGACTGGCTCCGGCGTCCCTTACGCTATCGATACGATTGCGTTGCCACTGAACAACCGCTGGAATCTTCCGTTCTTCTGCGGCGATCTCGATTTCAAGAACGATGGCTCGCTTTATGTTTCGACCATGCATGGCGATGTTTGGCATGTGAGCGGACTGAGTGATCTGAATTCTAAAAAGGCTGTCTGGCGGCGTTTTGCTTCAGGGCTTCATCAGCCACTCGGCCTCGTTGTCCACAATGACCAATGTTACGTCCTGGGCCGCAATCAAATCACTAAGCTTCACGATTTGAACCATGACGGCCAAGCGGATTGGTACGAATGCTTCAGCACCGCCATGGCATCGTCATCGGCCGGTCACGATTTTATATGTGGATTGCAGCGCGACAGCCAAGGCAATTTTTATACGGTGTCTGGGAACCAAGGCTTATTGAAAATCAGCCCCAACGGCAAGCAGCTCGAAGTGCTCGGCACAGGCCTTCGAAATCCGGATGGACTTGGATTATTGCCTGACGGCAGCCTGACGATTCCGTGTTCGGAAGGCGATTGGACACCCACGTCGATGATCTGCCTTCGGAAACCGACTCGATCCATCCCATCTTTCTATGGATCTGAAAATATGAGCGGCACGGCGCCAGCCGCCGGTTCTTCTCCTCAAATCTCCAAAGAAGCCCCAGTGCTTTCGGGACCCGTGGCTAGCGCCAACGGCTCACATCTGGACACTCTCGTCAGACCAACTTTCTACGGTCATCGTGGCCCCGAGGTCGGTGGTCGCCCTGAATTGCCGATCCTCTATCTGCCTCGCGGAGTTGACAATTCGAGCGGCGGGCAAGTCTACGTATCGAGCGATCAATGGGGGCCATTAAAAGGTTCGTTCGTGCATCTTTCGCATGGAACGGGAACCGCGATGCACGTCATGCTAGACGAAGTCGACGGCCAGTCTCAAGCAGCCGCCATCGTCTTGCCGGGCGAATTCCGTTCCGGCGTTCATCGCGGTCGCTATTCGCCCATCGACGGTAAGCTCTATGTCGTTGGAATGAACGGTTGGGGATCGTATGCACCGGACAACGGTTGCTTGCAGCGAATGCGATACACCGACGATAACTCACCGACACCCGTTCATTTTCGAGCCCATGAAAACGGAGTTGCAATCGAGTTCTCGACGAACTTGCATTCCGTCGACGATGCATCCCGTTTGATCGAGAAGTCAAATTATTTCGCTCAGGTTTGGAATTATCGATACAGTGCCAACTATGGCTCGGCAGAGTATTCTTCGGTGCATCCTGGAGTTCGAGGCCATGATCGGCTAGCGATTCAAGCGATCCATATTTTAGAGGATGGAAAGACGCTCTTTCTGGAAATGCAGGACTTACAAATCGTCAATCAGTTCCATCTGCATTTTATTCTTGGTCAGCTTCCTGCCATCGATCTTTACGCCACGATTCATCGGTTGGATAAACCGCGAACCGATATACCGAATTATCGGGCGGTCGCGAAGAAACTTTCCGCACATCCCATCGAATTCGATTTAGCCAATGCGACCAAGCGCAAACCCAATCCTTGGCGCAAGAAGATCAAAGAAGCTCGCGCGATAGCGATCGAGGCTGGACAGAATCTGAGCTATTCTCATCGCGAATTACGGGTACAAGCCAATGAACCGCTGGCGCTCACCTTTAACAACCCAGATGTCGTGCCGCATAATTGGGCTTTGCTTGTCCCAGGAAGTTTACAACGCGTCGGCGATTTAACGAATCGTTTGATCGGCGATCCAGACGCAGCATTGAATCAGTACATTCCGATTTCCGACGACGTACTTTGTTATACTGATATCATCGATAGTCAAGATAAAGGCATCATCTACTTTAACGCTCCCTCGACCCCAGGAAGATACCCGTTCATTTGCACGTTTCCTGGCCATTGGATGGTCATGAACGGCGAAATGATCGTTGAATAACTTTATGCAAGAATGTTTTCCACTAGTCTCCGTCACAGCCATCTCCATTTCAGGAAGCGATCGCTTGAAATGGTTCAATAACCTGGTAACCAATGACCTGAAAAAGTTGTCGGACCAGCAAGCTGTCGAATGCTTTATTGCGGATGTGAAAGGCCGAACGTTGTCCCACGGTATTGTCGTTTCTGATCGCGAAAGCTTTGTCTACGTTACGTGGGGAAGGGATCAAGCTGCCAAGTTATTACCGCACTTGAATCGCTATATTATTCGCGAAAATGTCGATTTAACTGACGATAGTACTCGCTGGCAGTGGAGTTTCATTCGACGCGAATCATTAGCAAGTCACTTGCATGATGATCGATACCTACGACTCGAAGCAATGGCGGTCGAATCGCTTGGCAATTCGACATCTGCTATTGCAATCGCATGCCCGGCCATCGGCGAAGATTGGCTGCTGGTTCGCTCGTCTTTCGAGGATTTGGATTCAAAACAACTGCTCGAACCCATGGAAACAGAGTCACCGAACGATGCGAGTGAATTCGACAGTCGACGCATTCGGAATCGATGGCCGCGAATCGGAATCGATTTCGACGACAAGAATCTACCGCAAGAGTTGGCTCGGGATGTAATGGCCATTTCGTTCAACAAAGGGTGCTATCTCGGGCAAGAAACGATTGCTCGATTGGACGCATTGGGACAAGTACAGAAAAAACTGGTGTTGCTATCGATCAGCTCGAGCAGCGTGACGAGTGGCAACGGATTGACGAGCGGAGCTATTCTCAAAAAAGACGACAAAGAAGCCGGCGTGATAACATCGATCGCCAAAATTCAAGACTCCGACCAGTTTGTGGCGCTGGCGTATGTTCGTCGCGCATTTTTTGCCGTAGGTACGGAACTCGATTGCCTGGGCCATTTAGCGGTCGTTCAAACTTAGCATTGGATTCAGCATGACCGACGTGTGGTGGTTTAGACGTAGCTTGAATGGTAACTTTCCGAAGCTGTTTATCGGTTTCTGTTTGGCGGCGATCGGCTTTTTAGCAAACCATTTGGCGGCTCAAGAACCGCTTGAGGTCAATACTGCGCCGAACACGAATCAAACTCGACCTGATTCGGTGCCTACTTCGGATAGTGATTTCGACGCTTGGCTATCGGTCGATCGAATTTTTACCAAGAAAGAGTTTCAACCGGCTGAAATGGGTTCCATTGTTTGGAGCCAAAGATCGGCAGCCTATTTCAAGCTGGAACGAAACCAAGCAACGAAAAAAAACGCTGGCCGAGATTTGATTCGAATCGATTTGGCAAGTCAGGCAACCGAAGTCATTGTTTCTGTTTCTGAATCGATTCCGGCAGACGAATCGAATCCGCTGTCGATCGATGGCTATGAATTCTCGAAAGACGAATCCAAGCTATTGATTTTTACGAATTCTAAAAAAGTTTGGCGACGCAATACCCGCGGCGATTATTGGCTATTCGATTTGAAGGATCGCGAACTGAAAAAACTAGGAGGTGAAATCGCTGCGTCGTCGATGAAATTCGCTAAGTTCGCTCCCGATGGAAATCGAGTTGCCTACGTCCACGAAAACAATCTTTACGTTCAGGAGTTGAACAGCTTCGCAATTACTCAACTTACAAAGGACGGCAGCGCAACGCTCATCAATGGCACATCGGATTGGGTGAACGAGGAAGAACTAGCGATTCGGGATGCGTTTCGATGGAGTCCTGATAGTCAGTCGATCGCTTTTTGGCAGTTTGATACGTCCGAGGTGAGCGAATTTAAATTGATCGACAACACGTATAGCAACTATCCTCGCATCGTTTCCTTTCCCTATCCCAAAGTCGGCGAGAAAAACTCTGCGACTCGAATTGGCATAGTCAACGCGGCGGGCGGCAGTTTGCGATGGTTGAACACTCCTGGCGATCCTCGCGAGCACTATCTGCCTCAGATGGAATGGACACCGGACGGAGCTGGGCTTCTGGTGCAGCAGTTGAATCGGCTTCAGAACGTGAACCATGTTTTGTTAGCAGATCCAAGTTCGGGAGAAATGCGAAGTGTGATGGTCGAGCAAGATTCGGCTTGGATTGAAAACGAAAACCCCGTCCGATGGATCGACAATGGTCAAGCCTTTCTGTGGCTCAGCGAGCGCGATGGCTGGCGACATCTCTATTGGGCAAGCGTCGATGGCAAGCGATGCACGTTGTTAACTTCGGGCGGATGGGACATCTTGCAAATAGAGGCTGTCGATGAAGCAGAGGGCTGGGTTTATTTTACGGCCTCTCCCGAAAACGCGACGCAGCAAAATCTCTATCGCGTTTCCCTTCAAGGAGGAACCAGCGAACGACTTACGCCAGTCGGTCAACCTGGTTGGCATACCTATAGCATCTCCTCCGATGCTCACTGGGCGATCCACACCTATTCGACGTTCCAACAACCTCCGACGATCGAATTGATCCAGTTGCCCGAGCATCGTGTCGTTCGAGTGATCGAAGACAATGCAGAATTGCGTAAGAAACTAGACCAATTGAAAAAGCCGATCGTCGAATTCCATAGGATCGAAATAGGCGATGGGATCGAACTCGATGCCTGGTCGCTCAAACCGCCTGATTTTGATTCGTCGCAGAAATACCCGCTGCTTTTTTACGTTTATGGCGAACCACATGGTCAAACGGTCAAGGACATCTGGTCGAACCAACGTGGACTCTGGCATTGGATGTTGGCTCAACAAGGATACGTCGTGGTCAGTGTCGATAATCGTGGAACCATGTCGCCGCGAGGACGCGATTGGCGGAAGGTGGTTTATCGACAGGTCGGTATTCTTGCTTCACAGGAGCAGGCGGCAGCCGCTAAGGCGATTCTCAAGCAATGGCCATTTATCGATCGCGAACGCGTTGGGATTTGGGGATGGAGCGGCGGCGGCAGCATGAGCTTGAATATGATCTTCCGGTATCCCGAAATTTATCGCACCGCCATTGCAGTCGCGCCGGTTGCTCAACAAACCTTGTACGATTCGATCTATCAAGAGCGATACATGGGGTTGCCCAACGACAACGCGGATGGATTCCGCGATGGTTCGCCAATCACGTTTGCTCGACAGCTTCGCGGTAATCTGTTGCTTGTCCACGGAACAGGTGACGATAACGTTCACTATCAAGCGACCGAAATGCTCATCGATCGCTTAATCGCAAACAATAAATATTTTTCAGTGCTCCCGTATCCCGGGCGATCGCATTCCATTTCCGAAGGCGAAAAAACGGTCACGCACTTCCACCAGTCGTTGACGCAGTATCTTGAACATCATTTGAAGGATCCACACGACGCCGTGATCCGAGAACAAAACAGCCGAGTAATCGTCGAGAAAGAAGGCCGATAATCATCGTTATCATGAATCGATTCAACGTTTTTGACACTTCTCATTGAACGAGCGTATAGGCCCGTGGCTAGCGCTATCGGCTCAGCTATTCTCGATAAGCTTCCAAGTCCAACGATTTTGCTAACCTTCGCTTATGAAGGTCACGTCCTGCTTGCTCAGAGAGTTGATCCCAAGCTGCTGAACATTGTTTGAATTCTGACTCGGCCAAATCAGGATCGATGACGATTTTTCGGAGAGCATCCAGGAGTAGTTTTCGATATCGATGCGACTCAGGAAAGCGAAGTTCACGAACGACGAAGCGATCATCGAACCCTTGTTTAAGTAGTTCTTGATACGAATTGACATCCGCATGTTCGCGCGACGCGACCCATTGTTCGGGCAACTGCTGAATGCCTGACGAGAGCCTTGAAAATTCTTGCCGTTGTGCATCCTCGTCGAGCCAACTTAGGAATCGCATCGAAGGCGTTGACTGCCGATTGACGCTTGTCATCGATGCCACCAACCCCACCCCGGAATCTACCCACGGACGCGGAGCGCTGACGGTTAGGCTCGAATTCTGAATCGATGAGGGCCAGGCCAGTGCCCAACTGACCGATTCATTCGCAACCGCCGACCAGGCTTGATCGGGTGAAACGCCCGCCATCGCTTCGTACTCTTGGTAGAGCTTCGCAAAGACTTGTGCTGCTTCGATCAGCCATGATTCGTCAAGTCTCGATCGCGCCGTGTTCAGGTTGAACATATAGCCCGATTCGGAAGTTCGAGGGTTCATCGCAGCTGAAATCACTAGAAATCGATCGAGCATAAAAGCTTCGGAAACGCTTTCTAATAAGAGCGAACTGGGTTTCGCAAAATCGGGCGTCGATTCGACAATGCGATCGGGCCACGTTGTCTTCAATAGTGGTTGGCTTTTCGCATGTTCGACGATCGCCATCATCGGGACGCCGAGCGGGACCCCCCAAAGGTTTTGGCCATAAGTCGCCGATTGTCGCCAAACTAAGGGCCAAGATGAATTTTGATAGTCGGACGTTGGCTCGTGACCTTCAGACGCGCCGATCGATTTAGGCAACGTTGAAATCCATCCGCGTTCCACTAACGTCGGGAGCCATCGAGACTCTGAAATTAAAATGTCTGCCGTGACATCGTCTGAGGACAAAAGCTGCTCCGAGGTTATCGATTGCAAATCCAAGCGTTGATCGGAAACGGATTTCCATCTCCGATCCATCGCAACCAATAATTCGTTGCTACCAGCAATCTGAATGCGCAGCGCCGGACGTTCGCTTTCCAACAAGTTCGTCGTGATCGCTGGCGTTGAAGGCTTTGGGCTTGGACATCCCAAAGCGACGATGCACAAGCCGGCTATCCATATCAAACGTGGCATCGGCTAAGAGATTCCTTCCTTCCAGAAACCTTGAACGCCTTGATGCAATCGAGCTCCAATCTGGCTGATGACTTTCATCGACATAAAATTTGCACCGCGAACTGCTACTTCAGGCGTGAAGCCATGGGTGATTCCATAGAGGAAGGCCCCGGCAAACATATCACCAGCCCCGGTTAAGTCCTTTGGTTGGCAAGGAAAAGCGGCGACATGGGCCGATGTTCCTTCGTAGCGTACATAGGCACCGTTCGGGCCGTCGGTCACAATCGAGTTACCAACCATACCGGAGAGTGCTTTAAAAGCATCATCGCTGGTTTTTGTTTTGGTGACAGCCATCGCTTCTGGAGCGTTGCAAAAAATCAAATCGCTTTGAAGCAAGGCTTCGCGAAATGCGTCGCCGAATACTTCGGGGATAAAGGCGTCGGAACACGTCAATGCAATCTTGGTCCCACTTTCCTTGGCGACCTTGATCGCTTTTTGAATTGCTTTTTGACCGGTTTCGGCGTTGGCGAAGACGTACCCTTCAATAAAGAGCCATTCCGATCGGCGAATGCGATCAGCATCGACATGACGCGCTGCTAATTCACTCGAAATAGCTAAGCACGTTCGCATTGTCCGTTCAGCATCGGGGGTAATCAAGGCGATACAGGTCCCAGTCGTTTCGCCTACGAGAATGGGATTCCCGATCTCGATTTTCAAATTCTCGAACTCATCGGCATAATGCATTCCATAGCGATCGTCGCCGACGCAACCGATAAACGCTCCTGTGCCTCCCAACTGCGAGAGACCGATAATCGAGTTGGCCACCGATCCACCGCTGACCAGTTTCAAATCATGTTTTCCATTATGAAAACGTTCCAGCAGCAGCCGTTGCTCATTCGCATCGACCAACCGCATCGTACCTCGCTCGAAACCCAACGATTTAAACTCGACATCGTCGACCTCCAAAAAGATATCGACAATCGCATTTCCGAGCCCGCAAACACTAAAATCTCGCATTCATTCACCTTCAATAGAATATTCAAACAAGTTCGATACATAGAAATCGCATTATGACCGCGTTCCACCGTTTCATATAGTGGTCGGTCGAGGAAGCGGCGTTGGATACCGCCGATACATTCAATCAACACGCCCGTGGCTAGCGCCATCGACTCACATACAGATGTGCAACGACTAATTTTGCATGAATTCCAAGGCGTCGATAATTTCATGTCGAACTTCTTCAATCGTCTCGCGTCGCAATTGTTCTTGCAGTGTGGTTTTTGCCGCGTCGCTCCCGATTTGACCGATCGCCCAAGCAGCTGTGCATCGCAATATTTCGTCGTCGCTCGACAAGTGCATGGTGAGAATCGGAAGCGAAGCTTGGTTGCGTTGATTCCCAAGAGCGATCAACGCGTTGCGTTGCATGCCAACTCGACGAGTTCGCCAGAGTGGCGTTTTGCGATAGCGAAGGCGAAACGCTTCATCGTCTAATTCTAATAGTTCGGTTAGGTCGAGCGACTCGATCGATGGCTGTCGCTGAAAGGCAATTTCGTTCGTCGGTTTCGCCATGCGGTTCCACGGGCATACTTGCTGGCAAACATCGCAACCAAAGACCCACGAACCGATCGATTCGCGAAGTTCGACTGGAATGGCGCCGCGATGCTCGATGGTTAAGTAGCTAATGCAGCGCGATGCATCCAAAACATGCGGAGTTGGGAAGGCGTCTGTCGGGCAAGCATCGAGGCAGGCGGTACACGTTCCGCAATGATCGGAGTTGATCGCCAATTGATGATCGATCGCAATATCGGTCAGCATCGCCGCCAGAAAAAAATAGCTTCCCGCGTTGCGATTGAGGAGCAACGTGTTCTTGCCAATCCAACCAAGTCCGGCCATCGACGCAAATTCGCGTTCGAGCAACGGAGCAGTATCGACAACACTGCGGACTTGCGCGTTTGGATTGCGTTCGATGAACCAAGACGCGAGACGCTTTAAGCGCTCGTGAATTACATCGTGGTAATCACGCGTTCCTGATGCGTATGCGGCAACTTGTCCTTGGTTTGGGGTGAGTGCAACTGAGCATGTATCGATGCCAGTGTATTTGTGAGCCGTCGACGCTAGCCGCGGGCGGTTTGAAACGTCGATCGAGGAACCGGCGGCTAGCGCCGTGCCGCTCACAGGTTCAGCAGAAATATTTGAAGGGGGCGGCTCTTGATCGTCTTTCTTGCGAAGGCTGTTGGCAGGTTGGTAGGGCATGCCAAGCATAACGATAGTTTTGACGTTAGGCAGGACGCTCGATGGATGTTGATATGCCGCTCGTCGTCGGTCCAAATACGCCATGCTTCCGGCGTAACCTCGTTCGAGCCAATCGCAGAACCGGTCGAATCCTGGGGCGTCCTGGGCGGATACGACACCGAAGAGCGGAAAGCCCAATTCGGCGGCGGTTTGCTGTAAGTCATCGACAATGGAACTTGCTAGTGGCGGCATCCAACTATTCTATTCTTTTCAGTTCTTGGCTTGAGAAGATTGAAATCAAGATTATTCCAATTAATCTAGATAGAAAGGCTGCGATGTTGCGGCCTTGCTAATTGTCCATCTTGCATCAAGGCTACACAAAAATGATCCGCCGCCTTTGCTTTTCTTCGCTTTTTGCCGGCCTCCTGATGGTGGGAACCGCGCAATCGGTTCAAGCCTACGACTCGGCTTTTGGCTTCGCTTTTGGCTACTCGCTCGGTCAAGCCAATCAATTTCGAAATCGGCTGCCAGCCCCCCCTTACTTCGCAATTCACCCACCTGTTTATTATGGTCAACGGCACGAAAGACCGTACGGTGAAAGCCCGTTCGCTTCGTGGCCCCTCTTGCAATCGAACGAGAATTACCAAGTTCGAGCCAAGCAATCGCCGTTAGAAATTGCGAATCCGCACGTACCGACTGCGACTCCTTGCGCTAGCTGTGGCGTGCCGGTTGCTGAAGCCGTGATAGAGTCGACCGGAAAGTTCGTCATGATTGATAATCCGTTCGTCATCTCAAGCGAAGCGATCGCATCGAGCGACGTGAACGAATAAAGCTCGATCCAATAAAGCTCGTACAATCCATGATCGACTTATCGCTTTCCGAAGAAAGCGATAAGTGACGATCGAAGTACGAAGGTTAACGGTAGAGAACCGTTGCGTACCAACCATTAGCACCGCGGGCGACTCCGATTCCCACCGGAGACTTCTGGCCCCAGTAGCAAGCGCTTCGGATCGCTTCGTCGGGTGATCGACTTGAGAAACCGACTCCTTCGTAGCGCCCCGATCCTAACGAGCCACCGACGTGGCGCATTCGACCTTGACCAGCTTGCTGAGTCGATTTTTGCTGAGCTAGAAAGCTATCGTTGGCTTTCGCATCGCTGAGCGATGCTCCAAAAGTAACTCCTAATGCCAGCAGACAGCATGCAACCTTATGCATGGTAACACTCCCTTCAAAAGACTAGAAACTAACAGATCCTTCTTTCGGGCGACGGCGTCATCCTTGCTGTCGCTACGACGAGGTGACGAGTCTGGGTGAATCGAGAAATCTGTCAACCAGCAAGTCGAAAGCGGGTATCAATACTCGTTCCCTAAACGACCATGATTACACGACTTAGAAAATCGATAATAAATCGCGAAAGCGGTTTTATTTAGCCGATTTGGCTTTTGCTTTTGCTTCGGGTTTCCGGATGTTGTTGAGCGTAGGTCAAAAGATTGATGAAAGGTAAGATTGTAAAACAAAAAATTGTAGCCGAAGTACGCGAGTATCAAAATCGGTTGTTGGAATCGGTTAGAATTACAACTTGCAACCTTTATTCAGGTTTCCCGCCAGACTTCATAGGATCGCTCATGATGAAATCGTTTGTTTCGCTCGTGCTGGTCATGTTTGTTTTTTCTTCTATCGCGATGGCAGATAACTGGGGACATTGGCGCGGGGCAACCGGGAACGGTGTCGCAGTCAACGCCCAGCCGCCTACGGAGTGGAGCAGCTCGAAGAATATCAAATGGAAAGTTGAAGTTCCCGGTCGCGGATCGTCGTCGCCAATCATTTGGAATGATCGCGTATTCGTAACCACAGCCGTGCCGACGGTTGCATCCAGTGCAATTCCGGGGAAAGCTTCGCGCGGCGGTAGTCCTCGCGTCAAAAGTGGCGATTCCGGCAGTCTGCCGAATCTCGCATTCAAGGTGCTCTGCTTCAATCGACAAGACGGCAAGCTTATCTGGGAACAGACAGCGATCACTGCTACGCCTCATCAAGAAACGCATTCGACCAACGGCTTTGCTTCGCAATCACCGTGTACCGATGGAGAACATGTTTACGCGCATTTCGGCTCACGCGGTCTTTACTGTTATACGATGGATGGAAAACTCGTTTGGAAACGCGATGACTTCGGCAAGATGGAGACACGACATAATTTTGGTGAAGGAAGCTCGCCGACGCTCCACGGTGATAAGGTACTGTTACCATGGGATCATGAAGGACCATCAGCGCTTTATGCGCTCAACAAGCTGACCGGGACAACGATTTGGAAAGCAGACCGCGATGAACCATCGTGCTGGGCAACACCTTTGGTCGTGGAGCATGCTGGAAAAAAACAAGTCGTGATGAACGGCCAGACCTGCGCCAGAGCCTACGACTTGGAGAGTGGAAAAGAAATATGGCGATGCGCCGGTCAGACCGAGCGTCCGTGTGCTTCGGCGGTTGCTGACAATCAATTTGTTTACGTTGGAAGCGGACATAAAGGCGCGTTTTTAGGTGCATTTCGACTGGACAGTCAAGGCGACATCAAGGGAACCAAGAGCGTCGCGTGGGTGATCGATCACGATACGCCTGATATCGCTTCACCGCTTTTGTCATCAGGTCGCCTCTATTTTCATAAGGGAAAGGTTGGCCAGCTTTCATGCGTCGATGCTTCGACGGGCAAACCTCATTACATCGCAAGTCGAGTTCCCGGGTTGGATACCATTTATGCCTCGCCTATCGCCGCCAATGGATATGTTTATCTTACCGCTCGCACCGGGACGACCGTGGTGATCAAGGATGCCGATACACTGAGCGTCGTTGCGACCAATGAGCTTGGCGAAACCGTCGATGCGACTCCCGCACCAGTCGACGAGGAGCTTTTCATACGCGGTGAGAATCATTTGTTCTGTATCGCGGCGATTGCGAAGTAAATTGCGAAGTAGAATTAGGTGTGCCATGCAAACTGTACAATCTCCTGAAACCCGCACCGTGATGGAAAACATCCGATGGGAAACATTCGAAGAACTCGCCGATCAACGTCGTGGGAGTGTGCCACGCATGGTCTTTGATGAGGGAGTATTAGAGATGATGAGCCCATTGAGACAGCATGAGAACATCGGATGCTTGATCGGAAGGCTTGTCGAAACGTATTCAGAAGTCAACGAGATCGAGATTCAAAGCGTTGCGTCGACTACTTTTAAACGTAAGGATCTTCAAAAGGCATTTGAAGCCGACGAATCGTACTACATCACTCATGCGGAACAGATTCGACCCAAAGAAGAAGTCGATTTGTTTTCTGATCCGCCACCTGACTTAGTGATTGAAATCGAGATCACCCCCTCGGCGATCAAGAAGTTGAAGCTCTTTGCCGCGATCGGCGTTCCCGAAGTCTGGCGGCATAACGGTGAGCATTTGGAAATGTTTCGCTTGCAGGGCGTCAACTACGAATCGATCACATCGAGCCAAGAACTGCCTGGGCTAAGCATTACGATGGTCGAAGCCGTATTAAAAAAACGCTTCGCGACCGGCGAAACCCAACTCATTCGCCAATTCCGACAAAGCATTATGCTCTGAGAAAGGCTCGTTACGTGTTGTCGCTTCGAGGTTTTTTGGGCTTTCGAAGACTTGCAGCGTCTCTCGACTCTTGATCTGCTTCTTGTTTGGAAGCATCTCTGAAAGATTCGGCGGTCCGATTGAGGATCGGGCGCAATTCTTCTACGAAGTCGCGGACATCTTTGAATTCGCGATAAACACTTGCGAAGCGAACGTAGGCAACTTGATCGATTGTTTCGAGATACTTCATGCATAACGAGCCAATTGCATGGCTTTCGACTTCAAGTTCGTACTCCTCGATCAGTTGAGCTTCGATGGCTTCGACCATATTGGAGCGTTGCTCGGCGCTGATTTGCCGCTTCCAGCAAGCCAACTCCAAGCCGCGTTCGATCTTAGATCGGGCAAAGGGCTCGCGAACGCCGCTTTTCTTGATGACGTGGAGCGTACCGGAAATTCGTTCAAAGGTCGAAAACCGACGACGACAGTGGTTGCAAAACCGTCGCCGGCGAATGGCTTTTCCATCGTCGACCACCCGTGAATCTCTCACGCTGTCGTTATCGTGATGGCAAAAAGGGCATCGCATGAAATAGTACTCAAAACGGATTCAATTCGGATGAATTGGCCAACCGAAGCGTCATCAGCCCAAATCCCGCCTTCGATTGCCACCACCAAGCTACAGTAAGGTCCTTTAATCGACTAGCCAATATTCTTGGTTTCATTGCGTTTCAAAGTAACCGCCGAGAGATTACAATGCCTCGCAGTGCGGTGGCCGTAGCAGCGCATTCCCTCACACCTCCCTACTTCCAACCGTGGAAACCAACATGCCGCAATCATTTTCTCTTCGTTGCGTCTGCTTAGCCTTGCTTTTACAAGTCGGTTCAACAGCCCACCCTATCCAAACCATGGCCGACGAGGCGTCAGATATTCTGTCGCAAGCCAGCGTGTCAGGTGGTTTTTTTGTCCACCTGGGCTCGCGAGATGGCAATCTCACCGCGTCGCTTCAAAAAGATGAGGCGATCCATGTACAAGGTTTGTCGCGTGATGAACTTCTTGTGCAATCGACCCGACAGCAGCTTCGCAAATCCGGGAAGTACGGAAAGGTATCGTTCGAGCATCTTGTTGGCGACCAACTTCCCTACGTCGATAACTTTGTCAATCTACTCGTTGTTGATGACCTGAGCGGCGTTTCGATGGACGAAGTAACGCGAGTTTTAGTACCGAGCGGCGTAGCTCTCGTCAAATCGAACGGTGCTTGGCAGAGAACTGTTAAACCACGCCCAAGCAATATCGACGAATGGTCGCACTACTTGCACGACGCTTCGGGTAACTCAGTAGCGCATGACGACGTGGTCGGCCCGCCGCGACATCTTCAATGGGTGGGCAGTCCACGCTGGTCACGACATCACGATCGAATGGCAAGTATGAGCGCACTTGTTTCGACGGCCGGGCGGTTGTTTTACATCATGGACGAAGGAAGCCGAATTTCGATTCAGCTCCCTCCGAAATGGAAACTGATCGGTCGCGACGCATTTAACGGTACCGTGTTATGGAAGCGTGACATCGACAATTGGCAATCGCATCTCTGGCCGCTCAAGAGCGGACCGACGCAACTTTCACGACGACTTGTTTCGACCGATGACACTGTTTACGTGACGCTCGGTATCAATGCACCGCTGTCAGCTCTCGATGCCGCCACGGGGAAGACGCTTCGTACCTACGAAGGAAGCGATGCGACCGAAGAAATTATCACGACCAACGGCATATTGTTTTTAGTGGTTCGCAAGGGCGAAGCTGAACTAGCTGACTATGCGCCGCTCAATGGTCGCGTTGGCGATCAACAAGTCGTCACGAAATTGTTCTGGAATGAAGAGCCGCGAGTCGTGATGGCATTCGATGCGAAATCCGGCAAGCAACTGTGGGCCAAGCAAACGAAGATTTCTCCGCTTACCTTGTCCGCCGATTCCGAGCGACTTTATTTTCATGATGGTGATAAATTAGTTAGCCTCCATCAGAAATCGGGCGAGTCAGCTTGGTCGACCGAACCGGTCACCCGCCGACAATCGTTCACGTTCAATTTCGGCCCTCGACTGGTAATATACGAAGATGTTGTGCTCTACTCTGGTGGTGACGGAAAGATGATGAGCGTCGATGCCAAGTCGGGCAAGGAACTTTGGGACGCCAGTTTTCCCAACAGCGGCTATCAATCGCCGCAAGATTTGATGGTGGTCAACGGATTAGTTTGGTTGGCACCGACCACCTCGGGAAAAGACAGCGGTGTTTACACTGGCCGCGATCCTCGGACGGGCGTGGTGAAGAAAGAATTCCCGCCCGACATCGACACCTATTGGTTTCATCATCGCTGCTACATTGCCAAAGCGACCGACAACTTTATTATTCCATCACGAACGGGGGTCGAGTTTGTCGACCCGACGAAGGGGCACTGGGATATCCATCACTGGGTGCGCGGTGGCTGCTTGTATGGTGTGATGCCATGCAATGGTCTGACCTATACTCCGCCACACGATTGTGCTTGCTATCCTGAAGCGAAACTGATGGGCTTCAATGCGCTCGCGCCGGTCGCCCCCACGCGCCCGATTCCGGCGACGGTCCCCGAAGCCGGTCGGCTTGTAAAAGGTCCTGCGTATAGCCTTGCATTGACCAAGCCGACCGCCACGGAAAGCGATGACTGGCCAACCTTTCGACATGACGCCGGTCGCAGTGGTACGACATCGAAACCGATTCCAGCCGAATTGGGAACGAAGTGGAACCTTAAACTTGGCGGTCAACTAACCGCACCGGTGATCGCGGGCGGAACAGTCTACGTTTCACAAATCGATACGCATACGATTTTCGCGTTAGATGAAGCGAACGGTAGTGAAAAATGGACCTATGTCGCTGGCGGTCCTATCGATTCGCCACCGACCATCCATCGCGGACGAGTCCTCTTCGGTTGTACGGATGGTTGGATCTATTGCTTGACCGCAGCCGATGGAAAACTAGCCTGGCGCTATCGAGCGGCACCGATGGATCGGCGCACGATGGCCTACGAGCAACTTGAATCGCTCTGGCCAGTCCATGGAAGCATTCTCATTCATAACGATATTGTCCACGGCGTTGCCGGGCGATCGATTTTCTTGGATGGCGGTTTGCGTATGCTTCGATTGAATCTCACGACCGGCGAGAAAATCACCGAAACGATCATGGACGATAAGAATCCGGAGACCGGCAACAACATGCAAGAAAAAGTCATGACGTTGCAAATGCCCGTCGGCTTGCCTGATGTCTTGTCGTGCGATGGAAAACATATTTTTATGAAATCCCAAAAATTTGATCTCGATGGCAACCGTTTGGAGATCGGACCTAACTCAGGTGTCTTTACCGAACAAGTCGCCAAACAACGAGGCGACGACGCTCATATTTTCGCCCCGATGGGTTTCCTCGACGATACGTGGTTTCATCGATCGTATTGGGTTCTCGGACAAAGCTTCGCCGGTGGTCACGGTGGCTACTATCAGGCTGGACGATTCGCACCTTCAGGTCGACTGTTAGTCAATGGTAACGGCTACGTATTCGGTTATGGACGCAAACCCGAGTATCTTCGCTGGACGACGACTCTCGAACATCAACTCTTTGCTGCCGATCCCAATCCGCCCGAAATACCGAAAAACGCAGGTGTCGCGGCTGGGAAAGAAGGGAAGCAAGCCAAGGGCGGTAAGAACAAGAAGGGGAAAAAAGGCGCAGCACCAGATCTGCCAACTTCAGGGACGTATGCCCAGTTTAATAAAGCACCAAGCCTTGACCCTTCCGGCAAGCCGATAACGATCGAAGCTTGGGTGACGGCTACGAAACCACAAGGTGTGATCTTCGCCAGCGGCGGTCCGAAAGAAGGGTTCGCACTTTCACTTCAGGAAGGAAAACCTGAATTCTTGATCCAGTCGAATGGTCAGTCGTCATCCGTTGCAGGAAAAAAACCGATCATCGGCGGTTGGCATCACGTCGCTGCTGTACTCACCGAGGATAAAGAAATGAAAATCTTTGTCGATGGCGAGATGGTCGGGCAAGCAACCGCCAAAGGCTTCATCACCAAAGAACCGGCTGATTCGATCCAAATTGGTGCCGACATCGGTTCGCTTGTTGGCGGCCCAAAAACATCGACCGGCTTTAGCGGCATTATCGACGAATTCCGACTTTACTATATTGCCGCCAATGACGCTCAGATCGCCGCTCGATTCAAGAACGGTTCCGAGATTTCAAGCGAAGCAGTGCTCGCGGTCAGCTTCGATGACGGGTCGGCCCGCGATGATTCGGCGCTTCGTAACAACGGAACGCTCGAAGGCGGACGAGCTGCTGATGGGAAAGTCGGAGGTGCTATCCAGTTTTCTGCTTTAGATGGCGTCCCCATGAATGCCGACGCTACTGGTAAAGCGCAAAACCAAGGTGACTCATTGGTAAAACCGAAGTGGACCGAAGACGTTCCGATCTACGTTCGCGGTATGGTCTTGGGTGGACAGAAGCTGTTTATCGTTGGCCCGCCAGATATTATCGATGAAGAATCGACGTTCAAACAGCTTACGGAAAAAGATCCTGAAGTTCAGAAACTTCTCGATCTGCAAGACCAAGTCATGGAAGGCAAGGATGGAGCTTTGCTGTTATCTGTCAATATCGATACCGGCAAGGTCGAGCATCGGCTCGAAATCGATTCTCTCCCAACTTGGGACGGAATGTCAGGAGCTAACGGAAAACTGTTTGTATCAACGCTAGATGGCCGAGTCATCTGTTTCGGAAAGTAGAGTTTAATCGATGACGCGATTATGGTGCTTGGTCATTTTTTGGGGTCTATCCCTGGAAGTTTCAGCTTGCAACATTCCGGTCTTTCGTTACGCGCTCGAACGATGGCAGCAGGATTCGTACGAGCTGGTTGTTTTTTACGATCGACTGTCGACGGAACAGGAGTCGTTCGTCGCCGAACTCGAAGCTCTGTCCCACGATCACGACGGCGTTAGCAACGTGAACATCGTTCGATCGAAGGTCGATAACGCAAGCGGCGCGATCGAAAATAACACGACCTTGTTCAAGGCGATTTCGGCATCGCCTGATTTTAAACTTCCGTATGCAGTGGTACGCTCTCAAGCCGGACAAGGAAGAGCGATCCAACCGTGGCATGGTCCGCTCGACGAAGCGCAGAAGATCAATTTGATCGATTCACCCATTCGCCAAGAATTGGTGCGGCGTCTTCAAAATGGACATTCGATCGTTTGGTTGATGATGCAATCGAAGGATACGAAGCAAACCGCTGCTATGAGCGAGCTTCTGAAATCGCAATGCGAAGAACTTGGGAAGAAGATTAAGTTGCCCGACGGTATTGGATTGCCAGGAAGCGAACTTCATTCCGAAGTCCCGCTCCTCGTAAAATTTAGTTACCTTGAGATCGATCCGACGGATCCGCGCGAACAATTTCTAGTCAGACTCATCGGCGGCATTCATTCGGAGCTTTCGAGCAGCAACGAGCCGCTGATCGTTCCGGTATTTGGACGCGGTCGAGCTCTCGAAGTGATTCCCGCCTCGGACGTCAATCCTGAATTGATGGAAGACCTTACGCTTTTTATGAGCGGTGCCTGTTCCTGCCAAGTCAAAGAAAGGAACCCTGGTTTTGATTTGCTGCTGTCGACCGATTGGGATCGCCAGCTCTTCGGTGAAAACGGCCTCCGACCTCCACCTGCCAAGACGGTCGCAGATCGCGAACCAACGCTCCTTACCATCCCGCCTGGACGCAAACGATAGCCTCTTTGGTTATCCTTTCGTCGATTATCCAATCGTCCTCAACACCACCTTCCGTTAGAAATCGAAATGAACCGCATCCTCATTGCCCTTGTTGGCTCGGTTATCTGCCTTGTCGGCGCGGTCTTCTTGCTCAATCGAAGCGACAGCCATCGTCCGAGTGCTGCTCGCAATCATTCCGAACCCTTAGTCATGTTTTGTGCGGCTAGCAATCGGGCAGTGATGGAAACGATACGCGAAGAATACGAAAAGGAATTCGGGCGTACCGTTCAAATCCAGTATGGTCCATCGCAGACGCTGCTTTCCTCGATCGAGATCAGTGGGACAGGCGATCTCTTTCTTCCCGCCGACGATAGTTATATCGAACTAGGCATTCAAAAGTCGCTCGTCGCGGAAGTCCTACCGATCGCCAAGATGCATGCCGTTGTCGCTGTTCTAAAGAATAATCCTAAATCGATTAAGAGCTTAAAGGATCTTGACCAAAAAAGTGTGCGATTCGTTCAAGCCAATCCTGATTCGACGGCGATCGGCAAAGTAACCAAAAACGTCCTTGCGGAAAGCGGCCAATGGGAGCAACTCGAAAAAGCAACCGTTGGCTTTCGAACGACGGTAGCCGACGTCGCCAACGACATAGCCATCGGAGCGGCCGATGCTGGCATCGTTTACGACGCGGTGCTACATAGCTATCCAGATTTACAAGCCGTTGAATTACCCGAATTGGAGTCAGCCGTTTCACAAGTTTCCATCGGAATCATCAAGTCGACCAAACAAGCATCTTCGGCTCTCCATTTTGCACGCTACGTTTCCGCTCGAGATCGCGGGTTACTTCACTATTCGAAACATGGTTTCCAAGTAAGCAAAGGCGATGTATGGGAAGATGTCCCCGAGCTTTCCGTCTTCGCGGGTTCTATGTTGCGTCCAGCTATCGAAGATACCATCGCAGCCTTCGAAAAGCGCGAAGGGGTTCAAGTATCTCGAGTCTACAATGGTTGTGGGATTTTGGTGGCACAGATGAAAGCGGGACAGCGTCCGGATGCTTACTTTGCATGTGATTCCGAATTTATGAAACAGGTGCCCGATATTTTTCCCGAGTCGACCGACGTTTCAAAAAACGAGCTGGTCATTTTGGTCAAGAAAGGAAACCCGCTGCATATCAAGTCGCTCAAAGATCTCGGACGAGAAGGCATCCGAGTCGGCATCGGCCATGAAAAACAATGTGCGATGGGCTGGATCACTCAGAACACGCTTCGCGAAGGTGGCCTCCAGCAAGAAATCATGCCGAACGTCACCGTCCAAACTCCTTCCGGTGATATGCTGGTAAATCAAATGCAAACCGGCTCGCTCGATGCAGCCGTCGCTTACTTGAGCAACGCGGCCGGAGCAACCGAGTTTCTCGACGCGATACAAATCCAAGGTATCGAATGCAGCGTTGCTACTCAGCCCTTTGCGATTGCCGTCGATTCACCCCATTCGCAGACGGCAAGCCGACTATTCAAATCAATTTGTTCCTCGGATTCTGAAGCGAACTTCATCGCCGAAGGCTTCAGTTGGCAATTAAAAGCATCGAACGCAAAATAAGAAGAGAATCGAAATCGATGGATCGATTCGATAAAAATAACGACGAATCAAGAGTCCCGTATTGAAGCCTATACGCCGCCATCGTTCCGACCTCCTGTTTTTTATGATCATGGGAGGTCTATCTTCGTGCTTCTTGCTGCTCATCATCCTGATGCTCGCAGCCGACTTGATGTTTACTTCGTTCGACGACTTCAAAGCTGCCCTGCTTAAACCAGAAATCCAAGCCGCCTTTCGCCTCACTTTGCTATCATGCTCAGCAGCCACGATTCTCGCCTTATGGGTCGCGGTACCATTGGGCTATCTACTTTCGCGATACCAATTCTTCGGTCGAACCGTGGTCGATACGCTGGTCGACATTCCAATTGTCCTGCCGCCATTAGTGTTAGGCTTGAGTCTTTTGATTCTGTTTCATATTTCGATCGGTGGGTGGGAGTTAGAAGATTTTCTGAGAAATCGAGTCGGTTTTCCAGTAACCTATCGATGGCCAGCCGTCGTGTTAGCTCAGTTCGGAGTCGCCACCGCTTTCGCCGTCCGAACGATGCGAGTAACGTTTGATCAAATCGACCCACGAGCCGAAGACGTAGCCCGGACGCTTGGCTGCTCTCGAGGACAAGCTTTTTTGCTGATCGCACTCCCGCAAGCGTGGCGTGGAATCCTCGCGTCAGCAACCGTTGCGTGGGCTCGCGCCCTAGGCGAGTTCGGTCCAATCCTAGTCTTCGCTGGTGCGACGCGCATGCGAACCGAAGTTCTTTCAACCACCGTGTTTTTGGAACTGAGCGTCGGCGAACTCGACGCCGCCGTCGCCGTCTCGCTATTGATGGTTGCGATGGCCGTCGTCGTACTCCTTCTGCTTCGAGCCCTAGGTACAGGACCCTCGTCATGATCGAGTTGCTTGATGTTTCGATACAAGCCGGCGCGTTTTCGCTCAAGAATGTTTCGCTGAGCATTCCCAAAGGTGAGTATGCAGTACTCATGGGACGAACGGGATTTGGAAAAACGACGATTCTCGAAGCCATCTGCGGACTTCGCGCGATTGTATCGGGACAAATTTTGATCGATGGCATCGATGTGACGCAGAAGGCACCTGCCGATCGATTGATCGGATACGTCCCTCAAGACCTTGCCCTTTTCCCGAACCTCGACGTGCGAAGTCATCTCGAATTTGCCCTTCGCATTCGAAAGCAATCACGCGCGCTCATCGCCGAACGCGTCAACGAATTGGCCAAGATTCTTGGTATTGTCCATTTGATCGATCGCTCAATTGACAAACTTAGCGGTGGTGAATCGCAACGCGTTGCGCTAGGTCGAGCCATTTCTTTTCGACCTAGCGTACTCTTGCTCGATGAACCGCTGAGTGCGCTCGACGAGACGACTCGAAACCAAATGCAAGAACTCCTTCGTCAAGTGACACGCGCCTCTCAAGTCACTACGCTACATATCACGCACAATGAAGACGAAGCCATCGCCCTCGCCGACCGACGTTTTCATTTAGAAGACGGGCAACTAACTCGACGCTAATATTTTACAAAACACTTTGGGCGACAAGTTGCATAGTCACCGACGAGCGACTACAACGAAAGAACTTGCACGGAGGATACGGCAACGCTGAGGAGCGACTCGAGCGCCGATGCACGGGCCGAAGCTAGAAGAGACTACGAAGTTTGACACGAGGTAAATCATGGCGACGGTAACGGACGAAAAATTGCAAGTCGACGATCGGTGGGGTGTCGATTGGGTTCGAGTGCGATTGAATGAATCCTTCGAAGAGCTTTCAGCACTGAATCCGGATCTTCGAGTCGAACAGGAATCCAATGGGGAGTTTGTATTTATGTCGCCAACGGGTGGAGAATCGAGCAGTCGCAATATGGAGATTGCCTGGCAGCTTATGAACTGGACCAAACGTTATGGAGGAGTCTGTTTCGATTCCTCAGTAATCTTCTGTCTGCCGGACGGCTCCAATCGGTCACCTGATGCTTCATGGATTGCAGCCGATCGCTGGATTGCACTCGCTTCCGAAGATCGAAAAAAATTCCCACCGATCGCGCCCGATTTTGTCATCGAGCTTCGATCGGAAACCGATCGCTTATCGGCGCTGCAAGACAAGATGACAAGCTACATAAAAAACGGGGTTCGATTAGGTTGGCTGATCGACCCGATGATGAAACAAGTTCATATCTATCGCCCGAACAGTAGCCCCGATTTTCTAACGAATCCAGAAACTGTCTCCGCACAAGATGTCTTACCCGGCTTCGTCCTCGATCTGCGATCGATTTTCCAAACAATGGAGTTGTAGCGTATTAAAGCGTTACTTTCATGATATTGTATATTAATGGAATTCACTCGTAGTTGACGGCAATTCGGAAATATAGATCAATGGTAACGTTGCGTGAGTTGACCGTAGAAAAATTACAAACCGACGATCGATGGGGCGTCGATTGGGTTCGAGTGCGATTGAATGAATCCTTCGACGAGCTTTCGGCACTGAATCCGGATCTTCGAGTTGAACAGGAATCCAATGGGGAGTTCGTATTTATGTCACCGACGGGTGGGGAATCGAGTCGCCGGAACTTTACGATATGTGTTCAGCTTGGAATTTGGGCGAATCAGTTTGGCGGCGTATGCTTTGATTCTTCCGTAGTGTTTTGTCTTCCGGACGGTAGTAGACGTTCGCCGGATGCTTCCTGGATTGCAACCGATCGTTGGATCGCACTCGCTTCTGAAGATCGAAAAAAATTCCCATCGATCGCGCCCGATTTTGTCATCGAGCTTCGATCGGAAACCGATCGTATGTCGGCTTTGCAGGACAAGATGACGAGCTATTTTAAAAACGGTGTCCGATTGGGATGGATCATCGATCCGTTGATCAAACAAGTTCATATCTACTGTCCGGACGTCAGCCCCGTTGTTCTGACGAGTCCAGAAACCGTCTCTGGAGGTGATGTCCTACCGAACTTCGTACTCGATCTTCGATCAATTTGGTAGGGACAGTGACTTCGTTTCGACGGGAAGTAGCCCAGTTTGGCAATTTTATGGCTCTTCCGCAGAAACTGTGGGTGGTTTTCGCGATCCGCAATCGATTTTAGCCGTGAAATACAAGGAAAACACTGGACTGAGTGATTGCAAAAA
>JAWXCK010000161.1:0-27535 GCA_034408855.1 Pirellulaceae bacterium
CGACGATCGCTTCCTATACGAACGCTTTCGCGATGCGGTATACGCTGGAATTATCAATTGGAATCAGCCAACGACAGGCGCAAGTGGTGCTGCTCCGTTTGGCGGTGTCGGTCGAAGTGGCAATCATCGACCGAGCGCTTTCTTTGCAGCAGACTACTGCTCGTATCCGGTCGCGTCGATCGAATCGCCTTCCTTGGAAGCTCCCAAGCAACTTCCGCCAGGGTTAGACAATGAATGATACCTATGAAGTGAACTTTGACGGTCTTGTTGGTCCGACGCATAACTATGCTGGTTTGTCGCATGGCAATGTCGCATCGATGTCACATCAAGGCTCTTTATCGAATCCTCGCGACGCAGCGTTGCAAGGACTAGCGAAGATGAAGGCGTTGGCCGACCTCGGACTAAAACAAGCGATCCTACCGCCGCACGAACGACCTTCAATCGATGCCTTGCGTAGGCTTGGATTCGATGGCTCGGATGCCAACGTTTTGCGGTCGGCAGCAAAGCATGCACGTGAGCTGCTCGTTGCTTGTTCGTCGGCATCGAACATGTGGGTTGCGAATGCTGCGACGGTAGCGCCAAGTTCTGATACAGCCGATCGTCGCGTCCATTTCACCGTTGCCAATCTAGCAAGCAAATTTCATCGTTCGATCGAACCTGAGCAAACCGAACGAACGTTGAGAGCGATCTTCCACAACGAAGCGAACTTCGAAATCCATGCGGCGGTGCCCGACGGTCAGGGAATGGGTGATGAAGGCGCTGCGAATCATACTCGACTCGCATCCTCTTATTCAAAACGAGGTCTGCACTTTTTCATTTATGGGAAGCGAATCTTTGGGAGCCAAAAGAAAGCGACTTTACCGAAACAGTATGTCGCTAGACAATCACTGGAGGCGTCTCAGGTAGTCGCGAGAACGAATCGTCTGGATGAAAGGATCGTGTGCTACGCACAGCAGCATCCCGAAGCGATTGATGCCGGAGTATTTCACAACGACGTAATTTCCGTCGGAAACGAAAATGTTCTTCTTTATCACGAACGAGCGTTCGTTCAAGCACCTCGTGTGCTTTCGGAACTTCGCCAACGCTTTTCTGAGTTAAATCGCGGAGCGGAACTGATCGCGGTCAAAGTGCCTGAAAAACGTATTCCCATCGCGTTGGCCGTGAAGTCGTACATCTTCAATTCGCAGTTGGTAACGCTCAAGCCAAACCACATGCTCCTATGCGCACCGAGCGATTGCCAACAAAATTTTCAGGTGCGCAGCTTTATCGAAGAACTTGTCGAACGCGGGCGAACACCGATACGCGAAGTTCGCTACTTCGATTTGAAGCAATCGATGCGGAACGGGGGTGGCCCCGCTTGTCTTCGTCTGCGCGTAGTGCTGACCGAATCCGAGCTGGCGGCAATTCCACAGAACGTAATTCTCAACGACGCAATTTACCTTCAGTTAAATGCCTGGGTCAACAAATACTACCGCGATCAGCTTTCCTCTGAAGATCTCGCCGATCCGGGCCTCTTGAGAAAGAATCGTACAGCTTTAGATGAACTAACGAAATTACTCGGCTTGGGTTCGATCTATTCATTTCAGCGATAAGAAGTTCGATTTCGATTCGAAGAACACTATTGCATGAAGCGGTCGACAAAAAGATCGCTTACAATCCTTTATCTCGATTCTCTTTCGACCATTGCAGGTAGTCTTGGATCGTATAAAAGGTGCCGTTTCGATAGAGTCGACCGCCTTCTTCGACTAGCTCGGACGAATTGAAACGGGTTGCCAATTCTCAGAGGGCAAAATACGTTCGGGGATGTACTGCCGCATGTACTCCTCCGGTGCTCCGTAAGGATCGTGCGGCGGCCCCATTTGGACGGTCAAGAAAAATGGCTTGTCGCTCGATTGCTCACGTAGAAATTCGACAGCAAAATCGCAGGAGGCTTCCGGTTCAAACTTGTCGATCGTGATGATCTCAGGAGTATCTCGAAAGTATGTGGGCTGGAAGTGCTTGTGATGGCATTCGTAGGCGGCCCAAAAATCAAAACCTTGCCGCCGAGGCCCAGGCGGCACAAACCCAGGCTCGCGAATGCCGCCGTCCAAGTGCCATTTGCCGATGAAGCCGGTTCGATAACCTGCATCGCGAAGTATCTCGGCAATCGTTATTTGTTCTTCTCGCAATCGCAGATCGTTCGCCATCATGCCATTGACGTGCGGGTAGGTGCCCGTCAAGAGAATGGCGCGCGCTGGACAGCAGACCGGGACGTTCGCATACGTTCGATGAAAGCGAATTCCATCGGCCGCGATTTGATCGATGTTGGGCGTTTGGACTTGCGTATTGCCATCGCATCCCATCGAGCTTGCTCGCATTTGATCGGGCAAAATCAACAAGATGTTTGGCTTCTGTGCCACGGCGATCAAATGGAATAACGAAAATACAAGCCCGATGGATAGAGCGAAGTGAGAGGTCCAAATAATCATTAACTAACGCCTCAATTGTAAAATGACATTCTCTTTTTGTGAGCCGACGGCATTCACGTTGCGTTGACGCCAGGGATCGATAACGGAAAGCGTTCGTTTTCGAGAACTTCTTTTTTAAGCAATTTTTGCACTTGCTGGATTATCACCTCATGCTCGGCAGCAATATTGTTCTTCTCTCCAATGTCTTTGTCGATGTTGTAGACTTCCCAGTCACCGGGCTTCTTCGACTTGAGTCCTTGTCGGACAATCTTGTAGTCGCCAAGTCTCACGGCGACTTGACCACCATATTCTGGAAAGATCCAAATCAACGGTTTTCGATTTTCGATCTTCGTTCCAATCAAGATGGAAGACCAAAGGCTTTCACCGCTAAGTTCGTTCGGTTTCTCCAGTCCAACGGCATCGCAGAGCGTCGGAAACCAATCGGCAAAGTAACTGCAAGTTTCGTTGACAGATCCGGCTTTGACGTGTCCAGGCCAACGCACAATCGTCGGTACGCGAATCCCGCCTTCGTAGACACTCCCTTTGTATCCGCGCAGACCATTGGTGCTATTAAAGAAGATCGGGTCTGCACCGCCAATATGAAAATTTGTTCCGGCAGGTCCGGCATGAGTCGCGCCGTTATCGCTGCTAAAGATGACCAATGTTTTATCGGTCAATCCGGCTGCGTCTAACTTCGACAAAACTCGACCCACATGGTCATCTAGCTCGCTGATCATTGCGGCGTAACCAGCTCGAGGACGTGGATGTGGCAGGTAACCACTTTCACCTCGATAAAATTGCGAATCCCATTCTGTAGGAAATTTTTCAACCGTCTCTTTCGGCGGATGCATTGCCACATGCGGTTCGGTAAACGGGAGATATAAAAAGAAGGGTTTGGCAGCGTTCGAATCGATAAATTTCTCAGCTTCGGCGACCATGAGTTTCGGGGCGTAATTTTCACCGATCCAATCTTCGAGCTTTACTTCGCCTTCGGGTTGTTTCGCATGCCCCGGAATGGACTTTTGATTGATCGTGACTTTGTCGGCATTACGCCAAAGGTAACCTGGATAAAAACTGTGCGCGACGCCTTGGCAGTTATAGCCGAAAAATAGATCGAAGCCTTTTTGACTAGGTTCACCAGTGCTACCAACGGGTCCGAGTCCCCATTTCCCCATCGCACCAGTCGCAAAGCCAGCTCGCTTTAAAAGTTGCGGGAAGGTTACCGCGCCTTCGGTCAACGGATACTGTCCTTCGGTAAACTGCGGCATTATCTTTTGTGCTTGAAGATTCCCACGAATTTCAGCGCGTCCCAAATGCTTACCCGTCATTAAAACACATCGCGACGGAGCGCAAACAGGTGCTCCGCTGTAGTGCTGGGTCAGCCGCATACCTTCGACGGCGAGCCGGTCAATATTCGGTGTCGGAATTTTCTGTTGGCCAAAGCAACCCAGCTCGCCCCAGCCGAGATCATCCGCCAGTATGTAAACGATATTGACAGGTTTAGAATCCGCCGCATGACTTACCGTTGAACGAGCTAAAACGAGTACGAGTCCCGTAACGAAAATCGCAAAATACGAGACACTTCTCGCTGATCGCCACCTCGAAAACGCTCGTTCCCAGGCTCCTGCCTGAGAACGCACGGCTTCGGAGGCTCCGCCTCGTGTACCGTTTGTAACCACTCTCGAACAATAGCCATGTCTGCAGGCAGAGCCTGTGTCACAGTGGGTTCCGAGGCAGAGCCTCGGAACCAGTTGGTGGCATTTAGCGAGAAGTGTCAAATATGATTTCATATTAAGTTCGATATACTAGAGGTCCGGAAAGGATTCACGCAAATCGACTTGGTCGGCAAAGCTCTTTTGCAGGTTGACGAGTCGTTCAAAAAGAGCTGATTTTTGTATGGCATATTTGGAATCCATGGCGACGTCGTTCATCTCCATAGAGTCCTCGGCCAAGTGGTACATTCGAATCACTTTTGCGTTCGGATAAGCGATCAACTTCCAGCCATCATGCGCGATAGATCGTTGCAATTCGAGATAAGCTCCATAAACGGATTCGTACGATGATCGCTGTTGCTCCTTGCGAATTTGCGGAAGCAAACTCTTAAAGAAAACGTGGTCTGGCTTGTTTGCTTCGGCCAATTCGAGCGTGGTTGGCATAGCATCTTGGAGATAAATCGCGGCGTCACGTCGTTCGTTTTTTGCGACCCCAGGTCCCACCACGATGAATGGCACACGGACACTATGATCGTAGAGATTCTGCTTGCCGAGCAATCCGTGATGCCCGACGGCTAGGCCATGATCGGCGGTGAAGAAAATCCAAGTGTTGTCGGATTTACCACTCTTTTCGATACCGTCAAGGATGCGACCGATCTGTTGGTCTAAATGGGTAATCAGCGCATAGTATTCTTGGCGATGAACCTTTATGGAGTGTTCGGTGCGCGGCGTCGGTGCCAAGCTTTCGTCGCGCAAACTTGATGAACATCCAATCTTGTCTTTATACGGGTACTCCGTCAGAAAATTATTAGGAACCTTTATTCGCTCCAGAGGGTACTTGTCGATGTACTCTTTTGGTGCTTGGCGAGGATCATGCGGAGCGTTAAAAGCTAGGTACATAAAAAAAGGTTGTTTCGAATCCTTGGCTTCATCGAGATATTCGACTGCATCATCGGCGACGACTTCGCTCCAATGCTTTGCACCTTCCCAGAAGCCACCCAACGATTTGTCGTAAGGGCTCCAAGTATCCGGTTTGCCTTCGAGCGGACGGTTGTAGGCGGCAGGCACGGTGCCAGGCATTCCGGCTCGAACGTGATTCGCCACATCAAAGCATTTGTTCGCATCGGTTTGGATATGCCATTTGCCGGTAAAGTAGGTTCGATAGCCGGCTTTATTCATCAATTGCGGCCACAACACCCCAGCCTGACGCTCCTTGTCGGTTTCTTTATAGATCGAGTTAGCGTCCCAGACGCTTCGTCCCGAGATCAACATCGTGCGACTGGCAACGCATACTGCCCCGCTCCATGAACCCATGTTGTAAGCATGAGTGAACGTCGTTCCACGACGCACTAATTGATCGAGATGCGGTGTCTCGATGTCGGTATGTCCAAAGGCTTGAATCGCTTCGTAACAAAAGTCATCCGCAAAGATGAAGACGACGTTCGGCTTCGTAGACTGAGCTATCGCATTTTCGCGGAAGAAAGCCGCGATCAAAAAAGCGACGAAGAAGGACAATGCGTATTTCATGATGGTGATGAAAAAAAGAAGTCAGAAAAAAGTACGAAAGGCAATCCATTCATTCTAAAGCAGATCTCGACTAAATGTTGCGGAGCGGCGCGAGCCATCCGGTTAAACGAAATTTTTTCGGCCTTCACCGGATCGACTATCGAGAAAAAGCGAGCAGAGCCTAAAAATGCCCCACGAATTCTGGTCAAACAAAAATTGCGACTACCAGACAATCTCTCGTCGGATACTGCTGGTGTAACCAGCGTCGAGCGACTGAAGCGTTTTAAGATCCGCTTCCGTTAGCAAGTCCGGAAGTTTTATTTGAAGCTCGATGTAGAGGTCGCCGGTTCCGCTGGTGCTTCGAACGCCTTGACCTTTAACACGAAGTCGCTTGCCGCTTTGGCTTCGAGCAGGAATCGTTAGCGTGACAATTCCACCGGGCGTTGGGACATCGACTTTCGCACCGGCAGCGGCTTCGCTCAGCGTGATCGGCAATTTTAATTCGAGGTCGTTACCGACAAGCTTGTAAAACGGATGCGGAGCGACATGAACGGTCAGCAAAAGATCCCCAGCCCGACCATTGGCTGAATTTCCCTGACCGCGCAGGCGAATTTTTTTTCCTTCTTGAACGCCGCCCGGTATTTTCACGCGAAGCGATTCCGGAACTCCGCTTCGGTCGAGCGTGATTTCAGTTTCGCCACCGAGTACGGCAGTCGACAACGGGACGGTAATCTCGGCTTCGACGTCCGACGCGCGAACCGAACCGGCAGGCGAAGTTCGACGGCTTCGACCGCCTCCGCCAGTGAATTGCCGAAAGAGATCGCCAATATCGACACTATTTCCCGAGCCGCCTCCACCCAAAATATCGTTAAAGTCAAAACTTTGGCCGCCCCCGCCTCCGCCCGCTCCGCTAAATGAACTTCCGCCGCGATCACCAGGCTGCGCCGCGCGATATTTTTCATACTCTGGCCCGAATTGATCGTACATTTTCCGTTTTTCGGGATCGTTTAAGCAATCGTAGGCGGCTTGGATCTCCTGAAACCTTTTTTTAGCGTTCTTGTCATCCTGATTCAGATCTGGATGATACTTCCGAGCTAACTTGCGATACGCTTTAGAAATCTCCTCTTGTGAGGCAGATCGGCTTACGCCAAGGCTTTTGTAATAGTCGTCGGCCATCGGTATTTAAATGGTTGATAAGTAACTGAATCGTGAAGCGAAGATATTCTACCGTGATCCGTCAATTTTTGTCTTGGCCAATTCAAAGAAGCTGGATATTGGTTTGGCTTGCAACCAATAGTATTTGGCTGGCTAATGCTTCAGGCGAGACTTCGATCGAGATTACTTTTCTCGATAAAACATCTGGAGAAAGAATTTCCAGTCGAGTCGAATTCGTCAAGCCCTTGACCAAAGCCCCACGTCCGCGAGGAGCTTTAGTAGCCGGACGGCAGTTACTGGTCGAAAAGACAGCCCATTTTGCTCCCGCTCCTGGTGCCTACGAATTCATGGTTCGACGAGGCCCCGAGTTTTCTGAAATTCGCGGCGGTTTCGCGATAGAAAAAAACGCTCAGGACGCAATCGAAGTCTACGTACCCCACAAGACACCGATGAGAAGCAACGGTTGGCACAGTGGCGATCTGCACAGCCCAATGGCCGATCAATTATTAGCGCGATGGATGCGAGCTGACGACCTGGATGTTGTTGTGTCGACCGACTCCAACGCGACTCAGACGCCAGCCAATACTCAAGCAAAGTCTAGTCTTAATTATTCTCCAGGCCGTTTTGACGCAAGCGTCGCTCGCGAATCTTCAGGAGACAAAAAGCTTGTACCACAAGCTCTCAATCACGTTCAAACCCATAGCATTTTGTGGGATCGTCCCGATCAATGTGGACTTCTCGTGCATCAACTCAATGCACTGCCGCTCGATCCCACTGTTGCCACGAGCTTTGCTCTTTTCGAACAGATTCAAGAAAAGGAATCGTCGTTTATCGAAGTGACCAAACCGTGGGATCGCGATCTTCCGCTGCTATTGGCAACTGGCAGAGTCGACGCCATTCAGTTGCTTTCCAATCACCTTCGTCCAGATTCGTGCGATCCGATATCGATTAAGGTCCGAAACCCAGACCCGCTCCGATTTAAAGGGAAGAAAGCGTTAGCCCGTTTAAGCGAACATCTCTACTGGAAAATCTTAGATGCAGGCTTACGATTACCGCCAACGGCCGGAAGTGGGTTCGATGGAAAATCGCTGACACATCTCGGATACAATCGCGTTTATGTTTGGCTCGCCCCGGAGCTACCAAGATCCATCGAATCGTGGTGGTCGCAACTGCGAGCTGGACATACCATGGTCACCAATGGACCACTTCTGTATGCGACCATAAACGGCCTGCCAGCCGGCAGTGTTCATCCAAGTTATCGACGCGAGCCAATCCCGCTTGATATCGAACTCGAATTAACCGTTCGCGATCCCGTCGAATATCTCGACGTAGTCTTTAACGGCAAAGCTATCTATCAAGCTCGACTAGAAGACCATGCGAAACGAGGTCAATTTCCTCCGTTGAATATTACCGAAAGTGGATGGCTCGTTTTGAGAGTGGTTACCGAGCACGAAGACTCGTACCGAATGGCAACCACCGCGCCGTTTTATTTCGAGTTCGATGGCCAACCTCGCGTGAGTCGCTCGGCTGTCCAATTCTTTCAAGATTGGCTAGACGAAATACGTGTTCCCCTCGAAAGGAATACCGCGATCCACCCGAGTTACCTGACCGCGATTGGACGAGCCAAAGAATTTTGGAATGAACGTGCATCGATCGCAAATGCTGAATAGTTGCCCAGCGGTTCGGCTTGTTGATTTGATCGCCAGCCGCAAGGATTAAATCAGCAAGCCGCGGGCCGTCGATGTCCTGTGTTTTGAATTGTTTCGAGAGGAATATTACATTTGTCAAGTTGGAAATCAGAGTATCCGTTCGAATCCCATTTTCTGGAACTGATAGGTTCGAGTAGAGCTTCGAAGACGAGTGCCGCCAATACACCGACGGCTAGCGCCGTGGCGCTCACATCGGCGATTAAGATGCATTTCGTCGATGAAGGGCCGAAAACGTCATCGCAGACCATCGTGTGTGTTCATGGGAATCCGACTTGGTCGTTTTATTATCGATCGATCATCCGTGCACTTCGAGCAGACTATCGTTGCCTTGCGATCGATCATGTTGGATGTGGGTTGAGTGACAAGCCGCAAGATTACGACTATTGCTTGACCAACCATGTCGCGAATCTTATCGAATGGCTCGATCGACTCGATTTGCGAAATGTTGTCTTGGTTGTCCACGATTGGGGTGGAGCGATTGGACTAGGAGCCGCCGTAGATCGTCCTGATCGTATCGCAAAGCTGTTGATCTTAAACACGGCGGCATTTCCGCCACCGTATATCCCGCGACGAATCGCGGCCTGCCGGATTCCTTGGTTGGGTAGCGCTGGCATTCGTTATTTAAATGCTTTTGCCGGGACGGCCACCTGGATGGCTATCGATCGGTTGCCGAAATTATCCGCCGCAGCTAAACAAGGACTACTCTATCCCTATCGGACGCCCGCCGATCGAATCGCCATCGATCGTTTTGTTCAAGACATTCCGATGGTATCGACACATCGAACGTACGCCGTTTTGGAAGGCTTGGAAAAAAAGCTAAGTTCCCTTGCGAACAAACCGACGAGTTTCGTCTGGGGCATGAAAGATTGGTGCTTTCGACCAGAGTGTTTGAGGCGATTACAAAAAGCATTTCCTAACGCTTCGGTACGCGAACTATCGGACGTTGGCCACTACGTCATGGAAGAAGCCGACGTCGAAGTGATCGCGGAACTTACACGATTGCTTGAGCCATGAATTCCCGTTCCATCTTGGAGCTCTCACTCGAATCTTTGGATCAGCTTTCACCATCCAAGACGTGGAGCTTGGGTGACTACGTTTCGGCGGCTTGTTTGCTCGAAGCGGCTGCGCCCAAGGCTGGAAATGTACACCCGTCAGCTCGCTTCGACGACATGGACTACGAGGATTTTCGAGTATCGGCCCGAGTCGTTGGAAACGTCTTCGATCGTTCAAGCGATCAATCGATTGGTGAGCTGGTCAAGTCCGCAGTCATCGCAACGCAAACTCACGTCGGTAAGAATACTAATTTAGGGATTCTCCTGTTGGTTGGTCCCTTGGCGATCGCATCAAAAAAAATCGATGCCTACGATGGCACAACGTATTTTGATCGATTGCAATCAGCGCTAGTTGCAGAATTACAGTCACTTAGATCAAGCGATAGTTGTGCAATTTACCAAGCCATCGCGATTGCCAACCCCGGCGGTATGGGGCAGGTAGACGAAATGGATGTACGACAGCAACCGCCTGCGGATTTACTGTCCGCTATGCGACTTGCTGCATCGCGGGACGATATTGCAAAGCAGTATGTTTCAGGCTTTTCCGATGTCTTTGAACTTGCGGTGAAAATCGACGACTATCGTCATGTACGTCGACTTGGCTGGTTCAACACTTTGGTGCACGTCCAACTCGAACGGCTCGCGAGTTATCCGGATAGCCTTATCGCTCGCAAATGCGATCCTGAAATTGTCGAACGCGTTCAAACGCTCGCGAAATCTACGTTGACCGCTTCGACGCTCGATGATGATAAAGCTCAAAACGCAGCTTGGTTACAATTCGACGATTTTTTGCGGGCCGATGGCCACCGGCGCAATCCAGGTACGACCGCCGATTTGCTTGCCGCCGCCGCGTTCGTCGCCCTGGTCAATCAACGCTAAGGAAAAGGTCAAAAATAACTTCCGTAGTCTGGGTGGCACGCCCTGAGTCTTCATGAATGCCGAGACGAAACACCCTCGCTGGCGCTTCGTGCTTGTATTTGCGCATATAATGACGTCGAATAGATAACTTCATAAGCCCAACGTTAGCCCCGATAAATCAAATATGCTACCAACCTACCGCGTCCTTCTCCAAAAAGAGCAACTTGTTTTTTCGGCTGCTCATTTCATTACGTTCGCAGGCGACATTTGTGAGTGCTTGCATGGTCATAACTATGGTGTGCGGGCCGAGGTTGAAGGGCCGCTTGACGAGAATCGCTATGTCGTCGACTTTATTGCCTTTCGCGACGCGCTAGCTGAAATCGTCAAGCAGCTCGACCATCATATGCTCCTGCCGTCGAAGCACCTATTGATCAAAGTCGAAGAAGTTGATGCAGAAGTCGTCGTGCGATTTCGAAATAAGCGATGGGTCTTCCCACGCGAGGACTGCAAGTTACTACCGATCGCCAATACGACGGCCGAGGAGATCGCGGGCTGGATTGGAAACGAAGTTCGCGAAAGGATGAAGCCAAAAGTCGGTGACGCGATTTCTTCCATCGAAATTGGGGTCGATGAAAATCATGGCCAGTGGGGCTATTGCCGAATGGCTTGGTGAGGTGCGACGGTTATGACGATTCTTTCGGCCGGGATAGCGTATGCTAGCTATTCTCCAGAAAGTCGACTCGTTTTCCGATGCTCTACGATGCGTTCGAAGTTTCGTTGAGAATTGGAGTATCGATTGACCACAAGCATCACCCCAGGTGTACACAAAGCTGCCGTGCTTTTGATGGCATTGGAAGAGGAAGAAGCGGCCATCTTGCTTTCGCGTCTGCCGCTTCAGCAGGTCGAGGCGGTGTCATTGGCGATCGCGCAGATGGACGAAGTCGGTGGCCCCGAGCAAGAAAAGATCATCAACGAATTTTTTAACAGCCAACCAAGTGCACTTTCGACAAGTTCGGGTGGATTGGATAAAGCCAAATCGCTGGTCAAGAAAGCGCTTGGTAAAGATGCTGGCGACATGATCAGCATGCTGACTTCGACGCTCGAATCGGTCCCATTCAGTTTCATCCAGAAAGCCGATCCACAGAACATCCTCACCTTTATCATGGATGAGCATCCGCAGACGGTCGCGCTGGTTATTTCTCACGTTCCGCCAGTTACCGGCGCAGCTATTTTAACTGGCCTTCCAGCGCAGCGGCAATTAGGTGTCGTTCGACGCATCGCAGAAATGGGACAGACGAGTCCAGAGGCGATAGTGGAAGTAGAAACGGCTCTCGAAATGCGCATGGCGATGTTCATGAGTCAGTCGTTCCAGAAAGTGGGTGGTGTCCCAGCGATCGCCGAGATCCTTAACGTTTCCGATCGTGCGACCGAACGAAATATTTTGGAATCGTTGGCGCAGGACAGCAGCGAACTCGTCTCGGAAATTCGCCGACTGATGTTTGTTTTCGAAGACATCTCGAAACTGCAAGACAAAGATATTCAAACGATTCTCAAAAACGTCGAGACTGCGCAGTGGGCCATGGCTTTGAAGGGAGCCAGTCAAGGACTTCAAGAAAAAGTGATGCGCAATATGTCGACGCGCGCCGCCGAAATGCTCAAAGAAGAAATGAGTTTCCTTGGTCGCGTCAAGGTTGCCGAAGTCGAAGCCTTACAGCAAAAGATCGTCGATATTGTTCGCTCGCTTGAAGACTCAGGACAACTTGCACGACCAAGCGCTGAAGGCGAAGAAGAATTTATCGCCTAGTGTGCGTAGAATAAATCGATAAAAAAACCCACGCGGACCGGGGCAGAGGTCGGCGTGGGAGTAACCTAAGGTCAACCGGGGCAGGAGATCGACACAAAGGCCCAGGTAAGGCAAGCCAAACCTGATTTGATTAAATCATAACGCGTTCCAAGGCGTCGTCAACAAAAATTAAAAAATATGTGGACAATATTTTTCATCGCAAACTTAGGCTCGAATACCTTCCGATTCAATGGCGTTTTTCATGCCAATAGAGCCAATGCACCGAGGCCATAGAAGGTATATTCAACATCTTCGGCAGGGTCGAGTTCAAATCCCGCAAAACCCCCAGACGATCGTTCCATCGACAATGCATAGCGACGCGCTCCGTCGCGGTCGATGTCATCAAGTGCGTTAAGGTGCTGTAATGTTAAGCACCCTGTAAAAGTGCTTAGCAAATCTGGTAGCGGCATTCTCGTATTGGCGGAAAAGCCACCTTCGTCCATTTGTCTATCGATTAGAAACTGAGATGCTTTATCTGCGACCGATGACTCAAGCTGGTTTAGTGTCGTCAAAGCGCCAATCGCCGCTGCTGTTGGATTCGTACCCGATCGTTTGGCAACCCGGACTTCTAAAAAACCGCCGTCGGGTTGACGCTGCGACATGATGAAATCGCCCGCCACATCATCGTTGGGAAGCGGACAACCGATCAATTCGCGACAGATCGCGACCAAGAAAGTTTGATAGGTGCTACCGGCTTGCCCCTGCAGACTCTTTGAAAACCCGCCGTCGTTTCGGCGAAGTGAATCTAAAAGCTGCGAGAGCTTCGCTTCCCAATGCACCGGCGAATCGGCGAACGGATCGAGGTTACAAGCGGCTTGTATGAGTCGGCCACCATATACCAACGAGAGAATATCGACGATTGTCTGATGCGATTGCATCTGTTGTTGAAGGAAAAGTGAACTGCGGCTTGCTACTTCGCCTTCCAAGTAACCCAAGATAGCAAGCGATCGAAGAGCAAAGCTGGTGTAGTAAAGATCGCTTTCACCTTCGCGACCAGACCAGCCACCGTCAGGCCTTTGACGTTCAATAATATAGTTCGAATGCCGGTCCACAAAGGACTGAGGCAACATCGCAGCACCAGCGGTGAGCTGGAGGGTCAGGCGATCCAGATATCCCATTTCCATCAGGATTGTCCTGGGGCGGCAACGACATAGTCCTGCAACTGTTCTCGAAGCCGAGATGGAATTTCAATCGACGACATGCGCCCCTGTTCGTCAATTTCACAACAAACACTCGTCGTGCTACCCGAACAAATCGGCTCGGAATCACGACTGATTTCGAAGGTGTATTGAATGCTCTTGGTTCCCAAACGGCTGACTGTCAGCTTCACATCGAGTTCGTCTTCGAAACGAGCTGCTCTGTGAAATTCGCATTCAACGCGAACGCGCGGCCAGCTCATTACTCGACGTTTGCCAGATTGCGAAGGGCCAGATTGCGAAGGGCCAGATTGCGAAGAGATATTTACAAGAACGCTCGTTCCAAGATTTCGGAACAAGGCATGTTCGCACTGTTCCGCATACTGCATCAAGGCTGAGAAATGGACGATTCCAGCAGCGTCGGTGTCGCAAAATTCAACCCGTCGCGTGAAGTGGAATGCGTTCTGCATCGCCCGGCTATTCGCCTACGAAAGGCATTAATGCCATGAATCGAGCCCGTTTGACCGCCCGCGTAATGGCATGTTGGCTGACCGCTCCGCAACCATTCTTGCGACGACCTACGATACGCCCGTGACGATTGACTAGCTTCGTGAGAAGATCGACGTCCTTATAGTCAACGTACATAGGGCGGGGACGCTTGCCCTCGACAAACAACGGATCTTTCTTCCTGATCTTGGTGCGTGTTCGAGTTCGCTTGCGAGGCGTTCGTTTGGAATTGGGCGTTCGACTGGCAAAGGACATGCGTGTCTCTAACCTAACTAAATGTTCAAATGTCAATAAATTGGGGGCGTGAAACCCTAAAATACTAGCCACACCTTGTTTTTGCTTCAAGGGGAAACGAGACTTTTCTCCAGTTCCGTCCCCGATCAAAGCTCACAAAAGGTGTTAACTCGATCCGAACAATTGCGGTTTTAATTGGAAATATGGTTACATTGTCGTTTTGGCATCCCGCAGAAATATGTTTCTGGGCCAAACGACCGACCGCTAGGAAAAGCCGTTCCGACCCGAATTCATGAATACACAATCCAGTAATCCGGTCCCGCATCCCGCCCGCGTTGGGGCGGTGTCCTACCTGAATACCAAACCGTTGATCGCAACGCTTGAGCAATCTCTGGCTCCGCACTACGAACTCTGCCTGGATCTACCCAGCCGACTCGCAACGCAGCTTTCCACAGGGGAGATCGACGTTGGCTTGATCCCAGCCATCGAGTTTTTTCGCGGTTCGGAAATTCTCTCCGACGAAGACTCTGGTCACGGCGACTATCGAATTATTTCCAATGCGTGCATTGCTTGTCGAGGTTGTGTACGAAGCGTCCGGCTTTTTTTTCGCGTCCCGCCGCAGGCCGTGAAATCGATCGCCATCGATGAAGGTTCTCGCACGAGCGTCACTTTGGCTTTGATCTTGTTGCACGAGCGATTCGGAATTCGACCGCAACTTGCGTTGCTCCCGATGACGGCTGATCCAAGTACATTCCCGGGTGACGCGGTTCTCGTCATCGGCGATCGCGCCATGCATGCCGATCGATTCCAAGGATTTGTCGAGAACTGGGATCTCGGCCATGAATGGTTTCAGCAAACGGGTCTGCCATTTGTCTTTGCGATGTGGGTCGGTCGTCAATCGATGGTCGACGCGACCTTGGCATCACACTTTGAACAAGCGCGGGATGAAGGCGTTCAAAGAATTCAATCGCTAAGCGAACGGTACGCATCTCAATACGGATTGTCGGTCGATGAATGTATCGAATACTTATCGGTCAATTTGAAGTTCAGCATGAATCACGATGAGACACAAGGGCTGAAAGCTTTTTATCAGAAAGCAACTGCACTTGAGCTCGTTTCGGACTCCCGGCGCCCTTGTTGGCCAATCCTTTCCGATGTTACCGAACCAGTCACTTAAAATACGCCAATATGAATCTGCAATCGATACTCGACAAAGCTGTTTCCGGAACTCGCATCAATAAAGACGAGGGGCGGATGTTGCTCTACAGCCATAACCTCGCCGCCATCGGAGCGGCCGCCGATCAAATCTCTCGACGCATGCACCCCGAGTCGTATCGAACGTACAACATCGATCGGAATATCAACTACACCAATATATGCACGGCGGTATGCGATTTCTGCGCCTTCTATCGAGCACCGAAAAGCGACGAAGGGTACGTTCTCTCGCGAACAGAGCTTCTCGCAAAGATTGCCGAGACTGTCGAACTAGGCGGCAATCAGATTCTCATGCAAGGTGGCCTGCATCCACATTTCAAACTCGATTGGTATGTTACGCTGCTCACGGATATCAAGTCAGCCTTCCCCGACGTGAATATTCATGGCTTTAGCCCACCGGAACTCCATCACTTTTCTAAAATTAACAAACTCCCGATTCGCGAGGTATTAGAAGTTTTGAAAGAAGCTGGGCTAGGAAGTATACCAGGGGGTGGTGCCGAGATTTTGGTCGACCGTGTTCGTCGCGAAATCACACGAGGCAAAGTCCTGTCGGACGATTGGTTGAATGTCATGCGAGTCTGGCATGAACTTGGAGGAAAGAGTACGGTGACGATGATGTTTGGTCACGCGGAGACATTAGAAGAACGCATCGAGCATCTGCAACGCGTTCGAGAGCTACAGGACGAGACGGGTGGTTTCACGGCGTTTATATGCTGGACTTTTCAGCCGGAAAACACCGCGATGGCTGACGTACCGCCAGCCGGATCGTTCGAGTATTTGAAAACGCAAGCCGTTTCTCGGATCTATCTCGACAACATTCCGAATATTCAAAGCAGTTGGGTCACGCAGGGCTTGAAAATCGGAACGCTCGCCATGCAGTTTGGTGCTAACGATATGGGTTCGTTGATGATCGAGGAGAATGTTGTTGCTCAAGCAGGAACCGTTCACTACCTGACGCTCGATCAAATTCGCTCCGCCATCGAAGAACTCGGATTCGAAGCCCATCAACGCGACGTTTTCTACCGGCTCGTCGATCCTCGTCTTGAGCAAAAAGCGATTCTTGCAAATCGCTCACGACGGCGCGACGTTGCTTTGCCCATCGCGTAGTTCAGGCTCGCCGGTCGGTTCGTATGTTCGGGGAACCGTTTGGTATACTTGTTGTCTCCCCCCTTCTCGCTGAACGAGCGGTTTTCAGTCGTGCCGCGAACAATTGTTGTTTCGGTTCGACATTATTAGAATTGGACGAGTGAAACAATGCTTCAACTTTTTTTTCGATTTGGAATTCTATTCTGCATCGCTTCGCTTTCGTGTCTCGATCAACAATCGCTTCGAGGTGCCGAGCAGCGTCCGAACATCTTGTTTGTGATCGCAGACGACTGGGGCGTACATGCAGGAGCCTACGGAACAACTTGGACCAATACCCCCGCCTTTGATCGTGTTGCTCGTGAAGGGCTGCTTTTTAAGAACGCCTTTACTCCGATGGCTAAGTGTGCGCCGTCACGAGCGATCATTCTGACGGGTCGCCATTTATGGCAGAACGAAGAGGCGGGAAATCACATGTCGTACTTTCCGGCCAAACTCAAAAGCTGGCCTGAAGTCCTGATGGAGAAAGGTTGGAACGTTGGGATCACCGGCAAAGGCTGGGGGCCAGGGGTTGCCAATGATGCCAACGGCGAGCAACGATTGATAACTGGGAAGCCGTTTGATAAGAAGAAGACGACCCCGCCAACCAAAGAGATCAATAGCAACGACTATGCTGCCAACTTCACCGGCTTTCTCGACCAAACCAATCAAGATCAGCCATGGTGCTTCTGGTGCGGGCCGACCGAACCGCATCGGGGTTACGAGTTTCAGTCGGGCGTGAATAAAGGGGGTAAGAAGCTCGCCGACATCGATCACGTACCAGACGTTTGGCCTGATAATGAAACGGTGCGTCATGACATGCTCGACTACGCGTTCGAAGTCGAATATGTCGACCAGCATTTAGGACGAATTCTCGCGGAACTCGAACGTCGCAATATGCTCGATTCGACGCTGGTCATCGTGACGAGCGATCATGGGATGCCGTTTCCAAGAGCCAAGGGATATGCCTACATTGCTTCGAATCATATTCCGCTGGCGATCCGTTGGCCGACCGGAGTCAAAGCTGCAGGTCGGACAATCGACGACTTTGTCGACTTCACCGATATTGCAGCGACGCTCCTGGATGTTGCGGGCATCGCTCAATCCGATTCCGGAATGATGTCGATCACAGGTAAAAGCTGGCGACCGATCTTCGAAAGTGAAAAGTCTGGACGAATCGTCGCCGAGCGCGATCATGTGTTAGTCGGAAAAGAGCGAACCGACGTCGGACGACCCAACAACTGGGGCTATCCCATCCGAGGTATGGTGACCGCCGACCATCTTTATTTACACAACTACGAGTCGGCGCGCTGGCCCGCCGGCAATCCAGAGACGGGTTATCTAGACACCGATGGTAGCCCAACGAAATCTTTGATACTTGAACTTGGCCGAAAAGATCGAACGGACCGATTCTGGCGGCTGAATTTCGGAATGCGCACATCCGACGAACTTTACTCGCTTGCCAGTGACGTTGACTGCGCCAACAATATTGCCGCACTTCCACAACAAGCATCGCAAGTCAAAATGCTACGAGATCGCATGGAAACAGAACTCAAATCGCAAAAGGATCCGCGAATGTTTGGCAACGGCCATCTATTTGACCAATACAAACCGACGAACGGCGATGGCTTCTACGAACAGTTCAAAAGTGGGAAAAAGATGAACGCCGGCTGGGTTAGCGAAACCGATTTTGAAAAAGAACCGATCGCACCGTAGCTTTCGATCCACAATGACTCTTCCCCTAGAATAAATCCTTCACAATGAAATTCGACAACAACATTTCGAGTGCCAAACAATCCGTGTTACGCCAGACCCTTGGCAATTGTTTTTTTTCCATTGCACTCTCGGGAATCCGCCTGGGGTGCGGTTTTTTCATGGTGCTTGCCGCTTTGACTCGCTTTAGTTTCGCTGAGAAACCTAGCATCATTGTCATCATGGCGGACGATTTGGGTTACGGCGACTTATCTTGCTATGGAGCAACGGCATTTAAAACGCCGAACATCGATCGACTAGCTGCCGAAGGATTGCGATTCACCAGTGGCTATTGCTCTGCGTCGACTTGCACGCCTACTCGATATTCGTTCTTGACTGGTTCGTATGCGTTTCGTCGAAAAGGAACTGGCATTGCCGCGCCGAATAGTAAGCTCATCATTCCGCCGGAGACCTTCACGATCGCCGATATTGTGAAGGAATCGGGATACCAGACCGCCGTCGTCGGAAAATGGCATCTTGGATTGGGTGGAGAGAGTGGGCCTGATTGGAATAGTGAACTCACGCCGGGTCCTCATGAGCTAGGCTTCGATTATAACTTGCTCCTTCCTACGACCAATGATCGAGTCCCGCAGGTCTATGTCGAGAATCGCCGAGTTTTAAATCTCGATCCTAACGACCCGCTTTGGGTTGGCGATAAACAGCCGTCCGCAGATCATCCGACCGGCATATCACATCGCGACACACTTAAGATGGATTGGTCGCACGGTCACAACGGTACGATCCACAATGGGATCAGCCGCATAGGCTTTTACACAGGCGGTCATGCAGCTCGCTTTCGCGATGAAGACTTAGCCGACAAGTGGGTCGAGAAATCGATTGAATGGATCGAGGACCATCGCGAGAAACCATTTTTTCTATTCTTCGCGTCGCACGATCTGCATGTCCCGAGAATCCCGCATGAACGTTTTCAAGGTCTAACGCCGCTCGGTTTCAGGGCCGATTCCATCGTTCAGTTCGATTGGTGTGTCGGCGAATTGATGAAAACCCTGGATCGACTCAAACTCAGCGAAAACACATTGATTATCGTTTGCTCTGACAATGGCCCAGTCATGGACGATGGATACAAAGATTTTGCCTTAGAAAAACTCGGCGATCATCCCGCGAGTGGCCCGTTTCAAGGCGGCAAGTACAGTATCTACGAAGGCGGAACGCGAACACCGTTTATCACCCGTTGGAAAGGTCGCATTCAACCGGGCGTTTCGGACGAGATCGTGTGTACAATCGATTTGGCAGCAAGTCTAGCAGGCCTCATCGATGCGAAGCTTCCGGCCGACGCTTGCCTCGATAGTTTTAATGTGATCGACGCTGTGCTCGGGAAATCAAATGCCAAAGGTCGCGAGCATTTAGTCCAGCAGGATAACGGAACGGCAGGCAATTACGGGTTCCGCGTCGGCAACTGGAAGCTCCAGCGACACGATGGAAAAAAGACTCGCAACCTTAAAGTCGATAAGGAACTTAGCGATTCCGGCGTTCCCGCTTTTCAGCTTTTCGATCTTGCGAAAGACCCTGGCGAAACAACGAACGTGGTCGCAGATTTCCCAGAAATTGCCGATCGAATGAAGAGTCAGTTGGACGATATTGTTCGCCAAGGCCGCAGTCGAAAATAGGCAATCGCCCGCGACTAGTCGATGTACCGGGGTTATTTGATTTGGAAGAAAGGTAAGAAAGCTGGTGCGGAAAGCAAAGAGTAAAAAGTGGCTCGCTCAGCATTCGAGAATCTCCAGAGCACGAGATCGAGGATGAATCAATCCCGTCGCGGCAGCTCTCCTAGAAAGTTCTTGGAGTGCATCGCGACCGAGTTCGCCAAGATGGACCGTCCATTCGTTGACGTAGAGTTTTACGTGCTTCATAAGAACTTCATCGTCAAAAGACTGAGCATAGTGCCGCATCGTTGGAAGGGTGAGTTCCGGTTCAGCGATAGCGAGCTTTATTGAATCTTGAATGACCAACTGAATCTTCTGCAACAAATCTGGACCGAGGCTGCGGCGAGCCAAGATGCCACCTAGCGGGAGCGGACAATGAGTTTCTTGTTCCCATCGCGTACCGAGATCCTCTACCAGATTAAGTCCTTCCTTCTGAAATGTAAAACGGCCTTCGTGAATGCAGACCCCGAAGTCGGCTGTCCGCGCGCGAAGCCGAGGCATAATGTCGGAAAAAACCGTATGTTCAATGGTGGTCGTTTGGGAATAGAACAGCGAGAACAAGAGCGCCGCGGTCGTAAGCTTACCGGGACAGAGTGTTATTTGTTTTGGACTCGATGGTTGCATTTCCGGCTGAGCACTTAACAGTAGCGGTCCAACTCCGATTCCGAGTGCCGAACCAGAGGGAAGTATAAGTGTCTGGTCAGCAAGGAACAGCGCCGCGTGAAAACTTGCTTTGGCAACATTAAAGTCGCCCAGCATCAAGCGATCGTTTAACTGTTGAATGTCTAACAACTCGACTTCGAAATGCAATCCTTGCCAATCGACTTGTCGCGTCATCAGACCGTGAAAGGCAAACGTATCGTTCGGACAGGTTGAAATGCCTAATCGAATGGTGGTCATGTTTTTGTAACGTCGCTAACCGACGATTTTAAGTACGACAAAGCTCGCTTTGCCGTCGCGTCCAAAGCTACCTGAATCTTCCATCTTGACTTATCGCGATCGCCTGCAATGTTAGAGATTCCCCTAATGATCGTCAGTGGAATATTCGCAGTTTGGCATGCAAGGGCTACGGAAAATCCCTCCATATCTTCGGCCATCGCATTTGAAAAAAGCCTCAAACGCTGTTGCACGTCTTGCTCGCTGGCAGAAGCCGCACAAACAGTAAGCAATTGTAAATCGTTCATCGACGGCGGTGTTTCCTTCAGTCGCAATATATCGCAGCATGATGCGTCGCTGTGTAGCAAACCATCATGCGGGACCGGCCATTGTCGCCAACCCAATTCTGACGCGGCAACAAACGCTGAACCGCTCCCAACGCCTATTCCGTAACACGCAACCTGGTTGAATTCATACGCCGATCCGATCTTAAGGTCGGGGTGCATCGAGCCCGCTATTCCGATCAATAGGCACTGGTTTGGTTGCGTCACGGCTAACATTTGAGAGGTTCGAATGCCCGAGCTGATGGGACCAAAGCCGCAGATGACGGTCGTGACTCCTTCAAGTGAAAGAAGCGACGGCATCGACGATTTTAGCATCGCGGCTTCAACCTCCGTCGGAATCAAAATGAGAGTGGTGCGCATCAATATGTGCAAGACAAAGTCAAAGGAGCACGAATGGTAAGCGTTATTGATCGAGCAGTTTTCGAATTGCGAGAACAAGTTCAGTCATATGGAAGGGTTTAGGTAGAAATAGTGCATTGTCTTTCCCGACCGTGTCCGACTGTATTCCTTGATCATTGTAGCCAGAAATGTAGATCGATTTAATGTCTGGAAAACGCTCGCGGATTTTTTCTAACATAGAACGTGCTCCCATAATCGGCATTACGACATCCGAAACAACAAGGTCGATTGAACGCGTGGACTGACTTAAGATTTGCAAGGCATGGGCACCATTTTCGGCTTCGATTACTTGGTATCCACAGGAAACAAGCATTTGCTTGGTCAAGTCTCGAATAGGCCTTTCATCCTCGACCAAGAGAATGGTTTCCGTACCTCGGGGCAACCTGTGATCTTCGGAGGAAAGGTCTGGTTTGATCGATTCGATAGCCGCCGGTAGGTAAACGTTGAAAGTCGATCCTGTCCCTATCTCGCTTTCGACCATAATTTTGCCTCGGCATTGCTGGACAATTCCGAAAACCGTTGACAATCCCAAGCCGGTACCTTTTCCAGGATCTTTCGTTGTGAAAAATGGTTCAAAGACGCGATCACGAATCGAGGGCAACATACCATGGCCATTGTCCGAAAAGCGTATCATACGATAACATCCAGGTGCAAAATCGGAAATCAATCCAGCATCGACAATCGTGTTTCGAGTTTCGATCGCAATTTTTCCATAACTCGAAATCGCATCGCGGGCGTTTACTACTAAATTGAGTAGTACCTGTTCTAGCTGCCCGGGATCCGCCAGCACCATGCCTAAATCGGGTTCAAGCTGCAATTCGATTTCGATGTCGGCACTGATCAGTCGACGTAGCATCGGTTCGATCTGAACGATCACATCGTTGACGTCTTGAAGAGTTGGCGAGGTGAGTTGCTTGCGACAGATTGCGAGCAAGCGTCGAGTCAGGTCTGCCGAGCGTTCACCGGCCTTGCGAATTTCGGTAAGAAAATTGCTCCACGGGTGATCTGCACCTGCAGCGTTGAGAAGAATGTCGGTGTAGTTCAAAATGACCGTAAGCATATTATTGAAATCGTGCGCCACGCCGTTGGCAAGCTGGCCAATTGCTTCCATCTTCTGCGATTGTCGGAGCTGCTCCTCCGCACGGCGCTCTGTCTCACGTTGTTTTGCATCTGCCTTGTGCTTGTAAATCGCCATTTCGATAACGATTTGAAGTTCGCGCTCTTCGAAGGGCTTTAGGATGTAACCGAATGGCTCAGTGACACAAGCTCGATTCACCGTCGCTTCGTCGGCATGCGCCGTCAGATACACGATGGGCAATTTGAATCGAGTACGAATTATTTCGGCGGCGTCTATTCCGTTCATTTCGCCCTGTAGCCGAATATCCATCAAAACAAGATCTGGCCGATGGGTCTCCGCTAGGTTGACTGCGTCGTCACCGCGAGTCGCCGTATCGGTAACTTCGTACCCCAGTTTCGTCAATCGGTTCCTTAGGTCAAGCGCTACGATCGCCTCATCTTCGACGATGAGCATCTTGGTTGATACCATACTTCAATCGCCTCCCCATGCAATCCCGTTGGAACGAAGATCACAAGCCTGTTTCAGCCAATTCAACGATCATTCGAAAGTTTATCGATTCTATAGCCTACCAGTGCATTACGAAACCGCCATCGACGTTGATGGTCTGGCCCGTCACTTGTTTCGCTCGTTCGGATGACAAAAAGACAATCATTGACGCGATGTCGTCTGGCGTTTGCCAGCGTCCGAGCGGAACAACCGATTTCACTTTATTGCCTGCCCAATCGTCATAGCTTAGTCGCTCTGCTTCTGGAGTCTGATCGTACCAAGCTTGCCATACCGAACGATTGAGACTTGTCTGCACCATGCCTGGGCAGATTGTATTGACGCGAATGCCATGCTTTGCGAGATCTTTTGCCATGCATTGTGCGAAGTTGATATTCGCAGCCTTGCTGGCGCTGTACGGCGGATCGGTCTGCGAGCCGATTTGACCGGCAACAGACGCCAAGAAGATGAACGTGCCTCGATTTTGCTGTACGAAATACGGCGTCGCCGCGTGCGCTACGTTGACCATTCCCATAATGTTGATTTCAAGGGTTCGGTTCCAGTCCGAAGGATGCAGATTGGTAAATGGAAAGCCGAATTTCGACGATCCCTTAGCGGCGCAATGTACTAAATGCTCGATCGATAATCCGCTTTCAATCGCCTGGTGAAGAGCCGACTCGACTCGATCAAATTTGGTAACGTCGACCTGAGTTCCGATCGCGGAAACATCAAATCGGTTCGCGAATTCTCGAGCGACAGATTCGACCGTTGGCGAAATGTCCCACAAAACAAGCGAACATCCTTCTTCCGCAAACGCTTGTGCGGTAGCCAGTCCAATTCCACTCGCCGCACCGGTTATAAGAACGCTCTGTCCTTTAATTTGTAGATCCATAAATTTTTTCGATTCTTTATTAACGACGTAACCTTCGTTCATCAATCCTGTCAATTCGGTCAGCCGAATCGGATAGTTGTAACGCAAAACGCTGGAATAGTGTACTTCGATTCGCCGTCGTTAAAGGCCGGATGTTCACCCATAAGCATGTCTGCTACCGACCGCAATGTTGACGACGTTGTCGGAAGAATGGGCGGCAGCGGTGTCATCCACAGCTATGGAACTCGAGTTGCAATGGATTTCTAGTTTCGCTTAGCTATCAATCTCGGAATTCGGGATTTGTCAACTTGACGTCGCAGCTCTGTTTTTCCTAATCAGGACGAGAGTTGCGGCGTTATATTTTATGGCCGCTTCCTCTCATTATTTAAGGAACGACGGCAATGAATCGAACTTATCTGCGCCGCGGTGCGTTTCTACTCGCAGTGACATTGGTTGGATGCGCATCGATGAAAGAATCGGATACGGCGCGAACAGGATTGGAGCAGTTGCTCATCAGTAGCGCAGTTGATGACTCGCTCAACAAAGTTGATTTTTCACCAGTGTCTGGTGCGAAAGTTTTCTTGAAAGCCGACTATCTCGAATCGGTCGATAAGAACTATATCTTGGTGAGCATGCGATCGCGACTTTTAAGCCACGGTTGTACGCTGGTTGACAAAGCGGATGAAGCAGACGTCTGCATGGAAGTTGCATCGGGTGGCGTCGGGACCGATCGAACGGAACTTTCGGTTGGCTCGCCAGCGATTTCTTTGGGGCCGATGGGATCGCTACCGAAAATCAGCATCTATGAACGCAAGCGTGCAATGGGAACGGCCAAGTTGTGCGTCCTGGCAACCGATACGAAGACCAATCAGCCTGTCATGAATTCTGGATACACACTCGCTCGAAGCGATCACCAGCATTGGACGATGATGGGAGCTGGGCCGGTTCTTTCCGGAAGCGTCGCCAAACAACTGGAATCTAACACCGGGCGAAGCGAAAACATGATACCAAGTACAATGCCGATGCGCATGTCGAACTCTTCAAGCAATGTGCGCTAGCGTCCAGTTTCTCCGAAATTCGTGTGAACCGGACGCAATCGCGTTCCGACTGACGATTAAATTCAGGCTAGTTTGATAAGGGCTGAGTAAGCACGGATTGAATCGAATTATGGAGGGCTAAGCACATCGCCTTCGTCTTTGGCTTTACTGCCAAAGATCTCGCGAAACTTCGCGACCTTCGACGCTACCACTGCTTGGCAGTAAGGATTGCTTCGATTCTGGTTGAAGTAATTCTGGTGATAATCTTCGGCTTCGTAAAAATTGGTGAATGGCTCGATCTTCGTCACGATGGGCCGTGAAAAATATTTCGATGCTCCCAGCTTTTTCTTGTACAACTCGGCCAATTCTTTCTGCTCGTCGTCGTGACAGAAGATTACCGAGCGATATTGTGGGCCCCGATCGGCTCCTTGTTGATTGATCGTCGTAGGGTCGTGCGTCTTCCAAAAGACCTCTAATAGTTCCTTGTACTCGACGACGGCTGGATCATAAGAGATCTGAATGACCTCGGCGTGTCCGGTTCTCATCCCGGTAACTTGTTTGTAGGTAGGGTTTTCAACATGACCACCGCTGTAACCCGAGACTACTTTTTCAACGCCCTGCATTCGCTGAAAGACCGCCTCGGTACACCAAAAACAACCGCCTCCAAAAGTGGCTTTCTTCAAAGTTTTTTCTCCTGATTGAGATGGCTCGTCGGCGAAATTTGTCCCCAAAAAGCAGCAATTAAGTCCGAGGATAATCGCGGCAGAAAAAAGAATTCGCAATTTGATTCGATAGGAATGATTCATGGCAGGTCGGCTTAAATGAGGAAGGGATTATTCTAGAGTTCCGTACGCATGATTGCGATCCGGGGTAATCGAACTCGACAACCAACTGTATTATAGGGAACCGGCGAACGTTAACGACGAATTTTCCTAATTTACGTACTTTTCCATACCAACGAGTGATTCAGGCAAATTTTGGAACGACCATTTCTCAATACGGATATACGCGGCGGGATGATTCTTTTGGGGACTGGGACATCCGTTGGGGTTCCGATGATTGGCTGCGGGTGTTCCGTCTGCATCAGCCCAAACCCCCGAAACAATCGGACCCGATGCTCCGCAATCCTCGGCCTTCCCGGAGGAAATCTGTTGATCGATACGCCTCCTGATTTGCGCATTCAACTGATCCGAGAAAAAATCGGGAAAGTGGATGCTGTTGTCTTCACTCACGAGCACGCCGACCATATTCACGGTTTAGACGACCTGCGACTTTTTCCATTTCGCCTAGGACACGCTGTTCCTTTGTACTGCGAGTCGAAGGTCGAAGTGCGAATACGGAGCACTTTTGACTATGCGTTCACCAACATTACCCAAACGCATCCGGGCGGCATTCCACAGCTCGATACGATCTGTATTACAGAATCCCCTTTTGAAGCTCTTGGCAGCAACATTATCCCGATTCGACTTCAACATGGCCCTAGGTTTACGGTCCTTGGATTCCGCGTTGGAAACGTCGCCTATTGCACCGACGTGAACGGCATTTCAGACGAGAATCTAGAAAAGCTACGCGGACTGGATACGCTGGTAATCGGTGCCCTACGCCACACTTGTCATCCTACGCACTTTTGCATCGAGGAAGCATTAGCGATTGTCGAGCGGCTTGAACCTAAGGCAACGTTTTTCACGCATACCTCGCACGAACTTGATTACGAAGAGACAAACGCGACACTTCCCAAGAATGTACAGTTAGCCTACGACGGCCAGCGCATCGAATTGACGTAAGATCTTCGATGCATATGCTAGGGTGCTTTGGTCGGATTTAAAATTAAAGTTTAGAAATTGGGTGGCACGCCCAGAGTCTTCGATGGGCGTGAAGAAAACTTGAAATTCGCCACGCCCTTCGCAAAGCCTCAGAGCGTGCCACCCTAAAACACAAAGTTGACAAAGCACTAGCGAATTTTTGCGTTTACTTTGCCGGTACAAGTGTTTCGACATCGTCCCAGTCGTCGGTTCGAAAAATGGAAGCGGGCAATCCTTCGCTATTGATCAAGTTTGCGCCTTCGGGATTCGTCGCCCATGCGTAACGCCAGTCTCGGATCATTAACGGAAGCGACTGGTCGTACGGAACCGCACCCGGTTTCGCGTTTGCTTCACCTTGATACCAAATCGCACCGCGGATCGAATAACCAACGAAAGGATGGATCATCGAATTGTAGAGTACGCCTGGTTGTCCTTCGGTATCCAAAGGTCGCTTTGGCGGAATCGGTTTCTTTGCTTGCTTTTTCCGCTCGGCAGCCGGTTTCTTTCGTTCAGCAGCATTCGATGCTTCCCAGCTTTTGGCTCTTCCGCAGAAACTGTGGGTGGTTTTCGTGATCCGCAATCGATTTTAGCCGTGATATACAAGGAAAACACTGGACTGAGTGATTGCAAAAATCAAGGTTCGCTTTCTGATCGGAAATGCTTACCCAAAAAATTGCTATGGTTTGGATGGTGCAATGAGTTTGGCGGATGGATTTACAAGGGATGGCTCCGA
>JAWXCK010000162.1:0-3607 GCA_034408855.1 Pirellulaceae bacterium
GAATGCTGCTCCGCCCCGCTCCCGTGAGGAGCTCTCTAGGCAGATGAAACTCGTCAACCCAAAATACAGTTTGCGAGAGTGGTTCGTTGTGCCTGCGTATCAGCAAGCGAGCGCGGAGAACTACTCACTAGTTCGAGAGCTACAGGAAGTCATGACGCAGCCATACGCCGAGCAGGCTAAGGACGTGGAGGGAAAATACTATAGGCTGAAGCCGTCTGAGTTCTTTGAGGTTGGCGGATTGTCGTATGTTAGCTGCTCGTCATGATTTCTCGAAAACTGATCGGCCAGGAACGGCCCGCCGCCTACGTGTGCCGAAGCCGTCGCTGCGCCGCGCCGGTGACGAGCGCGCAGGCGCTCTCGCGAGCAGCATTCTTCCGCATGCTCGCCCGACTGATTCCGACACAAGAGCGGCGAGCTATGCCCTGGGACGCGATCCCCTGGCGACCGCGCATCCAAATCGGGCTTTTCGTTCACCGCGTAGACGGCTTGGAGCCTGTCATCTACGCGTTCGTGCGAGATCCGGACAAGGTCGATATCCTTAAGAGAGTGAAGTGTTACCATTGGACTATCGCGTCCCAACAATATTGATTATCAGCACAGCAGTGACAACTTAGGTCAATGCGTCAGTGAATTCGAAACTAATTGACGATTATGGCTTCCAGTATGTCACGCCGACTTACTTTCAGAAAATACCAGTTTCCGGATTTCGACTTGTCCGCGAGGAATGGCCGTACTTTGGCCAGCGGCAGGTTACCGTTGGTGACTCAGGACTAACCGTCCTGAGTCACCAAAGTCGAAGTTCTTCTTCTGATAATGGTGGGCAAGAAGTGTCAAGTCTACGGAATGTGTCGGACTGACGTTGAGGAATCGCAAAACTTGTGTGCAACCTCGTTCCCGATGCAAACCGACGTTCGATGAACAACTGAGACACCGTCGGGTTAGGAGCTACCAAGTCAGTTTTTCAAGGCTGTCTCTTAATCCGTGTATTGGTAGTTCGATCCCTCCCCGGGAGCTACTTCCACGCATTCATCGTGGCGACTACGTTGGCGAGCTCGGCTGCTCCTGCGAGGTTGTACGAGACACCGATCGTTGCACAAAGCTTGATCGGCCCGGTCATCTAGGCGAAAAGGCCTCTTGCATTCAGCTGCTAACGAGCAAGCCCTATTCGAGAATTCGAGAATCATGGATGCCAATACGAAAAAGGCACCGCATCGCGTGAGGAACGGAGAAGCGATTCTCTGCAAAGTACTCAACACCGTGAACATGATCGGCAGCGAGAGATTGCGAGGTTGTCCGATGTATGAGTCGATCGATAGCTGAATTACCAATCACGCCCAATGAGGGTAAAACTGGCGGCAATAACAGGCGCCTACCGTCAGCCACATTAGGCGAAAATCGGCAGGTGTCATTCAGCCTTCTGCTTTCTTAGTCGCGGAAACACACGTCGCGTGCCATTCCTAAAGTTGCGAAATCTTAATCGCCCATCAAATGACCGATCTTTCGGGCGAAAAGTATTCGAGCTTAGTCCTAGAAGTCGTCGGATTCCCAACCTTAAGCCACGAGGACCAACGTCGACTAAATCGAACTGCTTTTTTCAAAGAGCCATCGCCAAACTCGTCGAAAAAATGCCGGGAATGCCGGGACTGAGCAGATTCTAGAGATCGAATTGAGCATTCGAAAGAGTTTGCAAGATGATGGAAAATAATGCCGAATAGCAGCGAGAAACTCAAAATCTAAGTTGCGTTCGGCGTCTGGCGATCGTTGAACTTTACCACCTTTTAACACCAGCTCCCTCCCGGCCAGTCGATAGCGAGCATTGATGGTGAGTTTATCGCCATTATGGACTTGTGAAAAATGACCGATCGAAAACATCGCGACACGCTAGCATCTGACAACCAACGAAAAGGTTCGAAATCATTAGGTTTTTCAAAAAACCAGGCTGTTTTTTCACTCGCTGGAAATCGCGGTTTTTATACCACAATGTCGAAAAGCTCGCCTTAGATGCTCGCTAGAACACTTAGGATCGGTTACAATTTCACCAACATGTCGGCGAAAATTTTCGATCGTACCTGCCTGAGGTGGAACGAACATAAGTTACTTCGACGATATATGGAAGGCTGACTGATGGCCATACGACACTACTGTCACTCAAAACAATTGCGATCGGTAGCCATGATCGACCAGCGGCAATTCTTATCTGAGTCGACATTATGTCACTCAGTCAACCCGGTGATCAATTTATTTTTTGCGGCTTGCGCTTTCGGAAGCCTGCACTGCGCACCACGCTCACTTTTGCAAACAGTATAGCTGAACACTTGTTATCGTTAAAAGCGCCGAAACTAATCCGTAAATGCGGATAGCGGATTATGACTTAGAACCCCGATTCACAATTTTGGCGTAAGTTAAAATCACGAATAAGGCGTTTGAAAGGTGGAGTTCGCAAGGTACAGCCGAACCGATCCGGGTTGGGTCGGCAAGGCTTGAGGCGGTTGCTGATCGAATCTCTTGAACTGCGAACACTACTCGCTGCCGACTTGACCTACCCTGAGACCGAACTTGCAAGCGACTTTATTTTTCGCGCTGTTTCCGCAGGCACGACGCCTCAGGTGCAACTGCTTCGAACCGCCGGCGGTACGGTGGTCGCTTCGGCGACGCTGACCGGCTCTGGTGATGCTCAAGTCAACATTCGCCGTAGCGGCCTATCGGACCTCCGAGGCGACACAATTCGATTCGATCTGCCCAGTTTGAACTTGCTGAGTACTTTCGTCGTATCCAGCGGCGGTGTCTTTACAGTGAACTTCGTTGGTGGCCTGGATGTCGCCACCGGACTACCGCTACCGGTCGCGGACGATGCGGTACGACTCGAGGGAAGCGGTGCCTACAACGTTGGGTTTAGCTTTGTCGTATTGTCGTCGAGCGATATCACCATTGCCGCGGGCTCGCCGGCTTTCAGTGGTGGTTTCACCGCTAAAAGCGTTGCGACCAATAGTGGCCAAGCCGATACGACCGATCCGACGAAAGTCATTGCGATCCCAAAGACCTTGATCGCAATGACGAGCGGTAGTATTTCCGCCACGAACATCACACTTCAAGCACTCTCCACCGTCAATGTGCAGATCGATGCTACTTCGTTACTCGGAACTTCAATTCGCTTTGGTACTTCCGTCGTGGATTCTGGCGCAAAAGTAGACATCAGTGGATCGGCCGCTTTGACAGCTTCCGGAACCCTCACAATCGATGCGAACTCGACGGTCACTTCATCGGTACAGCGCAAACCGCAGGCCGACGGAAACAGTTCCGACGACAAGACCTCCGACGCTGCAATCGCGATCGCATCTGCGACAAGTAATGCGAGTGTTCACTTAGGTGGAACAGCCGTCGTCACAGTGGGTGGTATCGCTAATGTCTCGGTCCTCAATACTTCGACAGTCACTTCGATCGCCGATTTTTTGAAGATATTTTGGCGAAAGACGCTGGATCAAAAGTTTATCAGGCATAGAATTTGTTTGCGATCCCAGGGTTTGGCCCGAAGAGCGTTTCAAGCTCAAGCCACCAAGGAGTTTTGTGATGGGAGCTCAAGGCTTGGTGAAACCGTATTCGGATGGAA
>JAWXCK010000163.1:0-32272 GCA_034408855.1 Pirellulaceae bacterium
GGGAATGGGGGATTAGGGGATGAGGGGAGGGCGGTGGCTGCGCGTGGTCTAATGAAAATGTGAGCGGCACGGCGATAGCCGCTGGTTCTGTTGTTCGACATTTCGAGAAATACTTAGTTGTATTCGGAACCGGCGGCCAGCGCCATCGGCTCACATTCTAACATTTCCAACCATCGAGGCTGTGGCAGGGGCTTCGATGCCAAAGTTACTAAGCGGGCTAATTTTCATATAAGATAGTGCAGACTGAAAAAGCTATGATACCAAATCTTCAAATTCGTCACGCCGTTGATTCCGATTTGCCCGTCATTGTCGATATCTACAACCAATCGATTTCGGGCGCATGGTCGACGGCAGATACGAAGCCGATCACGGTCGACGAGCGAATCCAATGGTTTAAGTCGTTCGATCCAAACAAGCGACCAATTTGGGTGGCCGAGATCGAAGGTCGAATCGTAGCCTGGACGTGTCTGACATCTTTCTACGGCGGCCGACCTGCCTACGACGCGACCGCCGAGGTCAGTCTCTATATCGCTCTGGATCATCAGCGGAAGGGACTCGGCCGCTACCTCAAAGAATGGGTCATTTCGCAATGCCCAAAATTGGGTGTAACGACTCTTTTGAGCATGTACTTCGACCATAACGTTGCGACGAAGAAGCTCAACGAAAGCTTGGGCTTCGAAGTCCTTGGCCATTTGACCGAGATTGCCATCATCAACGGTCAGAAACGAGGGCTACTGATCGGAGCGCTTCGGATCGTCCAAAGGTAAAGTGGCGTGACGCTCCGCCGTCGCGAATCACGACGGCGGCGCGTCGTGCCACACTCTTTTGGCCAGTTATCGAAGAAAATCTGGAAATCCTCGAAAAACACTCGAAACAATACTACAATCAGGTCAAAGGCTTCGACCTTGCTGGACCGTCCAAAGGGCAGGTACTTGCTCTTAGAAATCGCTCACAAACATCCCTTCCCGTTAGGTGTTCAATGCAGAAGCTGACCTTTCCGATCGCATGCTTAGCATCTTTCATCGTCGCGTTTACGACGCCGTGTCGAGCTGCCGAACGATCGCCTGAAATCTTGGCAAAAGAAGTTTATACGATTTTGAATCGAGCCTGTTTCGAGTGCCATGGTCCGACTCGGCAGGATGGTAGCTTGCGATTAGATTCTCGCGAGGCGATTGCGGCTGGTGGCGATAGTGGTTCGCCGATCGATTCGGATGAGCCTCAGAACAGCGATTTGCTCCGACGAATTCGCCTTTCCAAGGGCGACGAAGAAGTCATGCCAAAGCGAGGAGATGTGTTGGGGAAGCGGGAGGTGAATCTGATTCGAGAATGGATAGCTCGCGGTGCACCTTGGTCCGATAATGCGGCGAAGGAGACGCATTGGTCTTACACGTCTCCCAAAAAGCCGTTGATACCATCGCTCGATCATAATGCTGCTCGGCATCCGATCGATGCCATGGTTCAAGCTCGACTGGAACAAGAAGGCTTAAAGCCGTCCAAAGTCGCCGATTCAAGAGTGCTTGCTCGTCGATTGTTTCTTGATATCACCGGCCTGCCCCCCAATCCGTCCGAAGTCGAGTCCTTTGCTTCCGAAGCAGCTATCGACATGCAAACGACCGTCGAAAGCTGGGTGGATCGCTTACTGAACTCGCCCCAGTATGGCGAGAAATGGGCGCGGCCTTGGCTTGATGCCGCTCGCTATGCCGATTCGCATGGCTTCCAGCGCGACGATCTTCATGAAATTTGGGCCTATCGAGATTGGGTCATACAAGCTCTCAATGCAGACATGCCCTTCGATCAATTCACCATCGAACAGTTAGCTGGCGACTTGCTCCCCAATCCGACCGAATCCCAAATCATTGCGACAGGTTTCAATCGATGCGCACCATGCAATGTCGAAGCAGGAACTGATCCGGAAGAAAATCGCTTCAATCAAGTCGTCGATCGCGTCAATACGCTCGGTTATGTCTGGCTGGGTTCCACGCTGGAATGCGCCCAATGCCATAACCATAAGTATGACCCGTTTACTCAGAAGGACTATTACGGACTCTTCGCCTTCTTCAATCAAAGCGAACTAGAAGCCGATCGCGCAAATCCAAAGGTACCTGGTTCCATCAAGTTTATCGGTCCGTACATGGAGCTCGATCGTCAAGAAGGCCAACGCGAAAACGTGGAGTTCGACGCAAAAATCGCCAAAGCTAAAACAAAACTCGATGTGGCCATTAAAAAAGAAAAACCATCTAAGTCCGAAGTTCAATCGTCTAGTTCGGTACGAATTCTCAAGCCTCTCGATTTTGAATCCAAAAGTGGTTCCAACTATGAGTTACTCGACGACGGGTCGATTTTGTTGCGCGACGACAATACGCCTGACATCGACACCTATTCAATGACCATCGATATTAGCGCTGGCCCCGTGGTCGGACTTCTCTTGGAAGCGATGACCGATCCGTCGCTTCCTGGGACAGGTCCAGGGCGAGGCGATTCGGCGCGCCCTAATTTTGTTTTGACGGCATTTGAAGTTCGGGCGGTCGATAGTTCTGGAAAAGCGATCGAGAAATCGATTCCACTAACCGATGCCAAATCCGATTTTTCTCAGGACGGCTTCGATGCGTCCAAGGCCATCGATAATCAAAAAGACCGTTACGGATGGGCGATCAGTCCGAAATTCAAAGAACCTCATTGGGCGGCTTTTCATTTCGCCAATCCGACCGATTTAGAGGGAACAACGCAACTGAATATCCAATTGATTCAGAATCACGGTGGAGCACGAAGTATCGGTCGATTTCGGTTGTCGGCGATTGCGGAAAACTATTCCGAAGCGATTCCCAACAGTCCTACCGATTCGCCTCAAATCGCCGCGCTGCGAAAATCACTAGCGACCCTTGAATCGCAACGCGATAAGAAACCGATGCTAAAAACATTGGTCATGCGAGATATCGAACAACCGCGAATGTCGACGATGTACTCACGAGGCGACTTCCGTAGTCCAGGTGATTCGATCGCGCCACATACGCCGGCAGTTTTGCATCGATATGAATCGTCTGGCTCGAACAATCGATTGACATTGGCGAAATGGTTGGTCTCGTCCGAAAACCCGCTTGTCAGTCGTGTCGTCGTCAATCGACTTTGGTTAGAAGTCTTTGGCGCAGGCTTGGTTGCGACCCCCGAAGATTTTGGCTTGAAAGGCGACTTGCCGACGCATCCGGATTTACTCGACTGGCTCGCGATCGAGTTTGTCGAGAACGGATGGTCGCAAAAGCAATTGCTGCGAACGATTCTCGTTAGCCAAACCTATCGACAATCGTCGAAAATAACGCCAGAACTGCTTGATCGCGATCCGAACAATGCGTTGCTCGCTCGCGGCCCGCGCGTTCGACTATCCGCCGAATCGATCCGCGATAACGCGCTGGCGATTTCCGGAACACTTAGCCTCAAACAATTTGGACCGCCAATTCGACCGCCTCAACCAGACGGCTTATGGAAAAAAGTGGGTGGCGAGCAGTATGACTATCAAGTAAGTCCTGGTGAAGATCAGTTTCGCCGCGGTGTCTACGTCGTACTCAAGCGAATGTCGCCGTATCCAAGCTTTATTAACTTTGACGCCACAGCTCGACTTGCCTGTCGTGTCAATCGCGGACGTTCCAATACGCCGCTTCAGGCTTTAACGTTGCTGAACGACCCAGTTTATGTCGCGGCCGCGCAGAGCTTTTCAAAACGCATACTGGAAGAGGTGAAAACCGCGAACCTCGACGAGCAATTGGCGTATGCGTTTCAGTTGGCCGTCGCTCGAATTCCGAACGTAGCGGAATGCGATGCGCTTCGCAAATTATTTGAATTTGAAAAAGCAGCTCGCGATTCATCGACTAGCCAATCCGATGCTTGGTTTGCTGTCGCGTCGGCTATTCTCAATCTCGATGAAACTATCACTAAGGAATAATACGATGACACTCATTCCTAACCTTCCGATCGATACCGAAAAAGCGATCCGTGATCGACGTCTTTTCTTTCGACGCAGCGGTTTAAGTCTTGGTTCGGTTGCTCTTGGTTCATTGCTACAGCAATCCATGGAAGCGGCCAACAATCCGTTGTCTGCGAGATCAGGACACTTCCCGGCTCGCGCGAAAAGCGTCATTTATCTCCACATGATCGGCGCGCCGTCGCAATTGGATCTGTTCGATCCTAAGCCCGATTTGGTGAAACACCACAACGAAGTCTGCCCCGAATCGTTTCTTGAAGGGCGTCGTTTCGCCTTTATTGGTGGTGAACTGAGATTGGCCGGCTCGCAGTCAACTTTTGCAAAGCATGGGCAAAGCGGGCATAGCATTTCGAGCAAACTTCCGTTTCTTTCGAAAGTCGCTGACGACCTTTGCTTTGTGCATTCACTGCATACGGAAGAAATCAATCATGCACCGGCACAAATTTTTCTACATACCGGATTCGGGCGCGGTGGGCGACCAAGTTTTGGCTCTTGGGTAAGCTATGGTTTAGGCTCGGAAAATCAGGACCTGCCCGCCTATGTCGTTTTGCAAAGTGGACCGGCAAGTGGAGCTGGTTCGAGTACCTATTCCAGCGGTTTTCTACCGAGTGTTCATCAGGGAATCCCGTTTCGTTCCGAGGGCGATAGCGTGCTCTACCTCTCCAATCCCAAGGACCATCCGGCGGAAAGTCGGCGGCGCGTCCTCGATGCCGTCGGTTCGCTCAATCAAGTCCACCTCGCCGATGTTGGCGATCCTGAAATTGCGACTCGGATCAATCAGTACGAAATGGCATATCGAATGCAGTCGAGTGTCCCCGAGCTTATGAAAATCGACGACGAGACGACGGACACGTTAGAGCTCTACGGTGCTAAACCAGGCAAGGCTTCGTTCGCTAACAATTGTTTGCTCGCCCGTCGACTGGTCGAACGCGGGGTGCGCATCGTCGAACTCTACGATAGCGATTGGGACCACCATGGAAATATCGATAAGCGGTTGAGCGCCAAGTGCCTAGATGTCGATCAAGCCGCAGCCGCTTTGATCACCGATCTAAAGCAGCGAGGGCTGCTCGACGATACGCTAGTAATCTGGGGCAGTGAATTTGGTCGTACTCCGCTAGCCCAGGGAAGCGACGGGACTGGAAAGAAAACCGAGATCGGTCGCGATCATCACAAAGATGCGTTTACCGTTTGGTTGGCGGGCGGCGGTATTCAGGGTGGCGTTTCTTATGGCTCGACGGACGAGTTTGGATTTAGCGTCACCGAAAACCCGGTGCATGTCCATGATTTGAATGCAACCGTGCTCCATCTGTTGGGCTTGGATCACGAGCGATTGACGTTCAAATACCAAGGTCGCGAATTCCGACTCACCGACGTCAGTGGTCACGTCATGACAGATTGGTTCGCTTGAAGGTAACTCCCAACCTAAGCCTGACAATACGATTGTCGTAGTGGATCTTGTTAAAGATCCAAAACACCATGGCGTAGATGATCGGGACTTTATGCAAGTCCCGTCAGAGGTCCGTCGGCACAATGATCGGGATTGCCAAAGGTCTCTTCTGGATAGCCCATCGCTTCGCAGAAATTCAAAAGCAATCGGTTATGGGAAACGCTCTTGAAATCCAAAGCCCGTCCCATTTGAAATCCGAGCCCGCCGCCTACCATAACAAACGGAATGTTGTTGCGAGTGTGCGAGTTGCCTTTGCCAAGCTCGTTCGTCCATACTACGGTTGTATTATCCAACAGCGAACCGTCGCCGCCCGGTTCAGGAACTTCGGAAAGTCGTTTGGCAAGATACGCGACTTGCTCGGCATACCAAGTATTGATCTTGATCAGCTTCTCGTAGGCTTCTTCATTGCTATCCGGTTGGTGTGAAAGTTCGTGATGCCCTTCGTCGATACCTAGCCATTTCATTTTCGGTTGGCCGACGCTGTTGGTGATTTGGAAGGTAGCGACACGAGCGAAATCGGCGGCAAAACTATTGACCATCAAGTCCATCTGCATTTGACAGATTTGAGGAATATTATTGTTTTGCTCTTCGACGTTCGCCGGCAACTCGGGGACAGCGTGCCCAACATCGGCTTTTTGGCTTTTCGACAGTTCGGTTTTCAACTCTTTTTCAACGTCGCGGATCATCGTGAGATGCTCGTGTAACAATCTCCGATCTTCGTTGCTGACAACCTTCTCGACTTTGCGAAAATCATCCGATAGTTCGTCTAAGACGCTCGCCAACAACGCTCGATTTTTGGTCTGACCATAGAGCTTGTCGAACATCTGATACGGATTGTCGATAGGTGCCACCGGCTGATTGGGGCCAGCATAAGAGATTCGAGTCCAGGTGTCGGCTCGTTCAGGCACCATCACGCCAAACTCTAACGAACCGAAGCGAGTCTGTGTATTCGGATTGGCTTGCAATTTGTTTTTAAGATGTTGGTCGACGGAAATCCCTTGAGACCAACCGGCAGGCGTATCCGAACCTCCTTGTACATCGCCCGGAAAAAGTTCTTTGCCGGTGAGCAGACAGCCGATTCCTCGCATATGCCCGTCACCGTCGCCCTTGATCTTGTTATCGATCCCATGCAACGTTAGCAGTTGACTTTTGAAACTCGCGAACGGTTGTAAGATTCGTTCGAGTTCAAATTCCGAACCGGTCTTCTTTGGCCAGAAATGATCGGGGATCACGCCATTGGGACTGAAAATAAAGACCAGTCGCTGCTTTTTAACACTCGCGGTCGAATTCGATGACCAACCAAGGCTTGGCAAGTGCAGCACAAAGGGTATGGCGGCAGAACTGAGGCCAAGATGCCGCAAAAATGTTCGGCGATGTTCGAGTGATTTCATAACTGGGATTCCTTTTTCTTTTCAGTCGCAGGCTTCGGATTGTTCGAAAAATAAGTGTCCGGTACCTTTTGTGCAAAGCACCCGATGGGCCGTTCCGGCAAAAGGTACCGGACACTTATTTATCGATCATTGCTTCGCGTCTTTTTCCATCGCTGCAATAACGGCAATTTCGACGATGAGTTCTCGGATATTGAATTGGCTTTTTACAAATTTTTCGGTCAGCCGGTCAAGTGTATCGATTCCGTAGGCGGCTGCAGGCTGCTTTACAAAGTGCTGGAAAGCTCGATTGACAAACGCTCGATGCGCATCGTCGCTGTTCGCTAGGTAGTCGGCTAATTGCGTCGAGCCATGAAATTTTATTTCTTCCCCGTCTCGATCGGTATACGACCCCTGCGGATCGATCGGCTTTTCCTTTTCTTTCGACCGAAATTGTCCGACTGCATCCCAATTTTCCATAGCAAAGCCTAGACCGTTGATCTTGATGTGACAGGCTTGACAGTTGTCGGAACTGGTCTGCAGGGCGACTCGTTCACGCGTCGTTAAGCTCGGATGCAGATCCGGGCTCAGCGGCGTAAACGCTTCGTTGGGAGGACGAAGCGTGCGTCCCATGATATATCGAATTAAAAATACGCCGCGATGGATTGGCGAGGTTGTGTTGTGGTATGCCAAGCGACTCATGACGTAAGGATGCGTTAAAACTCCACCTTTGTGAACGGGATCGGAAACACTCTTCCTGACTCCTATTCCATCTACATCGGCTGGTTTCCATGCATCGCCATAGAAACTTGCCAATCGGTCCGTCGTATAAGACCAGTCTGCTTGGAATAATTGGCGATAATCGCTGGCTTTACTGGCAAAGATATCATCGAGAAATGCATCTAGCGATGTTTGCAGATCGGAAACTAAGAGGTCATCAAAGTTCGGGTAAAGTTTCTTATCTTTGGTAATTTCCTTGGTCTGACCAATATTGAGCCAGCCGTACATCATCTCACGAGCCTTCGCTTCGACGCGATAGTCCGACATCATTTTTCGCGCCGCATCGCGGATTTGCTTTTCATCTTGAAGTTTGTTTTGCTTTACTTCCGATAGAAGCAATTTTCCGTTGGGAAGCGAATCAAAAAGCGTCTGCGTCAAACGATTGGCAGCCTGTTGAGATACGGATTGATCGAAGTCGAGGTTTGGATAAAGAAAATAAGGCGACTTGAGCGCGATCAACAGAACGCGCTTGATCGCTTCGAGATCATCCGGCGAACTCTCGATCTGTTGATCCACATAGACCGTTCGAAGCTCATCCGTCATCGCACCTCGAAACGCTGTTGAAACCAAATTCGATAAAAAGCTCTTCAGTCGCGCTCGATCTGTCTCGGGGATATTCTTGTTCTTTTTCTGGTAATTCGGCCAAAGTTCGTCGGCGGCTATCTGCGAGAACTCGATTGCAGCCGCAGTCGTCGATTCATCCCACTGACGACTGATCCCAATCCCTCGCTCATATCCATAGCTGCGATCATCGGGTGGCAAAATCGTTTGCAGGGCGAACGTCGGCGGTCCAGCTTCAGGAATCAGATTGCGATTCGGAATAATCTCTTCGACGCCGTGCGGCTTGATCCATGAAAGCGAAATTTGGGCTGGCGGTTGTTCGGTCTTCCGTTTCCGTTGAATGAAATCGATCTTGAATGGGTAAACTCGACCTGCCGTTAGATAGATCGCTTGACGAAATCCGGACTTGTCACCCGACTGAACGTGATTGTCGATAAAAGTTCGGTCGACTGAACCGAAATTGAAGATGAAGGAACAGGTGCTATGAACGATGATCTCGTATCGTCCGGAGACATCAACTTTGAGACCGCCTTCCCAATAGATATAAAAATCTTCGGCGCTCAGGCCTTCAGCCGGACTCTCCGAACCAAAATCAAAATCGATCACCGGGTCGATCCGTTCGAGCTTTTTGTTTTCGTTCTTCCATCGCGAACCGGTAAAGTAAATCCCTTTCACTCCTCGACGTTCCGAAGGCGTCGCGATTCCGTCGAGGTCGGCAAAAAGATCGGCTAGGCTCTGACGCAATTGCGTCGCTGTTAATCGGGCTAAGCCAACCCGAGGTGGCCGATTGCGAATTTGAGCGGCTTCGCTGTAAAAACGATAATGAATATAGGCAGCCACGGCTCGAGCGTCTTCGTCCGCACATTTCTCGGGCTCATCCTTGGGCATAGTCTCGGAGATCAGCTTCGCGAGTTCGCCTACCGAAGCATCGCCAACCAAAGGTTCAGCGTGCCCCACTTTTTCGCCTTGCCCCATCTCTCCGTGGCACGAAGCGCACTTCTTGACGTAAATCGCCTGTCCCTCACGCAAATGTGCATTCAGGTTTACATTGTTCTGCTTCTTGCCGGTCGGTTCAGCGGCCACACCGAACGTTACGAGCAAAACCAGAACAAACTTTGGTAAGCAAGCAAGCGAAATTCTTAGTACAATGCGTGTCATCGACAGGTTGGACGTGGTGGCAGGAGCTGTTTGAGAAGCAAAACTCGCGTATCCAGCGCAGTAAGGCGGGTGATTACAGGATAGTCGATTGGATCGCATCTAGCAAACCTCAATATCAAACCGCGTCATGCCAGCAATCAATCGGTTTCGGCGGAATTTGCTGTAAATGCGGCGACAATCTCCTGATCATCGGCAGGTTCGATAGAGCGCAGTACGATCGAGACACTTCGATCGTCTGCCAAGGTCCAAAGGGGTGTTTCGCGTGCGGCCAATTTCGCCTGCAATTCTTTCGACGTCATGCCTTTCGGAATGATCTTGAGCACGCCAGAATCGAGCCGGACCGAATCGAGAGGACTCGATGCAATCGAAATACTTTCGACTTCCGCCGTGATGCTTTCAAGCATAGGTGAACCATCGATTTGAACGGCGAGTCGCTTAGCGCGCTGCTTCAGATTCTCGACGCCATTGCTTACCATTAAGCCCAATGGCATTTGCTTCCAAGCGTCCAAATCCTTGCCTGCCACCAGCGTTGCGTGCAAGGTTGCGATTGCCAATGGATGAGCCAACATACCCACACGACGGGCGACATCGAGCAAGGGTTTTAAAAACGCTTCCCGTCCTACGATGATTCCGCAGGGCGGGCCGCCAATCCAGCCATCGCCGGGCATTACAACTGCATCGATTTCGCGTTTCAATCGATCGGCGACAATCGGTGCTGGAATACCAAGCGTAGACAAATCGATGAAGCTCCCATTCAACAACAACTCGATCACAGCGACTCGATGCCCTTTGGCCATTTGAACCGACGATTTCTCAGAATATTCGCCACTAGCGTTCGCATTGGTAAGCCTGGATGGCTCGACCAACACGATCCCACCTGCTCCCGCTTCGACGGCACGAAGATAGTCGTCAGGTAAACAAGCATTGCTGGCACCAAACTCGATCACGCTTGTATCGTCCATCGAAAGGAGCGACGCAAGATCGCAACCGCTCGCCAATCGAATACTATCCGCTCTTGGAATGGCCCAGCGTTTCGATTTTGGCAGCCCATGTCGAAGCAACATCAGCGCTTGTTCAACGCTATGCGTAACCAGACACATCTGCGCACCAGTAAGACTCAGTAGCAATCGTTCCAGATCCTTAGAGATCGCGGTGCGTTCACAATAGCCGCTAGCTACCACCGCGAACGAAGAAATCGCCTGAGGTGCCAGCGGAACACTTGACCATCGAGCAGCCATGAGTAACCCAGTACCATTCACACCCAACCGCAGCGTATCGTGATTCTCCGATGTCCAACGATCGCTGAAAGTCTCCATCCATTTTTTGGTCTGCATCATCGCATGTTGCAGTTGTGTCGTCCCCCAAGCTTCCTTCCAACCGAGCTGCTGGGCGGCGTCTTTGAGTCCCGACACAAGGTTCGGTTGATTGACTAAATCCATCAACTGCTTGACGCTGTCCGATGGAAGCAAATCTTTTAAGATCGATGGAAGTCGCATGGTAGTTGAGGGTTGAGGGTTGAGGGTAGTTGAAGTGGCGTAAGCTTCTAGCTTGCGATCCTCAATTTAATTCCGAATGCGGCAAGCTGGAAGCTTACCTCACGTCGATAAACTGCGTGGCCTTCAGGGACTCGCGAGGATGTTTGTCTTACGGATTTGGTGCAGCTACGAATCGTCTGATTGTAACATGCTTCGTTGTTGGTCGAGAAACTCAGCAAACGTTCCTTGCTCGATCTGCTGTCGAGCTTTTTCCATCAGTCGGTGATAGAACGTCAGATTGTGGATCGATAGCAAAATCGGTCCCAGCATTTCTTGCGTGATAAACAAATGCCGCAAGTAAGCTCGACTGTGCAAACATGCGGGACACGGGCAATCGTCTTCCAATGGTCGCGTGTCGTCGGCGTGGCACAAGTTTCGCAAGCGAAGCGGACCGTTGGCGGTGAAAGCCAAGGCGTTGCGACCATTTCGAGTTGGCATGACACAATCAAACATATCGACACCCCGCGCGATCCCTTCCAATAAATCGATAGGTCGACCAACGCCCATCAGGTATCGAGGTTTGTCGACGGGCAGGGCAGGGCAGGTGCAATCAAGGATGCGAACCATTTCTTGGGGTGGTTCGCCAACGCTTAAACCACCTACGGCATAACCCTCGAAGCCGATCTCGATCAACTGTTCGGCACAAGAAACTCGAAGCTTTTCGTCGAGACCACCTTGCACGATTGCGAAAAGAGCTTGATCGGTCCGAGTCGCGAATTCCTTGCATCGCTTGGCCCAGCGGATACTTCGCTGACAAGCTTCTTGAGCAACCTCGACTGGTGAGGGCAACGCGACAAGATGATCGAGCACCATCGCGATATCGCTGCCCAAAGCTTGTTGGATCGCGATCGAATCTTCAGGTCGAAGATGGATCATCGAACCATCCAAGTGCGACTTGAATGTAACGCCCTCTTCGGTGACTTTAGCGAGCCCTGCGAGGGAGAAAATCTGAAAGCCACCACTGTCCGTTAGAATCGGACGCTCCCAGTTCATGAACCGATGCAGGCCACCCAATTCTGCAACTCGTTCTTTACCCGGTCGCAGTCCAAGATGATACGTGTTACCCAAAATAATTTGGGCACCGCTATCAACAAGCTGCGATTTCGTAATGCCTTTGACGGTCGCTTGGGTCCCCACCGGCATGAAGACTGGAGTCTCAACTATGCCGTGCGTTAATGTAAGAGAGCCACGGCGAGCCGCAGTCTTGGTATCGGTACACTTGAGCTGGAATGACAGTCGATCAGTCACCACGCAGCTTGATACCCATAATCGTCAGCTTCTCTCGTACTTCGTTCAAGCTGGTAACGCCAAAGTTTTTGCACTCCAGCAAATCATCAGCCGACTTGCGTACCAATTCACCGATCGAAGCTAACTGCAAACGAACCATACACTTTCTGGCTCGAACCGAAAGATTGAGCTCGGCGATCGGACGATCCATCAACGCTTGCTGGTCGGCGCTCATCGTCGACAAATCCAAAGGTGGATCGTCTTCGCGCTTTTCATTGGCAAGCTGACCAAGGGCCAGTCCGCGAGAGTGAAGCATATCGCAGATTTCGACCAGCGATGTTTCGCCAAAATTCTTGCTCGAAAGCAACGTTGCCTCGGTGGTTCTCGCTAAATCACCCAAGGTTCGAATGCCCATCTTTTGCAGGCAGTTTCTCGATCGAACGGAAAGTTCGAAATCGGTGACAGGAATACTGAGGACCTGAGCCATTCGCTCGTTTCGCTTCGCCGAATCTTCGTCATAGAGGATGTTGCCACCCGCCGATGCGTCCTTCAAGTAAAGTCGCGCTCGAGGATGGTCCGGCACGACTTCTAAAACGCGGCGATAACAAGCCTGGGCTTTGGCAAAGTCGTTTCGATCTTCGTAGATAATGCCGAGGTTGATCAGCGTGCCGATGTGCGCAGGCACAACGTTCGCTGCTCGCTGATAATACTCGAGAGCTTGAAAATCATTCCCCGTCCGGTCATTTTCCAGAGCCAAACCAAATAGAGCACCTTGATGCCGCGTATCGACCGTAACAGCGCGTTGATAGAGTGCGAGTACTTCGTTGATGTTACCGCCAACTGCGGCAACCGTCGCACCGCGTTGGTAAAGATATTCAGCCGATTGCTCGACCGGTCCAAAGATATTATCCAAGATCCGCATTGCATCAGCTTTTTCGCCAGTGTACCGCTTGACCTCAGCGATCGCTAACTGGCAAAGCTCAGGCGTATAACCGGATGTCTGTGCAGCTTCGTAGTATTGAATCGACCGATCATGCTCGCCGAGTTGAAAGCTGACTCTGCCGAGATAGTACTGAGCTAACGCGCCACCGTCACTGTGCTTGAGCGTTTCTTGAGCCTCGCGGAATTTACCGATCAAGGCTTGGCACACCCCCAAGCGAGTCATGGTGGCTGGCGACGGACTTTCGGCGCTGGCCAATTCACTGACCGCATCGCGAAGCAAACCAAACTGCGTGGGATCTTCGATGATCGCTCGATTAATTCGGTCGATATCCGAAGGACCAAAGCTCTGGTTCGCTAGGACAACTTCTCGCAAATCCAACATTGTGGCTTGAACCATCTACCGATCTCTTCCAAAAAACTACCAACAAACCAATAAAAATCTGAGAGCCAGCGGTGGGAGTCGAACCCGCAACCCCCGCATTACGAATGCGGTGCTCTACCAATTGAAGCTACGCTGGCAAGCCAAAAACTGCGTCCATTCACGCCGGGGCACCTTCATGAAATCGCGTTTTACTGCAACTTTCGGACCTAGAATGATAAAGAGTTCCCTGACAAACCGTCAAGAGGTACGCAAAATCGCTGGAAAAACGAGGGTTTTTGCTTTAAAAATCGCGTAAAATGAGGCGGCCCCCTAGCCGTTCCTGCCAAGTTTTCGAAATTATCTCGAAAGCGCAAAGCTCACAGGACAAAATCCTAATTCGATTTCCCGCAGAAAAAATGATTCGAAACGCGATTTTTTCGGCGACGCCGACAATCAGCAAGCTGTTGCTCGACATTGCGAAAACTCACATAGCTCCAACTTTGTCTGAAGCAGGGTCGCACTATTTACTCTCACAGTTGGAAGAGCCATCCATCCGTTCGAATTCGTCACTGAACGCGATTAGTGCTTATGGAAATTTTGGATTTTGCAAATGCAGCAAAGTCGAGGAGCGGAATGTAGTACGATATCAACCAATGTCGATATCTCTATCATATCACGCCTGCGGCTAGCGCCGACGGCTCACCATTGCCCAACCCTCAACCCTTAACCCCCCATGAATCGCCGCACGTTTGTTCAAAGTGGATTGGCTGCTTCGATGAGCGCGCCCTTGCTTGCTGCGCTTCGCACCGACAAACTCGACGAAGCGTCCGAGGTCTTGGCTCGGGCCGTGGCTAGCGGACAAGTAGCAGCGGCTGTTCTACATGTGACTCATTGTGACTTATCGTTCAATCGCGCCTTCGGTAAGGCTCGTTCCGAGGATGCGATGTTTCTACTCGGGTCGATCTCGAAGCCGATCGCGGTAACCGCCCTGATGACACTCTTTGATCAAGGTGCCTTTCAACTCGATGATCCGCTCCAAAAATATGTTCCGCAATTCACCGGCGAAGGTAAAAACTCGGTCACGATTCGACATCTTTTGACACACGTCTCGGGACTGGCCGATCAGTTGACGGACAACGATGCGTTGCGAGCGAGACATGCAGGACTATCGGAGTTCATCGAGCACGCGATTCGAGCGCCGCTTCATTTTGTTCCAGGATCGCGATACGATTACTCGAGTATGGGAATCTTGTTGGCGACACATGTAGCCGAGTTGATTACGTCGATGGATATCACTTCGTTAGTCGATCGAGCCGTATTTCAACCACTCGGAATGAAACACTCAGCGCAAGGACTCGGTCGATTCTCGATCGATGAGATGATTCCGGTTCAGACCGAATTTGCGGCCGTCGAAGCAGGCGGAGGCAATCCGAAAGCGAAGGATTGGAATTGGAATAGTTCGTATTGGCGAAAGCTCGGCGCACCGTGGGGCGGGACACATGCTTCAGCTCCCGACATCGGAAAATTCTTGGATGAATTGATGTACGAAAAGGGAACGGTAGTTCGACCCGAGACAGCCAGAATGATGGTGAGCAACCACAACCCGCCGGGAATCACACCTCGGGGACTTGGGTTTAACCTTAGTCGATTTGCGGGCGCGGTAGCTTGTTCGGAAAAAACGTTTGGGCACACCGGTTCCACGGGCACGCTCGCCCTGGCTGATCCAGACCGACAATTGAAGTGCGTCGTGTTAACTTCGCTTCCTGGAACGGCTGTTCAACCGCATCCGCGTGAATTGGCGGCTATAAAAGTTTTTGCGGAATGAGCCGTCGAATTAGAATGATTGTTTCTGTACCACACCTTTAGATAAATTGGGATTGATAACTCATGAAGTTTTCCATGATTGCCGTGTTCATCGTACTTGGTTTGGCCGTGACTGTTCACGCTCAAGCTCCAACTGCAACCGCACCGGCTGTGAAAGCACCGGCTGTGAAGTTGTCGCCGCAAGCACCGGACGTTGCGGCACCGAAGCTTGGCCCTGATGGCGGTATCAACTCCGGCTTCGCTGCTTCCCATGAAAGATTCGTCAATATTGCAAAGGAAGGAACAGCCGAATTGGTATTCCTGGGCGACTCGATCACGGCGGGTTGGGCCAGCAAGAAAGAGATCTGGGACGCAGCCTTCGAACAGTACAAACCCGCCAACTTTGGTATCGGTGGCGATCGCACTCAGCATGTCCTTTGGCGAATCACCAACGGCGAACTGGAAGGGATCAAACCCAAAGCCGTTGTCTTGATGATCGGCACGAACAATACTGGAGGCGATTCCGCAGAGGGGATCGCACAAGGAATTGAGGTGATTGTAAAAACGATACGCAGCAAGCAGCCGCAAGCCAAAATTCTTTTGCTCGCGGTTTTTCCTCGCGGTGAAAAAGTCAGTCCGAATCCTGGTCGCGACAAGATCAATCAAGTAAACTCCAGCATCGCCAAGCTCAACGACGGCAAGCATATTCATTACTTGGATATCGGCAGCAAATTCCTCGAACCCGATGGAAGCCTTACCAAGGAAATCATGCCGGACTTCTTACACCTCTCGCCCGCAGGCTACCAAATCTGGGCCGATGCAATCGGACCCAAATTGGCCGAACTGATGAAGTAGCCTCAACACGGCTAAGCAGCAACACGGCTTAGCCTCAACACGGCTAAGCATCAACAGTCAAAGTCCAACACCGCGATCTAAACCAACTCCTCTTCTTGTTCCTTGATCGCAATCATGTATTGCTGCTGGACCGCGTGCGGCATCGGTTCGTAATGATCCAGTTCGATCGTATAACTTCCTTGACCAGCCGTTAAACTGCTCAGCGTTCGGTTGTAGTGCAATACTTCGCGAAATGGAACTTCGCAATGGACGACCTGATAACCGCCGCCAATCGTTTCACTTCCCGAGACGCGGCCATTGCGTCCGCTCATATCGCTAAAGATATCGCCGACGTTTGCTTCTGGGGCCGTGACATCCATGCGGACGTAAGGTTCAAGCAAGCATGGATTCGCTTCGCGAAATACGTTGCGAAAAACCATCGCGCCGGCAATTTTAAATGCGGCTTCGCTCGAATCTACTTGGTGGTGTTTCCCGTAATGGACTTCGACGGCCACGTCCTGCACTTGGTAGCCGGCGATAATCCCTTTGACCATTCGTTCCTTAAAACCCTTTTCGATGGCTGGCATAAAGTTACCGGGGATAGACGCTCCAACCACTGAATCGACCCACAAAAAATTGCAGCTCTCATCGTAGTGAATATGCTTCATATTGGGAAAACGTTCCTTGACGGCAAACTCTTTGATGTCGGTACCCAGAGGCAACGGGAACATCCGGATGTGAACTTCGCCGAATTGACCGCGTCCCCCACTCTGCTTTTTGTGCCGATAAAAACCTTCGGCCTCGGTCTGGATCGTTTCGCGAAGTGGGATCTTCGGGTCCTTCGTATCGACGTCTAACTTATCGCGGTAGTGCATCCGTTCGAGAATCAGTTTAAGGTGAAACTCGCTCATCCCGACAATCACCAACTCGCTCGTCTGAACATCTCGATCGAGCCGAAGCGTCGCGTCTTCTTCGATGAGTTTATGAAGGGCGGCTGCAAGCTTATTTTCATCGCCGCGACTGCGCGGAGAAAGTGCCAAGCCGACCATCGGACGCGGGAACGGAATCGGAGGCAATTGTGTATCACCGAGCATCGTACCGGTATGCAGTTCATCGACTTTCGCAACGGCGACGATTTGACCGGCGGTCGCTCGATCGATTGGCGCCGTCTGATTGCCTTGAATTTCGAGCAACTGTGGGATACGGATCGTCGTTTTTGAACTGCAAACATGAACGCTCTGGTCTTTGGAAAGCGTACCGCTATAGATACGAATGAAGCTCAGCTTCTGCACGAACGGATCGATGTGCGTTTCAAAAACACGAGCCACCAGCGGTGCATCGGGATCGGCCAGCACGTCCATTTCCTGACCATCTTCGGTAACGCCATGACGCGAGATCGCATCGGGGGACGGAGCGCAAAGCTTCAGGCCTCTGAGCATCTCGCTGAGTCCGATGTTTAACTTTGATGAGGTACAGAAGATGGGAATCAATTGGCCGCAGAGGACGGCTTTCGGAATCGCGGCTTTCAGGTCTTCGACCGACGGAACGATCCCCTCAAAATACTTTTCCATCATCGCGTCATCGCCTTCGATAATCGTTTCGATAAGATGCTCGCGAACTTTGTCGCATGCGATGACCGCGCCGCTGGTATCGGTCGACGGATCGAGCATATCGATAACACCCGAAAAACTCTCGCTGATTCCTTTCGGGATATTCAGCAGCGCACAGCTATCACCGAAGGCTGCAATAATCTGCTTGACCAAGGCTGCGAAATCGATGTTATCGCCATCGAGTCGAGAAATGACTAACGCCGTCGGCAGTCCAGCTTGTCTAGCGGCATGAAAAACTCGTCGCGTATTGACTTCGACACCTGCGTGAGCATGAATACAAATGGCAGCGCTATCGACACCTGCCAGTGCGCCGATGGTTTGACCGATGAAGTCGGCGTAGCCGGGTGTATCGAGCAACGAAAAATGCGTCGCTTCGAATTCGCAATGCGTGACCTTCGCCTCGACAGTATGTTTGTGAGCTTTCTCTTCGGGGTCGAAATCACAGATACTCGTGCCGTCGTCGACGCTATGATGCCCACTTACTGCCCCCGTGTTGATCAGTAGAGAATCGATCAACGTTGTTTTGCCACTTGATCCGTGGCCGCAAAAAGCAATGTTGCGGCGTTGCCTGACGTGAACTGAATTAGCCATATATAAAACCTTTTATCCTATGTCCAGTTTCGAATTAACAAGCGTTCATGCGAGCGTTCAATATCTCAAAGTGCGTGCCAACTATCAAGCAAGGTAACTTTAATAAATCAAATTACGCAAATGGGACTCCCGGAACGACCATCACAATGCATCTGATTGCTCTAGCTTGCCGCATCGTTCCTCTTCACGATGGGAGGCGTGGAAAGGATGGTTTTTGATGGCTTAATCTCGCAAATTCGGTCAGCGCGTGCCGATTGACATGAAAGTTATCATGGCTGATTTAAAGGAGTAATGAAGATGACGGCATGGATGGGATGGACAAAAGTCGCGGCAACGGTCGCAATTGGTTTTGCAAGTAGCTTGACTTCGCAAGATGCGTTTGCTCAGTGCGCAAGCGGCACCTGCGGCAACGTAGGTTATGCTGACGGATATGGCGGATACGTTTCGATGCCGTATGGAAGCGGAAGCAGTTCGTACGGAACCAGCTTTGCAGGCAACGGCGGTTATGGAACTTGGGGACACCGCCAAGTACAACCGCTATTCGATAATTATTTTACGCAAGGTTCAGCCAACCAGGCTAACGCCGCCCTCTACGTTTCGCCGGTTGGCGTTCCGGGTTGGGTCGGTCACACGTACAACACTTACCAACCATTCTATCCACATCAGTACCTATATCAGCATCAAGACAAGTACCACTCGTACTACGATCAAGGAAGTGGTTTGAACCGAACCAAAGCAACTTATTGGGCACCGCCGGTTCATACCGCTGTCAAACAGATTTACAAGAAGATTCAGTTGCCACATCAGTAGAGATTTGCCACCCATGTTGTCCCACATTCGATTTGCTACGATTTTGGTACTCGCCATCATCGCGACCAGCTCCGTTGCACAAGCCCAACGTTTTGGCTTGGGGAGTCGCTTAGGAAACGTCGTTTCCGTACAAGACAATTCGGCCGGCGGCTTAAGGCCCGGCGAGTTTGCGAACTGGATTCCCCATTCGACGTGGGGCGATTACTGGGCGAAGAATCAAGCAGCCCAACGTCCATGGCACGGCGACTACTATTATCTCAAGACCGGACAACCGACGGCACTGATCGTCCCTCCGACGGTCACGATGCAATCGAATTTCTCGTGGGGCGTTTCGCAAAACACCATGACGCCCGTCTACCATCAATTTGGTCAAGGCCCAGCTAGCGGTGCCGGCGGCGGGATGTTTAAAGCAACCCCCTATTGGCCAAGCCACACCGACCAATTCGGAATCTACCCAATACGCGGACCTTGGTAAGCTTAGTTCCAAAGTCGATAGGCGTAACCGAAGTCAAGTTTTCTTTGGTGCGAATCGAGCAAGCTTACTCGATGCTTACCGACGCGATTAAAGGCAGCCTGTAATTCTTTCCATGTCCGATTCGTCAGTGGGCCTTGGTCGAGCGATTCAATCGGGCTATGGCCGGTTAGGAGCAAGGCCGTTGGATTGGGCTTCATGAGGACTAAACAGTCGTCGATGAGATTTTCTAAATCGCGTTCGAGCGCCCAAGATTTTCCATCCGCCCCGTGCCCATAAGCGGGTGGATCCATTAGCACAATGTCGTAGTGCGCGCCACGTTTTACTTCTCGCTTTACAAAATCTCGAACGTCATCGACGATCCATCGAATGGGAGCTGCGTCTAAACCGGACAGCGTCGCATTGCGCCGAGCCCATTGTACGGTCGGTTTCGAAGCATCGACATGTGTTACTTGGCACCCCGCCGATGCCAAGGCAAGCGTGCTTCCACCGGTGTAACCAAAAAGATTGAGGGCCATTAATTTTGAATGAGTGAGCGGATCGGCGTTAGCCGCCGGTTCTTCAGTTCGTGTTGCGTTTGTTGCTTGGGAGACGGAAGAGCCCGCGGCTAGCGCCGACGGCTCACGGGGGGAGTCCGAATGGGTGATTAACGATTGGAGCCATCGCCAGTTAGCGATCTGCTCTGGAAACAGTCCGACGTGGCCGAACGGCGACAACCTCAACTCCATTGCAAGCGTTTGCCAGCGGAATAGCCAACCTTGCGGCGATTCGTTCGAGGACCAGCCAGATTCGGGAGCGTCTCGAAATTGACGTTCTGGGTCTTTCCAGTCTGAAATTCGCCTTCTTCGAGAACCTTTTGCCGCCGGGCAGGGTCGATCTAAGACGAATCCGGCGAACCGTTCTAGCTTTCGACTGTCTCCAAAATCAAGCAATTCGTAGGCTGGCTGCGAAAAATGAGCTTGGTCGTTGGCTTCCGATAGGACATTGGCATTCGGACTATTGGATTCCAAGCTCGGCTTGGGTTTCATGAAATACACCTTTAAATGCTTTGCGTTCGCGATTATTATGCGTAGCCCGTCGATTGGCGGGAATTCGTTTCTATTTCCTAAGAGTAACTTGGCTTCCTATGCGGCACGTCATATCCGCTGTCGTTCAAAACGTTCCCGGAGTGCTCGCGCATATCTCCGGAATGCTCGCTTCGCGCGGATACAACATCGATTCGTTGGCTGTCGGTGAGACCGAAGACCCACGACTGTCTCGAATGACGTTCGTCGTTTTTGGCGGAGACGAGGTCCTCGATCAAGTCCGTAAACAGCTCGATAAAATCGTAACGATTGTCAGTGTCCAGGATATCTCGTCCAAGAATTTTGTCGAACGCGACTTGATGCTCGTCAAGATTCAAGCACAAGCCGGCAGTGCGCGTACCGAGATCCTTGAACTCGTCGACATCTTTCGGGGCCAGATCGTCGATGTCGGTCCCTCGGACGTGATCGTCGAGATTTCAGGTCGAGAAACGAAGATCCAAGCCTTTATCGAGCGGATGCGTCCCTACAAAATTTTAGAACTCGTACGAAGCGGGCGTATCGCGATGGTTCGTGGAAGTTTGGGCGTATCCGAAGAAGAAATGGATCAAGCCAACGCTGCAACCGTTCCTTAGCGAACTCGATTTGAGCTTCGCGATAGTCGACGACGGCGGCTATTGATCACCAAGCTTGACCCAAATCTTATCCACATTTAGTCGTCATTTCAACGTTAACCTTAACCTCAACCTCAATCAATCCAATGACCGCAACGATTTACTACGACAACGACGCCGACCTTTCCCATCTCAAGAACAAAACGATCGCTATCCTTGGATACGGATCTCAGGGGCATGCTCAAGCACAAAACTTGCGTGATAGCGGTTTGAATGTGATCATCGGTCAGCGACCAGGCGGCAAGAATTATGACTTGGCGATCAGCCACGGATTCCAGCCGATGGCGATCGAAGACGCCACCAAGAAAGCTGATCTTGTCAATATTCTTCTGCCGGACGAAGTGCAAGGCGATCAATATCGTCAATACATCAAACCAAACCTACAACCAGGCGACATCTTGATGTGCTCGCATGGTTTCAATATGCACTTCGGTCAAGTTGAACCACCGAAGGGCGTCGAGGCGATGCTGGTTGCACCTAAGGGGCCTGGCCACTTGGTACGAAGCGAATTCGTCAAAGGCGGTGGAGTTCCAAGCTTGATCGCGCTCTGGCCCGGGGCTGGCGAAGCCACCAAGCAAGTCGGATTGGCCTATGCCAAAGGGATCGGCGGTACGCGCGGCGGAGTGATTCAGACCTCGTTTGCTGAAGAAACCGAGACTGACTTATTTGGCGAGCAAGTTGTACTTTGCGGCGGCGTTAGCGAATTGGTTCGCGCAGGATTTGATACGCTTGTCGAAGCTGGTTACCAACCCGAGATGGCTTACTTCGAGTGTATGCACGAGCTGAAGTTGATCGTCGACTTGTTTTATCAAGGCGGCTTGAACTATATGCGGTATAGCGTTTCCAATACCGCCGAGTATGGTGACTATACGCGTGGCCCTCGGATTATCACCGACGAAACTCGCGCCGAGATGAAGAAGATCCTCAAGGAAATTCAGAACGGTCAGTTCGCTCGCGATTGGATTCTCGAAAACCGCGCCGGTGCACCATCCTTCAAAGCTACCCGCCGACTCCAACGCGATCACTTGATCGAAAAGACCGGAGCGAAACTCCGAAGCTTGATGAAGTGGATCGACGCTAAAGTCGTCGACTAACCTATGCACTGGGATCCAGAAGTCGAATCGCCAGCCACGGTCGCCGTGATCGGAACTGGCCCTGTCGGAATCGAAGCGGCGCTGTACGCTCGCTTTCTTGGTTACGAGATCGATCTTTACGATGCCGGTCGACCGGCTTGTCACGCCACCCGTTGGCATCAACGCTCGCTCGCTGTTGCCGTTCGTGACTGCACAACATCGCTCGGTCATGCCGCGCTTCTCTCGCAAGATGCGAACTACCAGCGACCAAATGCTGAACGGATTTTTACTGGCCAGCAATTCGCCGACGAGTATCTCACGCCGTTAGCCAAGAGCGATCTGCTCTCTGACGGTGTGCATATCAACAGCGAAGTGATCGAAGTCAGTCGGCTTCGAACATCGCTTGAAGATCAAGACGATCTGCAAGACCGTTGCAACGACGAGTTTCGTTTGCTCGTCCATTCACGGGACCGAGGTTTCTATACTAGTCGCGCGGACATTGTTTTAGATTGTCGCGGAGCGATGTATGGCGAGTGCGGATGGGGGCCAGCCGGCAGTCAATCAATCGGTGCGAATGAGGTGAGCAAACATCTCCATTCTTGGCTTCCGCGCGATCCACGTTTTGAACTAAAAAGTGTTCAAAATAAACAAACGATTCTCTTCGGAACGTCGGATCGAGCGAGGCTCTTCGCCGAAGAATGGTCGGAGTTCGTTGAAAACGACGCGTCACCGAGTGTGCAAGAAGCGCTCCGTCGAATGGCACCGGCGCCAACTGCCAGTTCCAACATCAGCGGACCGGCGTTAGCCGCCGTTTCCAACGTGAGCGGTTCGGCGATAGCCGACGGTTCAGATAACAACGCCTTGCAATTAAACCTGAAACTGATTTGGCTCCTACCGAGCATGTCGCCTGTGGCAGATGCAAAGGCGACCAAAATAGCAGCCGACCTTACGGCGCGACATTCCGACCCGCGACGTTTCTCCGTACTTCCAATTCGAGGCATCGAACGAATAGCTCGAAGCGAAGAAGGAATCTGGACGTTGACACTGTTGCTCTCGGACGATTCGACCGTCGATTTGGTCGGCGATGTGTTCGCACCCTTTCCCAACGCGCGATCGACGTCGATGCTCGGCAAGGAGTTGCGATCTCAAGAGTATGCCTTTCAATTGCCTATGGCATCCGAGTTCGATCGCAACCAGCCGTTGTTTTATACCGATTGGCCTGGTTGGCAAGTCGCAACGCATGAGCCACACTATTATCGACTCGGCTCGATCGATCGACCATCGAATCCGACAGGCTTGCCGGACGCCTTCCGACAAATCCGCGATCTTTTTGCCTTGCTCGGCACGCGCGAGAACATGAACTTGTACGATATCGTTGAAAGCCGTTAGTGTCCGAAGCTTTTGAACCCGACTATCGCTTTCTCAAGAAGTATCGTTTGAAGCTAAAAAACGACTTTGCAAAAGTCTATGAGCATGGGTTGGTCGCGTCGGATGCGACACTTGTGATACACGCCCTTCGAAACGAACTTGCTTTTACCCGCATTGGATTGTCGGTTGGCAAGCGTGTCGGTATAGCTCCCATTCGCAACCGTTGGAAACGCTGGATGCGAGAAGCCTATCGATTGCGTCGCATCGAACTACCGATCGGCATCGACGTTGTGATTCGACCAAGACGAGGTGCTGAAGGAAGTTATCTCGCAATAGAAAAATCGATGCTAAAGCTATTCCGCGAACTCGACCGTCGGCTACCGCAACGTTTGTAGTTCAAGTAAGACTGAACCACTTGCGATTCGGTTTGTCATTCGTTCGGAGCTCGCCTCCGACAGATGCGTTTTTGCGTACTAGTCGCGTCTTTTATATCAATGCCTTGTGTGAATTGGCATTGATAGGATAGCCGCAGGCAAGCATCGTTGAGGCATGATGTTCGACAATCGTTTCTATCTGTTGTGAAGTCAGAATCTTCGTCCACGTCCCGACCTCGCCTCGCCGAAAAAAGCGTCCGCTCTTGGCTACCTGGCTTTTCTCAACAAACCCGGTTTGCGTTTCCATCTGCGAAAGCGAAGCAAAATCGGTTCTTCCAATCGCACGTTCCAATCGCGCTCGATCGAAATCCCATTCCAAAAATCGTATCAATTTTTCAAATTCATGCGACGGTGCCGTTTTGAGATCTTCATACCGAAGCATCAGAATCGGAAAATCGCGCTGAGCCATCCACGATTGAACGTGACCGCTCCACGTATCCAAGTGTTGAACGACAAGTTTCGAATGCGGCCCTCCCAGCCGATGATTTGAATTATTCATAAGCCCTATGGCAGCGTCGATCGACATGTTTGCATGATCGGCCAACGAGTCTACAACATCCAGCGGGTTTCGAACGATATACACGGCTGCTCGAGTAAGCTCGCGGCAAATCAATGCAAAACCGCTTCGCATTAAAAATGCGTTGTGCGTTTTGATGACGCATTGCTTGGGCAGTGAACATGCAAGATGCTCTTGAACTTTGGAACGCAATGCATTGATCTCGAATGGCGTCAGTTGATCCGATGACTTGCCAGAAACTTTGCTGAACAGTTCAATTTTACTCTCGGAGTGCGAGACTCGATTGAGCTGCGATAAATCAAGCGGTTCGGTCGAGTCCGAACTATACGCCGCTAGAAATGCTCGAACCCAAGTATTTCCTGATTTAGGAAACGATGCCAACCAGTTCAGCTTGCAAGGCATCACTCATTCTCCAATCGCTTGAATTCGCGAATCGCAAGTTTCGTCTGATGGCACTCGGCCCTTGCTTGAGTACCTGTGTTTCTTCCGTGAAAATAGTCCTTTTGCCAACCAGCTTGAATCGCCTGTTCATCGCCCGCTGCGACTTGCGTTTGATACGACGTGCGAAGATGACTCCATTGCATATATTCGGCGGCTATCGATCGATTTTTGGAAAGCGATTGAATCGTTGGCTGAAAGGTTTCTAAGAATCCGCGAGGAAAGGGTATAATCATGCAGCATGGCTCTCCGCGATCAAACCAAATCAGTTCGTCGGCTTTGGTGATTTTCCAGTTCATCGTAAACGTTGCCGATGTCCAATCCGTTTCCACGAGACCTTCGAGCGGTTGAATGCCATGCTTTGGCCAATTGGACGGACCCTTCACCCACAAGTTCACGTTCGATGGAGTGCGAAAAAGGTACGGCACATTGAACGTGATAATCCCGTGACCAAAGATACATCCGATACGATCGTCCGGCGCACCGTCGGTAAACGAACAAACGGTGTCTTCCGGCAAGCTTCCTCCGTTCCATAAGGCCGTGAAATTCCGAGGGTTGGCAATCGTCCAGCCTGCTTGATTTACCAAGGTCATCGGCAAACATCGGTACGCAAAATGCTTTTGCGTTGCATCCATCCAAGGTCGAGAGATCGGTGCCGCTTGAAGCGGCATTCCGTGATTTTCGTAGATCTCATACGCCACCAAGGAATCGTCTGAGTCATCGACCTTTGTCGTCATTAAATTACTCCAAAAGTGTTGTAATAATTCGCGAAAGTATTCTCTTGACGAAAATTTGAAAATACGATCGTTAAACTTGGATCGAGCACCGTCATGTGATACCACCAGCTAACCGGCAAAAAGAATAACTCACCTGGTTCCACGACAACCTCTTCGATGTGTACTTCGCGAAAGTCTGGAAAATGATCGTAGTCGATCGCATCAAGATCGACCGACGAAATGCAATATTGGTCGTTATAGACGAGTGGTAAATGAACGGGCGAAATCAAGCGAATGCGAGTCCTACCTATAACTTGAGCCATCAATCGATTTTCAAGCTCATGTCTCAGCGAAAGAACGCTGCCGACAGAACTCATCGCAACAAGCAATCGATCGTCACTTTCGTCATTGAGAAACTCAGGAATGCAATCGATATCAAGCTTAAGAGTGTTCAGCACTTCAGAATTCGCCTCCAAATCGTTGCGCAGCACCGCGATTGTGCGCACTTTCGGTTCGCAGAACATCGCTTGGAGTAACTCGGAAAAGCGAGCGGTCATCCGAGCACCACGCGACGTCCCTTCGCCTTGATTCGTCACAGATTCATATTCAACGACAACGTCACCGAGCAGACGATCTAGATAGGCGTGGTTCCATTTTTCGATCGCTGGCCACCGAGAAAGAACATCGGCAATTATGACCGGTCGATTCTCACAGTAATATTCGGATACGAATTCCTCGGGATCGACCGCAACGCGTCGATTCACAGATCGACGCGGCGGAATCTGTTCTAACTTTCGCCACGTATGCAATAGCCAGTCACGCTTGGCGCGTTGCCTGGCGAGTGACTGAGCCGCAGCCAAATAAGGATGCGAAGCAGCAGTTTGAATCTCAAGCCGAGAAAGGTCCTTCGGAAAGCCTTTCTCAACTAGAATTTTCAACAGCGATTCTTGCGGCTGCCCCAACATCAGATTGAGGGCAATCCATTGCTTCCAATCGTCCGGAATAAAGAAATGCTGCGCCACAGTGCTTGCCCATTCTTAAAAATCGCGGCGATCGGACTCCGGACTGCCTACACTCGTCGCGTGAAATTTCCGATCGCAAAAGCGTTTACCTCTACTCGCAAATTTTCGACGATATCGCGCAACGTGCAAGTACGCGATTTAAATATCTGGAAAAATTTTCAGAAAAAAGTTGACAGGCAAGATGGAAGCGATATTCTTTGCTAAATGATCGTACATCGATCGATTTTCATTATTGGAGGGTAGTCCATTATGTTATCGGTGCTTTGGGAAGTCGTATGGCAGTTTCTTGAAAAGCGTATTCGCGAAGTACGTAACTTTGCAATTCAACGGCGAGATGTCAGACATCGTCGAATGAGTGTCGAGACGTTGCAACCGAGAATGCTTTTGGCGGCAGACGGCGTTTTGCCAAATCTTTCGACAGCGGATCGAGTCGATTCCACGAGCGACCGCAACAACCTTTTCGATGCATGTCCTGGAATTGCCGATTTAAAGGTCTATACGCAACTTCCGATCGGAAGCGTCGTGCTTCCCGGCCAAAGTGGCTTTATTGGTCCGTTGCAATCGAATACAGTTGGAAACCAGCTTCAGTCACAATTTGTCCCTAGCCCAACTCCGACCCCCGATCTGTGGCCAACGCGTTTCGATCAGGCGCTCGCTGCGATGTCGATGGGTACTCCAACACCGACTCCAACACCGACTCCAACTCCTACTCCAACTCCAACTCCAACTCCAACTCCAACTCCAACTCCAACTCCAACACCAACACCAACACCAACACCAACCGCATTCGGAGTTGAATCGATATGGTTCGAGAAAGCCAACGAAAGTCCATTCCGAATCGGTGGCTTCTTGGAAGGCGACTCAATTTTTGTCAATTTTGAAACAGTCGGTCCACTGGCCGAAAACGGCTATTTCGCAGAATCGCAAATCGTAACCGTTACGGCTGACTTGAACTTTAACGGGACTATCGAAGCCAACGAATCGGGTGCCGATCTTATCGACGGGCCGACAAATTTCAGCGAGTTTGCCAATTTCTGGTTTCTCGTTCCGGACGATGGTCCATGGAATCTCGCCAATAATCCATGGCCTGGTGGTATGGGAAATGGCACACGCTCTGACGATTTGAAGGTCCAGATTCAGTTTGCCGGTGTTACGCAAACGCGATATGTCAAGATTTTCGACTATGCACCTCGCATCATGCCGCATCCGTCGTTGAGTATCGTTGTGAAGCCCGATGGACACGAAGCCCAGCTTACGTTTCACATCAGCGATCTGGGCGTGTATGATGAACATCGTGCAACGGTGACATGGGGAGATGGCGTTGTGACCCAAAGTACTCAATTTTTTGACGATCCCATTTGCGAACACGGTCGATCGATTACCGTCGTTCGCACGTTAACACCCGGAGCGAAACTTTACCCGTACAACATCGTTGTCGAGGACGACGATACCGAATCGGGAACCTATAAGTCCTTGGACGTGACGGTCGAAGTCAATCGAGACGACGACAACACGAGCAATGTCGAGGATCGAGAACTGGAGGCAACCGAGCGCGGGTTTGCCGACGATGATCTCAAGCAGATCAATATCGGCAGTCTAGTCGTCGGAGCCATTCCAGGGCATGGTTTCTATAATTTGGCATACGATGTAAACAAAATTCGTCTTTGGACCGATCAGAGCAAGAGCATACTGATCCTTCCGGAGGACTACACCGGTCAGCTCGGCGACAACCTTCCGCCCGCACAGCACTACTCAGGTCAAACCACGCTGTGGGTCGAAGGGATTAGCGGAAGCGACTTAATCTCCCTCGACTGGACCCCAAGTCAATTCCTCGGCGGCCACTGCGACATCGGAACCATCGGCGGAGTGGTCAATGTAAATGTTCTCGACATCGACGTCGACATCGACAGCGATAACAGCGACAAAATCCATGGCACAATTGATCACAGCAATTGGGAAGAGGAACTCGAAGACAACGAGTATGCAATCGGAAAACTTTTAACGTATACCAATAATCCCAACAGCACACTTTTCACGCCAATTAGTATTCAGTTGTCGACAGGTTTGATGCCGACAGTTTTGCTAAAGCTCGAAGGCAAAGTGGTCGAGGGAGCAGAGACGGGAAGTGTCGAGCTATTCAATTCTCGTGCTCAATCTCTCGGAGTCTCTAATTTTGATGGCGAAATAGGTAGGTTTTCATTGCAGCAATTGGGTTACGATGTCGATTCAGGCGCGATCACGATTTATATTAAGCCTAGATTCGTCAATGCAATCGCGGCGACAAAGAAGATCGTTGACCAATTCCACAAGCCAGACAACCGAATTTCTGCCAGTGTTGAAATCGATGGAATAGTCGTAAAGGACGAAGTCAAGGTAATGCTCGTTCGCGACTATTATCAGGGCAGACAAATTTCCGATTTCTACATCTACGTTGATAGCCTTCCATACCTTCGAAGTGCGGGCGCGTCTCAAGCTGTCTATGGAAACACAGATGGAAATGTCAGCGCCAAGGATTTCGCTCTGAAGCATTTAAGCCGAAATGATGTCGAAAAGATTTTAAGCAACGAAGAGATGAGCTCCGTTTCTCCCGAAGATCGGGGCGTTATAAGTGGAACTATTCTCTCCTATCTTTTTGATTATCGTCCGCGTCCTTTTCCTGGGCGTCCGCCCGGATTCCAAGCAACGTTGTATCGCGACTATGTTTCTGGCGGATACCGCCTCGCGTTTCGCGGAACCGACTTTGGAAATTGGGATGTAGTAAACGACTGGATCGATAATATTCGTCAAGCTGCATTGGGTGATTCTCCTCAATACGAAGCTGCCATTTTACTTACATGGGCAATTAGTCAACTTGACGGCGTAAGCAATGCAGGATTCGAACTGACGGGACATTCACTTGGCGGCGGACTTGCCAGTGCCGCGGCCATTGCAACCGAAATCCATGCCGACGTTTTCAACAGCGCGGGTGTCCACCGCGATAGCCTTTTCCAAAACAACGGCGTTGATCCCATAATCCCTGGCACCAATCCAAGTCTCGAAAATGCCGCGAGTTGGATTTCGCATTTTTACGTCGCGAGAGGATTTGACAGCTACCTAGATCGTAAAGATTCGCCCGACATTTTGACCTGGATATCTACGCAGGTGGCCCTCGTGCCTAAACCGAATGGACATATGGTTCCATATGAAGGATTGCGCAATCTTAACGATCCAGGGGCGTTCGACAGACTTGAATCGATACTGCATGAATTGCCAGACGATCTCGTTGAATTATTGGCACTTAGGACCAACCTATTATTTATGGCAAGACTTGGAAGCGCAATTTCTGACGCTCGAGAGGACATTTCAATTTCAATAAGCTCACACGCAATGGACAATATCTTCTTTGGTCTGTTGCATGACGACGAAACTCGTTGGAATGCATTCGACGGCGAAAATCCCCAGAATTACTAGCACATTTTTGGAAGTAGAGATCGGTAATGCAGAAATCGTTAACTCGAAATTTGGTCTTGGCGATTGTTTCGCTGACGTTCGCCCTGAGACCGACGCTCATTCGAGGACAAGCCGTGCAAGAACTTGTACGCGTCGCCAGCGCCGACGATTTAGCCAAGATTATTTCAGAGGGAGACGATCTTAAGCTAATCGAACATCTCAAGAACAAGGCTGATCCGAATGGTCAGACCAGTGAGGGGGTAAGTCTACTACTCAAAGCATGGCAAACGCGACACCGCCGATGCTTTGACATTCTATTAGAATTCGGAGCCGATCCGCATCAGATTTTGTCAAAAAACTTTACCCTCAAGGTCGACGAGCATGAGCTAGCATTGCCATCAGGAACACCAGTCGCTTTCATCGCGATGCAGTATGCGTATCTGCGTCCGGAATTTTTCGAGCTCGTACTGCGATACCTAAAGCGACCTGATCAACGAAACCCGAAACAGGAAACGATTCTGCACGCCTTTATCTCATCCCACCGCGTTCGGATGGATCAGGGTCGCAAATTGTGTAATAACAATCCGCTGAATTACGGTTTAGACGGACTAGCCCAGGTTTTGATTTTGAACGCGGGCGTCGATATTAACGCAACTGACGCGGATGGGAGAAGCGCTCTTGATATGACGATCCCTCACGAACCAGCAAGTCCCGAATTCTTAAATACTTACACGCAAACTAAGCGTTCGTTGATAGACGAAGTGATGGACCGCTCGGGAGGTTGGTTCCTTTCGTCCAGAGGTGCGAACCCGTACATCAAGTCGAACGACGGTTCAAGTTACGTTGATAACCGAAAACGCTTTGAGGAAAGTTACAAGGAGTTCCATAATATCGGAAATTACAAAGATTTTCTTAATTCCAGAACTCGTCGGGATGGCATAGAGAATAATAAGCTTGATAGCGAAGAGAAGTTGCCTTATCCGGTCGTACCGTTAAAAGTTCGAGCAGAAGAGCAACCGAGATTTGGCCACGACTTTTTCATGAGTATGTTTTTTGATGAGATGAGCAATGAAATTAGTGTTTCGGTTCAAGTAGGTCGTGGAATGCCCTACCAGTTAAATCCTCCGCCCTCAAGTAGCGTACGATTACGCGAAGCTAGAGCGTTCGATGAACTTGTTAATATCGGATTTGAGCCAAATACTGTTGGAATCGGCGGTTTTAGCTTTCTTTGGGGGGCGTTGATGTCCGCAAAAAAGGTTGAATTCGATCAACTGATCCAGATGGGAGCAAGTCCCGACATGAAACTCACTGAAAATCTTTGGGATTGTGGAACTTTGATTCGTAAGTACGACGCGAAATTGAAGGCGATGGGAATTGTTTTTGAATATCAATTTTGGCCGGACAAAGGCGATTCGGTTTTGATGGCAGCGTGTTTGAACCCGTTTCGACGAAAGCAGTTTATCGAGCCGTCACTTGCGGCAACCAAAGATCCCAATCAGCGTGATGACCTCGGGCGAAACCTGTTGCACCTACTCTTATACCATCCCCTGTTGGAAGGGCAGGAAATATTCGTTGAAAAGCTCATTCAAGCTGGAGTAGACGTCAATGCACAGACCATTGGAGGCGCGACACCAGCTCATGTCGCCGTAGGAATGAACCCCGGTGTCATACCAACGTTAGTACAGGCCGGGGCCGATCTACAAATTCGTGATATGCGCGATCGAACGGTCCTCGATCTACTTAACCTCGCCATCGCGGAAAACTGGGGAAGTAAAAATGAATGCAAGCGTGTTCTCAACGTCTTGATTTCGAAGAATCGTCAGTGAGAAAAGTTGACTTGTGGCCATCCTCGATTTGATTTGCCATCCGATCGGAGCTTGGCACCAACAGTAGCGTTTTGGCGTACTAGTCGCGTGGCCTTACCCCGTGTCTGGTCTGATGAAAATGCTGAAGGCTAGGAAGTTTGAGCAGTTTGAATTGACAGTCCTGCATACGAATAAATTCTTGCTCCCTTCTCCCCGTCTTCGGGGAGAAGGGCTGGGGATGAGGGGCCAAGCGATTGAATTCGTAGGAAAACAGTGTGAGTTTTACGAGATTCACCCTTCACC
>JAWXCK010000164.1:0-8510 GCA_034408855.1 Pirellulaceae bacterium
AAAAATCCAATGCGAAACGGGTGTCCGTTGAAACTTCGGTTTTCTATTCGTAACGATAAATAGTCAATTTTGCCCCACAGATTCTGCGGAAGAGCCATTGATTTAATCGTTTAACAGTCAGCCGAAGGCGTACTCTTGGCCCTTCAAGTGCGCCTTCGGCTGACTGTTAAACGCAATCCTTGCTGGTTCTTTTGTCGAAGACGTGGGTAATGAAAATCGCCCAAACCCCGCACTTCTCGCAAATTTGACTTTTTTTAACCCTTTTTCGCCCTTGGAAGCGCTGCCATTTGCGGCTAAACTCTTGATCTTTAAATTACGCCCCAATTGTCCGAGTAGATATCGTGCCAACTTATAAGCCTAAGACACACAAGTCGACCAAGAAGCGTTTCCGTTTGACTGCAACTGGCAAAGCCAAGCATCGCAAGGCTGGAACAAGCCATCTGGCTATCAGCAAGCCGGCCAAAAAGATCCGTCAATTGCGGGGTACGACCATTCTACAGCCTCAATTTGAGCGTGCGATTCACGATGCACTTCGAGGTTACAGCTACTAAGTCCATATAATACGGGCCATTTTTGTCCAAGTCTTTGGGTTACAACTGCCGTTTTCCATGATAGATCTTGAACCGCTTGCGGTTCTCGCTTCACTTCATCGGGATCCTCAGCCCAGTCCCTCGAGTTCACAAATATTGTTTGACGATTCCATCGAACAGAACGATTTTGACTCACCAACGGCGACCTGAAAAGACTACTATTTGCAACGAAAGGTTGCTGAATTATGCGTACCAGAAAAGGTTCGGCTCGCCGTCAGGCGAAAAGAAGGTTATTCCAACGAGCCGAGGGCTACGTAGGCGGTCGTCGCCGTTTGCTTCGGACAATGAAGGAAAACTTGGTTCGTGCAGGTCGATTTGCATATCGCGATCGCCGAGTCAAGCGACGTGAGTTCCGACGACTATGGATCGTCCGAGTTAACGCGGCCGTTCGAATGCACGGTCTGCGATACAGCGAATTTATAGCCGGGCTTGTGAAAGCTCAGATCGAAATCGATCGAAAGCAGCTTGCTGAAATGGCCGTCAACGATCCGACTTCGTTTGAAGCGATCGTAGCTACCGTCAAAAAAGCACTCGGCAAATAGTTCTATTTATGTCTCTTCCTGCGTTCCTAACGGCTCTCGATGCGTTGGTCGCTGAAGCTTCTCAATCGCTGTCAGCAGCCAGCGATATCGAGGGGCTTGAAGAGTTGCGTGTTCGATTTACCGGTGCCAAAAACGGCCAACTTAAATCGACTCAGAAAATGATGGGAAGCTTGTCCGCCGAGGATCGACCTGCGGCTGGCAAGCGGTTCAATGAAGTCCGCGATTCAATTCAAGCATCGCTCGATGCGGCAACCTCGCGATTAAATGCCTCGCCCAAGGCGGCTCGAAGCCAAGGTCCGATTCTCGATCCGACGCTTCCTGGCCTTCGCCCGAGGCTAGGGCATTTGCATCCGATCACACAGACCATCGAGCATCTCAAAGAGATCATGGGGCGACTCGGCTTTAGCGCGACCGAAGGACCCGAGATCGAGGATACCTGGCATAACTTTGTCGCATTAAATATTCCTGAAGATCATCCCGCTCGCGATCCTCTCGACAACTTTTATCTTGCGACTGCCGACAAACTTTCATCAGACCCTGCTTCGCCTGATGCCATTTTGCTCCGAAGCCAAACAAGCACTGTTCAAATACGCGTGATGGAGCAGCGGAAACCGCCGCTTCGTATCATTTCGCTTGGTCGTGTTTATCGACCGGATGCAGCCGACGCCACGCATTTCCCGATGTTTCATCAGATGGAAGGTTTGTGGGTTGATCGCCACGTTACGATGGCGCAGCTTAAATCAGTCCTAAGAATGTTTGCCACGAGCTATCTCGGAAGCGATGTTCATATTCGATTCCGCCCGTCGTTTTTTCCATTCACCGAACCGAGCGTCGAAGTCGACTATTTTTGGAATGACAACTGGGTCGAATTTGGTGGCGCGGGCATGGTCGATCCGAACGTCCTATCAGCCGTCGGCTACGATCCAGAAGAATTCTCTGGGTTTGCCTTTGGGCTTGGCGTCGAACGATTGTGTATGCGTCGGTATGCGATTACCGATATCCGCGATTTATTCCGAAGCGATGTCCGATTTCTAAGGCAATTCTAGCAATGCTTATTTCCTGGGAATGGCTCAGCCAGTATGTGAAACTCAGCGTTAAGCCCGACGAGTTGGCGACTCGATTTGCCATGTCGGGGCTCAATCACGAATCGACGATCCAGTTCGGCGACGATACTGTCATCGACTTAGAAGTCACCAGTAATCGCGGTGATTGCCTTGGCCATATCGGGGTAGCTCGCGAAGCCTCGGTCCTGTTGAATCAAACGCTTTCGATCCCGACTCCTTCGATCGCCAAAGAGCAGATGCTTTCTCAATCGATCCGCTCGCTGCTATCGATCGAAAATCAGTTCATCGACGGATGTCCTCGATATATTGGGCGAATCATTCGTGGCGTCAAGATTGGCCCAAGTCCCGATTGGCTACAGCGTCGTTTGGCGGCCATTTGCATCAAATCGGTGAACAATGTTGTCGACGTGACCAATTATGTGATGTTCGAATCGGGGCAGCCGTTGCATGCCTTCGATTTGGCAAAAATCCAAGGTCAAAAAATGGTTGTCCGTCCAGCTTTGCCAAAAGAGAAATTTGTTGCGATCGACCATCGAACGTACGAACTCGATCCGAGCATGATCGTGATCGCCGACGCCAATCGCGGGCTTGCAATCGGTGGAGTGATGGGTGGTGTTGATTCCGAAGTATCGGCAGACACAGTCGACCTTGTCATCGAATCAGCCGCCTTTACGCCGCTGACCATTCGACGCTGCGCGCGAAAGTTGCGTCTGCATTCGCCGTCATCGTTTCGCTTCGAGCGACGAGTCGACCAAGCCGGACTTTATTGGGCGTCGCAGCGATGTTGCCAGTTGATTCTCGAAGTAGCCGGCGGACAATGCACTGGCGACTCGATCGATACCGGCGCTGATCCATCAGCTTGGCCATCGATCGTGTTGCGTAAAGATCGCATCTCGAAGGTAATCGGCATCGAGATTCCTTGGGAACAAAGCGTCGATATTCTTCGGCACCTCGGATGTATTGTGCAGGCTTCTCCAGAACAACAAGGTTCGCGGGCTGTTCAGATTACGCCTCCGAGTTTCCGCCGTGATTTGACGCGAGAAATCGATCTTATCGAAGAGATCGCTCGCATTTATGGCTACGAAAAAATCCCTGAAGATGCCGTCGTTCCGATCGCCGTTTCTGCCAAACGTCCCAAAGATGTATTGCTCGAACGTGTTCGTTCGGTCGTGACAGCATCGGGGCTCGATGAAGCCTTGACACCGAGTGTGGTTGCTAAGCCAGTTGGCATGTTTGCATCGCAATGGACCGACCTGCCTCCATTGCAAACCAAAGTCCATTTATTGGAAGGTGCCACGTACCTGCGAAGGAGTTTGGTCCCGAGTCTGTTGCAAGCCTATCAACTCAACCAGAGCCAACAACAACGCGATGTTTCGTTATTTGAAACCGCCGTCATTTACTTGCCTGCTGACAAAGGAAGCACTTTGCCACGTGAGCAATCGACGCTCGGTTGGGTGTCGGTCGGTGAACTGCGAAGCTCGGTCGGAATGATCGAAGAAATCATAAGTCGCGTCGTGGGCTATCACCGAGCAACCCAACGTACTCGAACGCTCGAACCGATTTCGTCTTCGGAGCTCACTGAAGGAAGCAGTATCTGGCACAGTATCAGCGGAAAGCGTTTAGCCTGGGTCGGGCAGTTGAGTCGATCGGTGCGAGACTCGTTGAAAATCGATGCTGAGCTTTGCGTCGGCGAATTGAATCTCGATTTGCTTCTCGAACAATTAGAGCTCGTCCCGGCACTTGAGCCCCTGGTGACATTCCCCGCGATCCATCGCGACTTAAATTTAATCGTCGATGAAGCCATTCAATGGTCGAATCTTTCGGCGACGGTACACCAGTCCGCCGGAACGTTGCTCAGCGAATGCCTGTATCGCGAAACGTATCGCGATCCGAAAAAAGATGGCGAAGGAAAAAAGCGAATTCTTTTAACGCTGGTTATTCAAAGTCGCCAGCAAACGCTGACAAGCGAACAAGCCGATGGCGTTGTCCAAAAGGTTATCGAAGCAACCTCGAAGACCATCGATGCCAAACTATTAGCCTAACGAAGTATTCTCCCCATCGTTCGTAGTTCTGCCCTAAGACGGCTTCCTAAGTCTCCGATTTTTCCACTGTAAACGTCGTGTACGTTTTAAGAATCTGATAATCATCAGGAAACGTATGCAGCGACTGGATGACGACGTGTCGAAGGCGCTCTTCAAAGTGAAGGAAACTCACCGCACCCATCGGAATACGACCACTTGAACCGAAGTTTTGGCATAGGGAGCGTTCTTCGTTAGGTGCGTTGAGCTGTTGGTGTACCATCCAGAATACCTCCGGTCCGACCTGCTCGATTTCAAACTTCGTTTGATAGCAAACGTGGCGTTTCACTTCGACAACCGGAACGCCGGTGGGACGAAAAACGCGTGAAATCATGCGTCTTTTCTCCGGCAATTCCTGCTTGGCAGAACAGACGACTTCGCTCATCGTTACTGTCCCGCTGGTAAAGGTCAGCAAATGGCCGTCGCTGGTAATATCGACACGCAGTTGATAGTTCGATCGCTGAATAAGGCGACTGCGATGGATCTGGAATAGTTCTGGATGAACAGAACGACCGAGAAGAAACAATGTGTGCTCAGCAACCTTTGGTCGAATCGACAGCATCGTAAACAAATCTCCAGACGAGTAACGGAATAGCGACGCTGAAGCATGATGCTTCATTGTCGTTTCTCACCTGAGTATAACTACGCGCGACAGTCTTCACCAATATCAAGTCGAAGAATCTCGAACGATAATTTTCTTTTCTAAAAAATGTCTATACTGGTGTTGACAAACAGATTACTCTACCGATCGCAATGTGGTTTTGTGTGGAAATAATTCATTCATACTTATGGCTTAACCAATAAGTTCGCACCAATAGGGAGTTATGGCTTGGACATCGTGATGATCAGCGCAGAGGCATTGCCTTTTGCTAAGACTGGCGGACTTGCTGATGTATGCGGTGCGTTGCCAAGTCGTTTAGCGGCGATGGGGCATCGTTGTAGCGTCTTCTTGCCATGCTATGAGCGCGCAACACAAGCGGGCTATGCGATGACGGATACGCATATTGGATTCGTTGTCGAAATGGCAGGTAAGTTCGTAGCCGCTCGAATTCTCAAAGCCACGCTGGATGACGGGCCGGTCGATTACTATTTTGTCGATCAACCGCACTACTATGCAAGACCCAATCTCTATGGCGATGAGCACGGGGACTACAGCGACAATTGCGAACGCTTTTCTTTTTTTTGTCGGGCCGTGGTGCAGGCTATCGATCGCTTGAGGTTGCCCGTCGACATTGTTCACTGTCACGATTGGCAAGCGGGATTGGTGCCGGCCTACCATCGGACTCGATTCGGAAATCATGCATGGTACGACCATGCTGGTTCTGTCATGACGATTCATAATTTGGCGTATCAAGGGCGTTATTGGAGTAAAGATATGCCGTTGACAGGACTCGACTGGAAGTACTTTAACGCCGAGCAAATGGAGTTCTATAACGATCTTTGTTTCCTGAAAACCGGCATTGTCTTCGCGGACATGGTCACGACGGTCAGTCCCAATTATGCCACCGAAATCCAACGTCCAGAATTCGGCTGTGCACTCGACGGCGTTTTGCGAAATCTCGGAGATCGGCTCAGCGGAATCGTCAATGGCGTCGACTACAAGCATTGGGATCCGATCAACGATTCTTCGATACCGCAATCGTATTCGGTGAACAACTGGAAATCTGGCAAAGCCGCTGCCAAGGCCGCTCTGCAACGCGAGCTTGGCTTGCCGCTACAAAGTGAAACTCCGATCATTGGATTGATAGGTCGGCTAGCAAGCCAAAAAGGATGGGATCTCGTCATTCCACTGCTTGAAAGCTGGGTCAAGCACCACAACGTCCAGTGGGCCGTTCTTGGAAGCGGTGAAGCTCGATTTCAAAAAGCCTTACGCGAAATCGCGGGAGATTCGACGAGTAAAATCGGTGTTTGTTTTGATTTTTCCGATCGAATGGCCCATGCCATCGAAGCCGGGGCGGATATGTTTTTAATGCCAAGCCATTATGAACCTTGCGGGTTAAACCAACTATACTCATTGCGATACGGGACCGTTCCCATCGTGCATGCAGTCGGCGGATTAGTCGATACTGTAACGGATACTTCCGAAGCATCGCTCAACTCGGGAACCGCAACCGGATTTGCATTTTATGATTATGATGTAGAGAGTTTAAGAAATCGCGTTGAACAAGCGATCGATCTTTTTCAACACGATAAGGAAACGTGGTCGAAAATTGTTGAGACGGGCATGAAGCAAGATTGGTCATGGGGGAATAGTGCAGAACGTTACGTCGAGGTCTATGATCGAATCGTAGCTTCGAAAGACAAATAGGTACCGACGAAGAAAAAATCGCGATGAGCGAATCCCTCGTCGGGAGCAAACTAGAAATAATTCGAAATGAGCGAAACTCGTTACGACTGGTTGGCCGATCGATGGGTGATCTTTGCACCGCATCGCTCGCAACGTCCAGATGAGTTCGTGACGAATTCACTCCCTTATGTTCCGCCTTCAGCAGTTTGTCCATTCTGTGCCGGGCAAGAACACCTTACACCCGGCGAAGTATTATCATTGCCGCGTGGGGCGGGTCGTCGTGAACCTTGGAAAGTTCGAGTCGTACCGAATAAATATCCGGCCTTAGATCCGCTGCCCGAGCTTTTTGCACAGTCGACGTTTCGAAGCTATCAAAGCGAATCGCTATCTGGTAGTCTCGCTGAAGTATATGCCAATGTCGCCACCCTCGATCTGCCTAAGACCTCCGTACTTTTCAATCGACGACCGCATCAAGGTGCGCACGAAGTCATCATCGAATCGCCCGAGCATCTCACCAGCCTAACCGAAGTGAGTGAAGGGCATGCGCGGCTAGTCTTCGAGGCCTTTCGGCGCAGGCTTATACATTGGCGAGCTCATGATTCGCTTCACTACTCGGTGGTCTTCAAAAATGTCGGTCCCGAGGCGGGGGCTTCGCTGTCGCACTCGCACAGTCAATTGATTGCAACTAATTTTGTTCCGCCGGATGTCCAGCGATCTTGTCAAAGGCAGCAGCAGTTTCTCGAACAGTATCAGCGCGGATATTTTAATGAGATGATTGCTCAGGAACTCAAAGCCAAAGAAAGGATTATTCTTCAGAGTCCTAATTTTGTTGCAGTGGTTCCGTTTGCCTCGCAAATCCCTTACTTTGTTTTGATACTTCCTCGAGTTCAACAAGCACGGTTCGAGGAAGTCAGCGATCGGATGCTCGCGGAATTCTCGACGGTGGTTCGCCGGGTTCTTCGCGCGCTCGAAACGCTTTTTCCAAGCGTTGCCTACAACTTCGTATTGCATACCAGCCCGTTCAATGAATGTTGGGATCGTGTATTTCATTGGCGGATGGAGATATTTCCTCGACTGACTAAAGTCGCTGGTTTCGAGTGGGGATCGGATTGTTTTATCAATCCAGTCCTCCCGGAATTCGCGGCAAAGCAGTTGTCAAAATGGGCGTAATAATCGCGGCTCGGCTTTGCCATCCATGCTAGAATAAGCCTTTAGGTTCCTAGCTCAAAGGAAAAACATTTTGAAATCCGCCCGCCACTATCCCGCCGTTTTACTCGCCATCCTCATATCGCTTTCAAATGCGACAGCCGCTCGATCAGACGAAGCCTGGTCGCGATTCCGAGGCAACAACGCGTCTGGAGTGATCGACAATACTCGCATCCCACTTACCTGGAGCGACACCGAAAATGTTGCTTGGAAAACGGAATTGCCTGGGCACGGTTCCAGCAGCCCGGTGGTTCGCAACGGTCGTGTTTTTCTGACAGCATTTTCGGGGTATGGACTCGACGCCAATGCTCCTGGAGAAAAATCGGACCTTCGGTTGCACACACTTTGTATCGACTATGAGACTGGCAAAGTCTTGTGGGATGAATCGATCGAAGCTTCCCCGTCAGAGCAAAAAGCGACAACGCGAATTGTCGATCACGGATATGCATCGCCGACCCCAACGGTCGACGACCAAGCAGTCTATGCGGCCTTTGGCCCATCGGGATTGGTTGCTTACGACTTAAATGGCAAGCGTCTTTGGCAGCGTTCGATCGGAAGCAAGACCAAGGGCTTTGGATCGGCTTCGTCGCCGATTCTCTACAAGAATCTCGTGATTATCAATGCATCGATCGAAGACGGTGCGGCGTCAGCGATTCCCGGCGAGTACGAAATCCCAAGGAATTCGTTGACGGCTAAATGCTAGCGTGGCGCGATGGTTTCTTCGAATCTCTGTATTTTGTAGG
>JAWXCK010000165.1:0-18886 GCA_034408855.1 Pirellulaceae bacterium
AGATATTGAGGCGTGAGATTGGCTGGCATTATCGCCCCGATACGCCGTTCAAGTAACGGACTTCTTGATAAGCACTGGTGCTCGACGGCCGGCCGTCGATCGCGCGAATGTGAACGCCTGATCCAGCCGTCTGATCGCGGGTGTTCAGCAAAGTTGGCTTCCATTCGGGCGATGCATCAAAATTTTGCGGTGACGGTATCGGACGCAATGAATCCATGTTCAACTTTAATTCCAAATCTTGAGCCGCTTCCGTCGAATTGGTCGAGGAAGATCCGCTGTTTTGCTTTATGCTCTCTTGCTTTATGCTTTCTTGATTAGACCACGGCGATACAGGATTTTCCGCCATCGGCGTTCCCGAGGACGGATCTCGCTCGACACTTCGCAATTGAAATCGTGGACGATCGCTCGATGCATCCAAATCAGGTCGATTGGCAACCGACGGACGCAAGCTGGGTGCTACCGTCGATTCGCTGTCTTGCAAATTGGACGAACCAGATGACGGTACCCAATTGCTGGCATCAGGCGTCGATGGCAATACGGGAGGATAAACAGAAGAGCCGGGGAACTGTATGGTTGGCGAAACGGCCGAGGGCATAATTGCTTGTCCCATCGATCCGGGCATCGGACCCAACGTCGAGCTTGGCATACGGTATTGATTAGGTAGCGCCGACGAACTAGGTGTCCAAGTATTCACGCCGTTGGTTGGATTGCCAATCGGAGCGGTCGGATAGGGACTGGTGACTGGCGGACCGATCGGAGTAATGGTGACTCCGTTGACAGTTGTCGACGTACCGCTCGGTGCGTACGAATTCGGTGAATAAGTATTCGGAGCATAACCGCTGGTCGTAGGCAGCGGAGGAGCGTTCGTGGCTGGCTGAGTAAACGATTGCGGGACTGAGCCGAAATATCCGCTGTTCGAATTCGAGTAAGCCGAGCCATTGATCGGTAGGCTGGTCTGCGGTGCAGTCGGAGTTGCCCAAGCGGCAGCCGGGACTACTGCGTTTCCAGTTCCAATCGTATTCGAGCTAGCAAGCGGCTGGCCGTAGTAGATTCCTCCGTAGCCGCTAGTGATCGGCTGAGTTGGGATCGATGGAACAGTCTGAAGCGGTGCCCCCGTCGAAGGGACTTGCACGACCGGCGACGTTCCATACGTTCCGAAACCGCTTGCTATCGAAAGCGACGATTGCCCGGCAGCACTGCCGATCGACGGTGCTGTAATCGGCGACCAACGGTTTTGAAGCGACGAAGCTCCATATCCACCATAGGCATAGTTCGACCAGCTTGGAACGACCAACGGTACACGCTGTGCCTGATATTGATACGAAGCGCATGGCTGGAGACTAGTGACTGTCGTCCCTGTGTTCGGATCGTAGGCGGTTACCGGACGATAGTAGGTTGTCGGTGCTCGGTAATACTGGCTTGCATAACCGCCTGTCGGCAACAAACCGTAATTTGTTTGTGGAAGTCCGGCTGGCAAGATTGGTGAATAGCTAGTGTTAGGATAGCCGGTGTAAGCATTGTACGGATTCGACCCATAGCCACTGGCAAGAGTTCCAGGAACGGACGCAATTCCAGCGTTGGAATAGTTCGGTGCTCGGTGGTTATTGAGCCACCAATCGGCAACGTTGCCAGCTCGGCACGTTTCGCTGCTGCTTAGCGCAATCAACAGCGCCGAAGCGCCACAAGCGAGATGACGTGTAAGAATTTTCTTCATCGAATCAAATACCTCAGCGACAAGCGAAACGGACCTGTTCGGCGCGGACTGTTATCCGGCGCAAAAAGTCTCCACATATGTTTGATGGCATCCTAGGCCGAAACGTCAATCGAACTTGAGCAATAATGTTAGCTAACCCACATAATTCTCATCCAAGGGTTGCGGTCGTAGCAGCTATATCGATTTTACTGCTCGCACGCGCCACCGAACAACCCTTCAATAAATATTCAGTCGAGTCGCAAAAGACAAGGACCGTTCAGGGCATGATCATTCGGCGAAAACGGCGGACACTTTCTTGAATCAACAGCGGAAGCTTCGATCGAAGAAGATTGCCCTAAAAAGCCGCTCGTTAACTCGGGGTCTCGCAACTTCTCCAGTTTTGCATAAACTACATAGGCTGAATGAATTTCATGGCCGATTCACTCTCCTCGACCATTGTTCACTGCGCTGAGTTCAACCGTTACCGGTGCAACTACCGAACGACGCGCAACACGATCCCAACTGCCCGCCCCGGCTAACGTTTCGAGCGACGCTTGTTTTGCATCGTTGGTCTGCTCCGAAAAATAGTTCGGCAAGGCCAGTTGTTATGAGTTGCAACCAGAAAAAACTGCTGACGAGCACCATCTGTCCCCAGACACTCAGTACAAAACGAGCATCATTCGGTAAGATGCATCGAGCCCTTCGCCAATTCATTTGAAACATTGAGAAACCTATTATGACAACTCCCGCTGATTCGCTGGTTGGCACGCCATCAAATGCCAATGCTACGCCGACAACATCAGCGATTCGCAGCATTCTGAGACGCATTATCTTTGGCATACTGTTCGTACTGCCGATGTTGCTGACCGTCTTGGTAGTCTACCAAATCTATTTGATTCTAAATGCGTGGATTATCGAGCCGGTGGCTAGCTTGATTGTTCCGAAAGGAATCGAGGATCCTTACTGGACTTCGATCGAAAAATACGTCACGCCACCGATTTCGCTATTGACCGTAATGTTGCTCTTCTATTTTCTTGGCTATGCGTTTCAATCGAAACTGAGTCGTTGGGTGGATTGGTTCTTTGGCAATATTCCGGGAATCTCTTTGCTGTATCGCGCGATCCGCGATGCCTCACAGGCCGCCCAAGGGCCGGACGGCTTCAAGACCATCGACACGGTTGTCTTGGTTCCGTTTCCGCACCCTGGTGCCCGTGCCACCGGGTTCTTGATGGGCGAAAGCAAAGATCGTCATACCGGAAAACCACTCGCATGCGTCTACATCCCCATCGCACTCTTCCCACCTTCGGGCTACACGCTGCTTTTTCCTTTCGATGAAGTCGTAAAGACCGGTTGGGAAACAAGTTCACCTTGGAAACTTCTGCTCTCAGGCGGGTTAACCATTCCATCCCAAGTACCGTTTTCTGGAGCCACCGCAAAGGAAGACAAATCCGCAAGCTAGTGCGTTGAACCGCTCACGCGATATCGTTTACCATCGAACAGCCTCCGCAAAATCCTCACGACTTTTGGAGTTCATTGCTGTGCATGCCTTTCTCAAGCACCTAAAGCATCCGATGTTGACGCTGGCCGTCAGTGCAACATCCAAAGCCGGCGAGATCCTCAAATCGAATTTTCGAAAGAAAGTCTCGATACAAACAAAATCGCTGGCGAACTTTGTAAGCGAGGTCGACATCGCGGCCGAGCATTCGATTGTCACTTCGATTCGAGAAGCCTATCCCGATCATGCCGTATTCGCTGAAGAATCGCATCATGAAATGTCCTCTGCCGAACATCTCTGGGTGATCGATCCGTTGGACGGCACCAGCAACTATCTGCACGGCATCCCGCAATTCGCCATCTCGATCGGATACATGCTTCGTGGTCGAGCCGAGGCTGGTGTGATTTATAACCCAATAAGCGACGATTGGTTCTATGCGGTCCGCGGTCAAGGTGCTTGGCACAACGGTGTACGACTTTCTGTTAATCAAGAACCAACGTTAGCCGATACGATGGTTGCTGTCGGCTTCTTCTACGATCGAGGAAGAATCATGGAAGCCACTCTGGCAGCGATCGGCGAATTCTTTCGAAATAATATTCACGGCGTTCGTCGCTTCGGCGCAGCCGCCTTGGACTTAGCCCAAGTTGCTCGAGGCGACTACGGCGCTTTTATGGAGTTCAAATTGCAACCGTGGGATCATGCCGCTGGTGGTTTGTTAGTCGAAGAAGCGGGCGGTCGAGTCACGAATTGTTGTGGTCAACCATTGCCTCTCCAACAGCCATCGAGCATCTTGGCCACGAACGGACTGCTCCATGATGCCGTATTAGCTATCGCACAACGTCACTATGAATCGATCGATTGAAGCGCGCTGTGCTCCACAATGAATCATCCGCCTTCCGACAAGCGTCGCTCGAATGCCGCAAGGGTAAGGTAGCGGAACGGCGCGAGCCGTCCGGTAAAGCATTGAAAACGTAACGTAACACCGGGCGGCTCGCGCCGCACCGCTACATTTTTTTCCTTAACCTTGCGGCATTCGGCATGAAGCCAACAAAAACGCCGTTGCGAATTCAATGTTGCTTTTCATGAACCCGGCGGCTTGCACGATTCTGAATTGCATGCGCGGCATGCTAGCCCAAAGATACCCTGCTGACGAAGGCCAAGCCCGATCCATGCAACCACTCCGACGACAATCGGCATCAAGAATGGCTCGTCGACGCGAAGGTGCGTTACTACAGCCCCACCCAAATAGCCGGTGAGCAAAATGGCACCGATGAATGCGGTTTGGGGAATCAAATAGAGGATCGCGACGGCCACTTCCACGATTCCAATTTTAAACATCAGCTCGGTCGTGAATCCCATTTTCTGAAACGTCTCGGCTTTGCCTTCCCACTCGGTGAATTTCCCCATCGCGCTGGGGCCCAAAAGCAGGGCTGCGACAAGGGCACTGAGAACCCAGCCGATGATCCGAGATGTCTTTGATCCACTCATGATTATTCTTTTCTAATTTTGAAGTTAAAACGATTGTTGTCCCGCATACCGTTGCGATGCGTTATCCTAACAGAATCTTCGCACACGATTTTGCAAGCAATCTCGGCTTCCTCGTGGCGTCGCCGGTTTCCTCAACTCATATGGAATCGACTATGTTTTATCGTATCCTCTTTTCGATCGCGTGTGTAGCAACATTGGCTATAGAAGCCAACGCTCAAAATATCAATCCCGAACGGCTGCAACAATACTTAAAACAGTTTCCCGACGCTGATACGGATAAAGATGGAACGCTATCGATGTCCGAAGCTCAAGCTTATCTCGGCAAAATGCGAGGTAAAAAAGCGCCCAAAGCTGAACCAACATCATCGGCAACGTTTGCTCCAACTTTTGCCGACGTGCACTACGGTCCTCACGAGCGAAATGTGCTCGATTTCTGGCAAGCCAAATCGGATAAGCCCACACCGGTGGTTGTCTTCATACACGGAGGCGGTTTTGTAGCGGGCGATAAATCCAAAGCCGGTGGCATTTCGAAGATCCAACCGTTTTTAGATGCAGGTGTCTCCTTTGCCGCCATCAACTACCGCTATCGAACGACGGCACCCATCCAAGATGTGCTTCACGATTGCGCTCGAGCAATCCAGTTTCTCCGAAATAAATCAGTCGAGTGGAATATCGACAAAACTCGTTTTGCTTCGTATGGCGGATCGGCTGGTGCCGGCACATCTCTTTGGCTTGCGTTCCACGACGACATGGCCGATGCAAACAGCGCCGATCCGGTACTGCGCGAGTCGACTCGGTTGGTCTGCGCTGGAGCTGGCTCGACACAGTTTTCCTACGATATTCTTCAGTGGCCTGCAATGCTTGGCGAAGACAATGCGAAGAAGTATGGTGATAGCCAAGAAGCACCCGGTTATTACGGACTAAAAACCGACGAAGAACTCAAGGGACCGATTGGTCAAAAACTTCGAGCGGATTGCGACATGCTAGGGCTGATTTCGAATGACGATCCACCGGTGTTCCTGACGGTGACGCGCGATGCCGGTCCGATAATGAATCGAGGCGACTATCTCCATCATCCCAAACATGCCCAGGCGATCTACGATCAGTGCAAAAAACTAGGAGTCGGTGTGACCGCTGACATCCCTGGACTCGATATTAAGCCACCTGCCGATGGCCCCACCAAAGAACGCGATTTTCTTCTTAAGTATCTCGTGCCCACGTCAATCAAGAACTAGATTCCGTCCGCCTAGAAACAGGACCCAAACGAGGACCGTTAGCCAGTGAATCAAAATTGGCGTCCAAAGAGAGCGGCTTCGCACATAGGCATATCCGCACGTTAGCCCTAGAAGCAAGGTGATTAACAAGAACCATGGATTGAAGAAAAATGGTTGCGCCGACTTGTTAATCGTCCATGCATTCAACGGATGCCAAAGCGTAAAAGTAACCGCGCTGAAGACAATCTGAAGATTCGCTCGCTTGCTCCCGTGGTCCAAAACATCGCGATGGATCAACAAGCCACGAAAGAAGAGCTCTTCAAGCACACATGGAAATACAAACAGCGTCAACGGAAGAAACCAAAACTTTACTAGATTCAGAGTTTGAAACTGGTATACGTGAGTCGTTGTCCCAATCACCATCGCGGCGACCGAAAAAAGGACTACCGAAAGTATCCAATCCTTCCATCGATTGACCGGCGAAGTCGAGAAAGCTTGCCAGACGTTTTTGAACATGAGCATATTAATTTATCGTTTTATAAATGATCTATGAGATTCCTGGCTCCATTGCGACAGCTTATATTATTGCGTCGGACATTTGACCATGTTGGACGATCAGGAAATATTCGATGAAAACAGTAAATACTTTATACGTTGCGACACATCGAAATCGATCGAGATGCGCATCGATATCTAGAGAATTGATTAGCGCGAGCATGCTGCTGGTTATTCTAATGCCATGGCCGATTTACGCAGAAGCTCCCACGTTACCGTTGGCAATCGAGAAAAACGTCGCGGTGCCAATGCGGGACGGTGTCGTTTTGCGAGCGGATGTTTTTCGACCAGATGGCGTGGGTCCTTGGCCAGTGCTGGTGCTTCGTACTCCTTATGGCAAAGATGCTCAGAAGGTCGATAGTTACGTGAAGGCCGGTTACATGGTGGTGCGACAAGATGCGCGCGGTCGGTATGCTTCGGACGGAAAATGGGAGTCGTTCTATCGCTTCGATACGCACGACGCCGAAGATGGTTTCGACACCGTCGAGTGGTCGGCAAAACTGCCTGGATCGAATGGCAAGGTCGGCACTTATGGCGTCTCGTACAATGCATTTTTGCAATGGCGACTTGCAGCACTTCGTCCGCCATCGTTGGTCGCAATGTCCGCTCGATCGATTCCTGCTAGGCTTACACAGCTCGAAGGCCCAGGCACGATTCGTCCTGGCCGACGCTTGAATTGGTTCTACGCCGGTATGTCTCCAGACATGAGGTTGCGTTCAGGTGCCGATGGAGTCAAGACGAAAACAGAAGCTGGCAACCTATGGAAAAATGGCGAGAGTCAACGCCTGCTCGAATTCCTTCCGTGGCTCGATTTACCGAAGGAGGTTTTCGAAGATGAAGACGAAGCCGTGAAAGCATGGCTGCGCGAGCCACACCGCGAACCTTGGCAATTTGTCGAAAAGTGTTCGGAGATCAATGTCCCAAACCTCGACATCTGCGGTTGGTTCGATCATTGCAACGATGGAATCGAGATGCATCAAGCAATGCGTCGCGTCGGCTTGACCGAAATAGCACGCAATGGACAGCAGCTGATAATAGGTCCGTGGAGTCACAGTGGGGCTGGAGCGCGCAAGGTCGGCAGCGTCGACTTCGGTCCGTCCGCAGCACTCGATACAAAGCAAGTCGAAATTCGCTATTTCGATTATTGGCTCAAAGGAAAAGCCAACAGAGTCGACCAAGACGCTCCTGTTCGCATTTTTGTGATGGGGAAAAATCAATGGCGCGACGAGCAAGAATGGCCGCCGCAACGTGCTCGAACCCTTTCATTTTATCTCGACAGCCAAGGCCATGCTAATACACCAACTGGCGATGGCGTGCTCACCGATAAGGTACCCGTCCCGGCCCACGACAGTTACCGCTACGACCCAAAAAAACCAGTCCCGACGCTATGGAGCGCAAGCTTGTTCACGCTCCCAGCCGATCAAGCTCCGCTTGTAAATCGTCATGACATTCTCGTCTATCAGACCGAACCGCTGACTGCACCGATGGAAGTTACTGGCTATCCCGAAGTCATCCTGCATGCTGCATCGAATGCACCGGACACCGACTTTTTTGCTCGACTTATCGATGTCGCTCCTGACGGTACTAACCGCGACATTGCGTCCGGGATGGTAAGAGCTCGCTATCGCCTCGAAAAACCAAAACTCATTAAGCCGGGCGAAGTAGTTGAGTATCGCATCAAGCTGCGTCCGACATCAAACGAATTCCAAACCGGCCACCGAATCCGACTCGATATTACCAGCAGCGATTTCCCCAACTATGATCGTAACCATAACACGGCTGCCGATCAGAACGCCGATGCCAAACTAGAAATTGCCGAGCAAACGATTCATCACGGCAGTGCCAAAGCCTCGCGATTGATTCTGCCGGTCATCGCGAATCAGAGCAACGATTCTCGCTCAGTCACTCAATGAGGGTATTCATGTCGCCAGCAGCGTTAGTCAATGTCCACGGCCCTTGCGCGTACGCTTCGGACCGCTTCGGCGTATTTAGCTCCGCAGGCTAGTCCGCGATACTTCGCAAGGATCGATTTTGTTTCAACGAACGCGTTCTGAAGTGGATCAAACGGAATATTTTTAACGAAGGCCGCTAGTCGCCCGAGCCATTGGCAAACACCTGGCCATTCATCGCTGACGTCGACAAACGTATCCGGCGTAAAATCGATCGTATGGCCAGGACCATTATCGAACCAGAATACTTGTCGCGGCACCTTTGCATTGTCCTGACCCAACAAGCGAGCTGGTTGATGAAGTGCGGCATGCGCTGCTTGGCTCGCAACTTCATGGTCTGGATGCCGATCACGCGGCCATAGCAGATAGGCCGTATCGGGCGCGACATCGGCAACATGTTTGGCAATCTCGCGTTTGAGCTCCAGATTCGATTCGTAACCCATGCTTGCATGTTCGAGGAACCGCATTTCCATCCCGCGTTCCTTGGCAAGCTCAACACTTAACTCGATCAGTTGCTTGCCGCGCCCTTTGACCGGCGGCCATTGATTATAGTCGCCGATAATATTGAGTATGACCACTCGATGATTTCGACGAACCGCATTCAAAAGAATGCCAGGAATGCCAAACGGACAGTCATCGTAATGCGCACCAATCGCAAGAATTGTTTTAGCCATAGCGTCTATCCTATCCGAAACCACCCCCAGTTTGTAGTTCCGCCTTGAGGCGGCTAGCCTCCAAGGACAACTCGCAAGGTTGCATCAGCCGCCTAAAGGCGAAACTAAGAACAGATTCATCGACTATCGGATTATCGCAATTTGCTATACGCGGCGACGTCAAAGCGTTAGACTTAAAAATCGGGCTGTCCTTTTTATAAGAGAAATGCCATGAAGCGCGAACGACGAGAGTTTTTGGCGGACGTTGGAAAGGGGATGTTGGTAGCTACGATCGGCACATCGGTGGCTTACGAATTAGGCATCGAGCGATTGCAAGCTCGTGAAGGTGAGGACCGACTTACGTTCGGCAGTATCGAGCCGCTAGTCGATATGATGGCCAATACACCGGTCGAGAAACTGCAATTAGCGGTCGTCGAAAAGCATCGATCAGGCGTCGGCTTTAGAACGCTGACGGCTGCCGCAGCACTTGCGAATGCTCGGGCATTTGGTGGTCAAGACTACACGGGCTTTCATACTTTCATGGCGCTTGGTCCGGCGCTACAAATGGCGGGTGAATTGCCAAGCGATCAGTCGCTCCTCCCACTTCTAAAAGTTTTCTACCGCAATACCGATCGCATCCAAACAACCGGCGCTAACGAACAGGAGGTTTTACGTCGCATTCAAGCAGCTCGAAACTCAGGCCAACAACCGGACGGAGAAATGCTTCGTCAAGCCACTCGCGACGCGAACTTCGAACATGCCGAAGAATTGTTTGCCGTCATGTCCGATGCGCCGCCCAATGAAGCTTACAATCATCTGCAATTTGCCGTGCAAGACGAAGTCGATGTGCATCGAACCGTATTGGCTTGGCGAGCCTGGATGATGCTCGATGTCGCTGGCGAACAACATGCCCACACATTGCTCCGGCAGTCGGTGCGCTATTGTGTCGACTCAGAACAAAGTCGAATCAAGCGAAACAATGCCGCGTCAGGCATTCGCGAACTACTGCCGAAGTTGTTTGACGAATACGGTTTAGAAAGTCGAACGTTGGGTAAGGGCGAATTGAGTGATCAAAGTCTCAGCGATTTGACGCAAGTTATCTTTAGCGAAGATCGATCGCGAGCAGCAACGGCGGTCGCAATTGCGTTGGCCGACGGAGTATCGCCCGAGGCGATTGGCGAAGCTCTTATCTTGGCCGCCAATCGATTGCTCTTGCATGATCCGGGACGCACGGCGAGTCAAGCTTCGAAAGACAAACCGGCTGGCAGCGTGCATGGAGCCAGCGTCGGTGTCCATGCGATGGACGCTGCCAACGCTTGGCGAAATATTGCCAGGGTTTGCAATCATCGCAATCAAGTCGCCAGTTTAATTGTGGGTGCCTACCATACGGCGGGACAGACGAAATCTACCAGCGCCAATCCGCTGGGATTTGTGGCCGCTGCCGATGAATTGCGTACGGTAGACGCACCGCTCTTGCTCGACGAACTCGATTCATCCATCCGCGATGGCAATCAAGTTCGCGCTTGTGGATGCGTTTTTGAATTGAATCGTAAAGGAACTTCTCCCGAAGCTGTTTTTGCCGCCGTGTTACCCTTTGCGGTCAGCGAAGACGGAGCTTTGCACGCAGAGAAGTTTTATCGTACAGTTCGAGAAGAGTTTGTCGGAACGCGACCTTCACTACGTTGGAATCATTTGATCGCGCTGGCGAGGGTGAGTGCCAGCGAGTTTGGGAATCCTGCACCGGGACAGAACGAAGCTCGTGAGCTCTTGGGGCTTTCCTAAATTTCAACGCTTAATGCAAGACTCCGCCATAACATGAATCCTCAATACGTGATTCTGCGTACTCTTCTCGTCTTTGGATGGAGCATGTCGGCGACGATTGCTCTGGCAGACGAAGGTTCGTCGCGTCCAAATATCCTTTTCTTTATCGGCGACAACTGGTCGTGGCCTCACGCAGGCATCCTCGGCGATCCGACGGTCAAGACGCCTGTCTTCGATCGTGTTGCGAAAGAGGGCGTGCTATTCAACCACGCGTTTTGCCCCGTGCCATCGTGCTCGCCGACTCGCTCCTGCATTCTCACCGGTCGTGCCGCGCACCAATTGGAAGATGCAGCGAGTTTATGGAGTGCCTTTCCAAGGAAGTTCAAAGTCTTTACCGATGCCTTGCGAGAGTCAGGTTACGAAGTCGGATATAGTGGCAAAGGATGGTCGCCCGGTCGTTATATCGAGTACGGTTGGCCGGAAAATCCAGTTGGCAAACAGTTCAAGAACTTTGCCGGATTCATGGAACAGCGAGACACAACCAAGCCGTTCTTTTTCTGGAATGGAAACACCGATACGGCCCTTTACAATTGGCGTTACGAGCCAGAAGGATGGGAAGGGCTCGACCCAAAATCGCTAAAAGTGCCACCCGAGTTGCCAGACACCGAGGAAGTTCGATTGAGTATGCTCGCTTATTATGGTGCAGTTGGCCGCATCGATCTCGACGCGCACCGTTGTGTCGATGAACTCGAGCAGCGCAAATTGCTTGACGATACCGTTGTCGTCTACACCAGCGACAATGGTTGGCAAATGCCTCGCGGGTTAGCGAATTGCTACGACAGTGGCACTCGAGTGCCGATGGCGATTCGCTGGGGGAAGCGACTCGAGGCCGGACGTAAAACGAACGATTTTATCAGCCTTACCGATCTCGCGCCGACGTTTCTGGAACTTGCCGGTGTAACCTTTCCTGCTGAAATGACCAGCCATAGTTTTGTCGATGTGTTGCTTGATAAGCCGCGTTCTTTGCAGCGTGATTGTTTTTTTGTCGAACGCGAACGCCACGCCAATGTACGACGCGGTGATTTGAGCTATCCTATTCGCGGAATTCGGACGAAAGATTTTCTTTACCTATGGAACATACGGCCAGAGCGATGGCCCGCAGGCGATCCAAAAGCCTATTACGCAGTCGGTGACTATGGTGACGTCGACGGTTCGCGGGCCAAGTTGTTCTTGTTAGAAAATGCCGCAAGGACAGATATCGTCCCATTTTTTGAATTGTGTTTTGGTAAGCGACCCAAGGAAGAATTATTCGACTTGGGCAAGGATCCTTCTCAGTTGACGAACGTCGCAGGAAATCCCGATTACGCATCGGTGCAACAGGAACTCCGCGGTCGTGTCGAGCGATGGATGCGCGAGACGGCCGATCCGAGAGTCGATCCTAACAATGACGCTTGGGATAAATACCAATACTTTGGTGGCCGCATCGTCGACGAAAACGGTAATCCCATTCCCAAAGGAAAAGCCCGCTTGGGCGGTAAATAATTGATGAGCACCCAACTTTCTAGCCTCCCCGAGGCTCGCGCAGAGCGACTTATGTCTGTCGACGCGCTGCGTGGATTCGATATGCTTTGGATAATCGGGGCTAGTACGATCGTCGGTGCGTTGGAGAAAATGAACGAGAATAGTGTGACTACTTTTCTCGCGACGCAATTGAAGCATGTGGATTGGATTGGATTTCGTTTCTACGATCTCATTTTTCCGCTTTTCCTTTTCATTATCGGTATCTCGCTCGTTTTTTCGCTCGATAAAGCGTTTGCGACCGGCGGACGCTGGCAGGCACTTGCACGAGTATTCCGGCGCAGTGTGTTGCTCTTTGCTCTCGGTGTTTTTTACTCGGGTGGCCTATCCAAACCATGGCCCGATGTTAGCCTCGGCGGAGTATTGCATCGCATTGCAGCGTGTTACTTTTTTGCGGCGATCATCTACACGTTCGTGCGAGGCGAGAAAGGGATAGTTACCGCTTGTGCGGTCTTGCTGATCGGTTACTGGGCATTGCTAACTTTTGTGCCGATTCCAGACTTCAAACTCGACAAATCGGTAGTAAAACGCCTTGCGATCGAGATTGAAAGCGACTCACCATTCGATATTGCAGCTTCGGTAAAGGAGCGGGTTCGAGGCTCCTACGAGGAAGGACGCAACTTGACGAACTACGTTGATTTTCTATTCCTACCTGGTACTAAAAAGCAGAATTACTTTATCAATGAAGGACTGTTGAGCACGCTCCCGGCCATTGCCTTGTCGTTGTTTGGTGTGCTTGCGGGTTTGCTTTTCAAAAACGGATCGATTGCACCGAATCAGAAACTCGCGTGGCTGATCGGTGCTGGCTTGGTTGGTATTGCGATTGGATTGCTGTGGAGTCTTCAGTTTCCGCTCATCAAACGCATCTGGACTTCGTCGTTCATTTTGGTAGCCGGTGGTTGCAGTTCGTTGTTGATGGCTGGATTCTATTGGGTAGTAGATGTCATAAAATGGCGAACGTGGTGCCAACCTTTTGTTTGGATTGGCTGCAATGCGCTGACCATCTACATACTTTCGTCGATTGTAAATTTTCAAACCGTTGCTACTCGACTCGTGGGAGGCGACGTGAAGAATTTCTTCGACGCGAAGGTCGCCGAAGGGTTCGGTAGTTTGATGATCGCGACGGTCAGTTTGCTATTGGTGATTCTGCTCATGCGATTTATGTACAAGCAAAAAATCTTTGTTCGCGTTTGAGGATCATCCTCGGATTGGCGAATTTGGATTGTGCGGATACAAATAGAGTACATCCAGTGACCGAATTAACTCCGATAAGTTTTTGAATATGTTCCGTTCATGGCGGCTTGGCCGTCTTTTTAGTATCGAGACCTACATCCATTGGAGCTTTTGGCTGCTAATTGTCTGGGTTCTCTTGAGTGTTAGCAGCGAAGGAGGACTTGCAAAGGGGCTTTCCGCTTGCGGTTTTTTGATCGCCGTATTTCTTTGTGTCTATTTGCATGAGTTGGGGCATGCCTTTGCGGCAAGGTACTATGGAATACGCACAATTGATATTACGATGCTTCCGATCGGAGGTTTGGCGCGATTGGAGCGGATCCCAGAGAATGCTTGGCAAGAGCTGTGGATATCGTTGGCTGGACCAGCCGTCAATGTTGTGATCGCGTTAGCATTGGGATCGGGCGCGTTTCTACGAGGCGAGCTGGCCGATTTGCGGGGAGTTGACATCTTCGGTCAAACATTTCTTGAACAGATTGTTTTTGTCAACGTCGCGCTAGCTGTCTTCAATATGTTTCCAGCCTTGCCGATGGATGGCGGTCGCGTCCTTCGAAGTTTATTGCAGTTGCGGATGCCGCGTTTGCAAGCCACAGAAATCGCCGCTCGAGTAAGTCGCTACCTAGCCCTGTTCTTAATTGCCGTCGGCATTTTCAAAAGTTTTTCGCTCGTCTTGATCGGATTATTTGTCCTAATTGCTGGCTTTCAAGAATTGATGGCGGTGCGTTTGCAAGCATGGCGTGAATCGGGTGGGGCAGCCGGTGGTCCTTTTCCTGGTGGCAATGGCGTTTGGTTCCAATCGAATGTTCAATTCGGTTCATCTCCATCGAGTCAACCGATCGAGACGACACGCGATTCGACGCTGCATCAGAATGGTGACACGCTCGACGCCGAAGATGTTAAGAGAATTGAATAGGGGCAGATGCATTGATGAAAGCTATTGACTTGGCACTCCAAGTTTGGCTACGAACGTCGAACTATGGCGACGTTTCTCACAACCACCAAAAGCTTCTCGATCGTTGCGGTGTTCATCCTGAGCAGTCAGGTAATAGCATCGGATGAATTCCAATGGTCTGGACCTGGCTACGTTCTACTCAAGAACGGCAATGTACTTTCAGCGAGCCGTATTGAAACTCAAGATAAGCTCGTTGCCGTTGAACTCGACAAAACCGGGCAAGTGCGAATTCCGAACAAAGATATCGTGGTCATCGGTCGAAATCCGCTTGAACTCTACAGATATCAAGTCTCCAAGACAGCGAAATGGGGAGCGGGCGAACATTGGAATCTTGCAAAATGGTGCCTTCGTCAAGGGCTTTTTGAGCAAGCTCATGAGCACTACGAACAGTTGAAAAAAGAGAGTGGCGACCACGCTAAATTCAAACAACTGGACGCCGAAATGAAGCAAGCTCTGTTGCGAGATCCGGTTATGAAATCTGCCTTGGCTGCGGCTTTTCCGACGAGAATCGTATCGACGGCTTTCCATATCACCGAAAAGCAACAGGTCGGTAAAATCGCGTCATCCGCTGCTGAAGCGACACCGCTCAACGTTTCGCCTTCGGCCAAGACGAAAGCGTTACCGCTGGAAAAAGATTCGAAGCGTTACTCGCAAGACTACTTTCGATCACAACTACAACCGCTGTTAGCAATGCGATGTGGCCAAGCTGGTTGTCATGGCGCCTTTGGCAAAACAGAATATCATATCGCGAAGAGCGGTAGCTTACACGGGCAGCCCGCAGCAGATATCAGCTATGCTTCGGCACGCAGTAACATGGACAATGAAATCCTAGAAGCCACTCGGCTTTGGTTGAAAGCGACGACGGCTCACGGCCCGCAATCGGTGCCAAGTTTATCTATCCAGACGGAATCTGAACGCGAGTTGCTCGACCGTATGCGCATTTGGCATCAAGGACTTTATCGAACAACAACGCCTTCGCTAATGCCGAAGGCAACCGCAAACAGCCAACCAAAACCTGATAACGCTATCCCGGCACTAACGAACCAGACGCGGTCGACTCCTGCATTGGAGCTTGGTGATGACCTCCTCGAATTAGAACGAGAAATAGCCAAACTTGAGGTCAAGGAACGCGAACGGAAGTCGGCGAACCGACATGATCCAGAAGCATTTAATCGTCGCTTTGGCCAGCCGAATCCGTAAAATTACGGGGCTGCCCTGCTTAAAGTTTGCGTTACGCAATCATCGGACGATTTATACTATTTCGAAGTCAAATCCTTCAAGCGTATATTTTTGAAATGAATAACCATCGGCGGGCCCTGATGGATTTGAAATGCAAGTACGCCTTCATTGGACGCCTTTCCATCTTGATCATCGACAACTTCCGACATCAACTTGCCGTTGATCGTGTGACTCAATTTGTTTCCGTCGGCGACGACGCGATAGTGATTCCAATCGCCGGCGCGGATCGCCTTGCCAAGTTCGGCAGCATCTCCGAAGGATTGGGGCGAGGCTGCTCCTGACTTGTCGATCGTGACTCGCTGGCCGCGCTGAGCAAGAATGCCGCGTCCTTTTTCTTCGTAGTTAATTCCAGAGAACTTTAGCGTCGCATCGATATCAGCTTGATAACCTCCCACAACAAAGTCTTGCTCGTTGAGGATTTTGCTTCGGTATTGGACGCCAGAGTTTCCTTCTGCTTCGAGTTTATAGTCAAACTCTAATTCGAAATTCTTGACTTTGCCGGCATCCCAAATCAAAAACGTATTAAACTTGAGCGGCTTGTCGGCACTTGTAACACCGGTAATACAGCTATCCTTGACCGACCAGAGTTCGGTATTTCCTTTCCAGCCTTTGAGATCCTTACCGTTGAATATTTCGCGGAACCCGTCCTGGGCATTCAACGATAGGCTCATGCATAATACTAGACCGACTACCGAACTTTTTGAAACAAGCATTTCGTCACCTTTGATTATCTTAGATTCGCGGCAAAAAAGTAGTTTGAAGCGTAAAACGCGGCACTGAAGACTTGTAAGTGTATAGGCACTGACTTACGATTGAAATGACCAGGATTGAAACGAGTGCATGAATCGGTTTATTCGCTCGGCCTGTATACGTTCATGTCAACGCAGAAAGTCACTGCCTCGATGCCAGTCAAAGTTAAGAATCAAAAGTATATTTGGATTTGGATGCTCGGCTTTGCCCTCTTTCAAGGCTTGTCGCGCCCTATTCGCGATCTCATCGGCTGCCCGCTGACTCAGGGCTCGTGTTGCGTTGCAGTCTCCGGCAACGCTGATTCTTGTGGGGATTCGGTACGTGAAACTTCTAGTGAGCTTCGAGTTTACGCGCGAGCACCTGACGCTTCCCCTTCCGTTCCAGTATTTACTGAGCCTTCCTGGATCATCCAGGAACTCATGCAGCCTTGAATCATGCTGGGCGGAAGCTACCAGCCGGCTGTGCTACCACCACCTCTGGGATCGGCAGCTCCGATAAAGGATCGACCATCAGGACTTCGAGCCACAATCTGCGATGTCGAACTCGACGAAAGCGGTTTGAGTTTATGACCTCGGGCTTCGAGTGATTTCTGAATCGATACCGGCAACTGCGATTCGAACATCAATTCATTGGGAGACCATTGGTGATGGATTCGCGCCGCGGTGATCGCTTGTTGCGGCGATTGCCCGAGTTCGATCATGGCGACTAATTCCATCAAGACGGCACTGATGATTCTCGGACCGCCAGCCGCACCGACGGCAATGATCGGCTCTCCATTCTTGAGCACAATCGTCGGGCTCATGCTCGACAGCGGGCGCTTTCCTGGTTCGACAGCGTTGGCCTCGGCTCCAATTAAACCAAAGAAGTTCGCGACACCAGGTTGAACGGAGAAGTCGTCCATCTGATTATTCAGCAAGACCCCCGTTCCAGGAATGATGACTTTAGAACCGAAGCCCGTGTTCACCGTCGCCGTACAAGCAACCCAATTCCCTTCGGCATCCGCAACCGAAAAGTGCGTCGTGTGCTTGTCATGAAATATATCTTCGGTCGACGCATCGGGCGTGCCGTGTTGGGCGACCGACAATGCGTGCTCACGATCGATTTTTTTGGCTAAGTCGGCAGCGTATTCTGTCGATACAAGTCCTCGCGGGACTTTGACGAAATCGGGATCACCAAGCCAGAACGCTCGATCGGCAAAGGCCAATTTCATCGCCTCGGCGATCAAATGCAGACGCGTTGCTTCATCGCAATTTTTGAGATCAAAGGGTTCAAGAATATTGAGCATCTGCGCGACATGGACGCCGCCAGAACTCGGAGGCGGAAAACTGACTATCGTATGTCCGCGATAACGGGTCTGTATCGGTATTCGATGCTCGATCGTATAGTTGGCAAAGTCGGTGGCGGTCATTATCCCATGATTTGCAGTCATCCAAGCGTCGGTTACTTTGGCGAACTCGCCGCGATAGAACCAATCGCTACCGTGCTCGGCGATCGCTCGATACGTCGTCGCAAGATCTTGTTGGCGAAGTACGTCGCCTTCCAAAAGCAATCGGTCATTCGGAAAGAAGACCGTTCGAGATGCGTCGAACTTCTTAAGTTCCTCGGCAGTACTCTTCAATCGCGAGGCATAAATCCGGCTGATCGGGAATCCATCTTCCGCGATTTTGGCGGCTGGTAAAAGCAACTCGCTAAATTTCTTTCGACCATAGGTTTTGACGGCGTAATCGAACGCCGCAACCTCTCCAGGCACGCCGCTGGCAAGCGATCCGGTTTGACTTAGTGTTGTGTCGGCTTTTCCATCCCGAAGATACATGTCGCGAGTCGCAGCAGCCGGTGCCCTTTCGCGCCCGTCAATTGCAACGAACTCGCCGTTGGCTAAACGAATCAGCAGAAAGCAACCGCCGCCAATTCCAGAATTGTGTCCGTCGACAACGCCCAGACTTAGCCCGATTGCGACTGCGGCATCGATGGCATTACCTCCCGATTGAAGCGCATTGAGTCCGGCTTGGGTTGCTAACGGATGACCGGACGCTACCATCCCTCGCGTCGAAGTCTGAACTTCGGGGTCAGCTCGAACGTGAACGCAGAGAGTCAGCACGACCGCAAAGTTTAAAACTAGAAAAATATGTTTCATGTGCAGCATTTAATATATCTCGATTTGAAAAATTGGCTCTTCCGCAGAAACCGTGGGTGGTTTTCGTGATCCGCAATCGATTTTAGCAGTGAAATGCAAGGAAAACACTGGACTGAGTGATTGCAAAAACCAAGGTTCGCTTTCTGACCGGAAATGCTTACCCAAAAAATTGCTATGGTTTGGATGGTGCAATGA
>JAWXCK010000166.1:0-6352 GCA_034408855.1 Pirellulaceae bacterium
ACAAGCAACCCTACCGACGGCATCACTGCACCACAAAAACAGCAACAGCACTCCGTGCCACCCCGCGAAAGTGGCCCAGTTCTCAACCGCGATTGATACCCTATCGAAACAAGCGAGTTTTTCGGGGGGTTTCGCTCTCTGAATCGATCGAAGTTGCACAATTGGTGGAATCGCAAAAAACGCAAAAAACATTGGGGTTTTGAATGATTGCGCTGGGTGAGCCAAGTCATATCGTTATTTTCCATGCGCGTACGCGCATAGAAAACAACAAAAGTATCTGGCGCAGCCGGCGCACTGGTCTGAATTTGGAGAGGTTTTTGGTCAAAAATTCGCGACCCGTTTGCGACCCGATTTGATCGGTTCGAAACCATCGCATTTCGCCCGCTTCAAAGCGTGCAAAAACAGCGTCCGAACGGAACGTATCGAACAGCGGTCGCCAGAAGGAAATCACCAAACAGTTACGAACAACGAAAGGAACGAATCGATGAGTGAAAGAAAACGAAACGAACGAAACAACCCGCATGTGAACATCCAGCAGATCGTCAATCAAGAGATCGATGCTGTTCGGAAAGCTTGGAGGCTTACTCCACCAGAAACAGACTACCGAGATCCACGGTGGTTACGGTCGGCATCCCGCCAAGCTTCCAAGGCCGGCAAACTTCCAAAGCGTCATCCATGCGACTCGGTGATGAGCCAGTTGCACCAAGCTGGTTACCACAAAGCCATCGATCACATGACTGTTGTTCACGTTGATGGTGAACGTCATGTGATCCTCGAGCCGTACGAAAGTTCCTGCAGCATGGACACCGCAAGACGCATCGCAGCTGAATTTGCGAATCGGCTTGGTTGCAAAGCTTGGGTGTCACTTCGTAGTTGGCATTACCCTGGTTCGACCATTCGTATCACGCTCGCTCCGTTGCACACCCTAGCGTCTGACGCAACCCAAGACGCTGATGTGAATGAAATGCCCACTGATGCAGAGAACGCAACCGCGGGCCACCTGTGCCCACACGACGCGTCTGCCAAAGTGGCACTCCGTCACTCGGGGGCAACTATTTGCTATGGGCCCTACGGGCGGGGTAAACGCCTTTAGAGGGGTTCCGGAAAAGCCGCAATAGACCACAGAGTTTGTTAGTCCGATATGTCCGTAAGTTTATTGACAGGAAGGTAAGTAAATCATGAAGATTGAATTGTTTTGCAATGTTCTGGCAGATACCAAAACGTTCGCCGAGATCGGTCGACGTGTGCGAATGAGCAAAATGAGATTTACGAAGTCAATGGGTGAAGTTGGTGTTCCATTTACCTCCTCACTGTGGAAATGCGGACGAGCTACGGCATCGCAGCGAATGGCGTACACCCGCGCCGTCCGCCGACTGGAACGGATGAGACTCATTGCGCGGATTAGTGAACCCTCTCGCGATCGCACAACTCATGTGAAACCGACGGAAGCAGCGATCGCGACTTTGATCGAGTATTTGGGCGAACAAATCAGCTTAGGTGGCTTGGTCGCAAGTTTAAGTCTTACGGACTGGGGCCAAGCTTTGGCCAGGAAAATTGAACAGACCTCAAAAGTGGATCGTGAAGGGGGAGAGTTAAGTGTTGGCTAATGAATTCACTCACGAATCCTGGTTACCAGTTCCAGGCTATGAATCGCTCTACGAGATTTCATCGGTTGGTAGATTAAGACGCAAGAGCGCCTCTCGTATGGCACCAGCTGGCTATGTACTGAAGTGTCGATTGGATAAGCATGGTTATCCTCGATATCAACTTTGCAAACAACAGAACTATTGGACAGTCAAGGCACATCGACTTGTCGCAATTGCTTTTCTTGGTCCACCTCCGTTCCCCGGCGCTCAAGTCGCACATTTTGATGGCAACAAACAGAACAACTCAATTTCCAACTTGCGTTGGGCTACTCAGTTAGAGAACGCAGCCGACAACAAACGTTTAGGCGTCGCTGGTGGAGCACATCGCGGAGCCAAGCATCATATGGCCCGACTATCGCTTGAAACAGTCATACGGTTGAGATGCTATGTCGAGTTTGGTGCAAGCATAGTTGACGCAGCAAAAGCATTTCGACTGCACAAGATGACAGCGTACGACGCAATTGTTGGAAAGACTTGGTCACATATTCCGTTTCCCCCTCCAGTCCCTCGCAGAAGGAAGTAAATAGCTATGGATATAAAGCTTACACCCATTGATCAAATTAGACCCTACGAAAACAACCCTCGCATCAATGACGGGACAGTTGACGCTGTTGCCAAAAGCATTCAGGAGTGGGGATTTCGCCAACCAATTGTTGTTGATGCGCATGGCGTGATCATTGTCGGGCACACGCGCTGGAAGGCTGCCAAGAAGCTTGGACTATCAGCCGTTCCAGTTCACGTGGCTCGCGATTTAAAACCTGAAGCCGTGCAGGCCTACAGAATTGCCGACAACAAGACTGCCGAGCTATCTGATTGGAATTACGATCTGCTGCCGATCGAAATCGATGCTCTCAAGGAAGCCAACTACGATCTTGGCTTGCTGGGTTTTGATTCAGAAGAGTTAGCTCGAATCATGGGGAATGGAATCGAAGAAGGGCTAACCGATCCGGATGATGTTCCGTTGCCACCGGATGAAGCGATCACCCAACCGGGCGACCTGTGGATACTCGGCAATCATCGACTGCTCTGCGGCGACTCGTCGAACGCCGAGCACGTCGATCGGTTGCTCAATGGGCAGCCCATTCATCTTTGCAACACAGATCCCCCGTATAATGTCAAGGTTGAACCGCGAAGTAAGAATGCGATCGCTGCCGGTTTGAGTTCATTCTCGAATAATGCAGCATCCACCAAGCTGCGAAACGATCAGGGGATGGCTGCTTTTACGCACGCGATCAATCAAAAGAAGGGGAAGAAGGCAGGTGGTGCAGTTGCTACTGTTGAGCGGAAAAAGATGCGGGCCAAGGATCGGCCACTCACTAATGATTTCGTCACCGACGGAGAGTTCGACGTACTTTTGGATTCTTGGTTCGGGAACATCGCCAGAGTTCTTGTCCCTGGTGGCACCTTTTACATTTGGGGCGGCTACGCCAACTGTGGGAATTATCCGCCGGTTCTTAAGAAGCACGAACTCTACTTCAGCCAGTCGATCATTTGGGTAAAGGAACATCCGGTGATGACCCGCAAGAATTTTCTCGGAAATCACGAATGGGCATTCTTTGGCTGGAAGCTCGGTGCGGGTCACAAGTTCTACGGCCCCAAAAACATTACGGACGTTTGGTCCGTGAAGAAGGTTAGCCCACAGACAATGGAACATTTAACTCAGAAACCTGTCGAGCTTGCTATACGCGCGATGCAGTACTCATCGCTTCTCGGCGAAAATGTACTCGATCTCTTTGGCGGAAGCGGCTCGACGTTAATCGCTGCCGAGCAGACTGGCCGCAAAGCATTCTTGATGGAACTCGATTGTCCGTACGGAGACGTCATAGTGGACCGCTATCAACGGTTCAGTGGGAAGCCTGCCGTTCTCGAACGGACCGGTGAATCACCGATTCCGATGAAGCCACGCGAGGAGAACATGCGATGAGGGTTTATCCGCCTGCAAAAGGATCGGTCACGCCGTTTGGTTATCGTCGAATCAGGTGTAAAGATCGGAAAATGCGATTCGAACATGCTAGTGTGTTCGGTTTTTGGTATGACTTCGGGAATGCTGCAATTGTTGTTATTCTCGACGACTCCAAATTAGGATTCAGCAGCGTTTTGGCCTAGGGACACCCACGATCCGACACCGCTTCCCCACACATTGACGCGATAACCTGTAGATTAATGCCATGAACAAATGAACCGCAAAAAATTCCGCTGTCGCTGGCGATCATAGTGAAAGGGTGCTACCTTGACATGGATATCCAGACGCGTGAGTGGTCTATACGACTAAGGTAAGCATATGCCGTTCAAAAAAGTGAGAGTTTCGCTTGTACTGATCGCGGGTATTTTTACGCTCGCAACGTTTCCACCCGTGTTTTCATGGGAATGGAAACAGTACAATCAGTTCTTTGGCGTTGAAAAGATCGACGCATTCCCCTGGCACGATGCCACAAAGGAAGCTGTTACCAATCTAATGTCGTTGTCAAAGGACTTATTTCAGAGTGGTCTTCTTTTGATTGCTGCGATGTGGGGTGTCCTGCTCGTGAAGAAAGAGGAAGCTGCTGTCGTCTTCGATGCTTGGCCTGAAAAAGCACTGCTCATCCTTGCAACCGTTTCTGTTATTTCCTCATGCGTATCGCACATCGCATTTGTGCAAACGATGACGTCTTATGCAATGGATGCTTCGATCACAGACAAGCTACCAAATCTCACACATCGAGAAGTTTCCTATGGACTAGTTGCTCAGTGTGTTAGCCTAGTAGGAGGAGCCTTGATTGCCGGGAGCACTGTGATGAGTGCCTCGTGGTTTAACAAGAAGGACAACCAGTAAATGACGATGCCTAAATTTTTTTTGTATTTCTCCTTTGCGGTACTCGCTATTTCTGAACGCCACGCTCTCGCTCAAATCGAAGATTTTTATCGGAACACCTTCCAGCCGATCCTACTGTCGGAGCAAGTTTCTAATAACCAAGCGAAGCTCACACAGATTGGAAGAACATTCGACGAGAGCATCCAAAAAGACCGTTACGAATTAGTGAAACGGGAAGAGGAGGGACGCACACTTTCTTTAGAAAAACCTTCAAATTCGAGCACTATCGTGTTGTTTTCGAAACACAAAGATGATTTTTCTGGCTTTCAAGAACGCATCTGGGATTTCTCCATTTCAGCCGAAAAGGACTTTTCTGGAATCGAATCGTTGGTGTCTAAACTGGAATTTATAAACCTCGAAGACGGTTCTCCTCCGGTAGACCAGCGACGAGTTTTAACGGCTTGGTTCCGTTATCGATTCAATCGGCTGGAGAATTTTCTTACAAACGCGCCGTCAGCAGATTGCAACAACAGAGAGAGGGTCTCATCATTTTTTGAACCGATAGACGATAAAAAATTTGTAGTATTTTATTCCAGACTACGGTTTGTGGAATTTGACTCTGAGCCAAGCGGTGCAAAAATCACGATTTCTGGATCAAATGGCTGGAACACAACTCGTGACTCTGGATATCTTCCTGAGGGAATAGCCAAAGTCGGACTATCAAAGGATGGTTTTGAACCATTTGAAGTCGAAGCGAAAATCACTAATGAAAAGAAAAACACATTTACCTATAAGCTCAATCCAAAGAAGTGAAGCGACCGTAGAGGCGCCCTGTACAAAAACGGCGCTCCGCCGAATTTCGATTTAAAAACGGCTCGTATTTGTTACAACAATTAGCGACAGGCGTCGACGAGATTCAGTATGTGCTCCTGGAAACGAGTCATAGAGTTGCAATTGTGTGGTCCGCGCGGAAGTTGATCCTGTCTTTCGTGCCCAAAGAGAGGCGAAGCGCTGAACTGACGACCAATAGTCAATACGCTGCTATGCGATGCTATCCCAGGAGACATCGATTTGATGCCAAGCGTCTTTGCCAATCCCGTGACTAGTTACGCCGACGACGGTTCCAAGTTGACCGGCGGGGATCGGATCGGGATCGTCGTGCATCGCCAAGAGCCGGATGCGGTTGCCAATGCGGGGAAGTGCTTTCATAGTAGGTCCTCCGTTTTTCGATTCGATCGGTTAGAGAAATCGCCCGAGCAAGCTCTTCTTCATCGCGCCGATGGCTTCGCAGGCCAGAAGGTGTTCTTCAATCATCAGGTCGCTAGCGTGGCCAGGGTTCTTCGCGTCGGCGATCTCCAAAGCATCCGCCAGGGTTCGAAGGCCTTCGACCGCTTTGTAATAGGCGTCGCGGATCTCTTGGGCGCGGTGGGCGTCCATCGTGCGGAAAGTTTCGCGGAGGATTTTTTCGTTAGCTTTCTTTTCGTTGGTAGTCATCTGCGTTTCTCCGTCGGTGGAATTCAAAAATCGATTTGCGATAACAACATTCAGCGATATGGGTGGCAAAACGGCAAGCCGATCATGGAGATTCTTCCATGCATTTTCCAAGAAAGTTTTGCATGCCACGTATCGCGACCGTTTGCGTTCAGCGGCGTTGTGGCGAGTTCTTGGACAAGGACGCCAGCCCACGAGAAAACCCCACACCGTGGCGAATGTGGGGCATCGGTTGGCAAACGTGCCAAGGCTAGTCGGTCGCTTGCCGTTCCGTTGCATCCGATGGAAGCTGTGAATCGAGGATGTCGGCGATCGTTAGCACTATTTCTTGCAGGTCGTCGACGCGGACCGATCGAAGTCGCCCCGCCGGACACTGTTCCAATCGGATCGCATACGCCCGCAGCGCGTCGGCGATCTCATAGGA
>JAWXCK010000167.1:0-28876 GCA_034408855.1 Pirellulaceae bacterium
CCTACAAAATACAGAGATTCGAAGAAACCATCGCGCCACGCTAGCATTTAGCCGTCAACGAATTCCTTGGGATTTCGTACTCGCCGGGAATCGCTGACGAAACGATTAAAAAACGAGTGCAATTATCGTGTTAGCAATTCTGTATATGAGGACGTTATCAATACGACGGAAGAGCTCACGGCGTTGATGGCCAAAAGGGAAAATTTAATCCAATTGGGTAAGGGGAATAAACGTAGATAAAAAGATTGATTTGACCATGCATTCCCAAAAAGGTTAACCACCAATCGGAGATGTTTTCGTAACCGTTTACTCCCAAATCAGCCGCAACGCGTTAGCGTCCGGTTTCCTCGAACGCTAAGAAACCGGATACTAACGCATGCCAGCTAATTCCGTTGAAAAATGACTAGCTAGAAGCTCAACCATGAACGCTCGTGATTCGCAACGAAAATATCAATCACAGCGACGGAGGGGATTCGCGTTCGTTGAGTTGCGAACGCCTGGACGAGCGGCGGTTGTTAGCGTTTGAATTTGCGAACTCGTTTAATGCCTGTGTCGCCGATGACGCTGGTTAAATCTCTCCAATCGATGCGCTGATCGTCATTAACGCACTGCATGCTGGCGGATCGCGCGAACTGCCGCCCGCCGAACTGCGACCTGGCGGTTCCAGTGGCAGCCGACGCAGTACTTACGAGCTTCTTTGGTTCCGACCTTCACTTTTCAGCAACATCCGATGGTCATAACGGATTCACCCAGCGACCATTGTCCGATCAACAAGTGAAAACTCGTTGGTTCAACAGTTTTAAGCAAGCAGCCAACGAAGCTGGCCGCAGCCGTATCTACGGCGGCATCCACTTTGCTTTTGACAATTCTGCTGGACTCACCGCTGGACGATCCATTGGTAGTTTTGTCATTGAGCATTTATTGGAGAAACGCGAAAACTAACGAGCGACGTTTTCCAAGACAATTTCCGTTTGATAACAATCATTCCGACCGCTTTATTTGACGGATATTTTGCTACGCTATAGGATGAGCATCGTATCACATCCGATGGTAGTTCAGGCTTCCGTCGGATAAAGCCATTGATATCTATACAACGCGGAAGTCGCTATTGTGACATGGAACGGACCGTGCGAAATCTATAGACTTCAAACCGGAGTTTAATGAAAGATTTCGCTTGGGTTTTACGTGCCAACGGCACATCGGTATCGAAGCCCAGGGCGAGACGAAGCGAGTTTCACGAGCCTCGGCGCTGCCCTGGGTACGCAGCTCCTATGAACCTAAAGTCCCAACGGGACGGCGCTATTGGTTCGTGACATCGATCGTTTAGTGCCGCCACGTTGTGGCTAACGTTTATCTCGCCACCTTACCCAGGGTTGCGGCGACGTTCGCTTTGCTCACATCACCTTGCCCAGGGCTTTGTTACCGTTGTGCCGTAGGCACGTTATACGTGTTACCAAAGGGATGGCGTGCCACCCAAGTTTGCGGAAGTTATTCTTGACTGTTTCCGTAGGGGACCCATTTTGCGATTGCTTTTGTTTACAATGGTGCGATGGCATTATCGAAAGTCTGCCTTTCCAATGTTTTTTAGTCCTCACGTGTCAGGTGTTTGAATATGTTTTCTATTAGGCTTCCACTGCACTGCATATCCTGTCTTTTATTCGGCGTCATCGTCGCGTATTCGAGTTCGTTCACCATCGGCCAAGATGCGAAAGCGACGAAGTCAATCGTTATGATCGCTGGAAACGCGAGCCACGGTTACGGAGCGCATGAGCATTATGCGGGCTGTCGATTACTTGCCGATGTTTTGCAAGCGGGATCGCCAAACATTCGATGCACGGTCACGCGAAATGGTTGGCCAGAAGATGATGCGATGCTCGATCAAGCCGATACGATCGTGATGTATGCCGACGGTGGTGCTAAGCATCCTGCGATTGCCCATATGGATCGACTTCAAAAACAGATCGATCGAGGTGCGGGGTTCGTTTGTCTGCATTACGCAGTTGAAGTGCCGTCCGGAGACGTCGGAAACAAATTCAAAGATTGGCTTGGTGGATACTTCGAGGCGGATTGGTCGGTGAACCCGCATTGGACGGCAGACTTCAATGCGCTGCCTAACCACCCGATCACGCATGGAGTAAAATCTTTCTCGGCGAACGATGAGTGGTATTTTCATCTGCGATTTCAAGACGCAATGAAGGGCGTGACTCCGATTCTATCGGCGATTCCACCTGCCTCGACAATGTCCCGTCCCGATGGTCATCACAGCGGGAATCCAACCGTTCGAAAGGCTGTCGCCGACGGACTTCCGCAGCATGTGGCTTGGGCGTTCGATCGACCCAATGGCGGTCGCTCCTTCGGCTTTACTGGCGGGCACTATCACTGGAACTGGGGGAGTACAGAAATGCAGCGCGTGGTTTGCAACGCGATTCTCTGGACCGCCAAGGCCGAGCTTGCTCCGAGTGGCTTTCCTTGCGGCCCGCTCGATTTAGAGCGACTGAAAGCCAATCAAGACGAACCGATTCCCGCCAAATTTTCGGAAGACGAAACGATAAAAACCTTCGATCTCAAGAGTGGGGCCCATTGAGCTATTCGGACATAAATCCTATATTGGTAAGTTGATACTTCGATTCTTTTCGACAAATCGACAAATAAGTGTCCGGTACCGTTTGTGCGAAGCACCCGAAGGGCCGTTCCGGCAAACGGCACCGGACACTTATTTGTCGAACGATCCCAATACCCCATCGCCCTCGTCTAGACGACGAGCGTCAAGCGGCACGAAATATGAAGAGTGAACTACGGACGGAACTCAAAAGTAACCTTTTGGCCGATCGGATCGAAGAAGTTGTTTTGATTGTCAAGCCGCATCTCAAGCTCATTGGCTTGGCGGTTGGAGCCGTCGCGGTTGCCGCTTGCATCTATGGGTATATGCACTCGACGCAAGAAAAGGCGTCGGCGGAAGCGTGGTCGGAGCTTTATTTTTCCGCCAACCGCACTGAGAAACTCGACGCGGTTTACCAGGACTTTCCGAACAACGTCGCCGGCTTATGGGCGAGGCAAAAGAGTGCCGATGCTTTGACGTCGCAAGCGCTCAACCAGATTTATATCGACCGAGATCTTTCCGAAAAGCTGCTCGAAGAAGCTCGGACTGGTTATCGTGCGGTCTTGGAAAAAGCCCAGGATCCGATGCTCGTATGTCGAGCGACCTACGGACTGGCCCAGGTTTTGGACAGCGAAGGGAATCCGGCGGAAGCGGCCCGTGAATTCAAAAAACTTCTCACTTTGCCAGGCGTTCACTCAGAAATGCTTGCCGACGCGCAACGTCGGATCGAGTTTATCGATAGCCCAGAAGGTCGCGCTTTTTACGAATGGTTCAAGAACAGTCGCCCAACTGCACCAACGCCTGTCGATATTCCGGCCAACCTTGGGAATATACCCAGCCAGCCCGATATTCAGTTTTCGACTCCGCCAGCTCCAATCGCTCCTGAAACAAAATCAGACGACGTAAAAATAACTGAGCCAAGTTCTGAAAAATCTAGCTCGGCATTAACGCTCCCGTCTACCGAAACTCCTGCGATCCAAGAGCCTACTGTTCAACCAACAGAAAACGCCAAGCCACCTGCTTTAGAGCCAGCGATTGTGGAACCGGGTACCACGCCTGAAAAGCAAGAAAACGGTTCATGAGTTTAGAACCGAGTGGCGAACCCGACGTTGAAATCGATGCCGATCCTGTTATAGACGACGAGTCGTCGCTTCGTACATCCTTAGAATGGACGATTGGCGAAGAGAACGTTGGCCAACGTATCGATTTTTTTCTAGCGCTCAAATGCGACGGCTACAGTCGCATGTTTCTCCGAAGAGTGCTACAAGACGGGTATGTACTCGTCGACGGTCGCGGCGTGAAGCCCTCATTTAAAGTCCAGGCTGGGCAGATTGTCACGGCTGAATTGCCCCCGCCCCCTTCCGATGGTCCGATCCCCGAAGATATTCCGCTCGATATCCTTTTTGAAGATGAGCACATTGTCGTCATCAACAAGCCGGCTGGCATGGTCGTGCATCCCGCCAAAGGGCATTGGAGCGGGACTCTGACCTCGGCATTGGCGTTTCATTTTCAAAAGTTGAGCGATATGGGCGGTCCGACACGACCTGGCATCGTGCATCGACTTGATCGTGACACGAGCGGCGTGATTGCCATCGCCAAATCTAACGAAGTCCATTACAAGCTGGCTGCCCAATTCGAGGCACGGGATGTTCTCAAAGAGTATCACGCAGTCGTCGTCGGTAGCTTGGACCGCGATCGCGATTGGATTCGCCAACCGATCGGAAACCATCCCTATCAACGCGACAAAATGACGATTCGCGCCGGGCATGAATCGAGTCGCGATGCCGAGACCTTTTTTGAAGTCATCGAACGATTTACCGGCTATACCTACGTGCGAGTTAAACCCAAGACTGGACGAACGCATCAGATTCGAGTTCACCTAGCCCACATCGGTGTACCGGTCCTTTGTGATCGACTCTATGCCGGCCATGCACGAGCAACTCGAGGGCAGTTGCTGCGATGCTTGGCACGAGGTGTACCGTTGCATGCCGAGGATGAGGAAATTGTTTTGAATCGACAAGCGTTGCATGCTTATCAGCTCGAATTTACGCATCCGATCACCGAGCAACCGCTCAAGTTCAATGCACCGATGCCCAGCGATATTGTGCGAACACTTGAAACGCTGCGGCAGCAAAAATAAAAGCGTCCTTCGTCCAGCACTAACCGATTCCGAACATCGCATCGGATACCGGAAGCTCCCATCCTTTTCGATACTCGCTCCGTATCAATGCATCCGCCTCAGGCGCGTTTGGCGATCGAAGCTTCTTCGAATCCCATTCGATCTTTTTGCCGAGTCGGATAGCGAGAGTTCCCAAGACGACCGCTTCGGTAAACGGGCCTGCATAGTCAAAGCTTGACAACGCTTTGTTGCCACCACGGCACGATTGGATCCATTCAATGTCTTCGTTTTCGACACGTGGAATTGTGACCGGTACGTTGGCGAATTCTAACGCGCGCGAACCGGGCGAAATGATCCATTGCACCGAATCGCGTTTGAAAAGCATGGTGCCTAGATCGCCGACCATGATGAGATCCCAACGACTGGGAGAATCGAGTCCTTCTGCATCGCGTTTCTTCGTTTTCTTGCTTTTGGCATCATCGGATTCGGCTGGCGGATTTGGTGGCGCGGTTCTCTTGGCCTCTTCAGTCGCCTTTGCGAGCAAGTCTATTGGAGCGTTTGGACGCCCATCCCGATTGCCGTCGTACCAAACAAACTTCACCGCTGGCTGTTCGACTTTGGCTACCGGACCGACGCTTGCTCCCAATGTTCCACCGCCAACTTTCTGACGGGCTGCATACTGGTAAGTAATCTTCGACCACTCGGGGCCAATTTCGCTAGTATGACCACCGGCTTCGGCCTCTACCGAGACTGGAGCTCCCAAGTCGAGCGCCCAGTAGGGCATATCCATAATGTGACACGCCATATCGCCGAGGGCACCTGTTCCAAAGTCCCACCAGCCGCGCCATTTAAACGGTGTGTAACATGCGTTGTAGTCGCGAAGCTTGGCTGGCCCGAGCCAGAGATCCCAGTCTAAATCGCTCGGCTTCGGTTGCTTGCTCAAGTCGATTCTATCTTGAAGGGCTTTGGCACCTTGCGGCCAGATCGGTCGGTTCGTCCACGCGTGAACTTCTCGGACGGGACCAATGATTCCAGCGCGGATCAATTCAACCGCACGTCGAATCGGTTCGCCAGCATGAGCTTGATTGCCCATCTGCGTTTTGACCTTGAAGTGCTCGGCGGCTCGCGTCATCAAACGGGCTTCATGAATCGTATAGGTCAAAGGCTTCTGACAATAAACGTGCTTGCCCATCGCCATCGCGGTCAGCGAAGCAATCGCATGCGTATGGTCGGGCGTGCTTACTGAAACTGCATCGATCCCTTTTTCCTTATCGAGCATCTCACGAAAGTCGGTATAAATTTTCGCGTCGGGGAAACTTTCGAATGTTTTAGAAGCTCGCGAGGCATCGACATCGCACAAAGCAACAAACTTACCGCCCGCTGCCGTGATGTCTTTCACTTCGCCAGCTCCTTTCCCGCCGACTCCGATGCCCGCTACATAAAATCGATCATTCGCGCCCCAAACTCGTTTCGGGATATAGGTAAATGCAAAAGCAGTCGACGCCGCAACGTTAAACTTTCGGCGTGTGATTTTTCGTGAAGCCATGATGGTGGGAACCGAGCCTTTCGAGGTGGGAAGTTGAAATGGAAATTCGCGGGAGGCAATCGAATCGCGATTCACTATAGTGTAGTTTAGCATAACTGCGATCGCGAGGAACTCGTCAATCGCCGACGCCGACATCTTGATTCATTGCATCGACGATCAGTTCGGTTTCAGCCAATTCGTGAGCTCGATAGGCTTCGTCGAACTCGACGAATTGATCGGCGATCAGCAAGAGTTTGTCCGTGGAACCTTTTTGCCGTTCCGCCGCGTTATCAGCCAAGTCGCGGGCCATGACGAATAGTACTTCGTGTTGATCGCGAAGGCGTCCGGTCTGAGCATGAAGGTGCGGCGTTATTTCGACGAGATCTTCAAAATATCCGTAGGCCTCTTCTAAGGAAAAATGCAACGCGAGTTGATCGCATAGAATTGCTAATTTCTCCACGAACTCGTTGGCATGATTCGGTAGAGCCTCACGGTGACTCTCGAGTTCTCGCAGACTTTCCAGCAAATCCGCAAGCTGCTGATGATCGTCTTTGATCTCCTGGAAGAAAGCCGCATTGATGGTGAATTTTCTGGATTTCCTTTGTTCGGACATCGGTTCATCCTCTCAAGCTGAAAACTTACGCCGCGTTCGTTACCCAATATCTAAGGATTGAAACAGCCTTAGCTTAACATTTCCGCCAGACGAATGCCAACTATTTTACGAGCCATTTTAAAACGATGTTAAAACGATTCTCGTCGAGTCGATGCAAGTCTACGTTGAAAGGTGTAGAATGATTGCAAGCATCTCAACAACAATTTGTCGGTTGAAGAACATCGGAAGAATATAGAAGGATGAACGAATGCGTATGCTCATGGCCGTAATTCAGCCGACAAAATTACAGGCCGTTCAAGACGCGCTGTATGCAATTGGCGTGGAAAGAATGACCGTTTGCGATGCGCATGGCTATGCTCGCCAGCGAGGGCAGACAGCGACGTATCGAGGGCTCGAATATCAAACGAATCTTCTTCGAAAAGTTATGCTCGAAATCGTAGTTAATGATGATTTCGTCGAACGTACGATCGAAACGATCACGAACGTTGCTCGGACCGGCTCGCAAGGGAATATTGGCGATGGCAAAATATTTATATTGCCAGCCCTTGAGGCGATTACGATCGATCAAGAACGCCGTGGTCCAGGCGCTGTTTAATTTGCGTTCTTCGCGTTCATGGACGATGTGTAAATCAAGTACGAGTATTCGCCAGGTTCCAGATCGCTCTGATTTCTAACGGCTGTGTATATGAGCCGCAGCGCGTCTCGCCATTGCTGATCGTCAACGTTGAGCTCGACTGCCGTTAACGCGAGTTTAGCGATTACGAAAGCGACTACCTCCGCTTCGTCTACGTGACGCAGAATCGAACTAGCCAACGCTCGAACGACTACTTGATCGTCGACTAACAGTTGCTCGTGGACACACGCCACCAACGTTTTCTCGATCGCTTGCAACAGATGTGGTGACTGTTGCAGTATTTTGCGTTTCTCGTTGCGTCTAACGGCCAACGGAAGGGCATCGTCGGTGGCTTGTGATGGACTCACAGGCGATCGAAGTTTAGCAATATCATCTTCGGCGGTTTGAGTTTTGCTGCCAAACACTTTTTAACTCCAGAGTTATTCGGAATGATCGATTCGATTTTCAATCTCGACACCAAATCCAAGCTGCAGAACTAGACGGTCGGTATTCTCCCAAAAATGTGCGCAAAAAGCAAATTTTGGCAATGATAGCATATCGCGATTGTGTCGATTCATCTTGACGCAACAGGCGTCTCTTCGCGAAACTGCCGGTCGATCGAGAGAAAAAATCCCGGATAATCGCTATGAAACTGAAGTCACTGATTTGGACACTTGGCCTGAAGCCTAAAGCCAGGGTTTACGGGACTAAAACGCTAGAATTCCGTTTATCCAAGGACGGTAACATTGCGTTTGAGAAATGGCTGCATCCCAAGGATTACTTCCGTCCTTTCGACCAAAATCTAGTCGATCAACTGCGCCGCTTCATCCATCCGGGCGATACGGTCATCGATATTGGTGCGCATTGTGGCGATTTCTCGGTCCCGCTTGCGTTGGCGGCCGGGAAATCGGGCGCTGTTTTTGCATGGGAACCCAACCCGTACGTCTTTAGCGTGCTTGAAAAAAACGCGCAATGGAATGTCGATAAAACCAATATCGTACCGATTCAAGCAGCGGCGGCAAAAATCAATGGGCATCTCGAATTCCACTACTCTGATCCCGGCTTTTGTAACGGCGGTTGCCTTGACGGAATCAGTCGATGGCAACACGGTCATCCCTATCGATTGCGTGTCCCAGCCCTGCGAGTTACCGACTGGATGACGCAACGCCATCCAGAGCGACTTGCACGCGTGCGGTTTATTAAGATCGATGCCGAAGGGTTTGACTACGAAGTCCTCCAATCGCTCGAAGCCATCATTCGTCAGCAAAAACCCTTCTTGCATGTCGAATTCTACCAGCATCTTACGGCCGAACGACGTAAAGAACTGTGGCGATATCTCGATGAACTAGGCTACCATGTCTATCACACCGAAGGCGGTTACGGTGTCGAGCCCGGAAGACAGATTTCTGAAAAGGATGTTCTCAACTGGCCGCACTACGATGTTTTGGGAATGCCCAAAGAACAGCAATCGATGCGAGCTGCCGCTTAATTAGAATCACGCAAGTCGCATCACAAATTCTTCCAAGGCAATTCGACTGCGGTCTTCCTGCGAGTGAGAACTCTTGAGCTTGATATCGAGTTCTCGTAGCCAAGCAAGCATTTGTCGCGCACGTTCTCGTCCGATACGTCGCAGTCGTCGTTCGGCATCCTGAGCCGTATAACGATTAAATCCAGCTCTTTCAAGCGACGTCGCAATAACCGGTTTGACTCCCATGCGCTCCGATTGCTCGATGAGATGAGCTGCAACACCGAATCGGCGAAAATACCAAGAAAGCTGCGCGCTCAAACCGATTGCGTTTTGCCCGCTGGCGATCAGACCATCAAGCTGTTCAAGAGCCACGCCAATCTTGCCTTCGGCAATGCTGTCAGCGATTTCCCAAGCCGTCTTCGTCCGCCATCCGCCAACGATCTCGTGGACGATGTCATCGTTGACGATTCCGTTCGAATCGGCAAATAACGCGACCTTGGCCAACTCGCTATCGATCAAGCCGAATTCCGCACCGATTCGATCTACCATCACGTTTGCTTGCTTGACACTCAGCGTAACCGCATGATGTTTCTTTCCCCACTTGATGAGCCATTTTTGGATCGCGCTATCGTCGGGCGTGTCGCGGCTCCCCTTTTTTAACGGTGCCGAGCATTGTACTAACGTGCCATGCTTTTGGAGCTGCTTGTAGAGCCGAGTGTTGCCGGGGAGACTATCGAGTTCCAAAACCAATGTCGCATCGGCAACCGATTTTTCTACCCACTGCTCTAACGCCTCGCGATGATGCTTAACAAAGGCATCGGCCGATTGAACGACCGTAAGTCTCGGGCCGCCTTCGTCGAAAAGCGAACGTGTCGCCAAGTCATCATGGACATCGTGCCAACTGGTCTGCTCACCATCGCGCCGTCGTACGGCGTGGTCAGAAACCTTAAAATGTTTCAACAAGGCATCCAAGGCTCTGTTTCGCAGAAACCAATCGCTACCATACAAAGCAATACTTCCGCCGAGTTTTTTAATCGGTGGGCCATCTAGCAATTCAAAAACATGCAATACTTCGGCCATCGACGGAGCAATAAAAAATGGAAAGACTAGAAGCGCGGTATATCGGTAATGTTCAAGGCGTTGGCTTTCGTTATACCACCCATCGCATTGCGTCGCGATGGCGCGTTGTCGGCTATGTCGAAAACCGACCCGATGACTCGGTCTTTCTAGCCGCCGAGGGCGAACGACCGGAACTTATCGGTTTTCTAAAAGATATAGAATCGACGCTCGAACCGAATATTTCGAGCGTCGAGAAGAATTGGTATTCCGCCAGCGGTGAGTGGACTGAGTTCTCCATTCGACGGAAGACGTAAATCGCGCCCTTTATCGTCGAAAGATACTCTGTGTACTGAATCGAATTTCGCAATCCTCGCACAACCGCATCGTCAAGTCACTACCCGAGGTCTCGGTGATGTAGCTTCCATTTGGCTGCCGTCGATCGATTTGAATCGTTTGGGATACGGGATCGACGATCAAGTAGACGGAGACACCCTCACGTTGATACCGTTGCCGCTTGTAACCGACATCGTTTAGTCGTGTCGTGTCCGATAAGACCTCCGCGACTAGGGCTGGCACATTTTCTAAATGACGCTCGGGCGGCGGGCCACAGATGACCATTATATCTGGTCGGACAACCGTGTCGTGACTGATCACCCAGTCCAACTCAACGAATGGGACAGCATCGCATTCAGTTTCATGCAGTGCATTCCTAATCAAGCACACGAGCTCTGTAACGATGAGCTGGTGTCGGCCAAATGGACTAGGGGTCATCGCGATAGCGATCCCCTCCCAAAGCTCCCAATCGCCTTTCCACAAAGCGTAGTCGCTGACGGTATAGTGCGGAGCCAATTTGTGTATGGCAGACATTTTGGTTCCTCCAAATGTGGAACTATATTATGGGTGAGCCCGAAGTGTCGAAAACGTTAGGCTTCACTTGTTTCCATGTCTTCCATGCGCGTAAAGATCATTCGGCCGGATTGCGTTTGAAGGGTACTGGTAACGGTGACGGGGATCGTTTTTCCGATTCGATCACGACCGCCTTCGACAACTACCATCGTTCCGTCATCGAGATACCCAATACCTTGATCTTGGCCTTCGCCCTGTTTAACCACTCGCAATTGAAAAGCTTCGCCGGGTAAAAATTGCGGGCGAATCGCTTTGGCAATTTCGTTGATATTGATAACTTCCACATTGTGAAGCTTGGAGACTTTATTGAGATTGAAATCGCCGGTTACCAGTTTCCCGTTGAGGTGCTTGGCTAGCAGGACCAACTTCATGTCGACCGGCTGACCGGCGAACTCGGGTAGGTCACGATCATAGAGAACGAAATCGACTTTCTCGTGTGTTCGAAGGCGGTTGAGTATATCCAAACCGCGTCGGCCTCGCACGCGACGCAACTTGTCGGAGCTATCGGCGATCGCTTGCAATTCCAACAAAACGAAGCGAGGCATAACAAGTTGGCTATCCAGGATCGACGTGTCGGCAAGGTCCGCGATCCGTCCGTCGATAATTGCGCTGGTGTCGAGCACAAATGGGCGAAGGCCCTTTAAGTCGCGAGCAAACTCGACGTACGGAATGATAAAGCGAAAGTCATCCTTAGTTTGAATCAGCATCGAGACGCAGCCATAGCAAAGGATAACGGCCAACATGAGCGTAATCGGAGCTCTTTGCGGGACGGTTGCCAAAAGCGGATTGAGACCGAGCGAGAGAAGAATGGTTAAAAGCATCCCCACCAACAAGCCGAAATAGATGGCCGAAATCAGTTCAATCCGCTTTTGGTCAAAGAAAATGTCGACGGAGATGACCCCGGCTGCCAACAGCATCACGCCGCTGAAGATCATGTACGGTAACCACGGAGGCCCTTCCCAACCTTCCGGTGGTAGAAATAGCGTTCCGACTCCGGCCGCGATAAATACAAAAATCAACCGCAAAACAAGCATCGCGATGCTGTCTGGGTGTTGCAGCGAATGCCCACTGTGTTTTGGAGGTTGCTCCGTGCGTTGATTCTCCACGTCAATTCTGCTTTCTATTGAGTCGTTCATCGCAAGCGTCGTGATCTTGATCGAATATGCAGCTGAAATAACCAGTCTAACCGCTCACGTACAGCTAGAAGAAGTCTGACCGCTAGGCGGTCGTCAAAAGGAACGTTAAAACCATCAAAGTAAACTTGCCCCTTCGATTGGGAAGGATATACGTTTATGGTATTCTACTTACCCTAAAACTTACACCCCATAACGAAAAAGCGACCTGAAAGGGGAGCGAGTCTCCATTGTTTTGCGTAAATGATGGGATTTTGCATTCGCCTCTTCGCATTAAGAATTTCCCCACAGATCCCTGACTATGGCTCGAGAACTCAATACGCTACGAAATATTGGAATCATCGCTCATATCGATGCCGGCAAAACGACGGTGACCGAGCAGATGCAGTATATGAGCGGCGCCAAGCATCGCGCCGGCTCCGTCGACTCGGGAACGACCGAAACCGACGACGATCCAGAGGAACAGCAGCGCGGCATTACGATCTACGCTGCTTGTATCACCTTCCATTGGAAGGATATCACGATCAACCTCCTGGATACGCCAGGCCACGTCGATTTTACGGCCGAGGTCGAACGCTGCTTGCGTGTTCTCGATGGTGCCGTCGTCGTTTTCAGTGCTCGCGAAGGCGTCGAAGCACAAAGCGAGACCGTTTGGCGGCAAGCGACCAAATACTCGGTTCCCCGCATTGTCTTTATCAATAAGCTCGATCGCGAAGGTGCCGACTTTTACCGTGTCCTTGAAGAAATTGCACCGCGACTGAATGCCGATCCGGTGGCTATTCAAATTCCAGTCGGACAAGGACCAGCCCATACCAGCGATCCCTTTCGCGGCGTAATCGATCTGATCGAAATGAAGCTCATTACGTTCGATCCGAACGATAAAGGGAAAACCGCTCGAGCCTCGGAGATCCCTGTCGAACTCAAGGAAGACGCTGAGGGTTGGAGAAACGAGCTGCTCGAAAAACTATACCCGCTCGACGAGGAGATGATCGCGCTCGCTCTGGACGAGAAGCCGATTCCCGCAAGCGTCGTTCGTCGCGCACTTCGACAAGCCTGTATCGACATGAAATTGCAACCCGTCTTGTGCGGTTCAGCTCTTCATGGAGCTGGCGTTCAACCGCTTCTGGATGCCGTAGCCGATTACTTACCAAACCCGCTGGATCGTCCGCCCGTTGAAGGAGTCGATCCAAAAAAACGCGATAAGAAACTTCTGCGAAAGCCCGACGACAAAGAACCATTCTGTGCGTTGGTATTCAAAATCTTGCCAGCCAAGACGGGCGATCTCTACTGGATTCGTGTTTACTCGGGATCGATCGAAGCGAACTCACGCGTCTATTGCCCCAATCGCGACAAAAAGGAGAACATCGCACAGCTTTGGCAAATCCATGCGACGAAAAAGGAACGCCAAGGACAGATCGAAGTTTTGCAATGCGGTGATATCGCTTGCGCGATTGGACCACGCGATTCGATTACTGGAGATACCCTTTGCGATACTCGCGATATGATCGAATTGCCATCGATTCAGTTTGCACAAGCCGTCATCTCGATGGCGATCGAACCCGAGAACTCGGCCGAGCGCAAGAAGTTATCGGAAGTCCTCGAAATGCTCAAGCGTCAAGATCCGACCTTCCGGGCACAAGAAAACGCTGAGTCTGGCCAAACGTTGATAAGCGGAATGGGTGAGCTTCATCTCGATGTAATTAAGAATCGGTTGACGCGAGATTTCAACTTGAACGTCAAGTTCTACAAACCGCGTGTCAGTTATCGCGAAACGATTCGTGAACGAACGACCGTCCAAGGGCAATGCAATCGGATGGTCGGTGCCCAACAGATGTTCGCTCGACTGGAACTTGATTTTGAACCGCTGCCCAATCGTTCAGCCGAAGTCATCGTCATGGATCGTTCGCCACCTGAAAAATTGCTTCCCGAGAACTTACGTCAAGCAGTCCTTGAAGAGCTCAAAAATCGATCGGCCGGTGGTGGCCTGATCGGCTCGTTTCCATTGACTGGACTCCGGGTCAGTCTACTTTCCAGCGAATTGGGAGAGACCGGTTCGGATGAAGTTGCTTTTAGAATCGCGGCTAACGACGGTTTTGATAAAGGTTTGAAATTAGGCATACCCTGTTTGCTTGAACCGATGATGAAGTTAGAAATAACCACGCCCGACGACTATATGGGGGAAATTGTTGGCGACCTCCAGCAACGTCGGGCCATCATTGAAAAGACAGAGAATCGAGGTACCCTGACGATGATCTTGGCTCTCGCACCGCTCAAGGAACTTTTTGGTTATTCGAGTGCCATTCGTTCCCTAAGCCAAGGCCGCGCCGGTTGCTCGATGGAACCCTACGGCTATCAAGAAGCACCCGCACACGACGTTGACGCCTTCGGTATGTAGTTGTGTAGCACCGAGGTGGCACGCTACGCTGTTAACCTTATTTTCCTTAGGTCTTTCGGACGTTGTAGCGGTACGGCGCGAGCCGTCCGGTACGAGCTTCGATGAAACTCACCGGATTGCTTGCGCAATTCCGCTACGAGAAGTTAGCGGCGAAGGGTGGCACTTGGATCCGAATCAGCCGTTGTATCGCTTACCGCCGGTTCGAGTGTCTGCGATAGCAATGTAGGTCGACTGGCTATCCCAAAAATTAATAGGCCGAACCACACCAACGAGAATCCGATCCAGCGATCGTGGCTTACCGATTCGTGCAAGACTAACCAGCCGACCAAGAACTGAAGCGTTGGACCTATGTACTGTAGCAAACCAAGTTGTGAGAGCGGGATGCGTTGGGCGCCATACGAAAACAAAAGGAGCGGGATCGTGGTTACCGGTCCCGATGCGACGATCCAAAAATCGGTCATGCGATTGACTGCCCCGAATGCGTTGTGCTCTTGGTTTGCAAGATAAACTATCGCCGGCAACAAAAGAACGGCTGTCTCCAGCCACAAACCAGGAATGGCCGCCAGCGGAGCTCGCTTCTTCACGATGCCATAGATCCCAAACGAAACAGCTAATGAAAGCGCGAGATAGGGGATCGTTCCGAGCCGAATTGCGCTGTACACAACTCCCAGAGCAGCCAGACTCACCGCCAGCCATTGAATCGGTCGCAATCGTTCGCCAAGCACGCAAACTCCCAACGCGACACTCATCAGCGGAGTTATGAAATAGCCAAGCGAACTTTCAAGCACTTTATCGGTTTGTACGCATCTGACAAAAACAAGCCAATTGATCGCAATCAGAATGGCCGCAAAAACACTCCAAAGAAGCCGCAGTGGATTCTCGCGAAAAAATGAATATCGCAGCGTCGTTTGCTTGCGAAGCAACAGCAGGCCGATCATCAGCGAAACAAACGACCAGATGATGCGGTGGCATATCAATTCCATTGAATCGACGTGTAGCAACTGCCGCCAATAAAACGGGAATAACCCCCAAAGAACGAAGGCAGCAATGGCAGCAAGGTGTCCAAGGCTCAAACTAGATGGCTCCAATGGATTCCAATTACAATTCAAAGAGCATGACTATAGCTGAAACAGCTCGATCGAAGGAATCGATGTCAGAAATCGTAGCGATTCTGTATCGACAATTCCGGCGTCAACGGCCTCTTCGAGTGACGTGAAGGAAGGGGCCATACTGGATTTGAACAAAACGCATCTTATCGCTCCGATCGTGCTGCCAAGAAGTAACGCCAGACTATCCGAAGTGGTTTCCCAACCAAGACTTGGTTGGAGTTCTATCGGAATCGCATCGACAAGCTCTGGGCTATAAAAGGCTCCGATTCGAACCCAATAAAGCAACGACTTTTTCTCGAGCTCCTTTCCAAACGTTTTGGCTCGCAGTTCATCGTTCGACGTGATCCGAGCGAAGTCAGGTGTTAATTCAGCGGCAATTTCAAAGGTCGCATCGAGCGCGCGAATGCATCGCCAATGCATTTCCGTTTGCGATAGAGGGTGGCTTTGGTCTAAATCGCGAAGGGCATCGATCAATTGTCCGCCGCCGGCAATCGCATAGTATTCGCCGATCGGTTGACGATCCAACCAGCTCTTTAACTTCATCGGCCAGTCGACGGTACGCAATAGACTGCCACCGAGTTTTACGACCGTGCGAGAACTAAGCTGGGACATGTAATTGTTCCGACGCCAAGACGGCAATTGCATGCGCAGGCGCACATCTTGAAACGATCGGACCAAGGCGATCTGCAAGCCGAGTTCGTTGCGTCTTCCATTTTAGATGATCGAGAATATCGTCGATAAGAAAGTCGCCGTGCCCACTCAACAAGACATGCTCACACGACTTTCGTTTGAATTGGCTGGCCACATTGAGCACAGCTTTCGAGATCAACGCAATCTGCGCATCATAAATTGTCTCGGCAAGTTGCTCGATATCTTGCGGACCAAGCGTCGTTCCATCCTCTCCAACTATTCGAGCAAGTCGATAGGCAGCGCACGTTCGCGTTTTCGGTTGACCATCCGCCGTTTCCCGATCTTCGCTCTCCTCTGGAACGTTCCCAAGTATCAAATTAACATCACCGATCGTCGCAAAATTTTCGTTGACGACAGGGCATGGGCGTCCGTGAACACTTAGCTCGTGAACAATGCCGACGACCGATGAACGCTCGACACCGGTGTAGACAAGTTCGCCTGATTCCAGTCGATCGCGGTCGGACTTCGACTTCGATAGAACTTTTTTATCGCAGATCGCCAACAGGTCGGTCGTCGTCGATCCAACGTCGATCAACAGCGTCGGCTCGCCATCGGACCATCGAGCTGCGTAGGTTGCGAGTGCTTTCCAATTCGAGGCGGCTACTTGCCAAGGATCTCGAGCCGCTTGTGGAACGCTAAGCCAATTGCCATCGACGGTGTAAACACGAATGCAAGTTGACGGCACGATGCGGGTCACCTGTTCAAGGATTCGGCATACTCCTTCCTCTCGAGTCGCAAAGCAATCAGCCATTTCTCCGGTCATCGTTAAAGCGACGGCATCAAAGTCTGTGACTCCCTGAAGCAATTGCGATAACTCATGGGCAAGTCGATCGGGATTTTTCCACATAGGAAACCGAGCTTGCTTCGCAAAAGATTTCGCATCTGCGATCTTTAAATTGGCGCCACCAATGTCCAGGCCGATCCAATGCTTCATGGTCGGCTATCCACCGGAACGTGTAAACGCGCCGAGCGCATCTAAAACCAACTGGATCGTCGCTGGGGAAACATCTTGCCATTTGCTCGCTCGATGCCTGACAATGGCCAACTTAAATTGTTCCAAGGCGTCGGCAATATCGACGGGAAGTTGCGGGAGCGATGCAAACGGCGAGACAAGATCACCATGCACCTCATCATCTTCCACGTCCATCTCTTGGTAATCGGCGGCATTGGACTCGCTTTCGGCACCCGTTGTCTCGCCCTCGCCGAAATCTGGGCCCTCGGGCAACGGTCCGGTCGTTCCCATTCGGTCTTGAAGCTCGCGATTGGTTTCTGCGACTTCGCCGTCCTCTGACAAGGGCTCAAAATCTTCATCCGCCTCGGCCGTGACGATTTCGGACTCATCTGGTGCCGTACTCGGATCTTCACCCATCGCTTGCCATCGCGTTCGGCGCATTTGCGAAACGCTCCAGCCGCTTTGCACAGCCCCTTCCAGCCACATTTCAGCATCGCTCCAATCGAGGGCTGACATAAAATGGGTCCAATAGAGCCCTGTGTAGGTCGCGTAACTGCCTTTAAAACGATCGTAGACGCGACGTAATCTACCGACATGTTGCGGTGAGACTCCTTCGACGATTCTCGACCATGCTTCATCGCTGTACGCGCTTGATCCGATGCCGGAGGCGATTAAATTGGCTCGCCAATCAACGATGATGCTTCCCTTTTCCCAGTTCGTTTGGCTAATCAACTGATTCCATTTTTTTACAAAGGGTGCCGCGAACTCCAACGACTGCTCGTTGTGGATAAGTTGTTCATTATCGGCCTTGAACGCCTCCGAGTCGGTCGAGACGTTGACGTCGAACGGTACATCTTCAACGGCTGAAATCTCCGAGCCGGAATCGTTCGACGTCGAAGAAGCTGTTACATTTGCGGGACGAGACGAAGAATGGATCATAGATGCCTTTGAGATTCGTGACAAAACCTTCAACGATTCAGCCGAATACAAACGGCCAATCTGCATCTAGCTTAACGAACGAACGGGTCGCGAAAAGCTCACCTCGATTTGCGGCCATAACATGGCAACGTTCAACCGTCGATTATATCGATAAGGAAAGAAAATCCTGCGCGTCAAACGCTACCTACGGCAATCGTCCGCTGACTGCTTCTGGCACATACGGATGATTTCGCTTGCGCAGCACCGTAGCTCGAATAATAAGATCTGGAATCACCGACTTATCATTGCGCTCTTCCTTTCGCGTTAGATCAAGTCGCTGCCATGCGCCTAGAACCGGAAGCCCTTCGATCACTCGGCCAAAGACGGTCATTTTTCCATCCGAAGCCGGCTGCGGGAGTGTCGAGATAAGGAACTGGGAACTTCCGCTGTCTGGATTGAATTGCTTGGTCTGCTCGTCGATCCCCGAGAGCAAAACTAAAGAACCGCGAAAGATATTGCGGTGATTATCGGCGTCCATTTCGCCTCGAATTGTGTAGCCCGCGTTGCCGGAACCATCGGCCTTTTCGCAACCTGATTGCGATCCGAAGTGTTCGATCACCCGGAAGAACATTTTTTTATCATAGAAACGTTTCTCGACCAGGAAAATAAAGTTGGCGACCGCTTGAGGGGCTTCCTCTTCGAACAGCTCGACGACAATCTGACCCTTACTCGTTAGAATCGCGACTTGTGGATTGGTGTTGCGAGCGGAATCAGCGGCTCGACGTTTCAATTCTTGTTTCCATTTCGCGCGTTGTTCGGGCAAAGTTTCGAGAGCTTTTGTGATCCCTTCGGAGAGCGCTTGCCGTTCTTTAAGTTTCATCCAGGCTGCTTCGGCAAGATCGAGGTCGTTATTTCCATAGCCGATAAAACCGATCGACTCCAAGATAGGTGTTGGAATATCTGACGCATGCTCTAACACCGATCGAGCCATTGGAAGCAGCCCTTCGAACATATCCCGTCCAGCGTCTCGCTCGAGCATTTCAAAAACCATATCGGTCAATTGTTTTGATCCCTCGGGAGCCGCCGCATAGATTTCAGCGATTACCACTCGCCATCCATCGAGTCGTTGCTGCGCTTCGTTGAGAAGTTGGCTATACAATTCAAGACGCTGGATGTCGTACTCGGTCGTCCAAGCTACTTGATGGCTCAGAAATACCTGATGGATTTTCCCAACCACACCGCGAAAATCTTCGAATGCTCTTTGATACCTTGTTTGTAATGCTTGAGGCGTCTCGGGGGAAAGAACTCCGAAATTCTTTGATCGCTTTTCCAGGAACTGATTCTGTGCCGATTCTTGCAACCGCTCTTGCTCCATTTGCTCATGGATCTCAGCGGTGAACGTCTTAGAAGATGCTTTAGGAACGGAACTTTGAGCGATGGATAACTTTGCGTTTTGACTCATCAGAAATATCATCTGAAGAATAAGTAACCAACGAACGCGATGACATGCCATGATCTGCAATGCGGAACGTGTTTGAACGCTCGATGTCCTAGAATGCAGCGGCATAGGGTGGCGCCTCTCCACGCAGCTCGGCAAGCGCGTTTCCGGCCGCCCGCTGCTCGGCATCTTTTTTGTTGCGTCCCCACGCCGGTGTGAATCGAGTTCCAGCGACGCTGGCTGCCATCTGAAACGTCTTGCTATGATCCGGACCCTGCTCTGAAATCATCAGGTAGACAGGCGAACCACCTTTCTCCCGCTGCACTAAATGCTGAAGAATCGATTTGTAATTCCCGCCGGTAAAACCTTGTACGGCCGCCTGGATTTCCGTAGCCATGCAAAAATCAATCAGCTTGCGAGCCGATTCGATTCCTGAATCAAGGTAAACCGCTGCGATGATCGATTCAAAAACGTCGCTTAGCAAAGACCTTGGGACGCCAGTGCCCATCAAACCCTTGCCGACGATCAAACACTCCTCCAGTCCCAAGTGTTTGGATACCTTCGCGCAGACTCGCCGCGAAACAACAATTGACTTAATCTTCGTCAATTCCCCTTCAAGATAGTTAGGGTATAGCCGAAACAGATGCTCGCAGACAATCAATCCGAGAATCGAATCGCCTAGAAACTCAAGTCGCTCGTTCGAGTCGACTCGTTTGGACGCACCCGAGGCATGAGTAAGGGCTGAACGCAACAGTTCAATGTCCGTGAAACGATAGCCGATCCTCGCCTGACACAGCTCAAACTTTTCTTCGGCACTTACAGCCCGTTGCGTCTCGGATGGGTCGTCCGTCATTACATACAATCAGTTCTTAGAATCCGCTACAAAAAATCCGCGAGCCTTATCCGCAGACGTAATGTACTCCATCAGAATGCTTGCCAACAGGGGAACATGTACCTGCCTATAGTTTTGGAATCGGTCGCTTGGGCATAGGCGGCTTGAGCATCTTTGCCTTTTCATCTTCTCGCATTCGCGGCGGATTGTCGTTCTTTCCTTTTTCCTTTTTCCCTTCCATCGCGACTTCGGTTTTGGAATCTTTCCACGACCAACCGACCAGATGATCCTGCTCTTTTTGGGCAAGAAATGCCCATGGCGTGCCAGGATGCGTCGTCTGGATATCTTTGAAAAGCTTGCGAGCCAATTCGGCTTCTTTTTCAAGCTTGCTGCTAACCGAAACCTCATCCGAAGCAACCAGCGTCCAGGTATTATTCTGAGGATTGCTAAACGGCATTCCTCGCTTGGCTTTGGCCAACATCAAATTGTATGTCTCCGTTCGAACCTTAGCCGCTAACGAAATCGCATACGACAAGTCAAAACTAGCCAGCCATCGCGGCGACTTTTCTTGAGCCCTGGCGGCTTCACCGATTTGCAAAACGCTTACCAAATTCAACAAAGCCGGCTCCAATCGTGCCGCCTCTTCCTGAGCCTTCGTAAGATCGCGAATCAATCCCGGTTCATCGCGCCGCAGGAATACCGTTCGCGGTTTATCAAGTACGTCCGCTCTCGCCAATTTACTAGCTTGCAGCAACGAACTTCGCAACGGACTCTTGCTGACTTGCTTGATATACTCTTCTTCCGAGAGATAGTCAGGTCGATAACGCGACATGATCTCGGGATCGAAAAAGGCGTTCAGTCGCGACGAAAACGCTTCGATCTCATCGCGGCGAATCTCCGCGTTGTATCGACGGCTTGAATGGATCGTGAAATAGATACCGCCGGTTTCATAACAGATCCGCGAGATCGCATAAGGGCCGAATCCCGAATCGATAGTCGGCTCTTCGTAGTAATTCTTCGCGTAGCCTAGTCGAACGCGTTCTGGATAAAGCGTCTCGGGGCCTTGATCGATCTGAGCCCACTGAGGCGACTGGTCATACTTCGGATCGGGATCGACATACTTGATATAGGTAAAATCACGGCCAAACGGAGCGGGTACACCTAAGACATGCACTGGGATCGCAAACTTTCGGCAGATTTCAATCGACTTTTCTAACCCTTGCGGATCGTCACCGCGTTCGTCCGTGACAACAATCAAAACAACGTTGCGTTCGGGGCCTTTCGAACTCTTCATGTTACGAAGAGCTTTATATCGATCGGCCGCAAGGTAAATGGCCGAGAACGTCATTTCGACTCCCGACACGTCGATTTCAATCCCATCGATCGCCTCTTGAATGTCCTTCAATTCAGCCGTTGGAGTTTTCGTCAACAGATCAACGGTTTTTCCGAACGAGATCACGCTGGTCAGCAGCGGCTCTTCTTCACGATTATCTTTGGCCTGTTTGCGTTTGATGGCCTGGACAATCCCCAGTTCTTCATAGATTCGATCGAGTCGACTGCGGATCTCATCTCGGCGGCGGATCAACGATACCGAGGCGTCGAAGAGCCATACCACGAGCGTTGGACGTTCTTCGATCGACTGCAATAGTTCAAAAGTGACGCGATCGACAGCGCCATCTGTTCCGGTGACTCCCGTTCCAGTATTGCCACGCACCACTCTTTTTGACTGAACCAGTCCCGATGCTTGCTTGACTTGAACCGACAAATCCAAATTGGCATACGGTGAAGGAATATGGACGTCGGGCGTTACAATTTGCGAGACGTCCGAGATCGTCGGAGCCATACTCAGCGCCGATGCGGCATCACCAATCGAGTTATTGCCGATAGCATCACTGACGATGGTAGCAGCCGCCAAGTCCTCTTGGATATTGAAATCGGGCTCTTCGAGTAGAGGTGCAGCGGCCTTAAAGACCAATGTCTCAATCATTTCGCGGTGAGTTGAGACGGTAATCGCGGCGAGGCCGACAATCAAACCCATGTGGACCAGCATGCTGCATAGAAAAGCTTTAGTTTCGATGTCGAACCACGAACCGCATTCCTCAACAAGCTCAACCGCAGATTCCTTGACATCGACTTCAGAGTCACTATCGCTCGATCGATCAAGCTCCGCTATCGTCTGAACCGGAGGCAAAAGAGCATCCGCTTCGCCTTGCTCGCTCTCAACCTGCTCGATCTCGTCAGCTTCTAATCGTTTAAGCATGCTCAAACCTCGCAAATAACAAGCCACATATTGCCAGCAATTTCGCTCTCCTCGACCGAACCACTTAGTACTACGTAGTTTAAGTGCCCCCATTCCTTCATTGTCGCCGCAAATTCTACCAGAATCAACAGAACTTGTCAGGAAAATCGAATATCTAAGCAATAATACGGAATATCAGGAATTGACACGAAGGAGAGCCAACGCCATAACCCAAGCACTCCAACTCAATCGGATGGGTGGCAGAGCGGTTTATTGCACCGGTCTTGAAAACCGGAGACGTCGAAAGGCGTCCGTGGGTTCGAATCCCTCCCCATCCGCATTTTGAACCAAGGAATTCCTTAGAGAAACACGCTTTCCCCTATGTTTTCCTTGGGGATTTGCGATGTTTTGCGTGCTGCTTGCGATACCCTGCGGCGTCGTTTTTATACCACGTTTTTGCCCTGCGCGCGTCGGATTTGTACCACGGATTTCTGTCGTCGCTGGCTGTCCGTCGGTGTCATCCGATGACACTTCCTCACTTTGAACCATAACGTCCTTTATGGTGCATGATTTACTAGAGGTTCGCAACCATGATTTTTGGCTGACTTCTTCCGCCCCAAGACTCTAGATCTGTTCGACAAGTCGGTCGAGGATTAGTGGAATTACAAAATGCAATCGGGGTCGTCTTGTGATAGAATCAACTTATGAATACAAATCTCAACTCCGATTCCGTTCATCATGAGATAGATGCTCTTTTGCTCAATGGAAAAGCCGAAACGGCATTCGAGGCAGAGTCCATGTTCCTGGATCACCATTTAATTGATCTGGCTCGCTTAGCTCTCGAACTTGATGAGGAAACGTTCAAGCAGCATGAAGCAGTAAAGATACTCTATGCCCACGGGAGTCGTCCGTTTGAGGATTCACTCGAATGAATCCCGACCAGAAACTTGCATTGCTTACCCAGGTAATCAAAGATGCTGGGATGAAAGCGTTGGTCATGGGCGGCCATGCGGTAAGATATTACGGGATTGACCGCAACACGTCTGACTTCGACATGGTAGCTGGCACATCATCGCCGACCGAGCTTCGAAAGAAATTGGCTGAAATTCCAATGCTCGCTTCCGCTAAGGAAATTCCAGTCTGGCGAACCAATGATTTTGCGCGTTTCGAGATAGGAACGTTGCCGGACGGTCGCCAAGAGCTTCTGGAGTTCTGGCTTCAGAATCATCTGTTGTCTGATTTTGCTACTTTGAATTCAAGAGCAGAGGTCGGAAACTATGGAGGAAGCCTTGTGGCGTTTCTCTCGTTGGACGACCTTATTCGGAGCAAAGAAACCGAACGTGAAAGCGATTGGCAGGATATTTCTTTACTTGAAGAGATTCGAGACGCACGATTGCTTGCCAAAGCCGTTGACGACGACGGGGTTGTTCGAGCGTTGGCAAATGTTCGCAGTCGTCGTGGCCTTGAAAGACTCGACACATCAGGATTACTTGCGGACTCAAACTTGATCGATCAAGCAATCCATCAATGTACTCATCCTGTAACATTTGCGATACTTTCCCCTCTCGCACCTGTCTCTGAAGCCAAGCAACTTGTTGCTCCGATCGAACCAACCGCTTTAGTCGCTTTACGCAGAGCACCATTTAGGTCTTCGCTTCATCTGGGAGTGGTTGAAGTGGTTCGCCGCGGTTACAAGCGACAAGCGATGGAAGAAGATCGACTTGACAAGGAAGCGAAGGTACGAGATCTCAAAGGCAACTAAACGGCGGCAATCGTTGTGACTCAAGCTGGAGCAAGTTAGCACCGAACGCAACGGGTTCGGACCATCGTTTCAAGTACCGGTCGAACGGTGAAGCTTTTGGTCTAGGATACTTGGGCCCGAAATGGCTTTAAGTTGATCCGCAAAAGTCTCGTCCTCCTTCATCTCGGCGACGATTTGTTCACGGTGATCGTAAAGGCACGATAAGGCGGCGTGAACCTTCGACAAAGTCAAATCCGGGAGACTTTCCGCAATCTGTTCTGGAGACTTCCGAAAAATCTCAGCTTGGGAATAAATGTCTTGTATCCGAACTCTCGTTCCAGCAACGTAAGCTCGCTGCTGGCCAGCACGGTTTTCTCGAAGTTCGATGTGCGTTGCGACTTGTTGGTTCATGAACCCAGTAAAAGGCATTTTGAGTGCCGAAGCCACTGAAAATAACCGCTAGCCTTGGTTGGACGACTTCCCAATAGTCACCCAGTGCTTGACAAACTTCGGCTAGCTACCGATGGAGCCCGTTATGGGCGAGCCTCGACGGGCCAAAGATGCGATTTCTCTTCACGAAGTGAGTAGCATGATTCGTCAGTAACAATAACATGGTCCAGAAGCGTGATCCCCAATAGCGAGGCCACGTCGATCAGGCGTTTCGTGACGTTGATATCTTCGGAACTTGGGTGTTCGCTGTTGGACGGATGGTTATGAGCAATAGCAATCGCAGTGGCACCTACCAGGAAGGCCCGTTGAAAGACCTCACGAGGATGAATTTGAGCGAAGTTGGCTGAGCCAATAGAAACGATTGCATAGGCTGCCACGGAATGAGAACCGTCGAGGTACAAAGCAATGAACTGTTCTCGGCTGTTGTCGACCATGACCGACCGCACGAAACGAGCGACCTTATGTGGACCTGTGATCGTGAACTGCTTAATTTTGGTTGGGACGTCGTTGACGCGAACCTCGCGGACGAAATTCATCTCTACTCTGTCTTTGCTTGAGTTGCTCTTGGTGCTTTTCATTGTCCTCCGTGTTGTGTTTGAACTTCCACCGGTTAAGGCCGATGGCTCGAAGGAATGAACATCACAAACCTCCGAAGTGGAAGCGATGTCATCTAGAGCCACGGATTCGGCAACTGCATAGATATCCGCTATTCGATCCGGCCGACAATGTTCAAAGCTTTTTTTAAAATATCGCGCTCGCGTTCCACACGGCGTAGTTCATTCTCAAGCTCTTTCACCTTGGAATCCATTGCGCTTGCAATAGGTCCACTGGACGTCAGCAGCTCTTTCTTCCAACGGTAAAGTACATTCGTTCCAGATATACCCAATCGTTCAACAATTGATGACGCTGTATGGCCATCGAGAAGCATTTGCACCGCTTCTTGCTTAAATTCTTGGGAGAAAATTCGACGGTTGATTGACGGCTTGACGACTGGCTTCCTTGGCATTGCACGATCTCCTTTGTGCCCAGCATTATAAGGCTTTGACCTGTCCGTGAAATCGGCACCACCTCAAATGGTCAAACCGATTGGCAGAATTGAGAGTTAGTTCAAATCTTATCGTCCCGACTTCTTCGGAAATGAGCCCTTCGACGCGTGCGTCGACGAGAATAGCTGTTATGATCGGTTGATCTGATTGAATTCAAGTTCGGATGTCTCATTAGAGGGCAACCCGGTCGTGCCGGGGCATCAGTTGACGAGTAAACCGACGTGGTTGAATTCCTCAGCATGGTTCGGCCACATCGGCTATGTTTCGCCTTGATGACGCGGCCAGCCCCGCACTTGACAAATATTGAATTGAGCCCCCACACGAAGAGAGGGGTGTTTAGAATTAACGAGGAAAAAATGCACAAAGCTGCCAATCACCGAAAGCCTGAGAACCCTGGCCTCGCCAAGGCCTCCACGGGCATTCCGGGGCCGGACGGGGCACAAGTTGATGCGATACTTGCCTCTCAGGACACACTCAAAGATTCTAAAGACATAAACTTGCGGCAATTGCTGCAAGTGATCGTAGCGTTTCGCGATGGGGATTTTACGGTGCGACTGCCGACGGATTGGAGTGGAACCGGAGGCCGGATCGCGGAGGCATTCAACGAAGCGATCGCGCATGAACATCGTATCGCGGACGAAGTGGAGCGGTTGAGTGTGACGGTCGGCAAGGAGGGGCGACTCAAGCAACGGATGTCGGTGCCGGGAGCGATTGGCGCCTGGGCGCAGAAGGTCGATTCGATCAACACGCTGCTCGACGATCTGGTGCGGCCGACAACGGAAGTGGCACGCACGATCGGTGCGGTGGCCAAGGGTGACCTCTTACAGTCGATGGAACTGGAGGTTGACGGACGCGTGCTCAAGGGTGAATTCCTGCGCTCGGCGAAGCTGGTCAATACGATGATCGAGCAGCTATCGGTCTTCACTTCCGAAGTGACGCGAGTGGCGCGCGAGGTCGGCACCGAGGGGAAGCTCGGTGGGCAAGCGCAGGTGAAGGGCGTGTCGGGAGTGTGGAAGGATCTGACCGACTCGGTCAATCAGATGGCCGGCAACCTTACCGCGCAGGTCCGCAACATCGCGGAAGTGACCATCGCGGTGGCGAATGGCGACTTGTCCAAGAAAATTACAGTCGATGTGCGCGGCGAGATTTTACAGCTCAAAGAGGCGATCAACACGATGGTCGATCAGCTCCGTTCGTTCGCGTCGGAGGTGACTCGCGTCGCGCGTGAGGTCGGCACGGATGGGCGTCTCGGCGGACAGGCCGTGGTCCCCGGCGTGGCGGGAACGTGGAAGGATCTCACCGATTCGGTCAACGCTATGGCAACGAATCTGACCGCGCAGGTCCGCAACATAGCGACGGTGACGACCGCAGTGGCGCGCGGCGACCTTTCGCGAAAGATCACCGTCGATGTGAAAGGGGAGATTCTGGAACTGAAGGAGACCATGAACACGATGGTCGATCAGCTCAACGGCTTCGCGTCGGAAGTGACGCGAGTGGCGCGCGAGGTCGGCACTGAAGGGAAGCTCGGCGGACAGGCGGTGGTGCCGGGTGTGGCCGGAACGTGGAAGGATCTCACCGACTCGGTGAACTCGATGGCCTCGAACCTCACCGGTCAGGTCCGCAACATCGCTGGTGTGGCGACGGCCATTGCGAAGGGAGATCTCTCTTCAAAGATCACTGTCGAAGTGAAGGGCGAAATCCTCGCGCTGAAAAACACGATGAACACGATGGTTGATCAGCTCAACGGCTTCGCGTCGGAAGTGACGCGCGTCGCGCGCGAGGTCGGCACCGAAGGCAAGCTCGGCGGACAAGCGGCGGTTCCTGGAGTGGCGGGGACGTGGAAGGATCTCACCGACAACGTGAACTTCATGGCCTCAAATCTGACCGGCCAGGTCCGCAACATCGCGGAAGTCACGACGGCGGTGGCGAACGGTGACTTGTCCAAGAAGATCACGGTCGATGTGAAGGGGGAAATCCTCGAGCTCAAGAACACGATCAATACGATGGTTGATCAGCTCAACGGCTTCGCCTCGGAAGTGACGCGCGTGGCGCGCGAGGTCGGGACCGAAGGCGAGTTAGGCGGACAGGCGGCGGTGCGCGGCGTGGCCGGGACGTGGAAGGATCTCACCGATTCGGTCAACGCGATGGCGACGAACCTCACGTCGCAGGTCCGCAACATCGCTGACGTGACCACAGCGGTGGCGAACGGCGATTTGTCGAAGAAGATCACCGTCGATGTGCGCGGCGAAATTCTGGAACTGAAGAATACGATCAACACGATGGTCGATCAGCTCAACGCTTTTGCTGGCGAAGTGAGTCGCGTGGCGCGCGAAGTCGGGACCGAAGGCACGCTCGGCGGCCAAGCTCAAGTGCCCGGTGTGGCGGGGACGTGGAAGGATCTCACCGACAACGTCAACTGGATGGCCAACAACCTGACGTCGCAGGTCCGCAACATCGCTGACGTGGCGACGGCGGTGGCCAACGGCGACTTGTCCAAAAAGATCACCGTCGATGTGAAGGGTGAGATTCTGGAATTGAAGAACACCCTCAACACGATGGTTGACCAACTCAACGGATTCGCGTCCGAGGTGAGTCGCGTGGCGCGCGAAGTCGGCACCGAAGGGAAACTCGGCGGTCAAGCGGTCGTGAAAGGGGTTGCCGGTACTTGGAAGGATCTCACGGACAACGTGAACTCAATGGCCTCGAACCTCACCGGTCAGGTCCGCAACATCGCCGGTGTCGCGACGGCCATCGCGAAGGGTGACCTCTCCTCGAAGATCACAGTCGAGGTGAAGGGAGAAATTTTGCAGCTCAAGGAGACCATGAACACGATGGTCGATCAGCTCAACGGCTTTGCTTCGGAAGTGACGCGTGTGGCGCGGGAGGTCGGGACCGAAGGCAAGCTCGGCGGCCAGGCGCAGGTGCCGGGCGCGGCGGGCACCTGGAAGGATCTGACCGACAACGTGAATCTGCTGGCGGCCAACCTCACTTCGCAGGTGCGCAACATCGCCGAGGTGACCACGGCGGTCGC
>JAWXCK010000168.1:0-5401 GCA_034408855.1 Pirellulaceae bacterium
CCATCAACGAACCCGTACTGATAGCTCATCTCGATTCTTGGACCACAATTGCCAGCAATTCGCATGCATTCGAAAGATTGTGCTGTGTCCCCAGGCCCTTCCGATCGGAATCGACAAAAAGATCGCCATGTTAGAAACAATGGCGATCTACGATCGATTTTCATCGCTGAATCATTCGATGTTTACGAGTCACTAGCAGTAACTACCTTGCCATTGCCCGAAGCCGAAAAATCGACGGTCCAGGTTACTGGCTTCGCCGTCTTGCCTTCCAAAGAGTCGGTCATCGATTTGACGTCCACTTTGCTAAGCTGTTTCGGAGCTTTCGGATCGATCTTCTTTTCGACATTATTCATCATGAAATCCCTTTCTGAGAATGTTGAGACGGATCCTAACTTGACGTCCGTCCTATCGTCATCACAAGCTACGCCCGTGTAACATTGCTCTATTCTTAGGAACGAGTCAAAAACAACTTCGTTAACCTTATTTCCTTAAGTCTTTTAATAGTTTTAGCGGTACGGCGCGAGCCGTCCGGTAAGAGCTTCGATGTAACCCACCGGATTGCTTGCGCAATTCCGCTACGTACGGGTTAACGGCGCTGCGTGCCTCCCAAATTTGCGGAAGTCATTTTTGTCCTTTTTCTTAGGGGCTTACCGGAACTTTTCGCGATTCCTAAAATATTGCCTGCATGTTCGCGCATCGCTGGAGACAATCGTATAAAGCGATATGGCGTTTGAGCGAATCTCGAACGCTGATCGAATCGCCGTTGGCGTCTAACGAAGTCTTGTACGATCCATCGAACAGCGGTTCGATGCTGCGACAATCTAACGAAGCACCAACTTGTTGCGCCGAAATCTCAAGCTGACGTAACTGATTCGATATCGCATCAAAAGTTTTTTGGCCAAGCTCGGTCAATCGAGCGAATCGTGATATTTGATCGCCAGTGACGGCAAGTTGTTTTACAAGTGTTGCGAGGCGGCACTCGCCAAATTCTCGATCTGGCGAAGAAATATCGCTTCGGCACAAAGCCGCGTTCCAGAAATCGGCTACTTGGGTAAAAACGACGTAAGCATGAAATAGTCCATAGAGCGGTCGCGAATCTTTTCGCCAAGGTGAATAGAAGCACTCATCATGGACGGCGTCAAATTCACCGTCTTCAAACAACGGTCCTTGATCTTCTAAGGCGAAAAGATAATTGTGACAAAACTCATGGATCAGGTCTTCTGCGAGAACGAGCGGCGAACGATAGCTCGTAACGATAGCCAAGCCCGTTAACCGCGAACAGCTCGTATTGTAGACGCTCCCTTCAACTTCGGGCTTAAGAATCACATTCCGCATTTGCTTTGCAAACGCGTTGAAAGTCTGAGGCGCTATTCGACTCATCGATTCCAACGTGCGCTGTAGATTGGAAAGCTCTTGCCACTGATAGCTGGTTCCTATCGAGGAAATAGAATTGAGTTCATCCAATCCAGGAAGATTTACGGCGTGTGGTTGGAGAGTCAAACAACCAGACTCAAATTTGATTTGTGGTGCCAAGCATAACGTAACGGCGTCCGACGAATGGTTGCCATCATCCAGAAACGGAAGGGCGTGATCTCCGCGAGGGGTGCTGACGAGCAATCGATTTCTTCCTTCGATACCTCGAATTGCACACCCGTCCGTTCCTCCAAGCGACCAAGGGCTACCCGGCATTGCCCATGGCAATCGGACCAGGAGTGGCAACTCGAATTCCAGGCTAGTATCGATTTCCCAGGCAGCTCCCAACGCAAACGCTTTGAATTGTTCAAGATGGATCGCTAAGGCGTTTGAAACATTCGTTCCTCCGATCGCACGGATATAGCGTTCGACAGATGGCGTCAGTTCCGCAGTTCCGAGATGTGAACCGAGCAAGCTGAATGCCAGTTGAGACCAATGGTAGAACCTTGGATCTCGATAAATGCCCGTACTCGACTCGACGTTGGAATTGATCCAGCGCCATGTATCTAAAAAACCATTTTCAAGTCCGTTGAGAGGACGTCTTCGAGATACGACATCGGCTACCGCCTGCATCGCCGAATGAGCTTTCTGATCGCGAAGCGAAAAGATTTCATCGACATCATTTAAGATACTGTTCGCAGTTGTTGCCTCGAAGACGCCTAACATGATTATCCCTCAGTTCTACGCTTTTCCGATATCAGTCGCCCGCGAGCGTGGACGATTCAATCGGGGCCAAAGCACTGTTAGCAACTATTCGGTGGAATCGCAATGCCAAACCAAGCAACTCTTCAAGGACAATCGAAATGCTGCCTATGGTATGCCAGTCGAATTTGATCTTGAAATAGTCGGTCGAGATAGCTACTTCAAATTGATGATGCGATAGGTCGTTTCATCTAGCCACTACATCGTAAACCTTAATTTGGCAAAAAAAGGGTTCGCATGACACCGATTTCCATTGTCGTCACGACCTACGAATCGCCGGAGTGGCTAGGGAAAGTCCTATGGGGGTATGCCGCCCAAACTTTTACAGACTTTGAGCTTATTGTTGCCGACGATGGTTCCTCGCCACTGACCGCTGGTCTTATCGATCAGATGCGATCCAATACTGATTTATCAATTAACCACGTTTGGCACGAACACCTTGGTTTTCGCAAATGCCGTATCCTCAACCAAGCCGTTTCGGTAGCGAACTCGCCCTATCTTGTTTTTACTGACGGCGATTGCATTCCACGCAACGACTTTGTCGCCGTACATGCTCGATATGCTCGGCGGGGCTATTATCTATCGGGTGGCATCGTTCGTTTAAGTTGTTCGCTAAGCCATTCCGTTCGCCCCAACGAGATTCTCGATGGCTCTATATTTCAAGCTCGAAACCTTATGTCGCGAGGCTTACCGATCAATCGCAAGCTTCGGATGCTCATGCGATCAGGGCCGCTAAACTTTCTGTTCGAGCGATTGTCAACGACGCGAGCGACGTTCAATGGCTACAACAGTTCTGCCTGGCGAGACGACCTTACGCGAGTCAACGGTTTCGATGAGCGAATGCAGTATGGTGGCCTTGACCGAGAATTGGGCGAGCGGTTGGTAAACCTGGGAATCCGCCCTAAGTCGATTCGCCATCGCACAGTCTGCTTGCATTTAGATCATGATCGAGCCTACAAGCGAGCAGATTGCATCGAAGCTAACAAAGCAATTCGACAGCAGACGCGGATCTTGCAAGCGCGCTGGACACCCTACGGCATCGATAATCGAATTCGTCCTGAGCAACCGGCTTCTCGACCTTTCGAAACGCAAAGTCGATATTAAATCAAGGTATTCAAAAAGATCCAATCGGTTGTTTTGCTCTCAAGATCGAATGGGTCAAGCCAAATCCATCCAGAAATCGTCGGAACTCGATGCGATTTTGACGTTGCTTTCTCTTCCCCGATCGATATACTTCGGGGCTCGTTTGTGAAGAAATCTGGCTTGAAAGGTCGGAAATCGACTACAGAATTCGTCGGTTTATTCGATCGTAAGGTGAATTATGGCAAAGGTTTGTGAAGTTTGCGGCAAAGGCCCGCTCGTTGGAAATGCCGTCGAAACACGCGGTAAAGCAAAGTATTTGGGCGGGGTCGGTACGAAAGTTACCGGGATCACCAAGCGGCGTTTTATGCCAAATTTGCAAACGATCAAAGCCAGTCTAACAAGCGGCGAAGTGAAGACGATTCGTTGCTGTGTCCAGTGCATACGCAGTGGTCGGATTCGCAAGGCTGTTCGGCAAAAGCCGTTCGATTTGACCCGTGCAAAGCAGGTCGCCAAAACGGCGTAGTAGTGCACGCATTCTCGAAAGGCTTTGGAAATGTCGCTCGATCGGCAGCAGGTAGCAAAGATCGCCTATCTCGCTAGATTGTCGCTGACAGAGTCCGAGCTAGACGAAATGACGCTTCAGCTAGGGAAAATCGTCGATTTAGTCGACCAACTAAGTACAGTGAATACCGATGGCATCGAACCGATGGTTCATGCGATCGAATTGCAGAATGTCCTTCAAACGGACGAGATGAAAGCATCGTTGCCTCGCGAGAAAGCTCTTGCGAATGCCCCCGATGCTGACGAAGAGTGTTTTCGAGTTTCAGCGGTGCTCGGTTAATTGTCTTAACGACGATTGGCCGAACCAAACGAATAATCATTTCAAACCGAGTTTTTAATATTGGCTGGCCGCGAGTGGCCAAGTGAGTCAAGCATGAGTCAACAAATCCTTAAGTTGGTCGAAGAATCGTCGCTTCGCAAAAATCTAGCACCCTTTGAAGTTGGCGATACCGTCGATGTTCACACGAAGATCCTTGAAGGCACCAAGGAGCGGATTCAGATTTTCTCCGGCGTTGTGATCGCGAAAAGCGGCAGCGGAACGCGCGAAATGTTTGTTGTCCGCCGAATCGTCGGTGGCGAAGGCGTCGAACGGAAGTTCCCGGTTAACTCGCCGCGAATCGAAAAAATCGATGTCAAACGACGAAGCGTTGTCCGCCGCGCTAAACTCTACTTCCTCCGAGAACGAAGCGGCAAGTCCGTTCGACTTCGAGAACGACGCGTCTAGTCTAGATAATTCATCATTCGGCGTGCGTTAGCACCGGTTCTTCGCGAACGACGCGTCCAGTCTGGACAATTCTCAGCCGCAGTGCGTCAGCACCGGTTCGCTCGAACCTGACTTCATGCTTGACAATCATAGGCGTGGCCTCCAAAATGAGGATGTCCCACCGTTTTCAGAACCGGCTAGTTCTCCTGCATCGCGGATCCATCGTCCCTTCGATCCGTGATGGCTGTTCCTCCGGATGTTTTCCCCACAGAGGAATGCGTCGATGTCGAAGGTGTTTGTCGTCTTTGCTGGCTTCGTGTCCCAGCTACTATGTCTTTCGACCTGTGTTGCGGACGTTGATTTCAGCCGCGATGTAAAGCCGCTGTTGGCCGAACATTGCATAAAATGCCACGGACCCGACAAAGCCGAAGGGGGGCTCGATTTAAGTCAGTCCAAATCAGCCCTGGCTGAACTGGACAGTGGTCTCCACGCGATCGTGCCGGGTAAGTTAAACGAAAGCCAATTGATTGCACGCATCACTTCTGACGATGTCGACCTGCGCATGCCGCCTAGCGATGAAAAGCCACTGGCGGCTGGCGATATTGAAACGCTTCGAAAATGGATCGCCGCGGGTGCCGAGTTCCAGGTGCATTGGTCATTTCGCCCTTTAGTGGTTCCGGCTACTCCACAGCTTAGCGAATCGAGTTGGGTTAAGAATCCGATCGATGCGTTTGTACTTTCGAATCTCGAATCAAAAGGCGTTCAGCCGTCGCCAGAAGCGGCTCCGCATCAACTGATCCGGCGCGTCTATCTCGATTTGATTGGACTCGTCCCGACACCTGAACAAGTCGAAGCATTCGTCAGCGACTATACACTCGC
>JAWXCK010000169.1:0-16854 GCA_034408855.1 Pirellulaceae bacterium
TCGACGGCCGGCCGTCGAGCACCAGTGCTTATCAAGAAGTCCGTTACTTGAACGGCGTATCGGGGCGATAATGCCAGCCAATCTCACGCCTCAATATCTTCGGGCGGAGATGGCCTACCGAAAAGCAGTGTCGCTGGCCGAGCAGCTTGAAGCTCTTCAGACGATGCTTCGCGAGATTCCAAAGCACAAAGGGACAGATCGACTTCAAGCCGATCTCAAATCGAAGATTGCTCGCCTGCGTGTCGAAGTCGCCGACAAAAATGCTGCTTCGTCGCGTTCGTCTGTCAAACTGATACCCAGGCAAGGCGCAGGTCGCGTTCTATTGATCGGGGCACCGAATGTGGGTAAGAGCCAATTGCTCGCGGCGTTGACACGAGCTAAGCCGCTGGTCGCCGAGTTTGCATATTCCACGCAGTTGCCGATGCCGGGCATGATGATGATGGAGGATTGTCCGATTCAGTTGATCGACATGCCGCCGATCAGTGCTGAGTATTTGAGCCCCGATATTTTTGACTACGTTAGGACTGCGGATTTGGTCCTTTGGGTAATCGACCTGACAAGCGACATGTTGATCGAGGAGAGCCAAGGGTTGCTCGATCGATTCCAGGCCGGTAAGACCCGGCTAGGTTGCCGAACCTACCCAGATGAAACATCCGTCGGAACGACCTACACACAGACCCTGGTTGTGCTCAACAAGATCGACGTCGAACAGGCGGAGGAAAACATCGAGTTGATCGATGAATTCCTGAAAATCGAAGTCGATCGAGTGATCGTCTCTGGTTTGCGCGGCGATGGCTTAGTCGAAATTCGCCGCGAAGTTTTTCGGCGATTGGATATCGTTCGCGTCTATGCGAAAGATCCGAGAGACAAGGAGATCGACCGAACGCAACCGTACATGCTGCGACGCGGCGATACACTCGTCGAGTTCGCAAGACTCATCCACGACGACCTCGCTCGCGATCTGAAATCGGCAAGAGTTTGGAATGAATCGATTGGGGAGTTTGTGAGCGTGAAACCCGACTATCAGCCACACGACAAAGACGTGGTTGAATTGCTCACGTAAACTTGAGAGATTGCCTGACTCAATAAGAAAATTTTGTGAATTCTTCCAATGGGAGTCATATTTGGTACGGCGAATCGGTCTAGAACGACTGTATCTGTACATCCTTCAATTCTTACTAAAGTAATCCCCCTGATTGAAACGAAACTATGTCTTGGACAGCTTGGTCTGTCTCTGACGCGTTCCGCATAAAGTGGCGATGCGGCGGAGGCCTCCACCGCTGGCTAAATGTTAGGGGGGAATTTATTCGTAGAGCAAGCATTTCCAATGCAGGCTCTAAAATCACACTGCGTGAGGGTGCGTTAATGCGCGCTCGAACCCAGCGCGGATTGAATTTTCTTCTATTCATCTGGCCAATCGGTCGGAAGCGAACCTTTGCATTCCACAAACATTCGAGTCTCCGATAACCGACAAAGGGGTGCGGTCAGGGTACACGGTGAATGTGGAACGAGAAAGAGTCGGAACAAGCACGTTGCTTCACTGCAGATGGATCTGTAGTTGGCGACGAAACGTTCAAAGAATGCCTTGATGCCCCGACCCAGTTGTTTATGCACTGAAGGTTTTGGCGTTAGTCGAGCGGCACAGCACGGATGTTGTGTCGATTGTCGAACGTCTTGCCTCTCGCGGTAAGTGATTACCGCTCAGCTCGTAAACAAAACGGGGCCTACCGTGCTAACTAGAGGGTCTGCCTGGCTCAAGTAGTTAGCATCCCAAGCAAACGAAGGTAACGGAGAAATCGAATATGAAGGTGTTCACCACAGGACAGGTCGCAAAGATCTGTAAGGTGGCCCCCCGAACCGTTAGCAAATGGTTCGACTCCGGCCGACTTAAGGGGTACCGCATCCCGGGTTCACAAGACCGCCGTATTCCCCGCGAGTATCTAATCAAGTTTCTCAAAGAGCATGGAATGCCCCTTGGAGACTTGGAAGATGAGGCCATGGCCAAAGTCCTGATCGTCGCTCAAGATCAGGTGCTTATCGAAAATCTCAAACGGGAACTTCCGGTTGAGAGGAGCTTTAAAGTTTCGGTCGCAGCAAGTGGATTTGAAGCCGGCATACAAGCCGAAAGCTTCCATCCAGACTGCATGATCGTTGACTTCTCGATTGGCAAGTTAGAGGCCTTGCAGATTTGTCAAAATCTACGCAAGAATCCTGACTTCGCCGAGATCACGCTGATTGCATTGCTGCCAGATGATGGCAATACAATGAGCTTCGATCGATCGAGCATCAACGAAACCTTCAAGAAGCCGTTTGACGCCCGATTGCTCGCAGAGCGATTACGGACGCTGATCGGTGCCAAGAAGGAGTTGGTCTAACCAACACCGGTCCTTTTAAAAGACCACATGCCCTCGCCGATCGAAAGATCGTGCGAGGGTTTTTTTTGGTACTCGAACACCCAGACCTCAAACTCCGCACGCAAACTCCGACTCCGAACGTTAACGATGAGCCACTGCTACGCAAGCACTCTAGACGCGAGGCTTCGGTTTTGGCTAAACTCCATTCGACAATTCTAGCATTCCCTTTGTTGAAGGTATGGAGACCCATAATTATGAAACCACAGCCGCTTTTCTTTGGTGCTTGCTTCGCTGGGTTTTCGCTCCTTATGTCGACCAACGCCTCATCCCAGACTACCGCTCCGGCAAAAAAAGCGGCTCCGTCGGCAAGCCAAAAACTACGCCAGGAACCGACGCCAGCAAAACGACCTGCTGCGCCAGCAAACGAGTCTGCTGCGTCGAACCCTAAGGAAGAAAAGACCAAGTCGACGCTCGTCTCCATCGTGAAACGAGCTCCGAATTCAACAGCAAGTACCGAACAATTCCAGCTTCGCTATCGATTAAAACCCAACGCCAAAATCGTAAGCGAAGTCACCCACCTGGCCAAAACAAATACGAAAATCAATGACGAAGCGCAATCGAGTCAATCGCGTTCCGTGAGCCGAAAAGTCTGGACCGTAAGCAAGGTCGATAAGAATGGCGATATGACCTTTGTCTACCAAGTCGACTCAGTAGAAATGTCGCAACAAATTGGCGACGGCGAAGAACTTCGATACAACTCCGCGACCGACGCCGAACCGAATGCGATTTTCCAAAAGGTGGCTGAGACCATTGGCAAGCCAATCGCCACGATAACCATCAACGACCTTGGCCAAGTTATCGAGCGAAGCGACGACGCGGTCGGTTCCAATCTTGGTATGGGAGAGATCTCAGTTCCATTGCCGGAGGAAGCCATCGATGTAGGCACGCAATGGGAAACGCCTCGCGAAATCCGTGTGCGACGAACCGATGGCACACCCAAAGTCGTCAAAGTCCGCGAGCTGTATACGCTTGAAAAAGTCAGTGCGGGTGTCGCCGTAATTTCGATCCGTACCGAGCCTCTGACACCGCTCACGGAACCCGAAGTCGAGGCGCAAGCGCTGCAACAAATGAGCAATGGTACTATTCGCTTCGATTTGGATGCTGGAAAACTGATCTCCAAGAAGCTCGAATGGGATAAAACCGTCGTTGGATTCAGTGGTGCTGGCAGCGTGATGGACTACTCGGCACGACTGGACGAAGTCGTTCAGTAATCGGCTCCGCCGGTTTTCGGAACGGGGTGATCCGCCAGCCTTGGACAACGCGGTTTAAAATTGGGAGTGCACCAGCACCGCAGTCGTTCGAGTACAATCGCATGCGACGATCTCAAATTGTTTTCTCCCATTCGATTCGCACCAGGGACTCATGTTCACTTCCAGCTTTCTTAAAAAGTGTTTCGTTGCCAATTGCATCATTCTCGTTTCGGCTAGTTTCAAGAATGTCGACGCGCAAGATGCGGCGAACGATCCAGCGCTTCTTCAGTTTGGAATCTACGAAAAAACGGCTCCTCGTCCGAATAACGTGAATGCGGAAACGACCAGGCTACCTCTGGAACTCAAGCCTGGGCAGCGTATCGCGCTGATCGGCAATACGCTTCTCGAACGAACACAGCAGTTCGGTAACTTTGAAGCGATGTTGCAAAAGCACTACCCGTCGCATCGTTTGATAGTGCGCAATCTATCGTGGTCGGCGGACGCGATCGATGTTCAACCGCGTCCCGAAAATTTTGCCGATCTCGAACAACATCTCCATTACGAGAAAATCGATGTAATCTTTGCGGCCTTTGGATTCAACGAATCGTTTGCCGACAACGCGGGCCTCAATGCATTTCGAGCGAGATTGGTGACCTATCTTCAGCGGCTTAGAACGTTGGCTTTCAACGGAAAGACGCCGGCAAAAATTATTCTTGTCTCGCCGATCGCCAATGAGAACGTCGCAAAAGTAAATGCAGCAGATCTCAATAATTCTCGCATCAAACTTTACTCTGACACGATGAAAAAAGTTGCAGAGGAGCAAAAGGTAGGTTTTGTCGATGTCTTCGCAGCCACGCTCGAGTCGATGGAGAGCCCAGGGTCGGACGTGACGATCAATGGTTGCCATCTCACCGAAGCTGGCGATTGGATTTTTGCAGCCACACTTTTTAAAGGTGCGTTTGGAAGATCGCCACCTGCGATTGATGAGTCATTGCGAGTAGCGATTATCGATCGCGATCGGCAGTATTTTCGTCGCTATCGACCTCTGAATACGTTTTACTATACCGGCGGACGCAACAAGCAATATGGATATCTCGACTTTTTGCCTGCGATGCAAAACTTCGAGCTTATGGTTGCCAATCGCGACGAACGTATCTGGGCGATCGCCGAAGGCAAACCGGTTCGGCCCAAAATCGACGACTCTAATATTCCTACGATGCCGGAAGCTCTTGACTCACGCGGCGTCAATGAATGGCTCAGCCCGGCCGACGAGCAGAAGGCTTTCGACGTCGACCCTCGATTCGAAGTCAACTTGTTTGCCAGTGAAGAACAATTTCCAGAGATTGCGAACCCCATTCAAATGCGATGGGACGCTCGAGGTCGACTGTGGGTCAGCACTTCGATTACGTATCCGCATATTTATCCTGGCAATGAACCGCAAGACCGAATCGTCATCCTTGAAGATACCGATACGGACGGGCGGGCCGATAAATCGACGGTCTTTGCCGAAAATCTTCACGTGCCGCTCTCGTTCGAACTTGGCGACAAAGGCGTGTATGTCTCGGAGCAGCCCGAGTTGACATTCCTAGAGGACACCGATGGCGACGACCGGATGGATCGTAAGCGAACGCTCATGAGCGGGTTTGGAACCGAGGATTCGCATCACGCACTTCACGATTTTACTTGGTCACCCGACGGCGATCTTGTCTTTCGCGAATCGATCTTCCATCACACGCAAGTCGAAACACCGTATGGCCCGGTTCGACAACAGAACAGTGGATGGTTTCGCTACACACCTCGGAACGAGCGCTTGATTAGTTTTGGAAGTTATCCAAGCACTAATCCATGGGGCGTTGCGTTCGATGACTGGGGGCGTCACGTTGCCAGCCATCCGATCTTCGCCGCTGCCTTTCATTCGCTCGATCCACCTTACCCGCAACAGCATTCGGCACCCAACGGTTTGCGAGCTTACTCCGGTACTTGCGGTCATAAATTCGTCGACTCGGCTAGTTTTCCAGAGGAACTTCAGGGTTGCTTTATTAAGGCTCGATACAAGCCGACCAATCGCATCGAGATGCACCGATGGGTCCGACAGCCATTTGGCTACGACGAACAATATCTCGGTGATTTACTCTTCTCCAGAAACTTAAGTTTCATTCCGGTCGACATTCAGTTCGGTCCGCGCGGCGATCTTTATATTTGCGACTGGTACAACCCAGTAAAAGGTCATGCTCAATATTCATTGCGAGACAAGCGTCGAGACCGAAGTTCGGGTCGTATCTGGCGAGTCGTTGCCAAAGATCACAGTCTACAAACGCCACCAAAATTCGAGGGTGCTTCGATCGATGAGCTATTGTCGATACTCAAAAGACCCGAATATGTTCATCGTGAACTTGCCAAACGCCTATTGCGAGAACAAGATGCTGCAAGGGTAATCGCTGCGCTCGACGCTTGGGTCTCCGGCTTGTCGGCGGACGATCCTCGTTTCCGACATCATCAAACGGAAGCCCTGTGGACTTATCGGACGATCGGTAAGAGCAACGTTGCTTTGATGAAGGAGCTGATGGCGTGCGAAAATGCCGACGCGCGAGCTGCGGCGGTCCAGCAAATGCGATATACCCACACCGAATTTGTAGATGCAATCGACTGGCTCCGACAAGCGATCCATGATTCAGATGCAATGGTTCGAATGGAAGCCGTCATTGCGGCCAGCTATATCGGTACCAAACCCGCACTCGAAGCCGTTCTCGAAGTATTCAAGCACCCGATGGGTGACCATCTTTCCTATGCTATCGCTGGCTCTTTGGGTTCATACACCCTGCGACCGCTTTGGGAAGCGGACACCAAATATGGGGTCGCGAAAATCATAAAACAATTGGAGCGATCCAACGAAATCAAAGAGCCTCGCGTTACGGCTCAGCAAGGTGAATTCGATAGCCAAGTCAATTTGAAAACGGTCAAAGTCAGTTGTGAACCCGAACGAATGTTATTTACATTGCGTGAGTTTGCCGCGAAGCCCGGCCAGGCTATTAAACTGATTTTTACAAACCCAGACGCGACCGATCATAACTTGGTTTTCGTAACCCCTGGCTCGCTGGCGGAAGTTGGAATGGCTGCTAACGAGATGGCTAAGGACCCCAAGAACGCCGACTCGGATTTTATCCCGCCGTCAAAAAAGTCTTTGATCATGCACGCATCGCCGATGATCGGGCCGACTCGGAAATCCAAAATTCATGTCTTACGATTTGAAGCACCGAATGAACCGGGGGTCTACCCTTATGTTTGCACCTTTCCGGGACATTGGATCATCATGAACGGTCAGATGATTGTCGGGCGCGATGAGGCCGAAATTGCAACGCTCAAATCGTCACAGCAACCGGTCATCGTAAACGAATGGACGATGAAAGACTTTCCAAACGTGGGCGATCGCGTAACGACTGGCAATCCGGATAGCGCCGCGATCACTCGCGGAACACAAGCCTTTACGAAGGCACTTTGTTTGCAGTGCCATACAGTGTCTGGGCATGGAGTGAATCTCGGTCCGGATCTCGCCGAAACGATCAAGAAATATCAAGGTCAAAAGCTTTTGCAACAGATTCTTGAACCGTCTCACGAAATTCATCCCAAATATCAGGTGGTTCAATTCCTTTTAGAAAGTGGCAAGATTGTTTCGGGAGTCGTGATGAAAGAAGACGACGACTCGGTGCAGGTGGCATCGAATCTTCTGGCCCCTCAGGCGTTGACCAAAATCGCTAAGAAAGACATCGAAGAGCGACAGATGGCAAAGAATTCGGCGATGCCGCTCGGCATGGCTAACGTTCTCACCAAAAACGAAATCGTCGACCTGCTGCATTACCTAGAAGCTGGTCCAGCTCCGATCATGCCGCGTTGGAGTTCCAGCCCCGAATCGAAATAGGATCCAGAACGGCTTTCGAGGACTCAGGATTGCGTCGATTTCCAGATTCGCTTTGCGAGCAGCACAATTAACAAAACGATAGCTCCGGCGATTACGCCCACCACACCGTCGAGCGTTGGACCGGTGATGTAGTACAACAATCCGCCGATCCAAGGCGTATGAGCGATTTTTTCAGCGACCGCATGAATCGATTCGTGCAAAGCGTGAATGCCATGCGTAAGTATGCCGCCGCCGACTACGAACATGGCGATCGTACCGGCGATCGAGAGTGTTCTCAATAAATAGGGAGCCGACGCCAAGATCAAACGTCCGAGCATTCGCTGAATGCTTCGCCAGCCGCCCGTCCCTTTTTTAAGTGTCAAAAAGAGTCCCACATCGTCTAGCTTGACGATGATCGCAACCAAGCCATAGACCCCGACCGTCATCAAAACAGCTACTACGCACAAGACGGCAACTTGAATGGCGAACGTCGCTTGGGCTTTCGCGACGGTCGCTAGCGTGAGCGTAATAATCTCGGCGGAGAGAACGAAGTCCGTTCGAATGGCACCAGCTATTTTTTTCTTTTCCATCGCGACCATATCGATCGACTCATCGGAAATGGCCTTGATGAGCTCTTGATGATGTTCCTCATTTTCCTCAGGAGAGTGCAAGTACTTGTGCGCAAGTTTCTCGACTCCTTCGTAACACAAAAAGAGTCCGCCGATCATAAGAAGCGGCTGGATTGCCACACGAGCAAAAAAGCTCAATGCAAGCGCTGCAGGAACTAGAATTAGCTTGTTTTTTGAAGAACCTTTAGCGACCGCCCAAACAACTGGCAGCTCACGATCGGCAGACAGCCCAATGAGTTGCTGGGCATTGAGCGCAAGGTCGTCGCCGAGGACTCCGGCGGTCTTTTGCGTCGCTACGCTCGTCAGAGTAGAGACATCGTCGAGGATCGTCGCGATGTCATCGAACAAAAGAAAAAAACTTCCACCAGCGATGATCGAGGACTCACTAATCTAAAAGGATGAATTCGATACCATGTCGCACGCCACGGGTGCGGAAATTCGTTCAGTCACTGCTGCCTGGATTTCCAAACATTTGACTAATCGATTTATTCGAGTGAATGCGTCGAATGGCTTCCGCCAAAAGCGGTGCTACCGAGAGCACATGGATGCGATCCAACTTCTTTTCGGTGGGCAATGGAATTGTGTTGGTAATGACTACGCTATCGACCGGTGCGGCATTGATTTTTTTGATCGCATCGCCGCAAAGAACACCGTGTGTACATGCAAGATGTATTTCGGCAGCGCCTGCGTCGTGTACTAACTTCGCAGCTCCACAAATAGAACTACCCGTGCTGATCATGTCGTCAAACATCAAGCAGATTTTTCCTTCGACGGGACCGCCGATGATGTATTTTTGTTTTGTTTCAACGGCATTCTCTCGTCGCTTATCGACAATCGCCAACTTGCCGCCCAAGCGTTTGGAATGTCCGATAGCCCGTTTGATGCTTCCTTCGTCTGGACTGACGACAACAATATCTTGACTCTTGTACTGACGATTTCGAAAGTAGCTGGTCAGGACTGGAGCGGCATACAGATGGTCGACTGGGACGTCGAAGAATCCTTGGATCTGCGGTGCGTGCAAGTCCATCGCCAGGACTCGATCGGCACCGGCCCGTGTAATCAGATTAGCAACCAACTTGGCCGTGATCGGAACGCGACCTTCGTCTTTGCGATCTTGTCGAGCATATCCATAATAGGGAAGAACAGCGGTGACTCGGGCTGCGCTCGCTCGTTTGCACGAGTCGATCATGATCAGCAGTTCGAGCAAATTATCGTTGACCGGAGGGCATGTCGGCTGAACTAAGTAAACATCGCGACCACGGACATCGTCTTCGATCTTACAAAAGTTCTCGCCGTCTGGGAATTTCCCGAGCGAGATCGAGCCGAGTTGCAGATGAAGGAACTCGCAAATATCGTGAGCGAGCTGCGGATTAGCTTGACCAGAAAAAATCTTCAACTCGTGCATGCGTATCCCAATTCTTGCATTTTAGACTCGACAGCCGCCAGTTCATCGATCGTGTTAATACTCAAGGCTTCGCAGGCCTTTAGAACCGGGTGAGCTTCGACTAACTTACCAGCTTCCAACAAAAGTTGGGGGCAGTCGGTCAAATAATATTCGGCTTGCGAATTGACGTTCTTCAACTTCCCCAAGGCCCAAAGCAAGTCTATTGCGTTGAAAAGATAAGTGCTCATGTTGACCTCGCAAATTCCTAATTCGGCTGGCGAAGCATCTTTGTGCTCGACAATCCTAAGAAATCGCCGTTGTGCGTCGCGGACGATTCTGCCTAGCCCTTGTGGATTATCTTTGGCGAGGGTTCCGAGCAAGCATGCCGGGCGGATCGACGCAAATAAGCGAAGTAGCGTGGAAATCGAAGATGCCTGAATCAGAGGCGAATCGCCCGCTACGATCAAAACAGGGCCATTGACGCCCTCCAAAAGTTCGCGACACATTTGAACTGCATGTCCCGTTCCCAATTGCTGGGCCTGAAGTGCAAATTCGACTCCAGAGCGACCGTTCAGCTCGCTTCGGACCAAATCGTCTCGATAGCCGACGACGACAATTTTTTTTTGGATTCCAGCCGCCTGCAAAGCATCCAAAACCCAATGGATCATCGGGCGTCCAAGGACTGGAAAAAGGACCTTCGGAAGTTCGCTTTTCATCCTTGTGCCTTTACCGGCACCCAGGATGATTGCGGTACATGCGTCTACCATCAATAACTCTCTAAAGATTAGCAATCTAAAAAGGTGACTGGAACCTTCCACAGCACTTTTTCAAAACTCAAGGAATCGTATCTTAGCGATCCTTCAGAGACTTAACAGATTGCCTAGCCCGAATTAAGAAATCGGCTTTCGGTTCACCGGTCGCCAAAAAGATCGGCTGTCCGATGGTGATGGAACTGAGCAGCGGAACAGGTAAGACCTCTCCACGAGGCAAAATCCGATTCAGATTTTCCATGTAGACGGGAACGAGTTCTAAATCAGGGCGTTTCTTAGCCAGGTAATAAAGCCCACTTTTAAAATCCGCCATTTCGCAATCCGCCGATCGACCACCTTCTGGAAAAACAATCAGTGAGTGAACGTCGCCAATTTCGCGGATCATCAATTCCACCGGACTTTGATGGACCTTGATTTCCTTCCGATCGATCAACAGCGCATTAAAGGATCTCGCCAAGTAACGGTGAAACGCCGTCCGCCCCCAATAGTCGAGCGCTGCCACCGGACGTGTCAGATTTCGAATCTCTCGAGGCAAAGCCGACCAAAGCACGACCGCGTCTAAATGACTCGTGTGGTTGGCAAAATAGATTCGTTGGCAAGTATCCGGTTGGCAATCGATCCATCGAACGGTATAGCCACTCACCAATTGCGCAACGGTTGCAATGGTAGCACCGGTAAGTCGTGGTAGAATCGAAGGCAACGTATCCTTCGACGGCCAGAAAGACCGAGCGATATTCCAATGATCAATCGCAGCCACGTTGAAGTACCTTCAAGTCATCTCGCGAAGCATTCGTTCTAATCGCTTCACCTGAATTCGAACCGTTTCCAGATCTGGATAGATTGACAATGCTTGTCGAAATACAGCCAGGGCTTTATGCGGTTCGTCCTGTTCTAAATAACACTGACCTAGCCCAACATAAGCCATATAGCCGAATCGCGAAAGACGGACGGAAGATTGGCAGTCATCGATTGCTGAATAAATATTGCCAAGATTGAAATGGACCAACGCACGGCGGCAATAGCCTTCCGGCAATTCCGGATAATATTCGATAAAGTCATCGGCGACTGCCAACGCCTGTTGCATCTGATCTGCTTCGATCAACAAAAGAAGCTTTTCGAGAAAAAATCTGGCCCGCAGCTCGGATGCCCTATTCCAAAGACTCTTGATGGCATCGTCAGCTACCAACCGGACTCGTCGGTCATGATCGCAAAGCAATGGACCAATCGCTTCGATCGACTCGATATCGCCTAGCATTCCGATGGCGAGCACCGAAGCTCGACGGACTAACGGTTGAGCCGCGTCGACCAGTCGATAGAGTGTATCGAGCGAATATTGGTTGGCGATCGCTGCAACGAACTGCGGACTATTTGCATCGGTCAAATAAACTTGATATGCCCGTAGCAAGCTTGGATAACGGGCGGCTTTTTGATTCATCGTAGGCTATACTTGAGAAGTGAATACAAGGCGTGTCGCGCAACCAAAATTTATGACAATCGAACTATTACAAACTATCAGTGTAATTGGATCATGGGGTAACGACAATGTATCCGTCAAATCAAATCATGAGCAATTACTCGTTGACTTCCCCAGTTGCGTTAATGGCTTGCCAAAGTTCATGTAAGTATTTCGGCATTTTTTGCTTCTTTTTCAGTTTGCCATCTTTCTTATACGCGCAAGCCCAACTACACCCCTACGATAATTCAAGATTCTTAACTGCCCATTCGACACTTCAGCAACCATCGGCCCATACGTTCGAACGCGTGACTTTGCGTAGTGCCATCAATCACATGCAATCGGCGTTTAACGTCGTAATCTGGCTCGATAGACGAGTCGATTCAGAACAACTCGTTACGCTTCCGGTCGGACAGCGAACACATTTCAAATGCATCGAACTGCTTTGTTCACAAACAAATACCGAGATCGCCTGGTTGGAAAATATTCTCTATATCGCCCCGTCAAACCAGTCCCCCAAGATTGAAACCGCCTTCTGGAATTTGGCGATGAATCGATCGACAGATCTTTGGCGCAAAAAGGGCCCGTCGATTCAGTGGAAGATTCCGAGTGAAGTTGCAAATGTATTTGCACAGTGCGCTCGATCGCTTCCTATCCAGATAAAGGGCTTGGATCGCATCGAGCACGATTTATGGGGGGCCGCCAAGCTTCCGGATGCTTCGCTCGCGGCACAGTGGTCATGTTTACTATCGGGCTTTGATTGCAGCATCGAAGTAAAGAATCGCCAGCAATGCTTGGTGATTGAAATGCCACTTGCCGCAGATGTCACGTTCAATTACCCTCCTCAAATCAAAAAGATCAAGCCTGATCGACTTGAAACATGGCGAGCAAAATGGACGACCGCTCAAATCAACTCGCTTAAAAATGGAACGGTATCGATCACCGCGCCCGTCGCTGCACATCGAGAGCTGATCGTGGTGTCAACAACGCCCAAGGTTGACCCTCGCAACCAAACTCCAGCATTCAATGACTCCCGCTATACTCTTCAATTTCAAGGTGAAGCCGAGAAGTTGATCAGCACGCTTATGAAACAAATAGGCTTGACGATCGAACCGTGGCCGTTGCCCGATAACCTGAAGAGCATGCAGATCAAAATCGAAGTCGAAAATGTTTCGCTCGATCAATTGCTCGACAAGCTTGCTGCTCAGATCCACTATTCGATCAAGCGAGATGGAGTAAACATAACACTCGAGTCGTCAGCGAAGTGAGCGGCAAAGCGCTAGCCGGCGGTCTTCTCTCCAAATTTTAAGAGCCGGGCTCGGTTGGATCGCCGAGAAAAATGTTGATCGCTAGTCCGATCATCGACGTAGCGTTGATGCCCATGTGAACAACGAGGCTCGGCCAAATGCGGTTGGTCACGCGATATAACCATCCCAGCGCGATTCCAAGTACCGAAAGCGGAATCCAACTCATCCCATACGAATAATGCACGACTCCGAACATGATGCCGCTGACAAAGATCGGCCACAACGGAAGCGATGACTCTGTTTCGTCTGTCGAATTTTGTTCAGTTCGACCAACCAAAAGTTTTTCGATCGTAAACGATCCTTTCGACATCGACTCTAAGAAACCTTGCAAGAGAACTCGAAATGCGAACTCTTCGCCGATCGGAGCTAAGATCACAGCCATAAAGATCGCGGGAAGTAGCATCCAAGGATTTTCTTTCGACATCTCCAGAATCGGATGGGAATAGTCTTGTCCGCTCGATACGGTTACGACCATCATGAGTAGATACACCGGTGCGACCAATACGATGAAGGCTACAAAACCAAGTCTCAAATCCTTAAACCATTGTTGAATGGACCAACCGAGCGAGGAGACTCGAACACCACATCGCAGCACAATAAAGACTGTCACGATAACGATTGCCAGCGTTTGAACGGTAGAAATCCAAGCCATCATTGGCATTTCGAGTTCTTGGTCTGGCACGATCGGCGGTCCGATCTGCAAAGCAATTCCGCTGGCTAGGGCGAAATACTGAAGTCCCACCACGACGATAACGGTAAATAATAGATCAACGAGCCCCCAACGCTGCATTCGACGCGGTTCTGGATTCGGCAAAACCTGCTGACCCGTCCACCATAGAACAAGTCCGCTCAACCATAAAGAGATCGATGCCGCAAACAGCCCCAAAATAAACAAGCCAAAGACGACGTGCGGCCAAGCGACTACTGGGATCTCGGACTGTTGCATTGCTTCTACTGACTATGCTCGCATTTCGCGAGACAAGGATCGGATCGGGATCGCTCTTACGGAATCGCAATCATAAAACGATACGACCGTTACTTCAACGACCACTGAGTATACCCTTGATGGTAACCAAAGTGTCGGCTCCATTGTGGTGTAGAACGCGGGCCAAACCAGCCATACGAATAAGGCTGAATAGAATGCGATTCGTAGTAGGGTTTTTCGGTTGGTTGCTGGGTCGTCGAGTAAGGTAGATGCTTCCCCTCATGCTTTCCAACCGGTCGCGGCAGGATCTGGTACATCGTCGCGGATGCAGTAACGTTCGTCCAAAGAGGATCATTTTCTTGGGCGTTCGACGATGCTGCCAAGAGCGGAACTGCCGCGATCACGACTGCGAACATCGAATAACCGGCTAAGTTGCCGAAATGAATGCGCATTGGAATTGTTGTGTATAGGTGTTGAACTGACGAATCTGTCTCGTTAATCGTCAAAGTCATCCGATCAACGTGAGCGGAAATACCGCCTACTTGCAATTGAACGTCGCTAGATTTTAACGGCATGAACAAAACTGAAGTTCATTTCGAAGCCTCGCACCCATTTTAACGATCGTATTTACCGCAAAGTCTTCATTTCTCCCGAATTCAACCAATCGATCTTGTCTTCGTCAGCCGATCTCCAGTAATTGGATGTAAAGACGGCGATGGCCGAGAGGCGATTTTGCTGTCATTCGTAAAGTGTTTTTTCGACTCGACGTTTTACCGTCAACGATAGATTTCGTGAAATACCCTATGCTCAAGTGTCATGATGTAATACGGTCGCCTTTCCAATTGGCTGCTTTCGAGCAGTCGCGGCGGAACCCTGTTCTGTTTTCAGTGGTTCGCCAGTTCTGAGTCCAGCGTCGTACCCATCATCCCGCTCGTGGGTTTCACGAGACTCCGCTGAATAAAGCGTCGAGTTTGCGGGATCATTGCTTCGCCAAGCATGGAGGGCTTGAAGCATGGGTATGGAATGGATTGCTACTTTTCTCTTAATCGCGATCGTCGATTCATCATCTTCATCATCGGTTTGTTCCGAAGAAGTCGATCTGATTGAACTGAATCATTTTCACGATTGCCTTGGCCGACATGTTTACGACCAAGTGATCTTTTATGAATGGTCATCGGAGCTCAACCAATATCATGTTCGCGCATGGTGCTTGGTCGAGGAACGTGAGCCGACCAGTCGCCGACCGACTCGGACGTATTCCGACAATCGATACCATGTCCGATGGCATGATCGCGATCAAAATCTAAGTCGGCGAATTTCCAGCCAACATTTTCGTGAGAGTTGGACTCAGGTCGATCCCGAGCGTGCCAACAAAAAGCTGCTCGACGAACGCTCGCGAACGGCGCTGGTTAAACGCACTATCGAACGTCCGAAACCGGTCCAAGAAACGGTGGAAACGCCGCTCGATTCCAGCATCGCTCAGCAGCAAGAGGACACGAACTTAGTCAAACGATAAAACGTTGCCGATAAATCCAACGACGGTATCCGGCGGCGATGATCGCGATGAGCGTAATTTCACTCATCACCTTGCCTGTTTTGGCAGGCATTCGATCGAACTCAGGCTTCGCCTAATGAAAACAAACGCTCGGAACGAGAATGAATTTCCTTTCATGAGCTTTTACACCACGCTTGTTCGACGGGTCCTATTTCGCATTGATGCCGAGAAGGCTCATCATTGGACGATTGAGGCATGTCGGTTCGCTGGAATGCTCCCGATCGCCCCGAGGATCGCTCGACGCTGTTTCGAATTCAAGGCCCCGGAATTAGAGACAGAAGTCGCCGGCCTAAAATTTCCCAATCCGATCGGTTTGGCAGCCGGCTGGGACAAGAGCGGTCGAGCCCTGAAAATTCTCGATAATCTCGGCTTCGGCTTCGTCGAGCTCGGATCGATTTCAGCTCGTCCTTCCGTTGGCAATCCAAAGCCACGTTTATTCCGCTTGCCTCAAGATCGCGCCATTGTCGTCAACTATGGCTTACCCAACGATGGTGCTGAGGTTATCGCGAATCGTATTGCGTTGCATCGAGGCCGCAACCCTGTTGGTATCAACATTGTCAAAACGAATGATGGTCCTAACGCGTCCAAATGTTCTGATGACGAAATCTTAGGCGACTATGTACGAAGCGTTTCACTAACGCATCGCTACGCAGACTATTTGATGCTCAACTTGAGTTGTCCGAACGCAAAAGGCGGAAAGGATTTTTTTGCCATCCCCGGCAGTATTTCAAGGTTGCTAGAACAGCTTTCTCCGTTCGGTATCACTTGTCCGGTGTTTCTCAAAGTCACGCCCAATCCGAATTCCGTAGAAATCGAGCGATCGATTGCCGAAGCGGATCCATTTGCCTTTGTACGAGGCTTCATGTTTAATCTTCCCACCGGGAAGCCCGCCTCGTTGAAACTCGCGACCCCTAGAACAGTGCTCGAAAACATGCCGGGAGCCGTCTCAGGACAGCCGGTTTCGGAGCTAATCAATACGTGCATCCGAGAGCTGTATCTTCGAATGCCTCGTCATCGATTTTCTATCATCGCCGCAGGTGGTATTTTTAATGCGGAAGACGCATACCAGAAAATTCGATTAGGTGCGTCACTTCTCCAGATTTACACGGCGCTCATTTATGAAGGTCCGAGCGTTGTGAAACGCATCAATCGTGACCTTCGAGCACTCTTGATACGCGATGGTTTTCAGAATGTCGGTCAAGCTGTTGGTAGAGAATTCGAGTAATTAAAAAACGGCTCTTCCGCAGAAACTGTGGGTGGTTTTCGTGATCCGCAATCGATTTTAGCCGTGAAATACAAGGAAAACACTGGACTGAGTGATTGCAAAAACCA
>JAWXCK010000170.1:0-20614 GCA_034408855.1 Pirellulaceae bacterium
AGCGTATACCGCATCGCGAAAGCGTTCGTATAGGAAGCGATCGTCGCTTACCAATCCGGCCGCAAGTCCATAGCGAGTATGATTTGCTTCGACGATCGCCGCGTCAAAGTCCTTTACGCGGATAACTTGTAGAACTGGTCCAAAAATCTCTTCGTCTTTGCGATGCTTAATATCGGTAACGTCGATCAAGCCAGGAGTCAACAAGCCGGTGTTCTCTCTCACGACTTTCGCTTCAAGCAAGATTGTGCTTCCCGCCGTTTTCATAGCTTCTTGTGCAGCCAAGATCGTCAGGGCTGCATTCGCGGAAACAACAGGTCCCATGAATGGTTCTGGATCCTCGGTATAAGCTCCGACGCGAATTTTTTTTGCGAACTTAATCAAGTCGTCGAGAATTCCATCTCCCTCGCGACCGAAGGGGACGATCAGTCGGCGAGCACAGGTGCAACGCTGCCCGGCACTCAGAAACGCCGACTGAACGATAAGCAGCGATGCCGCAGGGAGGTTATTTGCCGACCAAACGACAAGTGGGTTGTTGCCTCCCATCTCTAACGCCAAAATCCTTTCGGGCGTTTTTGAAAATACCTCGGTCAACCAAAGTCCAGCTCGACTGCTTCCAGTGAAGAATAGTCCGTCGATTCCAGGATGCTTTGCAAGCGTCGCTCCGGTTTCGCGGCCACCTTGGACGAGATTTAGAACGCCATCCGGAAGTCCTGCATCATGCCACGCAGCTACTGTAAGCTCTGCGACCAGCGGAGCAAACTCGCTGGGCTTGAATACCACTGTGTTGCCAGCCAGGAGTGCAGGTACAATGTGACCGTTCGGCAAATGGCCGGGGAAGTTAAAGGGACCAAGGACGGCAACGACTCCGTGCGGACGAAAACGTGTTGTGGCTGGGCCACCCATGAACTCCGCGCATCTTGTGCTGTGGGCTCTTATCGAGAATTCGACCTTCGTGATCATCGTTTGTACTTCGGAAAGCGATTCCCAAGTCGGCTTACCGATTTCGCTTGAAATCGCGTTGGCGATTTGCGTCTTTCTCGCTTCAAGCATTTTTGCAAACGCTCGCAGATGCGTTTCGCGTTCACTGACAGACTTGCCTGACCAAGACCGAAATGCGTTTCGCGATCGCTCGACGGCAGCGTTTACATCGACTTCAGACGATTGTTTGCCTGACCAAACGGTATCGCCCGTGGCTGGATTGGTCGATGAAAATTCGCTCATTTGAGAGGTGACCACGTGACGTTCTCTCCGGGCTGAAGCTGAAGAGCCAGCGCAACGGCTGAATCGATGGAGACTGATCCATCGGAATGAGGCTTCACTGCCCCAAGGCAAGCCCGGAAATCGAGTCGAGCATTCGAGAGTAATTGAATGACGGCATCGTGCGCCAGGGTCTCAAGATCGCGTATTGTTGACGTTGTCGCCAATCGAAGGGTTCGGATCTCCTGAAGGCTGGCTCGTACACATGGCCCCGCATCGAAAATGTCGATCTCATCCGTCGATTGAAAGCCCTCCGACTCGAGCATGGCTAGAGCCGGTTGCGTTTGCGTATGAACTCGACCAATAACCGCCTGGACTTCCTCCGGTAACAACGAAAGATAGATCGGATGCCGAGGCATGAGGTCTGCAATAAAATCCTTGTTTCCAAGTCCAACGAGAAAGTCAGCCGTACTGAAGTCGTAGTCGATGAAATGTTTTCCGACTGCTTCCCAGAAAGGCGAGCGGCCAGTCTGATCGATGTAGCCGCGCATCTCCGCGATGACGGTCGTGTCGAACCTTTGCGGGAACGCTTGCATAAAATGAAATCTTCCCAGCGACAACAAACGCCCTGTTCCTGCCCTTCGACAGTCTGGGCGAAGGAAAAGCGAACAAATCTCGGACGGTCCGCTGTGCGTTTCGTGAAGGTGAAGAACCGGAATCTCTCGTTCCGTTTTGGATGGTTTATGAACAAGTTTCTCGCGGTGAATTTTGTAGCTATAAAACGGATCGAAGCCACCGACTCGCGAAACGATACCGGAGGTACCACAAAGTTCGCCAGTCTTGGTCTGCTCCAAGACAAAAAGATAACTCTCGCCACCAGCTTTGCGAACTCGGGGACTGAACGCACGAATCGATTCATGAATTCGGTCGTCAAGAAATTCTTCGTTGAGCGGGAGGCTGGTGAGGCTCCCTTCGATACTCTGAACGAGCGAATAGAGTTGAGAAAGCTCGTTTTTGCGAATCGGACGGAGGACGAACATGGTTTATAGTTCACGCTTCAACTTCGAAAAGGTTACTTCATTCTAACGGTGTGTGTTCCGCAGACAAATTGATCGCTCCTGATGCATATTTCTGTAGGAACAACGAAGCGATGGCGGCTCGTTGAGTCAGACTGTCGATGAGACAGTACTCACGATCGCTATGCAGATGATCGCCAATTGGACCGAGTCCATCGAGGTTATCAAGTCCTGCAGACGAAAGCAGATTTCCATCGCTGCCACCTCCAACGTGTTGCCATGAGAAATCCGTACCGAGTTCACGACCACACTCACGCCATGCCTCGAAGAGACGTTCCTCGAATTTTGTCGATACTTTTGGCTTACGATCGAAATGACCATCTATTTCGCTGCGGCAACCGCCACGGGCATTGAACGACAGAAGAATTTCATCGACGCGACGAAGGAAAATATCGCCTTCTTCGACAGCGGTGATTCGCAAATTAAAATCGGCACTTGCAAAGTCAGGCACGATATTGACGGGTCCGCCGCCCTGTATCTTTCCGAAATTGATGAGTATTCCCGGCATCTCATCTTGGATCCGGTTCACCTGCGGCAAAAGTTCTGTTAGCGCAAGTATCGCATTGTGGCCCGATTTTGGATCCCGGCCAGCATGGGCCGCCTTTCCATGAACGGTAATAGTAAACGTTCCAGTACCTTTTCGTGACTTGACAAGATCACCATTCGCCCGAGCGGGTTCAAAGACGAGCGCGAAGTCATGACGTTTCGAGTGAGCGATCGCCTCTAGCAATGGTTTCGAATGAATCGATCCCGTCTCTTCGTCGGGCGTCAATAGAACTTCATAGCCTAATTGGGCGGCATAGGGAGACTGCTCCAGCCGTCGAAGGGCCTCAAGTATTACAACCAAACCGCCTTTCATGTCAGCGACACCGGGTCCGCGAAGTATCGTTGCGTCTGGATACGAACAGCACTGAAACGAGTGATCAATAAGGTAAACCGTATCGTAGTGTCCGCTCAAAAAGACTTGCCGTTTCGCCGCCGGGCGAACGATGATTCTCAGAGCTAAGGCTGGCGTTCCTGGCAACGCGACATGTTCCAGACTTGCAAAAGGCAGCGTCGCAAATTCGATTGCTAACGCGGCTCGCATCGCTTCGAGTCCAACAAGATTCTTCGACCCTGAATTGATATTGGCCCAAGCTTCAAGAAGAGTAACCGCGTTCATGGATCGACTACAAGCCGCCCTTCCACTGCACTCACGAACCGAACCGATTGAGGATTTGTGACGGAACGCTGAACTAGATTCAAGCGGCTTACCGAAGAAATTTGTGTTACCTTCACATGCCGAAATTCAAGCGGCTTGCCGGGTTCCACGATCGTGGGTGGTTGTGTGGTCTCAACTAGCCAAGCAGAACCATCCTTCTCCGTGAACAGCTTCGCGGTACCATCGTTTTCAACGCAGAGTGCGGTTCCCTCGTCGATACCCAGCCCAACCAGGCGTTTCGGATTTTCGTCGACAATAGTCCGACCAAGAAAGGCGAGAAGCCTTCCCAGTCTCTGTCGATTCGAAAAATGCGAGTCGGGTAAAACATCTACAAGCACCGGAGCTGCAATAAAGTCTTTACCAATGTCAACTCGTTTGTCGAAAGGATCGCCGAGCGCCGTTTCCGTTCGCACCGAGCCTTCCATGGAACCGTAGTAATAGTGACCGATGATCGCGAGTCCCGCGCTAGTACCACCGAGCGGCTTGCCAGCCATGACATGTGCGTTGATCGCTGCCTCGATCGGCGAATCTTTCCACCAAGCGATATATCGAGTCTGCTTTCCGCCCGACATGAAGATACCATCGGCTCGCGAAATGATATCCAGTACCTTAGGGTCGTTGGCCGCTGAAGCTTCGTTAAAGCGAATCGTCTCTACCGAATCGACATTCCCGAGTGTTTCGAAAACAAAGTCTTGATAGAAATCAGTCCCCAGCGCGTTCAACACAACAATATTGCCACCGCCAGCACATTCGATAAACCAACGCCATGCATCGCTCACTTGGCCGCCGCCGCCCGATAAAAACATTCCGCCGCGAATCTTGTCTGGCTTCGAATCTTCGGGATGGCCACTGAGCCAGTAATCAAAGCTCTTGGAACTAAGAGTCGCCGGCTTCGAAGGTCCGAGCGGCACCTGCGCGGGATTAGGGCGACTCGATCCCGTCGCAGACGACTGAGCTATGACATTCGTTGTCGCGGTTAATGACCACAACAGCGGTACCAATAAAAATGCTCGGGAAAGGAGTGGCAACATCCAAGTTTTTATAACGCAAAAGGGATGCGGTGAATACTCGGGTGATTTTCGACCCTTCTGGCTGAACACCACCTTGCTAGTTCCCCAACAGATAGTGGCCTAAGTGCCATCCATGATGCGAATGGCCTTGGCCGTAGCTGTTGGAATAGTAGTTGTAGCTCGGTGCCGCTGGTTGCGGGTATGGCTGAATCGATCCCATGCTCGGAAAACCTGCCGTGTAGCTCGCTCCATAAAAGTTCGGTGCATAGCCACTGGAGTAACCTGGGTTGAAACCGGCGTTGCCATAGTTGCGGTTTTGGTAAGCGAACCCGGAATGCGCTTGGCAGCCAGGATTCATGGAGGGATAGCCTTGGTACGGGAATTGCGCGGAAGCCGTCGAACTCCAGGCACTTCCTATTGTCAACAATGCAACACGAGCCAACTTCTGAACGGTAGACCTAAACATTTGAAACTCCTCTAAAAGCAAACGACTTGAATGAAAGCAACGGCAGATTTTGCAACGCAATTCTCTGCTCGCACTTGCTCCACTCACTAAGCACACGCCGTACCAGCGAAAAATGCCAACCAAATTGCTTTCGCGGGTAGTCAAAGAAGTCACAACTGTCTTGAAATGACGACAAACACTTCCGCATGCAACTCGATGTCGCCTGTACCGTCGGGAGCAAAATACCTGAGGGAATGATACCGGAAACGTTCGCGATCGATTTAAGTCAAAAGTTCGGCGCGTAGGACGTCCATCATTCGTTTCATTCGAGCATCAGCAATAGCTTTGGCTTTGAGGGCTTTCGCTTTCGCTGTCGCTGGATCGTTGACGATGGCTAAGACTGCCGGAGTGAGTCCTTTATCGGCCTCGTCAAAGTCGTGATCGAAGAGCCAATCGTCGAGCCCAATGTCCTTCCACATAAAACCTTTGCTTGTCTGCTCTCGATATCGGCAGACAATGGCTGGAATGCCGTGGCCGATGCACAAGATCGGGCTGTGCTGCTCGTTGCCAAACAGTCCTGCGCTGTGGTTATAAATGCTCTGAGCGAAATCGGTCAGCCAATATTCTTGACGCCAGACGACCTTCTTCTTTACGTCTTCGGGAAGCTTGTCGTAGATCATTTCCTTGTTGAGTTTCATCTGGCTTGCGTCTTCAGGACAGAGCAGCACTTTCAACGGCGTCTGTCGAACGACCGCGATGACAGCATTCCGCAGTGGAGCGATGTCATGCTCTTTCATCTCCTCGTTGCGTGAGTGTTTCTTTTCATCAAAAGCGTAGCCCTTTTTGATTTCCCAATACGGCGTGTTTCGCAACTTGGGAATGCAGCAAACGAACTTTCCTTCTTCGAGTCCAACTTCATTTAGCCACGCGACGGCGGAAGCGTCATTCACAAGGTCGCAAGCGAAGGTCGCATCCGGGCCAAACTCCATGATGGGGCAGGTCGCGCCCTTGGCTTTGGCGAGTTCGAGCGAAACGGAGTCGCGAAAAAAAGCGAACTTCGCGTCGCTGATCACCTTCACGCCTTCACCGTCACCGCCGCTCCAAGTCACGCCGCCGATGCCATAGGGTTTCCCAGTCTTTTCAATCCACTCGACGATGGATTTCTGGGCGACAATGCCTGGCCCTGACCCATGTAGCAGAAAATCATGTGTCGCTAGGGCATTCGATTTTGCCTCAGCCGTTTGCGGCATTATCTTTAGCGTCGGAAATCGCTTTAGCAGCATTCCGTCAACACCGTGATCTACGCTGCTCGCCCAAAGCGTCACTTCGCATTCGGGAAGATATTTTTCCAACAGCGCGAGCATTCCCGGCGTATGCGCAATATCGCCGATGTTCACCGTCTGCCAAGATGACCGCAGTAGGATTCGTCGCTTGGGAACAATCGCTTGCGCGGAGACCGCACTCGGAATTGCAGCGGCAGCGAGACCGCTTTTAAGGAATTGCCGACGTTTCATGATGTGCCTTGAACTCCTGCAGTTGGAACTAGACAATGTGCGTGGCAATAGCCATACTGGTAACGTGGAATAATCGAGTGTTCCAGTCAATCCCACCCATGCGAATTCTTAAAACAGAATTCTTCCGCCGTCTTTTTCGTCTGGCATTATCGTCATGTTTTATTGCTTTCCATGTCGGAATAACAGAAAGATAACCATTATTGGACTTCGTCGGTTTGTCCATTGCTTGTCTTTCTTTCTTTCGACGTCGGTTTTTGCCGACGAACCCGAACATGCAAAGCAAGTCGCGTTCAATCGCGACGTAAGACCTTTTCTTTCGGATACTTGTTTCCAATGTCATGGACCAGATTCGAAAACTCGCGAGGCAGGATTGCGATTGGACGAATCGACAGCAGCGCAAGCGGATCTGGGTGGCTATGTTGCGATTGCACCAGGCAAACCTGATTCAAGCGAAGCCGTCCGCCGAATTTTTAGCGATGACCCTGACAAAAAAATGCCACCGCCCGATTCAGGGCTCAGTCTGACCGCAGAGCAAAAGGAAATATTTCGAAGTTGGGTAGAACAGGGAGCTAAGTACGAGCAGCATTGGGCCTTTCTACCAATCATTCGCCCCGAGCCTCCGATCGCTTCGAACGCAAAGCACCCGATCGATGCTTTTATACGAAGCCGATTGACGCAAACCAAGCTCGAGCCTTCCCAACCGGCTACTCCGGAAACACTGATGCGTCGTGTGTCGCTCGACTTAACCGGTTTACCGCCGAGCTTGCCCGAGTTGGAAGAATTCCTTTCAAGCATCGACCAAGTTGGCCTGGATGCTGCCTACGAGACCGCAGTCGATCGATTGCTCGACTCGCCGCGCTTTGGTGAACGCATGGCGTGGACTTGGATGGAAGCGTCGCGATATGCTGACACAGACGGCTATCAAAACGACGGTCACCGCGATATGTGGCGTTGGCGAGATTGGGTAATCGATGCCTTTACACTCGGTATGCCGTTTGATCAGTTCACGATCGAGCAACTTGCTGGCGATCTGCTCCCAAATCCAACGCACCAGCAACTGATTGCGACGGCCTTTAATCGCAATAACCGATACAACTCCGAAGAAGGTATTCCGATCGACGAATTCTTGCTCGAGAACGCAGTCGATCGCGTCGATACAACGTCGACTGTTTGGATGGGACTGACCGCTGGCTGCGCGCGATGCCACGATCACAAATTCGATCCGATCAGCCAAAAGGAATACTATCAACTGATCGACTATTTTAACGACGTCGCCGAAAGCGGCCGCGCGATCAAAGCTGGCAACTCGGAACCGTGGATCAAGACACCGATCGAGGAGCAAAATATCAAGCTGGCAACCTTCGACGCCCGCGTTCAACGTGCTTCTCGATCGCTTGTTCAAGCCGATGCGAAGTTGGCAAAAGGCCAACGGATTTGGGAACAGGACCAGTCGTTCCAGCTACCGGTTCTAAGCCACGGACTTGACGCATACTTTTCATTTGATGTCGACGATGAACACGTTAAGGCTGTCAAAGGCGATTTATCGTTCGTCGAAGGAATTCAAGGTAAAGCGGCACGCGTTGGAAGTGGCAGTTCCATCGAGCTTGAAAAGATTCCAGGCTTGATTGGCAACGGACGCTTTTCAATAGCCTTCTGGATCAATCCCGGAGACGAGAGTAACGGCCCGATCCTTTCCAACGAAGCCCCCGGTACAGGACGCAATGGTGTTCTCATCGAGTTTATCGACGGACATTTGCGATGGAACATTAACACCCGATGGATCTCAGGAGTCTCGACCGTCGAGACGACTCGAACCTTTCGACCCAACGAATGGGTTCACTTCGTCTTAACGAACGACGGAACGCAGCGAGCTGACGGAATGCTGATCTACGTCGACGGTCAGCCGCAAGAACTCAAAGTGATTCGCAATACCAACAGCAACGTGGCCAAACGCGACTTCGGATCGGCAATGAATATTGGGTACAGCAAGCATGTCGGACCATGGAACGGAGCGATTGACGAGCTGCGATTTTATACCCATCGAACGCTTTTGTCTGAAGAAGCAGCACGGCTGTCGGTGCGCGAGTCGCTGGCTGAGATTTCATCGATCGCGATCGATTTACGGACGCCGCTGCAAAACGAACTAATGAGGGTCGCTTATCTAGAACAAGCAGCTCCCGAATCGGATGCTAAATTGTGGACCGATCTCAACGAAGCTATCGAAAAGCGAACCGCCTATTTCGACTCGCTTCCGACGACGATGATTATGCGAGATCTACCCGATCCGCGTCCATCGTACGTTCGACTTCGCGGAGTTTACGATGCGTTGGGTGAGAAGGTCGAACAAGGCGTTCCTGAAATCCTTCCTCCGCTAAATCACGAGGATAAAAATAGCCGACTAGCGTTCGCCCGGTGGTTGGTAAGTCGCGATCATCCACTAACGGCGAGGGTTACTGTCAATCGTTTCTGGCAGATGTTCTTTGGTGCGGGCTTGGTCAGAACGACAGAAGATTTTGGTTCGCAAGGCGAACTGCCGTCGCATCCAGCGTTGCTCGATTGGCTCTCGGCCGAGTTCATCGAGCATGGCTGGAATGTTAAAGCCTTACTCAAAACGATCGTCACGAGTGGCACGTATCGGCAGAGTTCGAACATAACCTCGCGTCATCAAAGGCTCGATCCCGAGAATCGATTTCTTGCTCGGGCACCGCGATTGCGATTGCCAGGAAATGTCTTGCGAGATCAAGCTTTGATGGTGTCTGGATTGTTGGTCGAGAAGCATGGTGGACCGTCGGTCTTCCCGTACCAGCCAGCGAAACTCTGGGAAGAAGCCAGCAACGCGAAATATAAAGTGGGACAGGGGGACGATCTCTATCGAAGAAGTCTCTATACGTATTGGAAGCGAACGTTGGCGCCGCCGACGATGGCAGTCCTCGACACCGCCGATCGTGAATCGTGTTCGGTGAAACCCAAGCTGACCAATACGCCGCTTCAAGCATTGACGTTGATGAACGAAACGACTTTCATCGAGTCGGCTAAGAAGCTGGGCGAACGAATGTTGAACGAAGGAGGCTCAACGAAACAGGAGAGAATTGATTTTGCGTTTCGCACCTTAACGTCGCGACATCCCAGCGAGCCAGAGCTAACGATCCTTTGCCGAGCCCTGGACAGCTATCTTCACGAATTTAGTCTTGATCCTGAAAAAGCTAAATCGACGCTGAAGTTGGGCGACTCGACAGTGAATTCCAAAATTTCAGCGATCGAGTTGGCCGCTGCGACGGCACTTGCTAATGTTTTGCTCAATCTCGAAGAAGTGACGACTCGCGAGTAAATTATGCTGCATCCTAATCACCCAGTTTTTAATCTTCGATTCGATCGCCGAAAGCTATTGGGCAGTGCAACGGCAACGATGAGTGGACTTGCTTTGGCGTCATTGCTCGACCCAGCTTTGGGCAAAGACAGTGCGCCGGCATTCGCTCAGGGAATCGCTAAGGCCAAGCGGATTATTTATCTGTTTCAGTCCGGTGGCCCGCCGCAGCAAGATTTGTTCGACTACAAACCGTATCTTGAAAAGGTTCATGGCGAAGAAACTCCCGAGTCCGTTTTTCGCGGCCAACGATTGACGGGAATGACCGCCGGGCAAAGTTCCTTTCCCATTGCCCGCTCGATCTTCGAGTTCAAACAGCACGGTCAAAGCGGAGCGTGGATCAGCGAGGTGATGCCGCATTTAGCAAAGGTTGCCGACGAACTTTGCTTCGTCAAATCGATGCATACCGAAGCTATCAATCACGATCCGGCGATCACTTTCTTACAAACAGGTTTCCAGATTGCAGGCCGCCCAAGTATTGGGGCTTGGTTGAGCTATGGATTAGGAAGCGAAAATGAAAATCTTCCGGCGTTCGTTTCGATGCTTTCGGGGACCGGTGATCAACCACTTTACGATCGACTTTGGGGAGCTGGCTTCCTTCCATCGGTACATCAGGGAGTTCGGTTTCGTTCGGGAAAAGATCCGGTACTTTTCCTAAATAATCCAGATGGCTTTAGCGATTCGCTGCGGCGGAAGACGCTCGACGACCTTGGTGCATTGAATCAAATGCGACTGGAAGCGACTGGTGATCCTGAGATCGCAACTCGCGTTGCACAATATGAAATGGCTTTTCGTATGCAGTCGTCGGTACCTGAGTTGACGGACCTTTCCGACGAACCGGAATCGACTTTTGAACTTTATGGCGACGACGCGAAAAAACCTGGTACCTACGCGAACAATGTTCTGATGGCTCGTCGGCTTAGCGAACGCGGCGTTCGCATTGTGCAGCTCTTTCATCGCGGATGGGATACACATAGCGGCTTACCCAAACAGTTGAAACAACGTTGCAAAGAAACCGATCAGTCGACGGCTGCTCTGATTCAGGATTTGAAACAACGTGGTTTGCTCGATAGCACCATCGTCGTGTGGGGTGGTGAGTTCGGGAGAACGGTTTATTGCCAAGGCGATCTTTCACCCAATAGCTACGGACGCGATCATCATCCACGATGCTTTACCATGTGGATGGCCGGAGGTGGTTTCAAGCCCGGTGTGTCTTTCGGTCAAACTGACGATTATGGTTACAACATTGCCGAAAATCCTATCAGTGTCCACGATCTCCATGCAACCATCCTGCACCAATTGGGGATCGATCACGAAAAATTGACCTTCAAATTCCAAGGTCGGCACTACCGGCTTACCGACGTACATGGCCAAGTCATACCGGAATTGGTAGGATAGGTGAGCACAAAAAGATGCCTGTTGGTTCTCACTTGAGAAAGATGCCGATGAGTTTTCGCCTTCGCTTGCTACCGTTGCCTGTTCTGACATGGGCAATTCTATTTATTCTGGGCAATCCTGTTTTGGGCGTCGATCCAGCTCAGACCTACAAGGATGCCTCGCCTCAACAGTACAACTTGACCGCCCGAGCTAGCCAGATCGATCGCCGCGCCAAAGAGCATCCCGAAATCGATTTCGTATTCGAGAAAGGTGGCAAGCCGGCGGATACGCAGAACGCAAGTGTCGATACGCGAGTTGCACCGCAGGGCAAGTTGGTCATCTGGTTGATGGGCCACAATCAGCTTCTCTTCGATCGACTTTCTGGCTATGGATTTCATGCAATCCGCGTTCACTATGCCAACGGATGGTTTTCGAAATTTGGAAAAGAGCCACCGCCATCGGATGATAAACTGCTCGGAAAAATTCGGCTTGAAGCTGCAACGGGAGAAGACTTCAGCGACTTGGTTTCGATCCCAAAACCTGATGGAATGAAAGAGCGAGCGTATCAGTTTGTGAAGTGGCTTGCTAAAGAAAACCCGCAAGCTCGATGGGAACTTTTTCTGACTCCCGACGGAAACGACATTCGCTGGGACCGCGTTGTCATATCGGGTTCATCGCACGGATCGACCACGGCTGCTCGCTTTGCGATCCATCAAAAGGTCGATCGCGTTGTCATGCTTTGCGGACCACGAGACCAGTATGAAACTTGGCAAGGCTTGCCATCGGCAACGCCATCGAATCGGTTTTTTGGTTTCAGTCATGTGCTCGATAGCGGTTGGTCAGGTGATCACTATTGCCGATCATGGGAATTGCTCGGACTATACCAATACGGTCCGATTGTGAATGTCGATCAATCGAAGCCGCCGTACGAGAATACTCGGCGGCTGATCACGGACGCTGATGTGAAAAAGGACGCTAAACGAGCTCACGGTTCGGTGACCCCAGGCGGTTCGGCGGTCAAAGACAGTTCCGGAAAATTCATCCACGAGTCGGTCTGGCGATACTTATACACCCATCCGGTTGATCAAACGGGCACGCCGACATCAACCGATGAAAGCTGCGAAAAGAATTTGCGAACCAAATGAAGCTCGATCGACGACAACTCCTAAAAGTATCGGCTGCCGCAGCAGTAGTTGGGCCCTCGTATGAGGTTTTGTCAGCCGCCGATTCAAATGACTTTCGCTTAAAGTATTTGCTTGGTTCTTGCATGTATGGTTATTCCGACGTCGCGAGCATCTTGCCGGAGGTCGCCAAGACCGGCGCGGCGTCAATCGACATCTGGCCCAAAGCTCACGGCAACCAGCGAGAACAGCTCGATGAACTTGGCGAAGAAAAATTTGCATCGATGCTTAAAGAGCACAGCGTTACCCTCGGCTGCATCACGCAATACAAGTTAGGTCCCTTTGGATTGCAAGATGAATTGCGGCTCGCGCAGCGATTGGGATGTCATACGATCGTGACCGGTGCATCTGGTCCAAAGAATCTTGAAGGATTGGAACTTAAAAAAGCCGTTGCCGAGTTCGTTGAAAAGATGAAGCCGCATCTAGCGATCGCAGAAGAAACGGGGATTACGATCTCGATCGAGAATCATGCCAACAATCTGATCGATTCACCCGACTCGATGAAATACTTAGCCGAGCTGTCGCCGTCAAAACATTTGAGCATTGCCTTTGCACCGTACCATCTACCGCAAGATGCTGTATTTCTGAGTAACCTCATTGTCGAACTGCGAGACGCCATCACCGTTTTCTATGCATGGGAACATGGCAATGGCTGCATGACCAAGTTGCCTAAAGAAGAAGAATTGCTACAGTTGCCAGGACGGGGTCCGTTGGACTTTACGCCGATGCTCGTTGCCCTCAAGCAGATTCGATACCAAGGCTGGACTGAGATTTTTATGCACCCATTCCCGCGTGGTATTCCGATCCTCGACACGAACGAAGAAGTGACTGGCGAGATCAATCGGGCGCGAGATCATTTAGAATCATTGATAAAAAAGCTACCCTCATATCAGTTTTAAGTTCCATCGAAGAAAGATTTGTGATGCCGCTCGATCGAAGAGATTTCCTAGCTGGAACAACGACTGCTTCGGCCGCTGCGTTGGCAGCCAACGCATTTGCCGCTTCAACCACGAACCCTAACCTTCAACATCAAGTCCAGGTGCCTACAATGCCTCAACCCAAAGTGCTCATTATCGTTGGCGATGCGACAGAAACGGTCGATACGCTATATCCTTACTACCGATTGATCGAAGGCGGCTACCAACCGGTTGTTGCGGCTCCTGAAAAGCGACGTTATCAAATGGTTTTGCACGAAGTGAAACCTGGCTGGACGATCACGAAAGAATGGGAAGGATATTCGATAGAAGCGGAGATTGCTTTTAAAGATATTAAGCCCGAGGAATACGCCGGGATTTTCTTTAGCGGCGGTCGAGCCCCCGAATACATTCGCGAAGATGAAGATTTACTTCGCATTACGCGGTGGTTTTGGGAAAACAAAAAGCCATGTGCCAGTGTTTGCCACGGCGTCGAGATACCAGCTCGAGCTGGAATCGTCAAAGGCCTTCGAATGGCTACGGTCGCCAAGTGCAAATTCGATCTAGAAATCTGCGGCGGTATCTACGTCAACGAGCCGTGCGTCATCGATCGCCACATGTTCAGCGGTCGAACTTTTCACGACAACGGGCATTACATCGCTCCCTGGATCAAAGCCCTCGACCAGTCGACCGGAAAAGCATCGCAAGTCTAGAGGCGAACCAAGCTTGGGAAAAAAAAACATACACGGCACGCCGACTGAACCAACTCGCGATCCGCTGGCAACGCTTCGAATCGATCGAACAACCCAAAATGTTCGAAGTTCCGCTAATTCCATTGGACGCTGGATGGCTTGGTTGGTTCTCGTATTGTTGCTCGCCTGCGGCGGATTTATAGGACTTCAATATTTCGGATGGCTTCAAGGCAGCGCTGCCATTTCTGATCGCTGGATTCCCGATATTATCAAGAATCGTCCTGAGGTTCGGATTGTTCGCCCAGTTATCGAAACCGGTCGATCGGCGGACGCAACGGTCGTTGCGACTGGCTATCTCGAATCGCGCCGACAGGCAAAAATTGGAGCTCGAGCACCCGGTCGAGTAGAAGAGGTTCGAGTCGAAGAAGGGAGTCGTGTCAAGAAGGATGAAATTCTTGCGGTTTTAGAACATGCGGATCTCGATGCCGCATTGGCTGCTACGCAGGCCGGTTTAGATCGCGCACTGGCGGCGATCCAAGAGCAACAAGTTTTAATCGACCAGAACGAGCGCGAATATGATCGAGCCAAAGCACTCAAGGTCTCGAAAAGCATCTCGGATACTGAGCACGATCAGGCACGTTTTCAGTACGATAGCGCAGTAGCCCGAATGCTTTCACTCAAGGCCGATGTACATCTTTCGGAGGCACGACTTCGTGAAGCCGAACAACTCAGAGAAAACATGTTCATTCGCGCGCCATTTGACGGTACTGTTATTTCCAAAGACGCCGAAGTCGGCGAATCAATCCTGCCCGGCGGGATGGGCGAAGCTTCGGGACGCGGATCGGCAGTTACGATCGCTGACCTGGACAATCTCGAAGTTGATTGCGATGTCAAGGAAGACTACATCAGTCGAGTCCGTGCTGACCAAATGGCCGAAATTGCGGTCGATGCAGTTCCGGCGCGGCGGTATCATGGTCAAGTTCGAAAAGTTATCCCGATGGGCGATCGAGCTCGCGCGACAATCAAAGTCAAAGTGACAATTACCGATGTCGATGAACGCTTGTTTCCCGACATGAGTTGTACGGCATATTTCTTGCCCGATGAGAAACTTAACGAACAAGTCAGCGATGCTCCACGGATGTTCTGTCCTGAGGAAGCCGTTCTTAACGATGGGCAAGTAGATTTTGTCTGGGTGGTTGACGAAAAAGGCCGCTCGCAGAAAATCCGAGTTACGACCGGACATCGCAAGGATGGTCGCGTCGAAATCCTTGGTGGCCTCAAGGGTAGCGAGAAGATCATTGCGAAGCCGCCCGAACTTATCGAGAATCAAGCCATTAAAGTATCTGAAAACATGTAATGGAGTCATTGCGTTGAGCAGTTCCAACCAAGAGCCGATCGTACTTGTGCAGAATGTTACCAAAGAATTCAAGCGAGATTCGTTTGTGATTCCTGTACTTTCTGGCATCAACCTCACGTTGCAAGTTGGCGACTACATGGCGCTCATGGGACCTTCGGGTTCTGGGAAATCGACACTGCTGAACTTAGTTGCCGGATTGGATAAGCCGACGTCAGGCACGGTGATGGTTTGTGGGAAAGACCTTGGACGTACGTCTGAAGGAATGCTTTCAAAATGGCGCTCGCAACACATTGGCTTCATCTTTCAGTTCTACAACCTGATTCCTGTGCTTACCGCATACGAGAATGTCGAGCTGCCGCTAACCTTGACCAGTCTGAATAGTCGTCAACGAGACGAACATGTAAAGGCGGCACTTGAAGTAGTTGGTCTGACTGATCGAATGGATCACTATCCTCGTCAACTGTCAGGCGGTCAGGAGCAACGTGTATCGATCGCTCGCGCTATCGCTACCGATCCAACGCTGATTGTCGCTGACGAACCGACTGGGGATTTGGATGCGAAATCTGGTGGAGAGATTCTCGATTTGATGCGACGCTTGAACGAAGAATTTCAAAAGACGATTATCATGGTCACGCACGACCCGAATGCTGCCGCGCATTCGAAACGCATCTTGCATCTCGAAAAAGGTGTCCTCGTCAACGAACAAAGGATTTTAACAAGCCGTGGAGGAGTCAACACTTGAAAACGCTAAAATATATTTGGCGAAATGTCATGCGAAACAAATTGCGATCGATGCTCACGATTTTATCGGTCGGTTTTAGTCTCGCGTTGATGACGATCCTGTACGGCTATATGGCTATGCAAGATCAGTGGGGAATCGAAGCCTCGAAACATCATCGGATTGTCGTGATGAGCACGCAAGGCTTCTCGGGGACGGTTCCGATAGGGATCGTCGATCGAGTTCGGTCGATGGACGGTGTGAAGGCGGCAGTTCCCTATTCATGGTACGGAGGAACATACAAAGACCAGCAGATGGCATTTGCTCAGTTTGGGACCGATCCCAAACATGTCTTCGATGTTTGGAGTGAGTTCACGATTGCCCCTGAACAGTTGAACGCGTTTCAAGAGAATCGACAAGCTTGCGTTGCCGATCGTCGTTTGGCGGAACGGATGAAATGGAATATCGGTGATCGCATTCCGCTCGAAGGGACGTTCTTTGATTACAACCTCGATTTGACGCTCGTGGGTGTTTTTGATTCGCCGAAAACGACTGATTCCCTATGGTTCAATTGGAACTATTTGGACGAAGGATTGCGAAGCCAGTCGAGTGTCTCGGCGGGAAACGCTGGAACGGTCTTCGCAAAAACCACCGATGCCTCTACGATCGCGAATGTTTGCAAAGCCATTGACGATCGGTTTTCGAGTTCCGATACTCCGACACGAACGCAAACCGAATCCGCGTTTGCTCAGATGTTCGCCGATATGCTCGGAAATATTCGCGCCTATATTTTCAATATCGGTTTAGCTGTCGTCTTCTCGCTGTCGCTTGTCGCAACCAATGCGATGGCGATGTCGATGCGAGAACGGACGACCGAAGTTGCGGTGCTCAAAGCGATCGGCTTTTCAAAGACTCGAGTTCTTTGGCTTGTCTTAGGTGAATCATGTTGGATCGCCATGCTCGGTGGATTGCTCGGGATCGGGTTAGGCTGTCTGTTTCTTGAAGGGTTACATGCCATGAATGCGCAGTTTTTTCCGTTTTCCGTCCGAGAGATGGCTGGTCCCTGGCTTCTTTTGTTGCTGGCGACGGCGGCTGGTATAGGAATCGCAAGTGGCCTGGTGCCTGCCATCCGCGCGGCTCAATTGTCTGTTGTCGATGGATTGCGCCGCGTTATCTGAGAGCAGTTAAATGATTCCAATCAAGTACAATATTCGCAATCTTCGGGTTCGCTGGGTGACCACCTTGATGACGGTGATCGGTACTGGGCTTGTTGTCTGGGCGTCAGTACTTACGTTTGGACTGACAGATGGCTTAGATCATGCGCTTCGAATCAGCGGCGATACTCTGGATGTAATCGCAATGCGAAAGGGGAGCGATGGTGAAACATCGAGTGCGATTGAAGCGAAAACAGCTCGAGAGATAGCCAACCTTTCCGGGATTGCTCGATCGGTGGACAGTCGACCGTTGTGCTCGACAGAGTTCGTTACGATCTTGACGAAGCCTCGTCGAAATGAAGGAGGCACGACCAATTTAATTGTGCGAGGACTTGAGTCGGTAGGCCGAGAGCTTCGCCCGAATTTCGAGATTGTCGAAGGTCGGGATTTTAAATCAGGCGTCAATGAGATCATCACCAGTCGACCGATGGCTAGAAGATTTGAGAATCTGGCGATCGGTGAGAAGCTTGAGATCAATAAAGTCGACTTTCAAGTCGTCGGCTATTTCGAAGCGGGAGGCAGTTCAGCCGAATCGGAGGTCTGGTCCGATCTGAACGATTTGACAGGAGCTCGCCGTGTTCAAGGAGCGATTTCTGTCGTCAACTTTCGTGCTAACGATATCGGCAGTCGCGACACACTGATCCAGCAATTACAGGAAGACGAGCGATTCAAACTGAAAGCCGTGACGGAACTGGCCTACTTCGAAAATCAAATGACAGCCTCGATTGCGATTCGTTTTGTTGGGTACGTCATCGGTGCTTTTTTGACGTTCGGCGCTATGTTCGGTGCAGCTAACACGATGTACGCGGCCGTTGCTAGTCGCTCGCGAGAGATCGGTACGCTTCGCGCGATCGGTTTTAGTCGCATGAGTATCCTGTCGTCGTTTCTAATTGAGTCGATATTGCTTTGCTTGATGGGTGGTATCTTAGGATGTCTAGCAACACTTCCATTCAATGGGCTGTCGACGGGCACGGCCAATTGGGCAACCTTTAGCGAAATAACCTTCTCGTTCCGTTTCGGTCCTTGGATTCTCGCCCGCGGCGTCACACTGGCATTCTTGATGGGACTCCTCGGCGGGCTCTTTCCTGCACTCCACGCTATCCGTTTAAAACTCGTAGACGCGCTTCGTCAAACGTAGTTGGTCTTTATCGGATAGTTAGAATGGGTCAGTCACGACGCGCCAGAAACAACGTGGTCGTGTTATCGACCGGGCCGAAAATACCTCATCCTCGGAATTTGTTTTTTGGAATTGTCTGATACAATGCACTTTTTGGAAGGATTCACAGTGCCGGAAGTATTCTCAACTGCTCCGTTTGTTCCTCCGGTCGTCGATCTTGATCGATTGCTACCAGATTGGGCAAGGCAAATTCCTGATCTTCAGACTGCAATTCCTGAATTGGCTAAGGACCCAAAACGACTGGCCGAGTTGGAGTGTGTAGTTGGTGAGTTCGAGACGCTTCATCGTTCGGTTCGTGGCGATGCAAGGAATCTAGACGGCGTCGAACCGAATTCTGTTCATCTTGTTCTTACTTCTCCACCCTATTGGACATTGAAGGAGTATCGTGATTCCGATGGTCAGATGGGGCATTTTGAAGACTACGATTTTTTTCTTAACGAACTGGATCGCGTTTGGCAACGTTGCTTTGATGCCCTGGTTCCGGGTGGCCGACTGATTTGCGTTGTAGGTGATGTTTGTCTGTCGCGACGAAAGAACAATGGCAGGCACACGGTTGTTCCGTTGCATGCTTCGATCCAAGAGCATTGCCGAGTGATTGGATTTGATAATTTGTCGCCGATTATTTGGAGTAAGATTGCAAACGTTGTACACGAAGTTGATAATGGAGGCGGCGGATTCCTGGGTAAGCCTTACGAACCAAACGCCGTAATCAAGAATGATATTGAATTTATTCTTATGGAAAGAAAACCGGGTGGATACAGAAGTCCAAGCAACGCCGCACGCTTGCTTAGCATCATTTCTGACGAAAACCACAAGACATGGTTTACACAAATCTGGTCGGGCGTCACAGGCGCGTCAACTCGCAACCATCCAGCACCCTATCCCGAGTTACTTGCCAATCGGCTCATTCGGATGTTCAGTTTTGTCGGTGACACGGTTTTGGATCCATTCTGTGGCTCGGGTACAACATCGGCAGCAGCAATGGGGTGTGGACGAAATAGCATTGGGTACGAAATTGACGAATACTATATCGGGCAAGCCCGTCATAGAATTTCTGAGCTCGCAAGTGGACTATTGTCGTACGCTCGGTTGGAGTCGCTCGATCTATGAAGAGTGATCGCATCCTTGAAAAGTAGGTTGCTGAAGCCGTCAAGTACTTTTGGAAAACGCAGGATGGGCAAATTTAAAAGCAAAGCGCATCTGGGCGAGTAGATCAAGGGGCGCGTGGTGCCGTCACCGGCGGCAAGCAAATGGATGGATTTATAGAACTGATCCGTAAGCTTGTTATGGACCTTGGCGTGTCCGAAGACTGCATTCATACTTCGTCGCATTTAGAGCTTCCAGGGTTCTTTCGACCTGAGAAGAAATGGGATTTGCTGGTTGTTGATAAAGACGTACTCATTGCTGCGGCCGAATTTAAATCACAGATCGGCCCTTCCTTTGGGAACAATTTTAATAACCGTACAGAGGAAGCGATTGGAACGGCTCAAGATGTCTGGACGGCTTATCGCGAGGGAGCATTCCGTATTTCGCAACGACCGTGGCTTGGATATCTGATGATGCTGGAGGAGTGCCCAAGATCCACGACAACTGTTTCTGTGAAACAACCGCATTTCCCAGTTTTCCCCGAATTCGTAGTTGCTTCGTACACGGCGCGATATCAAATTCTTATGACGAAGCTCGTCCGTGAGCGACTCTATGACTCCGCGTGCTTTTTAAGGTCGTCTCGTAGCGGAGGAGCAATAGGAAAGCATTCGAGTCCATGCAACGAGCTATCATTTTCCCAATTCGCACTTTCGCTTTCGGGTCGCGTATTGTTGCATCTCAACGCAAAAAATGAAAGTTAAACATCTCGATTTGCTGCTACCTTTATGCCGGAAGAAAACGCTACAATTCGGACAGTTCTCGCTGAACGCCACCGCTTTGTGATCGCAATTAATCATACAGCGCAAGGAAAAAGCAAACGTTGCGGCAAAACATCGCTTGCAATAATTCGTGGTCGCCCAGAATTCGTGGGATCTACTGGAGTTAGTGATATGCCCCACGAATTAAGGTCGACCACGAATTGGTAAAGAAAAACGCTCTTCCGCAGAAACTGTGGGTGGTTTTCGTGATCCGCAATCGATTTTAGCCGTGAAATACAAGGAAAACACTGGACTGAGTGATTGCAAAAACCA
>JAWXCK010000171.1:0-15050 GCA_034408855.1 Pirellulaceae bacterium
AAGACCAGTATTCGCATTGGCCAGCAATGTGACACGCAGCCATGTATTTCGAATCGCATTGTCGGCGAATTCGATCTTAATGCGCGTTGTGTTCGCTATACCACCTCCGGCAATAGTCGTAATCGTCGGTACAGCGGCAAGCGGTGTAAAGCCTCCGACACTAATCCCTTTCCAGGTTGCCAACTGAAAATCGGCCGCTGTGATCGTACCCGAAGGATTGGCGATATCGACGATCAATCCGTTGAGTCCTCGAACGTAGTTCGTATAGTTGGCAAACGACGCTACTTGACCAGGCAACAATGCGGACTTCGTCGAATCGATCGCGGTGACCGGATTTCCCGTCCCATTACCAAAGCTGCTGTTCGTCGAACGATTGTAGAAAACTTGACGATTGACAACATAGCTGATCGTCGGCGGAGCGTTGTTGAGCGTCTCGAATGCGACCTGCTGGAGGCTGGTGGCAAAAGCGGAAGAGATTCCCAAATCGATTGCAGCCTTCTCGTATCCGAGCGTGCGAGGATCCCGGCCGGTGGCCGATCCGAAATGCACGAGCGCGTTGAGGTAAGAGCCGTAGATGCTCGCATGATGGTTGTCGCTCGCCCACAAGCTGACTTTGCCAACTTCGATGCCGTCATAGGGGTTGCGATCGGCGACTCCCCCGACGATAGCTCGTAACCAGGCGTCGCCGGCAGGCGAGACACCGGAAAAATTCGGATTGAGAGCGAGTGCACCGTAATAGCGTCGTGCAGATCATTGCCCATCGTTTCAATCGGCTCGCCTGAGTATGCCTGACCGGCGGGATACGTGACGTCCGCCCTGGGAAACGTCTCGTAGAGATAAACATCAGCGAATGGATTCACGCCACGAATTCCCTGTTCTAGCGAATTCGCTGCGTTCCGAAAGCTGGTGGGATTCCCACCGCGGCTCGTCGGAAGCGGACGCGTGCTTTGTTCTTGCAGGAACACCTTGTTCCATCCCGATTGAAAGATAATGGAAGTTTTGTTGGAGAGATGCCAAGCTAGCGACTGACTGCTGACCGCTTCAATGGTCACGTTGTAATTGAGACCGGCATCGACTGTCAGTTGCTTGAAGATACCTGGAACGCCGCCGTAACCAGTTCCATTCGCGTCCACAATCGCCGCATTGTTATACGAGATGACGGCCGGGATACTGCCGTGCGTATAGCTGTTGCCGACGAAAAGAATATTGACCGGCGTTGGCGGAGGAGGGAGTGGCGGGAACGATCCCGACATCGAGAAAATCCCAACTACAACTGGATCGAGGAATCCGCTTGACAATCTGATCCCGGAGGCAAGGCTTGGATTTCCCGCGCCGGCAAAGTCGGCCAGCGAGAACGTCACCGCCCCCTGTTTCTGTGCCAGAGTCCCCTGGCCGGAAGTGTAAGTGACCGTCGCGAGGGCAGTGTTTGTCGTATTGGCTGGTGATAACGTCCAGTTCGAGGCGACCAAATTGAGCGTCAATGTACCAACATCGCTATTGGCCGCATCAATTAAAGTCACCGTCGTAGAATCGCCGACCGTTGATGAAAGCGGGGTGGTATCTAGGATAAAAAACCGCGTGCTCGCATCGAAACCATTCGGAAATTGAAAATTGCCTGATTGAAGATTGTTGATCGCATCGTTTGCGGTGAGGCCCGACGCGGCTGCATTGGCGTTCGCCGGCGCAGTTCCGACCGAATTGAGCAGGTTCGTTGTAACGACCGCATTCGCTGCTGCTCCACGAAGATTCGCGAAAGTCCCTTCCGAAGTGGTCAGCCCCGACATGATGGCATTGCCGTGGATACTCTCCGGCGATCCCTGCGTCACCATACCCGCGTACGTAGCGTCGGAGACCGGGAGCACACCAGTCAGCGCCAGGCGCATTTCCAATTCCTCTAACCAAAGCTGCCTATAAAAAACCGTCGTCCTTTTACCGCGCCGACGGAGCAACGAAGTGTCTCGGGTTCGAGATATTCGACCGAGGCTTAAGAACGACCTGGAAATTACAATTGGACGATTCCTTTGAGGAACGGGACAAGAATACTTTAAGGTGTTTATCAACGCTCTAAGGCTTATGAAGATTTTTTGGCGTTCCGCTGAGGACTGTTTTCTCGGGTCGATCGATGGGGCCTTCGATCGATAAGAGTGCGAATAGATCGGCCATTTCTTGTCGTGTCATTTGCTCTTCTAGTCCTTCTGGCATCAACGATTTTTCGTTCTGCTTCATCTCTTCAATCTCGCTTGCCGGAAAAGCTTCTTGTTTATTCCCTTGAAGTTTCAAAACGGTTCGCTGTGGTGATTGCTCGACAAGTATTCCATTGACGACGCGCCCGTCGACGGTACGCAGCGTAACACTCTTGAACGCTTCACCGATCACGAGACTCGGATCAAAGACGCTCACGATAAGCTGCTCAAAATTTCCGCGACCATTGGCGGTTATATTCGGTCCGACTTCGAAGCCTCGTTCATGCATCACGTGACATTGACCGCAGATTCGATCATAAACCACTAGTCCGCGCTGAGCGTTCCCGCGGGCGGCGCCATTGAGATATTTCCCAAGCTCTTGGATTTTAGCTTGCCGCTGTGCTGAACTGGTTGTGTTTACTGTCCCCCATATTTTCTTGACGCTTGCAAGTATTGACGAAGAACGACTGCTCGCAAGCAAACGAATCTGATTCGGACTGACAATATCCTTCTTGAGTTTTTCAGCCGCAATCTCATCGAGAAGCATCTCTGCCGTCAGTGGGCGCTGGCAAAGACGCTCGGCAAGTGTCGCTTGAGAACTTCCATCGAGCTTCGATACTGTCTTGACTAGTCGACCTAGATCGGCGTCGGACGCTTTGCCGATCGCCAATTCGAAGAGTGGATTCGAGTAGCTTTTGTCGAACTTTTTTCCGCTTTCGATCTGCGATAGCAACTGATTCAACGCATTTGAAAGCGTTGCCGGAGAACTCACCGATACGGTTCTCAACATGGCGATGCGTTGTTTCGCAGCCAATTCGTTTGTTAGTATTTTGGCTTCCGCACGCTCGATCGCCTGGGTATCACCGCTCAAGACTTTGAGCTGCTCGATGGTCTGCGACCATTCGCTTTTGTCGACGTTCGATTGCAAAATCGATCGAGCAAGCTTCGTTGCCGATTTCTGCGCGGCGGTACTTTTTAACCATGCTTCGAGAATCTTTTGTATCGAAGGACCTCGGATCGTTCCTATTTCGATTTTCGCAATAATAGAATTCAAGGTTTCCCGAGCTGCGCTTTCCGAATTCGCGTAGAGCAACTCGGTCATCTTGAGCACCGTTTCGATGGTTTGTCGGTCATCTTCGGACTCTAGGGATGCTTCGATTTCCGATGTCCAATAGGTAGCGATTCGAGGAGCCATCGATGCCAGCAAGTCATTGCTGGAACCATCGGTCGATTCAAGTGCGGCTATTACTTGAGATCGTTCGGATATAATGAGCGGTAATAAATTCTGCCAAACGACATTCGGCAAAATTGCGTCGGGTTGGCTATGTTTGAGAACGTCGAGTAACGTCGCTGTCGCATTCTTCATATCGATTTTTGGCGAGGCGATGGCGACTTGAATTCGAACGCGAGGATCCTTATCCTTCGCCATCGCATTCACTTGTTCGATCAGAGCGGGCGACTTGTTCTGTTGTCGGCCTGCCGTGCGAATCGACCAGCTTCGAAGCTCGGGACTTTCCGACGCCAACCATTTCTGCAATCGATCATCGGGGACCGGTCCAGAACCGATAATGGACCAGACGGCATGCATGCGTTCTTTGATTGGTTTGCTCGAATCAAGCGACATGGCCATCAGCTTTTCGCTGATCGGCATCTCGCGTATCGCAACTTGGCGTTCGGAAAGTTCGAGCTGTGCTTGGCGTCGATTGTAGATATTGCCGTCGCTTAAGATCGCAACCAACTGGTCGCTGGGTAGTTTCGAAAAATCGGCAATTTTTACAGCCGGCCGATCGCCATAGACGACGCGATACAAGCGACCATGACCGCGATCGACTCCTTTTGGATCGGCATTGGCATCTTGGTAGCAATGATAGCGGTCGTACCAATCGAGGACGTAGAGACAGCCATCGGGTCCGACTTTCTGGACCACGGGCATAAACCAAACATCGTTCGCGGTCATAAAATCGGGCTCGCCGAAACCGGTATACGTCGCTCCTGCCCGTTCGACTCGATCGACGTTGATACACGAACCGTGGATGTTGCCCATGCAAAGTTTATCTCGGTAAGCAGGTGGAAATACGTCTGAATCGAGATACTCGATGCCGCAGTAGGCCGCCATCTGATGCGAGTGCTTGACAATCGATTCGGCTTTCCATGTATGCGGTGGATAAGGGCCGCCTTGGCGATGGTAATAAGCTGTCTCGGTCAAATGCCAAAGATGATCGATCACACAAGCGCTGATAAAGGCGCTTCCTTCGTGATCGAAGGCGATTCCCCAAGGGTTGCTGGTGCCTTCACAAAACAGATCGAACTTTCGCGTTCTCGGATCGATTCGGAACATCGCACAAGTAAAATCCAAGACGCGATTATCTTGTTCCACGTGGCAAGGATTGAAGACGCCGTTAAGGCCATACAAACAACCGTCCGGGCCCCAAGTCAAAGCATTCGGTAGCTCGTGTGTGTCCGCTCGACCGAATCCGGTTACCACGACGGTCGTGCGATCGGCTTTGTCATCGCCATCGGTGTCTTCGATGAAAAGAATATCTGGTGCGTTAGCGACCCAAACTCCGCCATGTCCGACTGCGATTCCAGAAGGAATGTTGAGCCCCTCGGCGAATATTTTTACGGAGTCGGTGCGACCATCACCGTCGGTGTCCTCTAGGATCTTGATCCGGTCGCGTCCAGGTCCCGGCTCGCGGCGAGGATATTCGAAACTTTCGGTAACGTAGATTCGCCCTCGATCATCAAAGGCCATCGCAACGGGATTCAACAAGTCAGGTTCCGCCGCGACTAATTCAACATGAAAACCATCGGGTACCTGAAATTTTTTCAGCGCCTCGGCCGGGGACAAAGGTGGTCCTGGAACAGACGTCTGCTTTCGCGGAACGAACTCTTCGGCGATGAGAGCTGTCTGCCATAAAGCCAAGAAAAAAAGAACCAGGATTTTTCGCATCGCGATCTCGCAGGATATTTCGGTGAAGGTGGGTAGCTCAAGGTCGTTCGAATTCGACGGGCCTTTTGGCTCTAAACAGTTGATTTGCAATCGATGGATTCAATGCTTTATTTAAAAGAGTGTATCAAAAGGGAGTTCGTCGGTGGTCCTGGTTGCAAGGCCTTCCTTAAAATGATGGCGGCAAACGGAGACGTATCGATCATTGCCGCCAATATGGACCTGAGCTCCGTGTTTAACCGGCTGTCCGGTGTTATCCAATCGAAGTTGCATCGTTGCTTTGCGACCACAGTGGCAGATCGTTTTTATTTCGACCAGCGTATCGGCCCAGGCTAGCAACTCCATGCTTCCCTCGAAAAGATTGCCGAGGAAATCAGTCCGAATACCGTAGGTGAGGACGGGAATGCCGAGTCGATCGCAAACGTCGCTGAGCTGTCGAACTTGAGCCCGCGTTAAGAATTGTGCTTCATCAACCAAGACGCAATGGATCGGTTTTTCTTTGTGACCAAGCGACGTAATCGCGAAAAGATCACACGCTTGATCAAAAGACTCGGCTTGGGTGGTTAATCCGATTCGCGACGCGACAACACCTGCTTGGAATCGGTTGTCCAGTTCTGGGGTGAGCACCAAAGTATGCATTCCGCGTTCGCGGTAGTTGTAATTCGACTGCAGTAGAATCGTCGATTTCCCTGCATTCATTGCTGAGTAATAAAAATAGAGCTTTGCCATCAGCACCATTTTAATCTCGATTAGCTTTTTTCTGTAGATACGATCTCCCCGTTCGTAGTTCCGCCTTCAAGCGACAATGAGCCCTTCATAGTTTGTAGCGGAACGGCGCGAGCGGGCTGTTGAATTAGTGTTTTGTAAAGATTGAATGGATAAATCATAACCCGAAGCGTAAGCGAGTGGCTGCTTTCGATTCCTTGCGTACGCGTCGGGTTACTAAATCAACAGCCCGCGAGCCGTCCGGTAAAGCGTTGAAAGCAAATGTTTAAAGCGATGAAAACCTAACGTAACACTGGGCGGCTCGCGCCGCACCGCTACATTTTTCTCAGCAAAAGCTACTCGACTCTAAGCAAACCATCGATATCGAACGATGCAATAGAGCGTGCTTATAAGATCTCGAATCCCAATTTTCTTGCCTTCGGTCCATGAACGGGCGTTGTAGCGAATGGGGACTTCCGGAATTGCGATTCCCATTCGAGCAATTTTCGCGGTGATTTCCGGCTCGAAGCCAAATCGACGCTGCTCAATGACAATCTTTTGGAGGATGTCGCGGCGAAAGGCTTTGTAGCAAGTTTCCATATCGGTCAGTTGCTGGCCGTTCATATAGTTACTAAGCGTAGTGAGCGTCCAATTTCCAAGACGATGAAAGTACGAGCTATTTTGGTGATTGCTCTGGAGATATCGCGAACCGTAGGCGATGGAAGATGTGCCTTGAACAATCGGTTCGATAACCCGCAAGATATCCTCTGGGTTGTATTCTAAATCGGCATCCTGAACGATGACGATCTCGCCTTCAGCGAGCCGAAAGCCGGTCTGAAGGGCTGCGCCTTTACCTTGATTCTCAACATGAAAGAAGACTTCGACATCTGGCAAGTCTTGCATCGCGAGTAGAATTTCGCGAGTCCCATCGGTGCTTCCGTCGTCGACGATGATGATCTGCTTGTCAATGTCGAGACGTCGAACATTCTGGATCACGTTCTCGATTGTCTTGGCTTCGTTGAAGGCCGGAATCACGACAGTTAGCTTGGGACATCGATCATACGGGCGATGGTCTCTAACGATCTCTGCGTCGACAACGTCAGAAACGTTTTCTAGTCGACCCAGCAAGAGCTTCGTATCGACGAGATCATCAACCGAAGGTCCGAGACGTACGCTTTGGGATTTTGCTCCAACGACTGTTGGCGGGTTCGAATGCGACATGAGAACCTTTGGCAAGAAACGACAAGAAAAGACAATGTGATTTCTATCGTCAAATCTAGGTCATAACCTACTTCCAGCTTGCCGAACGCCGCCTAAAAATGTAGGTCACTTATCATTATCCATCAATTGTAGCGGTTGTAGTGAAACTTGCTTCGCGGCTAAATGCAAACTGCCTTGCGAAATCGCAAGGCAGTGGGTGCAAAAAATGCTTAGCGGAAATCGCTAGGTACCGGGAGTTGCGGGGCGACCAGGGCGACCGCCGCCAGGAGTACCGCCGCCACCTGGAGTGCGATTACCGCCGCCAGGACCACCGCCAAAACCACGCGACTCAGGGAAAGTAAACTTCTCGCCTTTCATCGCTTCAAATTTGGCTTTCTGTTCGGCGTTCATAACCGCAAGCAAGTCGGTGTTGCTCTTTTTGCCAAGCGCCTCCATCTCTTCCATCACTCCTGTGGGTGGTCCGCCCTGTCCACCGCCAAAGGCTTTTTGCATGAGCGCATAACGATCCGAGCTTAACTTGTCGGAAACCGTTTTGATTTTTGCTTTCTGATCCGGTGCGAGTGTTAGGGCATCCGTTAGAGAAGGCGATTGTAGCGACCGACCATCTTCGGATTGAATCAGCAAACCGAGAATGCGATCCTGTTGATCAGGATCCAAGATATTCATGATTTCGACTTCGGCCTTATCTCGAGCTTCAACTTGCTTTGCAGCGCGCTCCTGGAACTCTTTCATGTTTTGTTCGGTAGATCCAGCTCCGCGTTCTGGTCGACCACCTCCGGCGTCAGGACGACCCCCGTCAGGACGACCACCGTCAGGACGACCCCCGTCAGGACGACCACCGCCGGGAGGTCCACCGCCAGGAGGTCCGCCGCCGCTAAACGACTGCCGAATGCGATCGGAAATTGCCGTTAGCTCTTTTTTCTGTTCATCGGAAAGTTTGAGTTCCGTTTGGACTTCATCCATCCGAATCAAACTTGTGATTCCACCGCCGCCGCCTCTTCCGGAAAAACCACCAGGAGGTCCACCGCGTCCGCGATCACCGCCTCGTTGTCCACCGGGAGGGCCTTGTTTCCCATCTTCTTGGCTATATGAAAGTTGGCAAATTGAACCTGCCGTCAACGAAAAGACGGCCAATCCGAATAATAAAGTTCTTAATCGCATTACACGCACTCCTGACGACAAGTTGAGGGGAAAAAGGGAACCTAGGAATGGAAAACCCCAGGATGGCCTGAGGGTTTCGCGGGCGCAGTTTAATTCGACAATTTCGCGTTTTCGGCACCGGAGAACTTGGATGCAACGTATATCGCGAAAAAACCTAAAGGAATCGTAACGATTCCGGGCTGACTAAGTTGAATCCAGGCATCCGATGCGGGCAAACCGTAGACTTTCGAAAACGTATCTGGGCAGACAAGTATCCAAGAAAGCGATGAAAACAAGCCGACTAAAATCCCGATCATCAGGCCGACCTTGGTCGTTCCCTTCCAAAAAAGCAGCATCACCAAAGCGGGCAGATTTGCCGAAGCTGCAATGCTAAATGCCCATCCGACCAAGTAGGTAACGTTCATGCCTTCGAAAAGCAAACCAAGCCCAATCGCAATGGCTCCCACCACGACCGACGCGATTTTTGCAACTCGAACTTGAGCAAAACCATTCAGTTCGACTCCCATAAAGCCGCCGATAAGGTCGTGGGCGACTGTTCCGCTGGCTGCAATTATCAATCCGCTGACTGTTCCGAGGACGGTGGTAAAAGCAATCGCCGAAATGATGGCGAACAGCCAATTCCCAAAACTCTTAGCGAGAAGAGGCGCTGCCATGTTGGTATCTGTAACGTCTAGCGTCCCGCTCACCATCGCACCGAGACCTATGTACAACGTCAGCACGTAAAAAAATCCGATTGCCGCGATACCAACAATCGTGCTTTTACGAGCCGAGGCTTGGTCTTTAACCGTATAGTACCGGATGAGAATGTGCGGTAGCGAAGCGGTACCACCGAACAATGCGAGCATCAGCGAGATAAAATCAATTTTTTCAACCCATCGATCACCGCGAATTCCTTTGAATGTTGGATGGTTCCCTGGCTGAAGCAACTGCATGCCGTCGACGACCTTAGGAGAATAAACAGTCGTTGAAACACCATCGACCTTCTCCGATTTCGAAGACCAAATCTCGATTTTGGATCGACTCATCGTTTGCAAAAAAGCGATCGGTCCAAGCGGTCCCGTACTCGATGCGCCATCAGGAAGCTCGACCAGCCGCCCCACTGGACGCAAGTCCTTTTCGCCCGGTCCGTGCCCTTGCGGGCTTCCATCAATCCACTTTTTATCGTCGCGAACCTCTACTGTTTGCGGTGCCGACGCGATCGTCGGGTCAGTCGGCACGACCGTTAACCCGCGATAAAGAATTAAGATGGTGAGAATTAACGAGAAAATAACGAGCAAACCGCCTTTAAGAAACTGGACGTAGGTCGTGCTGACCATCCCCGCGGTTACGACAATCACGATCACAACTGTGCCGACCATGACCACACCGACCCAATAGTCGAGACCGAGCAGCGGCTTGACGAGCGAACCGGCACCTACCATCTGCGGTATCAAGTAAAAAATCGAGACGACGAGCGTACTTAGCGAAGCGGTCAACCTGATACCACTTGACTGAAATCGGCTGTCCAGCGCGTCGGCAAAGGTATACTTACCCATTCGCTTGAGCGGTTCGGCAATCACCAACAGGGCGACGACCCATCCCGCAAGGTATCCGATCGAATATAGGAATCCGTCGTAGCCATAAAAAGCGATCATCCCGCAAATACCGAGGAACGAAGCGGCCGATAAGTAGTCGCCGGCGAAGGCGATGCCATTGATGAACCATGGAATCGAACCACCCGCCGCAAAATACCCTTCACTCGACTGGGCCTTGGCACCGAGATAAAAACTTAAGCCAAGGGTGATGGCGACGATAATCGAGAAAATCCCAACGGCTAGCCAACTGGTTTCATAAATCATCGGGTAGGCAATTCATAGAATGAATGATCCAAGCTAATTCGGATTGAATTTTGCTTGGCAAAGTCGACCGTAGAGAAGCGCCATCAGGATTGCACCTACCATCAATCCCATTCCATACCATATCGCAAACGGGATTCCCCACGGCGAAAAATCAGCCATCGACTTGGACGCAAATGCGCACAGGCCGATGAATACTGAATACGCCAATCCATAAACAGCCAACAAAATCAAACCGATGCGAGTCCGGCGCGCGATCGTTGCTTCGCTTTCTGATTCGACCTTGTTTTGATGATGCATTATGGCTTCAAATAGGTTGGATTGAGTTTGTCACAGGCCCACAACAAGCCGCGAGTCACTAAATCGAGATAGTGATCATCGGCTACCGTTTCATTGTAATGTCCGACCGTGGTGGTAAACACTCGCGTCCCACCAAAATCATTAGCCCAAGTTACAATCGCTTCCGCTTCGCTGGTCGAGCCATCTTTCTGAGTTACGATCTGAGTCGAATGATGAATCGGGGAAGCGGTTTTTAAGAGTTCGACGTTGTTATACAACTCTTCGTTTCCTGTCGTCCAGTTCGACCAACCGAGATCGACGGTAATCGGATGCTTGCTATCGATGGTCTTAATCGCCATCGGCAGCTTCGGTCCATGGCCACTCGACTGAATACCCAAATACGCAAACCACATCCCTCGCTCGCTTCCCAGTTCGGCAATTTCCTTTGCGTTACCAATGCGATAGCTGTGCACCGCACAATGAAGATTCACTCCGGGAATTCCTTTTTTGTGTGGAGCTAAAACGGCTGAAATAATAGCCGGGTCGCTGATCGCCGCAGCGCATTCATCGTGGATTACGATATCGTACGATTTGGCATAATCGGGGTTTCCGAAAACCGCCAAAGGAGGAGCCGTCGAGGTATCGTCGGTGTGAATCTGATCGACCACGACATGGGCGCGAGCTTCGATGCCTTTCTTCAAAATGTCTTTCTGAGCGGCATAGTCATGGCAGCATCCGCCGGTGATCAAAAGCGCGCGAATCGGTTTAGGCGGTTCTGCACTATTAAGCGATTCGCTACTAAATACCAGTATTACTGCGAGGAGCGGACTCCAATTCAAGCGAAATGACATGCTCATATAAACTTCTCCGGTCTCGAATTTTTTGAGGGGAACGTGTTGGTGAAAATGTGGGACAGTTTGGGCTATGCGAGGTCCGAATCAAAAACGCGAACTCTCTTCCAGTTCGATTTCTGTTCTTCAATAAACTCCGAATGCCTCGGTGCAATTTGGTATGCATCATGAGAGGCTCGGTCGGTAAAGACAACATGCAACGCGACTTCGTAATCGCGATCGTTTACCGGACGCGATAAATCAGGATTCAATCGACCGACCGAGAAATAGGTAACTCCAGGGTGATCGTCGAGATATTTTTTGCAAGCGGCGATAAGCTCGTCGGTCTTTCCCGCCGAGTTATCCGTGAGCGAGAAGTAAACAAGATGGGCAAGTCCGGCTGAAGGCATGAAGCAAATCCGTGTCGAGGAGAAAGAAAGTCTATTCCAATGCTGATCGCGAGTTTGCGATCGGCCCCCAGTTTAGCAAATCTCCGTCGGCAAAATAGACGACGCCATTCAGGATCGCTACTCTTCCAGTTCGTTTTTATTTGCGCCGTCGTTCTCTGGACTTCGACGATCTAAGCCAGCTCGATCCATCAGCGACGATCGCATCATATTTTCGATGCTATCATCGTCCATTGGCAGCGATCCGCTGGCTCCGAGAGCATCTGGATTGTAGTGGATTTTATACTGATGCTTGGCTATCGAGAGAATACAGCCTGGATCGAGCCGCTTTCGGCCTGCAATTCGAAATCCGTTGACCTTGGTCCCGTTGCGACTATCCAAGTCTTTGGCGAACCAATATCCCGTTTCCAAAGTCAATTGGCAATGTTGGCCAGATACATTGGGAAACCGCAAAACAATATCGCAATTGTCTCGTCTCCCAATCAAAATTCGATCTTTTTTGAGCGGGACATCCTCGCCGCCACCTGTCGGAACGAGTAAACCGTAGTTTGCCATGATCGAATGCTGACTCGGGAATGTAGGATTACGAGCTGCCGCCGACCTGCGAGCGATCGCATGGACAACGAAATTCATACTTTGAGTCTAGATAGATTAGCCCGACTCGTCAAATATTACGCTCTGATAACCGATGGCCAACGCGCCGAATCTTGCTAAAACTTGAGACAATATCGAATTTAGCGATTTTAAGCTCCAGCCTTACTTCGACCGGAAAATTATCGATGAACGCACATCAATCGAGACACGCAGAAATCCCAGAACCTTCATTAGTCCCGATCCAAGGACTGCATTGTGGACACTATTTCTACCGGTGGAATCGAGGGCAACTTCAAAATATCGCTGCCGATCCAGTTCGAATGCAGCGCGGCATTGGCCAGTTTATCGAGGCTTTGTCGCCCGGCGACGAACTTCGTCCAGAGCGATTCCAAGCCTTTATTATCAGCGGCCACAAAGCCGATTTCGGTTTGGTGATGATGGACCCCGATCCGCTCAAAATCGATCGAGTTCACCAGCGTCTACTCAGCAGCGTCCTCGGGGCGGCTATCGAGCCGACGTATTCGTTTGTGTCGGTTTCCGAGGTCAGCGAGTACCTTCCCAATCGCGAGCAATATGCCCAAAAATTGATTCGAAGCGGCGAAGATCCCAGTTCACCAAGCTTTCAAGCCAAAGTAAACTCGTACGAGTCGCGATTGCCGACCATGCTCGCTCACCGCTTGGCTCCCGAATTCCCGCAATGGCCAGCGATGTGCTTTTATCCAATGAATAAAGTTCGCAACGTGGGTGCCAATTGGTTTCTCTTGCCGTTCTCCGAGCGGACCGAGATGATGGCCGAGCATGCTCAAAGCGGTATGTCGTTTGCCGGTCGCGTCACGCAATTGGTCACCGCTTCGGTCGGTTTGGATGACTGGGAGTGGGGAGTGACCTTGTGGGCTAAGAACCCGCAATACCTCAAGGACATCGTCTATACGATGCGTTTTGATCAAGCGAGTGCAAGGTTCGGTCAATTCGGGCCGTTTTATACCGGCTACCTCACGACCCCCGACAAGATCATCGACCACTGCTGTATTGGCTAAGAATCGTCGCTGATCGGAAGAATCCATTGATCGAGGACAAAGGAAGGCATAGCCCTTTCGACAACCGATTTTCCTTCGGGAGAAAGGCTTTCATAAATCTGCTTTGCGGCGCGCATTTTTTCATCGGATGCATTTTGCCGACCGGTGTACAAGTCGACCATCGATTGAACGATGATCGCTAGCGTTTCAGTGGCTTTGTCGCGAGTCAACGCATACTCAGGCTGCAACATTTTTTCGGCAGCTTGATGGGCTTCAGTAAGATTCTTATGTTCTAAATCTAACCAAGCCAAATGAAGCCAAGCTTTGATGTTGTAACTGACATTTGCGGGGTCGGTCGGAGGAAATTGGGCTTCGATAGCTCGCCATTCCGCAGCTCGGTTGTTTACTAGAGCGACGAAGAATTGCTTTTCGACACTCATCTCTCTTTTGACAGAATCGACGTTGCTCGCAATCGGTTTTTCGATCAGCGCCTCGCGCCGTAAATTGCTAACCACGACTGTCGACAGAACTCCAACCCCGACGAACGACGCGACCGGCGTTAACCAACGGAATCGGAGTCGCGAATTTGGCTTCGCCTCTCGAAACATCGCCGTTTGAAGGTGCGTGGTATGAGGCCCGATGACCGGCGCATCCGTCAGGAAAATACCGGAGAGCGGAATTGGATTGTCGACGGACATTGTCAACGATAGTCGTTCGGCGATTTTCTTAAGCGATCGCGTTAAGTCGGCGGCCGAACCAAATCGATCGTCTGGATTCTTCGACAACAAACGCATCACGATTTGTATCAATTCAATATCGATATCAGGGCGCATCGCTTGCAAGTCGGGCGGATTTGTTTGAACATGCTGCAGAGCTAAAGCAAGGGCCGTTTCGCCTTCAAACGGCGGACGCCCAGCCAGCATTTCGTAGGCCGTGGTACCCAGCGAATAGAGATCGCTCCTGGCATCCACTGATTGACCTTGGATTTGCTCGGGGCTCATGTAGGTCGGTGTTCCTAAAGCGACGCCAATTTCAGTCAGTCCATTCGACTGACTGCGCACTCGAGCCAGTCCGAAGTCGGCGACCTTCACCTCGCCATCGGGCGTCAATAGAATATTGTCAGGTTTAATATCGCGATGGACGATACCGATCGAAGCCGCTTTCTGAAGGGCGGCTGCGATTTGCAGCATGATCGACATCGTCTCTGGCTGTGGCAACGAACCGCGCCGATGCACGAAAGCCCTCAGCGTATTTCCCGCAATGTACTCCTGGGCGATGTAATGAATCTTTCCCCAGTTTCCGATATCGTAGACTTGAACTATGTTCGGGTGAATCAACGAAGCCGCCGAACGGGCTTCCTGCAGAAATCGTTGAAGATGGTCCTTGGACGCCGCAAGATCGGTCCGCATTACTTTCAAAGCAACGTGCCGCTGCAACGTTTCGTGGAACGCCAAGTACACGTCGGCCATTCCGCCCGAACCGAGCTGGTGCAGAACTCGATAGCCATTGATCGTCTGATTGGTCAAATCCTCGCGTTCAGCAGAACGAGTCCGATCAGAAGCAGTGCTAGAATTTCGTTCTCGAGTCATATTCATCGATTGCTTGCGAAAAAATCTCCCAGAAACGCTCACTCATTGTACTCTGACTAACTAAACACGGCGACAGCCTATTTTTCTCCATAATCCGACGGCTTTCTACCAGCCGAAACGATCGGATGCGACGAATACCGGCTGACGCATTTTGCTAGCGATGCAATATTGCGATCGACTGAGATTTGGTACGCCCGTCATGGGCATGAGTTAATGGGGTTGAAGTCCCCTGTGCGAGACTGGGAGTCTCAAGGAGATCAGTATACCAAATGAAAACTCCGAT